>CAYTTR010000015.1:38205-42592 GCA_964440805.1 uncultured Eubacteriales bacterium
AATAGAAGGGGACGTTCCCCAAAGGGACACCCCTTCCCCAAGAGAAGTGAAATTTTGCTGTTCTCGTTGCTTGATTTAATAAGAATCATAAATTAGACTTTCCTCTGGAAGGGGTGTCCCTTTGGGGAACGTCCTCCCTTAAGAAAATGAGAGTCTCGGAGTTTGATTTTGAGCTTCCCTCGGAGCTTATTGCTCAAAAGCCTCTTCGCCGGAGAGATCATTCCAGAATGATGATTCTTGACCGTAAAAGGAAGACCATAGAGCATACCAGGTTTTTTCATTTTCCGGATTATTTCAATGATGGTGATGTCTTGGTTCTTAATGAATCCAAGGTAATCCCAGCCAGAGTCTGGGGGAGGATAGAAGAGAAAGAAATTGAATTTCTTTTTTTACGAGAAGTAAGGCCATGCATCTGGGAGGTTTTGTGCCGGCCGGCCAGGGTAGTAAACAAAGGAAAGAAGGCAATCTTTTCAAATCATCTTTTAGGGCGAGTGAAGGAAGAAGAAAAAGAAGGCAAAAGAATATTGGAATTTTCCTCTCCTGATGTTCTTTTAGAGCTTGAAAAAATCGGCTATCCTCCGCTTCCACCTTACATTAAAAGACAGAAGAGGCAGCAGAAATTAAAAGAAATGGATTTAAGACGTTATCAGACAGTTTACGCCAAAGAAAAAGGCTCTATTGCCGCTCCCACTGCAGGCATGCATTTTACCAAAAATATTCTCGATGACCTAAAGAAAAAGGGAGTTAATGTAGTTAATATAATCCTCCATGTGGGATTAGCTACTTTTCAACCTGTCAGGGAAGAAAAGGTGGAAGGGCACTTCATGCCGGAGGAAACTTATTCCCTTGATGATAAGGCTGCTGCCTTACTTAATCAGACAAAAGAAGAATCGCGGTTAATTACTGCTGTCGGGACTACCTCAGTCCGGGCTCTGGAAAGTGCCTGGCAGAGTGGAAAAATTAACCCCAGGAGTGAGGCTACAGATCTTTTTATTTATCCGGGTTATGAATTCAAGGCTGTAGACAGGCTTTTAACCAATTTTCATCTTCCCCGTTCCACTCTTTTGATGCTGGTCTCTGCCTTTGCCGGGAAAGATTTTATTTTCGAAGCATACCAAGAAGCAGTCAAGTTGAAATACCGGTTTTTTAGTTATGGTGATTGTATGTTGATCCTTTGAATTTGCTTTCTTTAAGGTATGTTTACAGAATGGGAGGGCATACCTGATGCTCTCTCAGCCTATAGTTTAATCCACATTTATTGGAAGAAATGATTTGAATTAAATAAAGCTAACTTGGATTATTTTTTAAATAATTTCCCTGAGGATGAAAAAGGATGGAATCCCAGGTGTTTATAGGCATTGGCGGTTATCTTACGTCCCCGGATAGACCTTTCCAGAAAGCCGATGCGCATGAGGAAAGGCTCATAGATTGATTCGATGGTGTCTTTATCTTCATCTATAGCTGCAGCGATAGTGTTTATGCCCACCGGGCCTCCGTTGAAGTTTTCAATAATGGTTAACAGGATTTTTCTGTCCACTTCGTCCAGTCCGAGTGAGTCCACTTCCATCATGTCAAGAGCTTTCTTGGCGTGGACTGAAGTGACTGTGCCATCCCCTTTGACTTCGGCGTAATCGCGGACTCTTCGGAGAAGACGGTTGGCTACTCGGGGAGTACCTCTTGAGCGAAGGGCTATTTGATGGGCTCCTTCTTCGTTCATGGCTACATTGAGGATTGTTGCTGAACGTTTGATAATTCTGGCCAGCTCTTCTTCACCGTAGTAGTCAAGCCGGTGAATAATACCAAACCTTCCCCGGAGTGGAGCTGTGATCCGGCCGGCTCTGGTTGTGGCTCCGATGAGAGTAAATTTTTTCAGTCGAAGCTTATGGCTACGGGCTGCCGGCCCCTGACCGATGATGATATCAATACAATAGTCTTCCATGGCTGAGTAGAGAATTTCTTCAACGGCAGGGTGAAGACGGTGGATTTCATCAATGAACAGAATTTCCTTTTCCTGAAGGTTAGTTAATATCGCTGAAAGGTCGCCGATCCGCTCGATCACCGGGCCGGATGTTGGTTTTATACCAACTCCCATTTCTTTGGCTATCAGGTAAGCCAGGCTGGTTTTTCCCAGACCGGGAGGGCCATAGAGAAGAACATGATCAAGTGATTCTTCGCGGTTCCGGGCAGCTTCAATGAAAATTTTCAGGTTTTCCTTTATAGTATCCTGGCCGATAAATTCATCGAAATTTCTTGGCCTCAGACTGTCTTCAAAAAGAAGGTCGTCTTTGGAGCGAACCGGGCTTAGTATATCTTCTCTTGGCGGGTTTTGGTGAGCTTTCTTCATCATTTTTTCTTTAGTTTCAATCAGCCGGTAGGGTAAATCATAAAAAAAAATTTAGATTTTAGCCAGTCTTTTTAAGCTTTCCTTCAAAAGGCTATCAAATTCTGTCTTCAGGGATAAATCTTTTACCGTTCCTTCAACCACTTGTTCCACTTCTTTCCGTTTAAATCCTAAATTCATCAAGGCCGAAACAAGATCTTCTTTTTCTTTTAATCCATTGGGAGAGAATACTTTCTGTTTCTCTTCCAGTTTTTCCTGAAGTTCGAGAGCGATGCGCATGGCTGTTTTTTTCCCTACCCCTGGAATTAGAGACAGTCTGGCAACGTCACTTCTTCTGATTGCTTCTTCCAGGTCAGCGGTTTCGATTCCGGAGAGAATATTGAGAGCGATTTTTGGTCCAATACTAGAGATGCTGATGAGTTTGAGAAAAAGCTCCTTTTCGCCTTCCGAGGAAAAACCATAAAGGGTAAGGGAACTGTCTGTCACATGAGTATAGATATAGAGTTCGGCTGTCTCGTTAATATCGCCCAAGTGAAAATAGGTGGAAAGGGGAACCCAACAGCAGTACCCGACTCCACTGATGTCCAGAATTACCTGGTTTGAAGATTTGCGGATAATATTTCCTTTCAAATAGGCAATCATATTTATGATATCTTATGATTTTGAGATTCTTTGATTTTTTCTTGGAAAGTCCTGTTGTTCAAGTGACAATAGGCTGCAGCTAAAGCATCAGTGGCATCCAAGGAGATGGAATGGTCATTGATGTTCAGAAGATTTTTTATCATAGTTTGGACCTGGAACTTATCGGCCTGCCCGTAACCAGTAACTGCTTTTTTAATTTCCAGGGGTGAATACTCAAAAAGAGGCCGGTTCTGGCTGGCCACAGCTACCAGGGCGGCCCCCCTTACTTGCCCTAAGGTTAGAGCTGTTTTTATGTTTTGAGCGTAAAAAGGATTCTCTATGACCACTTCATCAGGTTGATGGGCAATGATTAACTCTTCGATAGCACTTCTTATGGTATTTATTTTATGGTGAAAAAGCTGTTTACGAGAGGGTTTAATCACTCCATAGTCTAATACTTTTAAAGTTTTTTCTTCCTGGCTAATGACACCGAAACCTGTAGCTCTGACACTTGGGTCGATACCAAGAACTTTCATTTGCTCGACCACAAATTCAGTGCTTCAATTGGAGTATCTGGCAATTTCTTCTTCATCAATATCGAAGTTAGCCCATACGTTCTGGACATCATCATGGTCTTCCAGTTCATCTATAAGTCTTAATAACTGCTGGGCTTGTTTTCCTTCTAGCTTGATATAGTTTTTGGGAATATAACCCAGGTTAGAAACAGAGATGGAAATGTTGTTTTCTTTTAGAGAATCAACGACTTCTTCATAGCTCTTCGGAGGAGTGAAAATTTCATAGCTGCTTCCATCTTCCCGGAGATCTTCAGCTCCTGCCTCAAGAATTATGTCCAGGAGTTTGTCCTCAGAAGCCTGTGCTTTTTCCACCACTATATAGCCTTTTCTCTTGAACATCCAGGAGACACAACCGGACTCCCCAATGTTTCCTCCATTCTTGGAGAAAATATGCCGAAGCTCAGAAACCGTACGGTTCTTGTTGTCAGTCAAGGTTTCAACATAAATGGCTACACCGCTAGGACCATAGCCTTCGTAACTCATTTCTTCGTAAGTAGTGCCTTCGAGCTGTCCTGTTCCTTTCATGATAGCTTTTTTGATGTTATCTGCGGGCATGTTAACTGCTTTGGCATCGGCGATGGCTTTTCTCAAACGGGGATTGGTGTCGGGGTCACCTCCGCCTGCCCGGGCAGCAACTGAAAGTTCGCGGATAATTTTGGTGAATATTTTTCCTCTTTTTGCGTCCTGGGCAGCCTTTTTGTGTTTGATGGAATGCCATTTGGAATGACCTGACATGGCTTCTCCTTTGATTCTATCTGATAGAATTCTATCATAATTGGAGTGAGAAAAAAAGCTGTCTAAATTTCATGCTGGTCAAGTCATCTATTTAAAAACTAATTAAACATGGCGA
>CAYTTR010000015.1:42692-57127 GCA_964440805.1 uncultured Eubacteriales bacterium
GTCTAAATTTCATGCTGGTCAAGTCATCTATTTAAAAACTAATTAAACATGGCGAATTACTGCAGATATTTTTTTAGTCTCGCCCATATTCTTTACTGAACAGACGGAACAGACCGAATAGACTGAATAGACTTTTTTATTTTCGAACCAATCTATTTGGCATCGATCACATCTTCTGCTATTTTATTTCTAATGAGTTCAAAAAGAGAAGAAAGCGTTGTTGTTGCCATGAGTGGCGGAGTGGATTCATCTATGGCTGCATTCCTGCTTAAAGAAAAGGGATTTAATGTGATTGGGATTACTATGGATCTTTTTTCTCTTGATAAAGAGTTTTGCTTAGATGAGAGTTTAAGAAGCTGTTGTGGGAAAGGAGCGTTATCCAGTGCCAATCTTGTTTCAGCGAAACTTGGAATTCCTCATTATGTGGTTGATTTCAAGGAAATCTTTGAAGAGGCAGTAGTCTCCAATTTTATTAGAGAATATAGTTCCGGCCGGACTCCTAATCCATGTATCCGCTGTAACCGCTATTTGAAATTTGAATTACTCTGGGAGAGAGCAAAAAAACTGGGGGTTTCTTATATTGCCACAGGTCACCACTCGCGGATCATTTTTGACACCCAGAGTAAGTGTTACAGATTAAAAAAGGGAAAAGACAGGAGGAAGGACCAATCTTATTTTCTCTATAACCTTGGTCAGAGACACCTTGAACACACACTTTTTCCCATAGGAGAATATACCAAAGAGAAAGTAAGGAAAATGGCCGAAGAGTTAGAATTGCCTGTTTCCAAGAGGCCGGAAAGCCAGGAAATCTGTTTTATTCCCGATAAAGATCATGTTCAGTTTTTGAAGAATAGGATTCCTGATGCTTTTCGTCCAGGAGCCATTGAAGATCCCGAAGGCAAGATTATCGGAGAGCACCGAGGGATTCCTGGGTTTACTATTGGACAGCGCCGTGGCTTAGGTATTTCTTCTCCTTATCCTCTTTATGTTCTAAACATAAAACCGGAAACCAATACTCTTGTAGTCGGGCCAGAGCCTTTTCTCTATAAGAGAAAGCTTGTAGCCACCTCTCTCAACTTCACCTGTCATCGACCGGATCAATCCCGGTTACAGTTAAGGGCAAAAGTTCGCTACAGGCAGGAAGAAACCAAAGTTGTGTTATCTTTTCTTGGAGAGGAGAAAGCAGAAGTGGAATTTGAAAAACCACAGCGTGCTGTCACTCCCGGCCAGGCTGTTGTTTTTTTTGACCAGGATGATGTAGTCGGGGGAGGGATTATTAAAAAAACAACTTAGTAAGAATAAAACAATTTAATGGCGGGGAGGCAGGAAGGTTAGGAAAAAAGTAGTCCCTTTTTTGCGTTGGATCCGCACGGTTCCATTCATTTGTCGAACGAGAGATTGGACCAACCGGAGTCCCAGCGATGATGTCTGGCTGATGCTGAATCCTTCAGGTACTCCAACTCCGTTATCTCCGACAATCAGTTTATATTCGCCATCATCAGATGTGCGGAACTGGATGCGTAGTTCGGGATTTTCTTTTGTTTCTTGTAGATGGGATTTAGGAAAAGCATGCTTGAGACTATTTGAGACCAGTTCATTTATAATCAAACCGCAAGAAATTGCTGTATTGATATCCACCAAAGTGTCTTCGATATCAATATTTATTTGAATTTTTTCTTGATCAAAGTTGTAAGTTTGAAAAAGATGTGATATCAGGCTCTGAATGTAATGACCGATATTTATCCGGGAAAGGTCTGGTGATTGATATAGTTTCTCGTGGATTAAAGCCATTGAACGAATCCTGTTCTGGCTTTCTTTGAACATTTCCTGGGCCTTCTTATCTTTGAAGCGCCTGGCCTGTAAATTAAGCAGGGAAGAAATTACCTGCATATTGTTTTTAATTCGGTGATGAATTTCTTGTAAAAGGATTTCTTTCTCTTCAATAGATTTCTTGAGCTGATCCTCGATTAATTTTCTTTTTAAAGTGCTGGCAAAAATTTCTCCCAACACTCGGAGAAGGGCTACTATTTCCACTGGCCAGGTTTTTTCTTTCCCGATTGATTCCAGACTGAGGAATCCCAGGACTTCCTGTCCAAAAGCGATAGGAACATGAATAAAAGAACGAACATCACGCCATTGAAGATCTTTCAGAAAAGATTCATCTTTGTAACGAAGTTCAGAAACACTGGAAACATGGATTGTCTCCTTGTTATTAATTCGTTCCAAGTGATTTTTTAATCCTTCTTCATTGTAATTAATGGGAGAGGGAGATTGGAGGTTGGGCTTGTTAGCTAACCAGTCATAAGCCAAATAGACCTGTTTTTTTCCGGGAGATTGAAGATAGATGGAACATCTGCCTGATTCAGTTGTCTCACCTATTTTTTCCAACGCATTAATGATTTCCTTGTCAATTCTGTCAGAAGATAAGCCTATAAAGTTAGTGGAAATAGTAGTTATCAATTGTTCAAATTTGTTTTTTACTCTTTGTTGAGCTTCGGCATCCATTCTTTGGGTAATGTCTGATGCATAAATTAGATATCCCACAGTATTTTCATTCTCATCGAGAATCTTACTGCCTGATAATTGGGCATGAAAAAGAGAACCGTCCTTTCTTCTGGCCAATGCATGGTCAGAATAGGAGCTTTTTTCTTGAATTACATCCAGAAAATGATGGCAATCTTCTTCTTTTTGCAGGAGCAGGGCAAATCTTTTTGAGGAAATTTCTTCCGGGGAGAATCCCCAGAGTTGACAAAAAAATGAGTTAGCGAAGAAAATCCTTCCATCTGTTTCAACAATAACGAGGCCATGAGTGGTGGATTCAAGAGCTCTATCCTTGAGAAAAAATGCTTTTTCCTTGAGTTTTTCCTGGCTCTGATCACGGATAAAACATATTGCCAGCCACTGTTTCTTGATTTTTCCTGAGGAAAGAGATATTTCCAAAGGGATTTCTTCCCCGTCTTTCCTTAGTCCACTAACTTCCAGTCTGCTGCTTCCCTTAAGGCCGGCGGGGGATTTTTTTTGGAGGTTAAATTGATCATCGAATAGCTCATGGTTTTGCGGTGAAAGAAATAATTTAAAATCCTTACCCAGAGTTTCTTTTCTTAAATAACGAAAGACATATTCCCAAGCATCATTCCAGTAACGGACACAGGATCTGGCATCAAGGATTACGATAGGTTGTCTGGAATATTCGAAAATTTTCCTGAATTCTTCTTCTTTCTCCTGGAGTTCTGATTCGATTCTTTTTCTGCTTTCAATTCTGAGGGACATAAGAAACCCAAATAAGAGAAAAAGAAGAAAAGTAACGCTTCTGATGGTCAGTTCCTCCTGAGTAAAATCCCCAAATATGATCTCAGGCAAAGAGCTTTCAGGAGTTAATGAATGGCTAATAAAAGCCTGTAAAATCCAGGAAATTATACCAAAAACAAAGGCAAGAATAATGACTTTCAGGTTTACACGCATTTTTTTTGGGGATTATCTTCAGGAAGAAGAATAGTCCCTGAAATTTTTTTTATGCTTCTGTAAATCATGGTAGCTTTTTCATATAAACACGATTTTTTCTCTTTTTCAACTTTAAATTTGGTTTTTTTAATGATAATTTTTCATAGAAAGCGAATACAACAATTCTCTGTTATCAAGAAGAGAAAATAGGCTGGTTCAGAGAAGAAGGCTTATCATGACTATACTGCAGCCGGCTACAACAATTGAGCCCAGGAGGCCGACCAGCAAGGGTTTGAATCCAACCTGGCGGAAAGAGTTGAAAACAGTGTTAAGGCCAACTCCAGCCAGCCCGACCAGAATGAGGAATCGGCCAATTGTATCGAAAGCTTTAATTCCCTCCTGACTCAAGTATCCTTGGGTATTAAGACCGGCCATAACAAAATAACCGAAAAGGAACCAGGGAAAGGCTTTGACTAAAGTTTGGGAGGCTTGTTTTTCATTGGTATTTGCCGAAAAGTGAGATTTTGTGTGCCAGACGGCAATAAAAAAAGCCAGAGGAGCCATGAAGCAGTTTCTGACTAACTTGACAGCAGTGGCGGTCTTTCCGGCCAGACTGGAAAAAATAAAACCTGCTCCTACTACTTGAGGAGTGGAATGGATGGCCGTTCCGGCAAAGACACCAAAATGAGAATCCGGTACTCCAAAAAGCTGGCCCATTTTTGGATAGAGAATAATTGCCAGCAATCCCCATAAAGCAATGGTTCCGATGGCATAACTTGTTTCTTCTTCCCTGGCTTTAATCAGAGGTGAGGTGACAGCAATGGCTGAGCCGCCGCAAATTGTGGTTCCTACCGAAAGTAGAAGAGCCAGATTTCGGGGCAGTGAAAAAAGCCGGCCAAGAAAATAGATAAAGAAAAAACTGATGCTCATGGTAATCAGAATAATAAAAAGAATGTTTAGTCCCTGGGAGCTGATTGTTTTAAAATTGAGGGAGGCTCCAATAAGAACGATTCCAAGGATTAGAACCTTCTCGAAAGCTTTGACTCCTGGCAGAATAAAAAAGGGAAGCTTCATAGAGTTTCTGATTAAGATGCCAATTGTAATGGCCAGGACAGCTGCTTCCACAGGATGTTTTCCTCCCACCACTATGAGGCGTGATAGAAAAATGGCGGTCAAACCAACAGCCAGCATTAAAAGCCATCCCGGCAGGTATTCTTTCTTCATAGCATTTAATCGGATTGAAGTTCTCTGGCCGGACAGTGACCGATCCAGGCTGAAAGAGGAGGGATTTTATAAAATGTCTATTGTCCTGTCAAGAAAGAGTAAATTGAACTCCAATTATTTTCTGAGGCCGACTGATTTGAGCTTGGAATGGATAGAGGCTTCCTTATCCAGGCGGTGATCAACTCGAAGATCTATATGGATTCTCTTGGCTCCCATTTGCAGAAGTTTCTGGTGTGATTTTTTTATTACCTGGAAAAGTGATTCAAGCTCAGGCGCTTCAATTACCGTGGACATGCCCCCTGTCTCGTTCTTCAGTCCTGATTGTTCGATTATTTTTATTACTTCCTTGACATATTTGCTGACGGAAGCTCCTTCGCTGGTGGGGAAAATGGCAAATTCGGCGATTATCATTTTTATCCCTCAAAAATAGCGTTGACGGTTATTTTCCTTCCTAAAAAAGGAAAATTCATTATTTGTATTAAATAGAAACAGTTATTATTTCTCGGGAACCGGATGTTTGATTGTTTCCCAGGAAGAATCAAAATCAAAAGGAAGGCCGTGAGCGTTTTGGTGACAGGTCAAGCACTGGTTCTTGATATCCTGGGGAGAATTGTAAGCGGTGAGGCCCATTTTAACGGCTTCTTCTCTAGTCTGCATGACGCTTAGTTTTTTATACTCGCTTCCCGGGCCGTGACAAACCTCACAGGTGACTCCTTCTTCTTTAATCTCCGGCGCTTTTTCATGAAGAGGAGCATGACATTTGAGGCATTGTTCGCTTTGGTGAGGATCAGAGACTCCTGCTTCTTGGGCTATATCTGCCGCTTCCGGTAAAGAAAGAGTTTTAAATGACTGGAAATGTTTGCTCTCTTCCCATATTGGGTACTGTTTTCCCCGGCTTTCCGTTTTATGGCAGATTTTGCATTTGTCCGCCCCTACATAGCTGAATTCCTGGCTAAGGAGTGATGAGATAAAAATTAAACCGATGACGATGATGACCGCAATCAAGATTTTCTTCATTTGAATCTCCTTCTTTTTGAAGAAAACTTTTTACTAATACTTTATAATACATCTAAATAATAAAATCAATTTATTTTACTTTTTTTGGTGAGGATCATGAAGTCTGAGTTTTTTCTCTTTTCATTTGCTTCACTTTTAAGTAAAGAGAAAAGGCCAGAAGAAGGATAAAGATTGTTGCCACAACCAATCCGGTCTTTCTCATCTTGGCTTCTTTTAAGGCTTTTTCAGCACCGGTTTCTGCTTCCCGGAGAGGATTTTTTCCTTCTTCGACAGCCTCTTTAATTTTGTCCAGATTCAAAGTGTGAGTCAGGTTACGGGCTTGAATTAAGGAAGAGTTGGCATCAATTAATTTGAACTTGTATTCACTGACTTCAACTCCTTGTTTTTCAGCTTGCTCTAACCGGCTTTGAACATAAGTCAGCGATTGATTAAATTCATCCAGAACGGATTTCATGGCCATAGAGGTTTTGTATCCAACTGAATCCTGCTCGTGGCATTGAATGCAGGTTGCCTCATCTCCTGTTCCCAGCATTTCGTCGTTCGGTTTAAGGATTTTGTGGTTGCCGTGACAAGCTTCGCATTCTGAAAAACCGAGCCGGCTGAAAGCAGTCTGATGAGGACTGGCGGAAAAGAGCTGGGCCGGTGAGGGATGGCATTGGTGGCAAACATTGGAAATTGATTCTACCTCCGGAGGGTAGGCTCCGTGATTGCCGTGGCAGTCGTTACAAACAGGGGCTGAGAGGTCTTTTTTTTCGTATAAAGCTGAAGCATGTACGCTTTGTTTATATTCTTCTTCCTGGTTGGTGGGAATGATGTATTCTTTCATGTAGTCTTTGTTGGAATGGCATTGACCGCAAGTGCGGGGGATATTCCAGGGGAAAACCGTTGATTTTGGATGGCGTCCTTCCAGGATGCCGTGGGCTGCATGACAGTCGGTGCAGACGGCAACCTTTTTATCTCCTTTTTTCAGCAGCTCGCCGTGCCGGCTGGTCCAGTAAAGAGCCAATTGATCAATCCGGAGAGAAGGGTTGAATTTTCTCATATACTGTGAATCAGAGTGACATCGGGCGCAAAACAAGGGAATGTCTTTTCGTTCCGGAGCTCCCCGGAAAGATTTATCTTTGGCTGATTCCATATCTTCTCCTTGGGGATTTCCTCCATGACAATCAGCACAGGAGAGACCTTTTCTTTGATGAATATCAAGCTTATAGGCCTCCACCGACGCCAGCAGTTCTTCTTCAAGAAGCTGATGACATTCAAGACAGCTTGAGATTTGAGTTCTGAGTATAGAGGGGATTAGGGTTAAAGCAATGATAACCATAACGGGCAGGCAAAGTTTAGGCAGTCTCATTTTTTCCTCACAAATTAGGGAAAAGGTAAGTAACGGCTGTCATAATCAGAATATATATTAACGTCAGGATTCCAAAGAAAGTAAATGCGGGACTTTTCTTTTCCCGGGAAGCGCGGCGGTCAAGAAAAGAAACCAGCATCCAGATAATCCCTGCCAGGATAAAGCCGAGAATGGCCAGCATTTCTCCTTCCAGGAAAGCCACATGCGAGGGGATGACTTTCAAGGTAGTAAACATAAAAGTAAAGTACCATTCAGGTTTTATCCCTATAGGAGTGGGAGCAAAGGGATCTGCCTTGGGGCCGATTTCCCAAGGGAAAAAGACGCACAGGATTCCTACCAATCCCAGAATCAGCAGCCAGCCGATGGCATCTTTCATTATGAAATCGGGAAAGAATGGAATTTCCTTAATGTCTTTCCGGGGTATTCCAATGGGATGGCTCATGCCGTGAATTTGGACCAGGATAAGGTGAAGCCCCAGAAATACTATGGTGATTAGAGGAAGAACAGCCACATGAAACCAGAAAAAACGGCTTAAGGTTGCCCCGGAAATTTCCGGGCCTCCCAGAATAAAATCCTTGATGGCTTTTCCCGCAATGGGCAGAGTACCGATGATATCCGTCCCTACCCGGGTGGCGAAAAATGATAATTCGTTCCAGGGTAAAAGATAGCCGCTGAATCCAAAGGCGAAAAAAATCAGCAAAAGGAAAAAACCGGTAATCCAGGTAAGTTCCCGGGGAGGACGGTAGGCTTTTAGAAAAAAAGTGCTGTACATGTGGATGAAAATGGCTCCCATGAGAATGTTGGCCGACCAGCTGTGGACGGATCTTATGAGCCAGCCGAATTTAACCTCACTCATTATAAAGCGAATGCTTTCATGAGCCCCGTCGATGGTGGGAGTGTAGTAGAGCAGCAGCAAGACTCCGGTGATTACTTGAATGATGAATAAGAATAAACAGATACCTCCGAAATAATACCAGAAAGAATGCTTATGTTCAGGAACAGTTTTTCCCTTGGCCAAGACCGAAAGCAGGGTAAGTTTGAATCGTGAATCAAAGAATTCTTTGATTTTCCAGACGATGCTTCTCATTTTATTCTTATCCCTGTTTGCTGATAATTATATCTTCGCCGGAGAGCTCTACCCGGAATTTTTCCAGAGCAGAAGGAGGCGGGCCTGAGATTACTCTTCCTTCAATATCAAATCTTCCATTGTGGCAGGGGCAAAATATGGTTTCCGACTGGCTTTGGTAAGTAACGGTGCAGGTAAGGTGAGTGCAGATGGCTGAGAAAGCTTTCCATTCTCCCTCTGCTGAATGGATTAAAATTCCCGGCTTGTTCCCAAATCTGAAAATCTTGTAAGAATTGGGGGCCAGCTCTCCAACTTTGGCCGCCACTACTGAACCAACCGTTCCTCCTCCTGTTTTTGGAGGCAGAAGGAAACGAACGACAGGATAAAGAAGAGAACAGATGGTTCCTATTATACTTCCGCCGAGGAAAAAATTAACGAAATTTCTTCTTTTCATTTTAAGTTGGAGTCCTTGGTTTTTTTCTGTGTATATTGGGTTAATATATCTTCCATCCAGATAAAATTATGTATTCCCAGGCTGCAGTCTTTTTCCACTGTATGGAGTATCTTTTCTGCCTGGTTGAGCCATTCTTTATTTTGCCGCTCCTTGGCAAGCTTTTTTTCTTCTTCTATACTGTTTCGTAAATTATTAAGAAGTATTTCTATACCGGCTTGCCAGCTTTTATGTAATTCCTGATATTCACTCTCATGACACTCAGAGCATGATTCCGGGCCCGGTCTAATAATATTTTTCCCTTGCCCGTGACAGTCGGAACAGCCCACTCCGGCTTCATTCATAAAATCGGCCGGAATTTTCATGTCCTCTAAGTTTCCTCCTTGATAAAACAAGGCTTGAATCTGGTGGCAATCAACGCAATCTTTAGCCTGTTCCTGATGATGACAGTCTACACAAGAGGTTCTTGAAAGAAGCAGTTCCCCATGCCGTTGAAGGTGGGAATGACATTTTCCGCAAATCAGATTTTCTCCGATTATATGATTTTCGTGAGAAAAAGTAAAACCGAAAATCAAGCTGCTTATTTCTTCAATACCGGAGTGGCAGTTTGAACACTCGGAGGGAACCGGTTCTTCGGTCCAGGAAATTTCAGGTGGAGTATATGAAGAGCCGGCCGCCAGCAGAGCCTCTTTAATCATCCTGTAAGAAGCGAGAAGAAGTTCCCTTGAGAACTGGACATTATGAACACTTTTTCCTTTTTCTACCAAATCGATATTAAAGCCGGCGTTATTTAAAAGTTCATCGGCCTTATCTTTGTTCCCGGAACGGCTGGTTTTAATCTCTCTAACAGCTCGAAAATAGATGGAATTTATTTCTTTCAGTTTTTTCTCCGTACTCTGCTTCCATTCCTTGAGGATGCGGCCGAATCCGGTTCCGTGGCAGGATTCGCAGGCTTCTTCGCTGGAAATAAAGGTACTTCTGGTTATGCTTTTTCCTTCAGATTCTTCATGGAAGAGATGACAACCCTTACAGCTTAAGCCTCTTTCGAACATAATGTTGGACATTGCATGGGGAATTCCTTTTCCTCCTTCACCGGCATAGAGAATTTTTTGTGCCTGATGAAAATTCTGATGACAGGTTGTACAATCGGAAATAGTTTCAATATCGGTGACGATTTTATGCTGGATTTCAAGGTGACAGAGATTACACTCAATCTTGTTTTCAGAGATGTGGGTTAAATGCATTAAGTCGGTTTCAGAGTATTTATCCAGCCTGTCTTGTTCCCAATGACATTTATAACAGTTCTCCTGGGGAACGCTTCCATCCCCAATAATTGTATTAGTATGACATTTAAGGCAGTCAAACTCTCTTTGGAAAACAACTTGATGATTGAATCTGGCATCAGTTGAGGAGCCAAGGTCTTTTTCTTTGTGGCAATGGTAACAATCGGCAATCTGGGGATAATGTTCGCTTTTCTTGAAATGACAGATAAAACAAGAGCTTTGGGTGACGGTAATATGTTCTCCCTGGACAATCTGAGAATGACAACTGGTGCAGCGAAGGAGTTTCCCTCTTTGTAAATCGGTTAAATGGATAGTATGGTCAAAGACTATCTTGTTGTATCTTGTTTCACCTTCCAGAAGACGCTTGTCATGACAGCCTTCCCGGAGGCAGCTTTCATCCGGAATTTCTGCCCATGGTTTTGATTTCAGGTAGAGTTTGGTCCAGTACCGGCCGACTTGAAGAAGTCCTTCCACTTTGGCTCTGAGTTTTGATTTTAAACCGGGAGGATAATGGCAGGTGCTGCATTCTATATGATTATGGGATGATGTTTGCCAGCTCTGGTAGAACGGTTTCATGTAGTGACAGGTTGAGCAAAATTTTGATTTTGAAGTGTATTCAACGGATGCTAAAAAAAGAATAAAAAAAACTGACAGGGCGATTATGAAGATTAATTTTTTCTTCTTTTTCATCCCGCCCGTCGGATTTTAAACATAACTGTGAAGACCGGAAATAAGATAATTAACTCCGAAATAAGTAAACATAGCAGCAAGGAAACCGAGGATGGCGATATAAGCAGAGCGTTTTCCTTTCCATCCCATAACCAGCCTGGTATGAAGATAGAGAGCAAAGACAAACCAGGTAATTAAAGTCCATACTTCTTTTGGGTCCCAGCTCCAGTAGCGTCCCCAGGCTCTGAAGGCCCAGATCATACCAAAGACAAGCCCGCCTAAGGTGAAAAGAGGGAATCCGATGGCAATACAGCGGTAGCTGATGGCATCCAATTTTTCGGAAGACAGTCCGCTTACTTGGCCTTTTTGTTTCTTTGATTCTGCTATTAAATAGAGGATACTGGTTACAAAAGCAATAGCAAAGAAGGCCTCACTGAGCAAGGTGATGGAAACATGAAGCCATAACCAGTAGCTCTGAAGAGCCGGGACAAGCGGCGTAACGTCACTGGGCATTAAAGGCGATGATGTCAGAGCCATTAGGGCAATCACAATTAGCAAAATGTAGGGTGCCGCCGAAGGGGCTGCGGTTCTGAGTACAGCTCTTGATTCCATGACCACAAAGGCTAAGACTGTGGCCCAGGCCAGAAAAGAGAGCGATTCATACATATTAGTAAAAGGAGCATGTCCGCTTTCCATTGTTCTCAGGATAAGAGCCAGGGAGTGAAGGCCTAATCCGGTGACAGCCCAGATAAATCCGCCCTTGGCTGTTCCTTCTTTACGGGAGAATAGAAAAAGTAAGTAAAAAAATGCCGATAGAATATACATTATAAAAGAAGCAAGGAAAAAAAGAGGTTCATTCATTTCTTTCTCCTTATAGTTAAGACTAAGTCTTCAAATTCCCTGAGAAAAGATTCCTTGTTTTTTTTGGCCGAACCGGAGACGGCTATTTCCGTTTTTTCATCATCGGTTTTTTCCAAAAAGGCTCTTATTTCCCTTTCAGGCCAGTAAAAGGCAAAAAACAAACCTATCATCAGAAGAGTGCAGCCGATCCAGATGATATTGGTGCCCGGATCTTTGGCGATCTGAATTCCTGAATATTGTCCAGCCTGAAAATTTTTCAGCAGGAAATTATAATCCTGTTCACTGCGGGAATGTATCCGGGAGAAGTCGGGATACCGGGCAAATATCCAGCCGGAAAATATCTTTTCTTCTTCTGTCCGGCCTTCAATGAAAGCAGCCGGGTTGTTCGGCTGCAGGCTGCGGGTTGCCACCTGGTTGTTTTCGTTTATAACGAAATCGGGGACAAAATGGAGAGCCGAAATATATAAACCTTTCTCTATTTCTGCCTTTTCGCCTAAGGATATATTTATTTTTTTCCGGAATGACGGGTCGCTTTTCTTGACTGCTTCAATTTCCAGGACCGGGTTATTCCAGTTCCAGCCATAGCTGCTTTGGTAAAAGACGTATCCTTGATGTGTCAGAGGATGGTTTACTTCAATTGTTCTGGATACCTGTTCCTCACCGTCTTCGATTACGGTCAGAGTACTTTTCCAGTCTTTAATTTCTCCGCCAGGGTAACGTTCAATTTCAAATTTATCTAAGCGGAGGTTAAAGCCTGAGTCGGGTACAGACTTGGTTTCTCCTTCAGTCAAAATGATTTGGGTCCGGAAACTTCCCAAGCCGGAGGTTATTCCTCCAACCAGAATTACCAGAAGGCCAAGATGAACAATAGCTGATCCGAAAATACCCATTAATCTTTTCCGGGCTAATAAATGAACCTGGTTTTCTTCTTGCTTTCTTTTTATCCTGTACTTCCTGGCTTTCAATTCTTCCGTCAAGGAGTCGAGAGCTCTATGAATTGGCCAGGGTTTTTTAAAGGTGTCCTTTATTTTGGCTGCTTGGATGGCTTTTTTGCTTGATCTTATTGACGGTTTAAAAGCCTTTCTGAATTTGGGAGAAGAGCGGGAAAGGGTGCAAAAGAAAATGTTCAGGGAAAAGAAAATCAGTAAACTTATATACCACCATGATAGATAGAGTTTGGTCAGTTGGAGCTTTAGAAAAAGATGGGAAATTACTCCATATTGCTGGAAATATTCTTGGGGGCTGCGGTGCTGGGGAATAAGAGTTCCAAGGATAGAGGTTAGAGTGATGATAATTAGTAAAATGATGGCTAACTTAACAGAGCTGAAAAATCTGATTATTTTTTTCATGAGATATCTTCTTCATAATTTCTACTAATTTTATAGAAATTATAATAGACAATCAAGGATTATTTAAACTGAATAAATTTTCTTTTAACAGAGACAATAGTGGTTTATATTTATTTTTTTTGCCTGAGCTCTTCAGCCATGTGTCTAATTTCATTTAAATCTTGCTGCATTTCACTCCAGCCGTACCAGAGGGCATAGTCAGGATTGGCGTGAAAAGTTCCTTGAAAAGTCCGCATTCTGTGTTTTAGAAACATGACAAAAAGCCTTTGCTCTACAGGAGTGGGGGCATCATGAAAAGTAAGGAGATCGGGGTAAGGATAAGAGTAGTTTTCCGGTTTTTTCAAAATTCCGTCTCGGTAAAGTAAGGCAACTATCCTTATGGCTTCGGCCATTAGGTGATCAGCCGCCTTTATCATCTCGTCCCCTTTTTCCAATTGTTCCCGGGCAAAGCGGAGTGAATGACAGTCATTACATGTCCTGAGCATTTTTTCTCTTTCTTTTTGCCATTCTTCCTCAGTCAGCCGGGCCACTTTGGCTCCTTTTACTACTTCCAGCCTTGCTGTAGGTTGTCCTTTAGGGTCGAGAACTCCCAGCCCTTTAAGAATAGTTTCTCTATCTGAAGCCCATTTATTGTCCTCCGGCATAGGCAGGCGGACCGCTAAAAATCCCCAGCCCGTCATAACCTCGTGGTTGCCTTCCTGCATATGGCATGTTTGGCAGGTGGGAGCTGCTGCTGATTCAGGTAGAATCCCTAATTGTTTAAGTAAATAGCGAACCCCATGTTTAGAGGATGAATACATTTCCCACTGGGGATGATCAAAACCCATATGGCATGTCTGACAGGCTTGGGGCTCGCGGGCTTCATTTCGTGAAAATGCATGACGGGTATGACAGGCATCACAGGAAGCGGTTCCGAAACCGGCACTTTTCTCTTTTAGCTCTTCAATCTCGGCTTCTGTCTTTAATCCGATTTTATGGCATCCACCGCATCCCTTCATTCCTTCCATTAAAGCCATAGGCTGCCAATGAGCCGTGGGCATAGCCTTCATGGCAGACCAGGCAAAAGCATGTTTTCCCTGCTTGAATTCGGCCACTCTCTCTTCATGACAGAGAGCACAGGTTTGAGGAGTTGGAATCAGGGCTTTGTCTATATCATAGGCGTCTTTATGAAGATCTCCGTGACAGACAGCACAGTCAACATCATTCTGGCTGTGGAGACTTAGATTCCAGTCAGAAACAATATTGGGAGTAGCTTCTTTATGGCAAGTAATACATTCCTGGGACAGGACTAAATTTGAGATGATTAAAAACAAAAAACAAATTAGTGTGAACTTTTTTCCCATGAATCCCTCCATCTGTTTGTCCCCATATGTTAGATAAAAAAAAATTTTTTTGCAAATTAACAATTAAAATGGAAAGCATCTTCAAAACCGTGATAAGAGAAAGAGATTATATCCATGGCGGGCTTGCCACCCACGAACAATGAAAATAATCATTTAGCACCACCAAGGACATCAATTACTTTTCTCGCCTTTCTCGCTCGTTTCGCATAATCTAAATTTAAATATCGGATTCTCTCAACCAAATAGACTAAATAGACTGAACAGACCGAATAGACTAAATAGACTGAACAGACCGAATAGACTTTTTTTATTTTCGAACTAAATTTTAGAGGTTGTCCCGAAGTGACGGGAATCAAATCTGGATAAAGGTGCAGGGAAAT
>CAYTTR010000016.1:0-27471 GCA_964440805.1 uncultured Eubacteriales bacterium
ACTCAAGCGGAGGTCCGGTACTCTCTATGAGTATTCCAATGTCGGCTACAGTTTGCTGGGAATCATTATTGAACTTGTTTCCGGAAAATCTTATGAAGAATTTCTTAATGAAAATCTTTTTTCTCCCGCCGGTATGCCCGCAACAGGTTATCTGATTCCTGACTGGGATAAAGAAAATTTGACTCACGGTTACAGAGGCACCAAAGACTGGGGAACCCTTCTGGATTATCCCTGGCTTGAAGACGGGCCGGGCTGGCATCTGAGAGGAAATGGAGGGATTCCTGATTCCATTACCGGCAGATGTTCGGCTGCATTGCTGAACGCAATCAGTAGTCAAGACTTGGAAAAGGCTGAACAATTTATTAAAGACTATCTGGAATCAAATTTCTTGGAAGAGTTTACTCTGGAAGAGCACCTCCATCAATTTCAGAAAATGCAGAAGGATATGGGAGAGATTGAGCTGCTTGAGGCCGTAAAAAGAGATGATTATTCAGTGAGGCTCAAAGTCAGATCTAAGTTAAAGGAAAAGATTTACCAGATATCGCTTGAGCTTCAATCGGAACCTCCTCATAAAATAATTGGAATCGGAGTGGAAAGGGGGACATTCCCCAAAGGGACTCCCTTTATGGCGAGGAGCAGATCAGAGACCTGCGAGGTGGCCATCTCCCCTGGGGCCAATTATCAATTAAGCAGGATTTAAAGACTTTTCTCAATTTTTATCTTTGTCCCAAAGTGACGGGAAATAAAATCTGGACAAAGGTGCAGGGAAATGTCGGAGCGGCATTGAAGATTTAGCCTTCCGGAGCCGTCTTTTGAGGGAATCCTATAATGGAGGGCGGCTTTATATTTTGGGGATTCTTCAATCATGAGATAGATTATAAAAAATCCATGAAATTTATAAATTATTTCAGACTAAAAAGAAAAGCTCTCTCCAGCTCACTCGGTCACAGCAGTAAAAAAGTTGACATTAAAACTCCGTGTTTTTATTATTCAAGCCGGTAAAATGGTGAAAAACCAGGGTTAAGGCTTTTATAAAAAAACAGACAAACTATTTCACCTTTTTACTTTTATTATTTGAGCGTGGTATTGATTATAATCTAAGCAATATTCTCAAAAAAGAAAATTACGAAATGAGGAGAAAAAAATGAAAAGATCTCGTCTTTGCTTTATTGCTACCTTTGTTTGTTGGGCTTTTTGTGTCCTTTTTACAGCCGTTTTAATCCGGGCTCAGGCTGCGGTTTCGTTCGAAGAATATTTTGACCACCACGGACTGCGCTTTGATCTTTTTCAGGTCGGCAATTCTTCCCGGGAGGAGATAATTCTGGATAATATTTACTGGGAAGGACCTTGGCCTGAAAATCCGGCCAGCTTAATCGAGCCCTTCGAAAACGGGCACTACCGTGTCCGCCTCTATGATGTAGCTACTAACCGGTTGATCTATTCTCGTGGGTTCGACTCCATGTTCAACGAATATAAGACCACAGCACCGGCGATTGAAGGAATAAAAAAGGTTTTTAAACGCTCAATAAGAATTCCGGCTCCAAGACGGCCCTTCCTCTTCATAATCGATGCCCGCGACCGAAAAAACATTCCCCATCCGCTGTTTATCCTTCAGGTCGACCCAACCGACTATCATATTATTAAAGAAAATCCTTCTGCCGGGGACTTTGTTTACGAATGTTTAAAGAACGGCGATCCCAAAAACAAGGTCGATTTCGTTTTTCTGGCAGAAGGCTATACCTCGACTGAAAAGGATAAGTTCATTGCTGATGTAGACCGGTTCACCGCTTGGCTGTTTGAATTTGAACCATATAAGAGCTGCCGGGAAGATTTCAATGTCAGAGGCATTTTTCGGCCTTCATTCGAGTCGGGAATGGATGAGCCGCGCCAGGGAAGATTCAAAAAAACAGCCCTCAACGCATCTTTCAATGCCTTTGATCTGGACCGCTATATGCTTATTGATGACGGCCATCTGCTGCGGGAGATAGCCGGACAAGTTCCTTATGACTCTATAATCGTTTTAGTCAACAGCAAACGTTATGGAGGCGGGGGGATTTACAACGACTACTGCGTAACTACAGTGGATAATGAGCGGAGCAAAGAAGTGTTTATCCATGAACTGGGCCATTCATTTGCCGGTCTGGCTGATGAGTACTATGCACCCGAGGTCTCATATAACGAGTTCTATCCCCCAGGAGTGGAGCCGCTGGAACCGAATATAACCGCCCTACTTGACCCGTCAAGAGTGAAATGGGCCGATCTGCTCAGCCCCGGAATCGAAATTCCGACTGAGTACGGCAAGGAAGAGCTCGATGCCTTACAGGCTGAGCGAAGGCACCTGCTCCAGACCATGCACCGGGAACTTGACCAGGCCGAAGCTGAAGGGAAAAAAGAAGCCGAGCTGAAGAAAATTGAAAAGAAATATCAGGCTAAAGCTGAAGAAATTGATAAAAAAATTGAAAAAATCCGTAAACAGTATGCTCACTTGGAAGATAAAGTCGGAGTTTTCGAGGGGGCAGGATATTCATCAGAGGGGCTTTACCGCCCGATGATGTACTGCCTGATGATCTCCAGTCCCAAGAAGGAATTTTGTCTGGTTTGCCAAAAAGCCATCGAAAGGATAATAGATTATTATACTGATTTCTAGGCTTGACAGATATATGGAATAAGAAATATCTTAAAACAGAAACAATTAGGAGGTTTTAGATGAATTTTTTTTCACCAAAGATTAGAGTCTTTCATTCAGCAATTGTTTTTTTCTTTTTATTTATCCTTTTTCTGTCCATTGTTCAGGCGCAGATTGCTCCGGCACCTGACCGGAAGCCGGATGAAGGAAAAGGCCCTTTTGAAAAACTCATTATTAGAGGCGCCATTTTGATTGATGGAGACGGCTCTCCTCCATACGGCCCGGTGGATATTATTATTGAGAAAAACCGGATAACACGGGTGGTTCCTGTCGGTTATCCCAAAGTTCCCATTAATGAGGAGCGCAGGCCGAAAGATGCCACTTATGAGCTTGATGCCTCAGGTATGTATGTCCTGCCCGGGTTCATAGATACCCATGTTCATGCCGGAGGGGCTCCGAAAAACCCTGAAGCTGAATATGCTTATAAACTCTGGATGGCTCATGGAATTACCACGGTGCGGGGAGTGCCTCTCGGTCCTTTCGGCTGGACGCTTGAAGAAAGAGCCAGAAGCGCCCGGAACGAGATTATTGCCCCGCGGATTTTTGCTTATCACCGTCCCGGAACCGGCGAAGGCTGGAAAGGCGGCCGCATAACAACACCAGAAGGAGCCAGGGAATGGGTGCGCTGGGCGGTAAAACAGGGTATTGACGGGTTAAAACTTGGAGCGCATGACCCTGAAATAATGGCTGCTCTACTTGATGAAGCGGCCAAGCATAAGTTGGGTTCAACCGCTCATCTGGCCCAGGTGGGAGTAGCCCGGATGAATGCCCTGGATGCTGCCCGGCTGGGATTGACTTCCATGACTCATTATTACGGCCTGTTTGAAGCTCTTCTCAAGGATTATACTGTCCAGCCCTGGCCTTACTATCATAATTATTTTGACGAGCAGCACCGTTTCGGCCAGGTAGCCAGACTCTGGGATAAGATTCATCCGCCGGGAAGCCCGGAGTGGAAAACTTTGATTGATGAATTTTTAAAGCTCAGATATATCATTAATCCTACTATGACCATTTATGAGGCCAGCCGCGATTTAATGCGGGCCCGCAATGCCGACTGGCATGAAACCTATACTTTACCCTCAATGTGGGAATATTATCAGCCTGATAGGCGCGCCCACGGCTCCTATTGGTATTACTGGACAACCTGGGATGAAGTGGCCTGGAAGAATTTCTACCGTCGCTGGATGATGTTTTTGAATGATTATAAAAAAGCAGGAGGAAGAGTAACCACAGGGTCCGATTCAGGTTTTATCTATAATCTCTACGGTTTCGGTTACATTAGAGAACTTGAACTTCTCCAGGAGGCAGGCTTCCACCCTCTGGAGGTTGTTAGGGCTGCCACTCTGCACAGTGCAGAAGAGCTTTTCGAGCCGGCCGGCAAACCGATTGAATTCGGGCTGATTAGACCGGGACTCCTGGCTGATTTGGTGATTATCGAGGAAAACCCGCTTGAAAATTTCAAAGGTCTCTACGGAACCGGAGCCATAAAGCTTAATGATGAGACCGGTAAAGTGGAAAGAGTGGGCGGTGTTAAATATACCATAAAAGACGGAATAATCTACGATGCCAAAAAGCTGTTGAAAGATGTGGCTGAAATGGTAAGAGCACAGAAAAAAGAGAGAGGGGACGTTCCCTAAAGGGACACCTCTTTCCCTGGAAATAATAAAATCTTTCGGTCTGTTCAGTCTATTCAGTTGATTCAGTTTGTTTGGTTTATTTAGTTCATCTGGTTTATCTTGGATAACTGAGCGAAAAAGGCGAGGCAGGGAATAAAATTGAGACTAAATAAACAAGATAAACGAGACAAACGATATAAAATGATCTGGGGAAACGATTGATGTTGGAATTCCTATTTTTTAATCGGAGCTTATTAATTCTTTTTAATTTATTTTTTAAAACCTGACCTTTCCATAGCAGCCCCGGCAATTTGACTGCTGGGGCCGTCTCCCCTGTCAACCTTAACCAAAGACCCTTATGAAGCTAAGCATCTCCCCATTGATACCGTTAAATTCATAAAAAAAGAGACCGCCGTCTATTTCAAAGTGCAAAAAAATAAGGACGTTTTGGAAGCTGAAAAACGGGAAGAAAGATTCGTCATGACCCGCTCCGATTACCGTAAGGTCAAAGACCTCTGGGTAATTAACTCCATTGCCGAGCCTCGGCCGACCCTGGAAACTTACAAATATCATATGCCGGGCGAAAAGGAAGCACCTCAAGAAGAGCTTCTGATTTTTGACCTGGAAACAAAAAACAAGATAAAAGTAGATGCCGAAAGATTCAAGGATCAAACCCTGCGAATTATGATCGCTCCTGGCGCTTAGCCCAGTTCGGGTTCATCGTCATTACTGTCGGCAACCGGGGCGGTCACCCCAGCCGTTCCAAGTGGTATCACAATTACGGCTACGGAAACCTGAGAGACTATGGATTAGCCGATAAAAAAGCAGCTATCGAGCAGCTGGCGGCCAGGCATCCTTTTATCGATCTGAAGAAAGTGGGCATTTTCTGACATCCCGTAGGAGGGTATGCTGGTTTATCCGGTCTTTTTTAAAGTGGCAGTCTCCTCCGCCGACTACTTCTGCAAGCATTTGATCGGAGGTTACTCCCAGGATGTGGACATTGAAGAACTCAACCGCGAAATGGAGATGACCAACGGTAAAAGAAGGTAGAGTTCTTGTTCTTGACTTATTAACCGGACTCGGTTTAACATTTTCAGCAATGACCGAGGGGAAAGCCGGATTTAAAACATCTTTTTTACCGGAGCAGATTATGAATATAATTTTGAACGCCCTTCGGTCCTTGTCTTACCTTTGCATCTCGGAATTGTTGTTCGGATGGAAAACTTCCGGTTACTCTGTTAACTATTCAGGCCGTTAATGACCCCGGTTATTAATTTGAAGCGCTTAACCCGGCCGAAGGAGTGTGTCTCTTGACCCCGGCTATAATTTTCCTGACCGTTGTCCTCGTTGCTGCTGTCCTGTTGTTGTTAGTTGTCCGGCTAAGCGGTGATCTTGTGGCCGTTATTATTCTTCTGGCTCTTCTTTTTTCCAGGATACTTACAGTTGAGGAAGCCTTTGCCGGCTTCGGCAGCCCTGGGGTTATAGCTGTGGCGGCCTTGTTTGTAGTTAGCGGAGGACTAAGACAAACCGGGGTTTCGGGATTGATTGGCCGGTACCTCTCGAAGCTCTGTCAGCGCGGGGAAGTCTGGGCGTTGGTGACCGTCATGGCTGCCGGAGCGCTTCTTTCTTCAGTCATATCCAATGTTGCCGCAGCCGCCATACTGTTGCCGGCTGTTATGGCTCTCGGTCAAAAATCAGAACTTCCTCCCTCCCGCCTGCTGATCCCTCTGGCCTATGGAACAATTCTCGGGGGAATGTTGACTATTGTCGGCTCCCAGCCTAACATCATCGCCGATTCTGCTTTCAAAACGGCCGCAGGAAAAGATTTGGGATTCTTCGCTTTAACGCCGATAGGTCTTATTCTGACAGCTCTTGGGATTGGATACATGGCCTTCATCGGACGAAGGTTTCTTCCGGTCCGGCCTATGGATACAAAGATGCGCGGTGCTGTTCCGCCCGAAAAACTGCCGTCCATTTATCGCCTTGATGAGAGGCTTTTTGAACTTGGAGTCCTTGAGGGAAGTCCACTTGTCGGGAAGAGTCTAAGCAGAAGCGAATTGGGACGCCGTTTCGGGATAAATGTCATCGGCATTGCCCGCTTTGGAGAGAGCCGCTTCTCTCCTCAAAGAGAAGATCTGATACAGACCGGGGACAGGCTGCTTGTTCAGGGACGGGAAGGTGATATCGAGGCGGCAGCCCAAGATTTCAACCTTGAGGTTGTTCAGCGGGAATATCTTAGACCGGAAGAACTGCTTTCCCGTGATATCGGTGTCGCCGAGCTAGTTTTACCACCCCGTTCTCCTTATGTGGGCAAGACTCTCGAAGATATCCAGATGAGAGAAAGGTTCGGACTGACCGTCCTCGGCATCTGGAGAGGAGGAAGACCCATCCGGGCTCACTTAGGTGAGGAAAGACTCCAGTTTGGAGATGCCCTCCTTGTGCGCGGCGCCTGGGACAGAATCCGGCTGCTTGCCTCTTCAGAGGAATTTATTTTGGTGTCGGGAACAGACCTTCCAGAACAAAGGCAACCGAAAGCAAAAATGTTGATATCAGGGGCTATTTTGACGGCCATGATTGCGGCTGTGGTTGTCGGTGCGCTGACCGTGTCTCTGGCAGCCTTGGCGGCTGCAGGGTTTATGATCATAACCCGCTGCCTTGATCCCTCAGATGCCTATAGGGCGATCGAGTGGCGAATGATCATTATGATAGGAGGCTTCCTTTCCCTGGGAGCGGCCATGGTTAAGACAGGGTTAATAGAAGCTTTTGTTAGAGGTGTGCTTATCCCCTTTTCTGGGGAACGCGGCTTGTTGGTATTGGGGGCTGTCTTTTTGTTATCAACTCTGTTGGCTCTGGCAACTTCCCACATCACAGCGGCCATCTTGATGATTCCGGTTGCTCTTCAGGCAGCCTTTTCTCTCGGCCTTGATCCCGGAACCCTTCTCATCGCGGTCATTCTTGGATCATCAAACGGGTTTCTTACCCCGGTGGCTCAACAATCCAACCTGCTGGTGATGGGAGCAGGGAACTACACGCCCGTCGATTACCTTAAAGCCGGATTGGGGCTCAGTTTTGTTATATTGGCGGCCGTTATGGTTTTTCTGCCACTTTTACGGGGTTTTTGAGGCGGGGGAAGATAAATGGGTTCCCTGCAGGTTATTATATATTTGCAACTCTCGGTCTGACCTTTGTAAGGAAGATAGTAAACCGCCGGTTGAGACAAATAGTTTTAATAGCCGCAAAAATTAATTGGAGGTTATTATGCCTTTTATTAAAGTGATTGAAGAAGTGAACGCGAAGGGAAAATTAAAAGAGGTTTACGATAATATTGTTAAATCACGGGGTAAGTTGTCTAATATTATGAAAATTCACAGCTTGAATCCTGAGGCAATGATGAACCATATGGATTTATACAAAACAATTATGTTCGGAAAATCGAACCTGCCCCGCGAGGTGAAAGAGATGATAGCGGTGGTTGTTTCGGCAAGTAGCAAATGTCAGTACTGTATCCATCACCATGCAGAAGCTCTTAACTTTTACTGGAAAAACAGAAAAAAATTAAATAAATTTATTGATAATTACAGAAACATTGAGCTGCCGGAAAAAATAAAATTGCTGCTTGAATACGCAGAGATTCTTACTCTTTCTCCAGATCAAATATCCCAATTACATATTGATGAAATAAAGAAGGCCGGCTGGGAAGATGAAGACATTTTACTCCTTAATCTAATTATAAGTTATTTCAACTTTGTCAATAGAATTGTTTTAGGACTTGGGGTTGAGTTCACCGAGGAAGAAGTAAGGGGATACAAGTATTGAAAATACTTTGTTAAGATTTAGTGGGATTATAAATGAATAAGGAGAATAGACAATGCCGGGTGGGAAAACTAGTTCAACTGTAAACTCCAGGCCGAGTTTTTCTCCTGCTGAAGCAGGGAGAATCGCTGACCGCTATTTCGGCCTATCAGGAGAATTAGCCAGTCTCCCCGGGGAAAGAGACCAGAACTTTTATTTAAAGGATAATTCAGGTAAAGAGTTTGTCTTAAAGATCGCCAATTTACAGGAGAAAAAAGAGAACCTTGAATTTCAAAACCGGCTCTTAAACCATCTTGCCCAAAATGCCAACCGTGTTTTAGGTCCTCGCCCGGTTCCGGCTCTTTCGGGAGAGTTAATAATCACAGTGAAAAACAAGGAGAACAGACCCTATTTTGTCCGTCTGCTCACCTGGCTTCCGGGAAAGACAATGGCTGAAACAAAACCGCATTCACCTGAACTGCTCGAAGACTTCGGCCGGTTTCTGGGGAAACTTTCCAACTCTTTGCAATCCTTTCCCGGAAAATTCGACCAGCCTGACCTTATCTGGAACCTGAACAAAGCCCAGAAAACAATAAGCGAGTTAAAATATCACCTTAAGTCAAAAAAGCAGAAAGCCCTTCTCGAAAAACATTTTTTTTTGATTGAATCCCGGAATGTTTCTTCTCTTTCTAACCTTCCTCAGAGCCTTATTTATAATGATGCCAATGATCACAATGTTATTATCTCTTTTCCCTCCCGCCAGCCGGAAACCTTCGGCCAAATGGAAATTAAGGGAATAGTCGATTTTGGGGATATAATTTTCTCCACCACTGTAGGTGATTTGGCTGTCGGCTGTGCTTATGCCATGCTGAACAAATCTTATCCTCTATCTGCAGCAGCCCGGATTATCTCCGGCTACAATCAGGAAAGACCGCTCAGTGAGGAAGAACTGGCCGCTCTATATCCCTTGATTGTAACCAGGCTTTGCCTGAGTGTTTGTATTTCAGCCTTTCAGAAAGAAGAGCGTCCAGGTGATAATTATTTAATTGTCTCCGAGAAGCCAATCTGGGAATTACTGGAAAAATTGGCTTCTATCCCGCCAGAACTTACTCATTATATTTTTCGCCAGGCCTGCGGATTGGAGCCCTGCCCTGGCTCGGAAAAATTAGCAGCCTGGCTTGAGCAGCACCATCAGGAGTTTGTTTTTCCCCTCGCTTTGGACAAGGGTAAGGAAAAAGCGGTTGAAATTGATTTAAGTGCCGGTAGCCTTCTGTTAGAAAACCCGGATGTTCTTTCTTCACTGAAATATTTTGATGATGTTATTTTCAGGGAAGTGAAAAAGAGAGGAGCCAGAGTTGGAATTGGAGGCTATGGAGAAGCCCGCCTCTGCTATACTTCTTCCCTTTTCGGAAGTCCGGAAGACCGGCCTGGGGAGGGACGGACTGTTCACCTGGGAACGGACTTGTTTATTGAAGCTGGGACCGCGGTAAGAGCTCCTTTTAAAGGCAAAGTACATAGTTTCCGCGATAACAATAATTATCAGGATTATGGACCTACAGTTATTATGGAACATGAATTTGATGAAGGAGAAGTTCATTTTTTCACTCTCTATGGACATCTTTCCCGGAGCTCGCTTGAAAATCTCTACCCCAGCAAAAAGATTGAAAAGGGAGAAGTCCTGGGAAAAGTAGGGACTGTGTATGAAAACGGAGGCTGGCCTCCTCATCTTCACTTTCAAGTGATAGTAGACCTTCTGGGATATAAAGGGGATTTCCCGGGTGTAGCCAGGTCTGAAGAAAAAGAGGTCTGGTTCAGTCTTTCTCCAGATCCAAGGGCAGTTCTGGGGCTGCCAGGGAAGAAAACGGATTATAAAAAGGAGCTTAATCCTCAGGAAATTCTGGAATTAAGAGTGCGTCACCTAAGTTCTGCTTTGAGCCTTTCCTACCAGAAACCTCTCAAAATAGTCCGGGGTTACAGGCAGTTTCTATACGACCACTGCGGCCGGATTTACTTAGACTCGGTCAATAATGTTACTCATGTGGGTCACAGCCGGCCGGAAGTGGTGGGGGCAGTAAGAAAACAGAATGCAGTGCTCAACACCAATACCCGGTATCTACATGATAATATCGTCAATTACGCAAAACGGTTGACCGGCCTCTTGCCTGAACCGCTGGAGGTCTGCTTTGTAGTAAATTCCGGAAGCGAAGCCAATGACTTGGCTTTAAGATTAGCCCGCAGCTTTACCGGGGCTAAAGATATTATAGTAGTGGAAGGAGCTTATCACGGTCACCTTTCTTCTCTTATCGATGTCAGTCCTTACAAATTTAATGGCCCCGGTGGAAAAGGAAAGCCTACTCATACTCATGTGGTTCCGCTTCCTGATATGTACCGCAGTCCTTATTCGGAGGATAAAGCAGCAGATGTTTTTGCTGCAGAGTTCAAAGAAGTACTGTCCAGGGTTCTCGGCTCAGGAAGGAGAGTGGCCGCCTTTTTGGTAGAGAGCTTAATGAGTTGTGCCGGTCAGATTGTTTTTCCTCCTGGGTATTTAAAGAAAGCTTTTTCCTTGATCAGGGAGGCAGGAGGTGTCTCCATTGCTGATGAAGTCCAGGTTGGATTCGGCCGGGTGGGAACTCATTTCTGGGGCTTTCAAACCCAGGATGCAGTCCCGGATATTGTTACTATGGGGAAGCCCATAGGCAATGGTTTTCCTTTGGCTGCAGTGGTTACAACAAGAAAAATCGCCTCTGCTTTCGAGGGAGGCATGGAGTACTTCAATACCTATGGCGGAAATCCAGTGGCCTGTGCTGCCGGCCTGGCTGTTCTGGATGTGATGGAGAAAGAAAGTCTCCAGCTTAAGGCATTAGAGGTAGGAAAATATTTTGAAAACGGGCTTCAACGGTTGAAGGAGGAATTTGCCCTCATTGGAGATATTCGTGGTTCAGGTTTATTTCTGGGAATTGAATTTGTAATGGACAGAGAAACCAAAGAACCAGCTCCTCTCCAGGTTTCCTATATTGTTGAGAGGATGAGAGAAGAGGGAGTTTTGGCCAGTACAGACGGTATTTTCCGGAATGTAATTAAAATCAAACCTCCGCTGGTCTTTGAAAAAAAAGATGTTGACTTTTATCTTGAGACATTAGAAAGAGTTCTTTCCGAAGATCCTGTCAAAAGTTAATAGCGTTTATTGAGTTTGTTGCGTTTATAGCGTTTGAAGCGTTGGTTATTTTTTTATTTTTTCCAGTCTTTTTTTGGCCTCCCGGTGCCCGGGGTCAAGCTCAAGAGCTTTTTGGAAAAGTTCCCGTGCCCTCTGGGGATTTCCCAATTTGAGATAAATATCTCCAACATCAACATGGAGGTTGGCATTTTCGGGATGGAGTTCAAGGGCGATTTCTCCTAAGGATGTGATTTCTCTTATTTTTCCTTCGTTTTGAAGTTCCAGGGCAAAATACTCGAAGGCACCGGGGCTCAGGCTGATATGTTTCGGATCAAGCTCATAAGCCTTTCTGTAAAACATGCGGGCTTGGGGTTCATCTCCCAGCCAGAGATAGGTTTGAGCCAATTGGACCAGAGGAAGAACTGAGAGAGGGTAAAGGCCGGCAGTTGATTCAAGAACAGCCATGGTTTTTTCAGACTGTCCTTGCTTTAGAAAATACCGGGCAATTTCACTCAAATCCCGGGTATAATCAGGGTAAATAGAGGCTTTTTTAAATTCATTTTCCATTAATGAAATAAGTTCATTAAAATCTGTCTCTTCTGTTATCTGAAGTTGGCGAAAGTAAGGAGTGTAGACTCGGTCCCAGTCTTTTTTCCACTGGGAGAGGAGAGAGGAAAAAGATTTATTTAGGGAGCCTGTTTTCTTGAGCTTTAACTTTTTTTTGGTTAGCTCGATGTAGTCAGAAAAGAAAGCCAGAGGGCCTTTTTTATGATATTCCGCAAGTTTTTGTTCTCCCCTGGTTTCGGCCAAGGCTGCAGCCATAAAGGTTCCCACTTTAGTAAAAGCTTCGCCTGAGACAGGATGAATCCCGGCTGAAATGATTTGACTGCCTTTCTCAAAATCTTTCCGGATTGATTTCTGATTAACGGCGGAATTGAAAAAGGCAAAAGAGCGGCTCAGGTCCGATTCTTTTTGGGTCACTGGAGTCTTGTTCCGATCATAAAGACTCATTCCATAGGAGAAAGTCTGGTTCAAAGCATGGTAAACCAGTTGTCCTTCCCTTGAGGCTACATAGACAGCCAGATTCATGTCTTCATTTAAAACGAGTTCGGCCAACCGGCTGTAATAGGGCCAAAGATTAGCTCTTTCAAGGTTGCTGGCTACAGCAATGGCAAAATCTTCTGTGGGGAAAATCAAGAGGTGGGTCCTTGTCTCTGGCTGCGAGCCGCTGTGATTTATCTGGAAATGACCTCTCCAGGGACTTACTCTCCATCCCATGCCGTAGCCAGTGAACAGGCCGTCCTTGATGGCCATGGATTGGAAAATTTTTCGCCAGGTCTCAGATTTAAGCAAATCACCCTGGATAATGCCTTGAGCGTATTTTATAAGATCGATAACAGTGGAGCGTGTTCCTCCGGCCGCAAAGCGGCTGGAAACATCAACATACTCTGAGTTTTTTATTTCTCCCCTTATTAAACGGTATCCCCGGACTCTGTTAGGGATAAGAGCCACCGGGCTATCCATTCTTGACTGACTCATTTTCAGGGGTTGAAAAATGTGTTTCCGGATATATTCCCCATAACTTTCTCCTGAAGCGCCTTCTATTACTGCCCCCAGAAGGTTATATCCATAACTTGAATAGTGATATTTTGTTCCCGGTTCAGCCGCCAGCTCGAAATCCTGAAAGATGGCCAGCGCTTCCTGTGTATCTTTTGGTTCTTTGATGTGACCTTCCTCGTTATAGTTCCGGTAGTGGCTTATTCCTCCCAAATGGCCGAGGAGATGGCCTGCCCTGACAGGCCATTTTTTCCGGGGAAAATAAGGAACATACTGCTGGACTTCAGCCTTTAGATCGATTTTTCCCTGCTCAACAAGCTGGAGGACGGCAATAGCGGTAATGGTTTTGGTGACGGAGGCCAAGCGGTAGGAACTTTCGGCTTTGGCTGGCACCATGTTTTCCAGATCCGAGTAACCGAATCCCCGGGCCCAGGTAAAATCACTTTTGAGCAAGGCTACAGACAAGCCGGGTATTTTATCCCTGGCCATCCGGCGTAAAGTAAAATCTTCAAATGATGCTAGAGCCTCTTGCAGGGAATATTCTTCTTGTGATGAGTTTTCTGCCCAGGATGGATGGAAAAGAATTAAACTGACGGTAAAAATTAAAATAAGGTGGCGAACATTTTGTCTCATAACGACCCTCCTTGGCCGGAATTGTTATCTAATATTATAAAATAAAGCCAATCGCCAGGAAAAAAACCAAAGAAGCACCGGCGGCCAAAAAAGCATAAGGAATTTGGGTGCGGACATGGTCAATGTGATCGGTAGCTGAGGCCATGGAGGCAATGATGGTGGTATCGGAAATAGGGGAACAATGGTCGCCAAATACTCCTCCACCCAGAACAGCAGCAATGAGGAGTCCCGGGTGAAGGTCGATAAGATGAAACATGGGAACTGCAATCGGAATCATGATGGCAAAAGTTCCCCACGAAGTTCCGGTGGAAAAAGCGATAAAACAAGAGACAAGAAAAATTACCGCTGGAATGACTCCTTCAGGAAGAGTAGCTTTTACTGCTTGAGCAACAAAAGGCCCTGTTCCCAGGGCATCACAGGTATCGCCAATGGCAAAAGCCAGGATCATTAGACTGGCTAAGGGGATTAAGCCTCCCACTCCTTTCATAAATATATCGGTAATTTCCTTTGTTTTCATTAATCCCTGCAGCCTATAGGAAACGGCTCCGCTTACCAGGCCGGCAATGACCGCCCAAAGGACTGATTTAGACCCCGAGCCTTCCATAAGATTTCCCTTTCCGGTTATGAAAAGAACAACCGGCATAGTTAAAACCATGACCGCCACGGGCAGAATCATGTTCCAGGCTCGCAGAGGTACTCCCGGCTTTTCCTCAAGGCTGACTACATCTTCAGAGACAAGTGGCTCAGCCCCGTCGCGGAGAAGCTTTCCTTCCTCCCTCACCCGGCGATCAGCTTCTTTCATGGGGCCGAGGTCTTTACCTGAGAGAACTACCATCAGGACAAGACTAATGGCAAAAACGGCATAAAAGTTAAAAGGCATGGAAGAAACTAAGGTTTTAACTGGATTTTCTACACCCTGGGCCGCCAGAAGACCGATAACGAAAGCTCCCCAGGCATTAAGAGGGATTAAAATGCATTTGGGAGCCGAGGTTGAATCAAGAATATAGCTTAGTTTTTCCCGTGAAATCTTGAGTTTGTCAAAAATGGGACGGGAAACCGCTCCTGAAACCAAAACACAGATGCTTGATTCAATGAAAATGACGAAACCGAGAAACCAGGCAAGCAGTCCGGCCGAACGGCGGCTGCGGATAACCCCTCTCCCCACTATCCAGTTGATGAATCCTTTCATTCCGCCGGAATACTGGGTAAAAGTAATGATGGCACCAATTAAAGCACTGAATAAAACCACCCGGGTGTTATCAGCGCTCTTGAAAACATCAATAAGGGAGTCTATGGTGCGGGTCAAGCCGGTTAAGGGATTCCAGCCGTGGATAATAGACCAGCCCAGCCAAATTCCAAAAAGAAGGGAAATATAAACATGTTTTGTCCGGATAGCCAAAATAATGGCCAGGAGAGGGGGAAGAACAGACAGCCAGCCGAAAGTCTCCATTTTGGTTTTAGAATTGATATAACATCCATCCCTGGAGATGTCAAACCAAAAGATGCTTATTTAAGCTGCCCCATTTAATCAAAAAACTCGTTGTGGACCGCTATGACAGCCCTCTCTAAATCGTTTTTCTTTCCTTAAAATTATGGGCTGCTCCGGAGCCGTCGGAAGACTTAATTTCTGTGGAAGCCCCCTGAATGAGGCCAGAGAATCTGTTAAAGCAACTATATTGGCATCTTCATACAGTTCAACCACTACACTTTCCAGATGTCCGTCCCGGACAGGCACCCGGCAGCAGCTGGCGTTAAAATCTATTGAGCTTTCCTTGATTAATCCCCCGTTAATTGTCCCTAGTATTTTCCGTGATTCAGCCTCGATTTTTTCCTCTTCATCCTTTATATAGGGAATGACATTACCTAAAATATCGATAGAAGCAAGGCCGCTGCGCCCTGCACCTGATATGGCCTGGCAGGTGGTCAGGGAAACTCTCTTTATCCCGAATTCAATAAAAGGCTTTAAAGCAAGGACAAGGCCGGAGGTAGTACAGTTTGAATTAGTGACAATGAAACCCCGGCCGTGAATCAATTGAGATTTGACAAGCTCAAGATGGCCCGGATTGACTTCCGGTATAAGAACCGGCACCTCAGGGTTCATACGGTAAGCACTGGCATTGGAGAAGACACATATCCCTTCATCGGCCAAGCCGCTTTCGATATTCTTGGCTACTGGGGGAGGAAGAGCGCTAAAAACAACTTTTACTTTGCTTTCTTTAAGATATCTGACCGATGTCTCCTTAACTGCAATATTTCTGGCATACTCAGGTACAGCATCCTTTAGGAGCCAGTCCACAGCATCTTCGTATTTTTTCCCGGAAGATGTATTTGAAGCAGTCAAGGCCACCACTTCAAAATAAGGATGGTTCTCCAGCATCCGAATAAATTGCTGTCCCACCAGACCGGTACATCCCATGACCGCTGTTCTTATCTTATTCATTCTCTGGCTCCTTTATTCTTTTCTTCTAATCCAGTGTAAACGGCCTCCCGAAATCAAAAGGCGGGGACAATATCCCTTTTCGTCTCGCTTTTTTCTGCTGCCGCAAGAGCTTGTTCCAGGTCTTCTATTAAATCCTCGACATCCTCCAGTCCGACTGATAATCTTAAGAGACCGTTGGTAATCCCCGTTTTTTCCCTAATATTTTCAGGGATTGATGCATGGGTCATGGTTGCCGGGTGATTCACTAAGGAGAATACTGTTCCCAGGCTTTCTGCCAGGGAGAAAAGTTTAGTTGCTTTGACGAATTGAAGCGCCCCCTTCCAGCCGGATTTCAGTTCAAAAGAAACTATACCTCCAAAATCCTTCATTTGCTTTTTAGCTATCTGATGACCGGGATGGGATTCAAGACCCGGGTGAAAAACCCTATTTACTCCGGGATGCTCATTGAGGAACTCGGCGATTGCCCTTGCATTTGAACAGTGCTTTTCCATACGCAAGGACAGAGTTTTTATGCCGCGCAACACTAAGTAACAATCCTGAGGACCGGGAGTCGCTCCCACTGCATTCTGGTAAAATTTCAACTGCTCATATAACTCCGGTTGATTTGTCACCAGGGCTCCTCCGATCATATCGCTATGACCTCCAAGATATTTTGTGGTGCTGTGGAGGGAGATATCTGCTCCGAGCGAGAGAGGTTGTTGAAGGCAGGGGGAGGCAAAAGTGTTGTCAACCACAGCTAAACAGCTATGATCTGAGGCTATTCGAGTTAGCGCTTTTATAGCAGGGATCTTAAGGAGTGGATTGGAGGGAGTTTCGATCCAGATGACTCGGGTGTTTGTTCTAATCGCCTTGAGAACCTGGTCAGGGTCAGTTTCATCTAAAAAAGTAAAGTTTAACCCGTATTTGCTGAATACCTGGGTGAAAATCCTGTAAGTTCCCCCGTAAAGGTCATCAGGTGCAATGATGTGGTCACCGGATTTGAGAAGATTCATCACCGTATTGACAGCAGCCAGCCCACTGGCAAAACACAGTCCATACTCTGAACCTTCAAGAGCAGCAATATTTTCTTCCAGGGCTTTTCTGGTTGGATTTTCTGTTCGCGAGTACGAAAAGCCTTTATGTTTTGCGGGCTCCTCCTGAACATAGGTTGAAGTTTGATATATAGGGAAATTAATCGCCCCTGTGGTCGGGTCTGGGGCCTGTCCGGCCCTTATGGCTATCGTTGAAAATCTCATGTTTTCCTCCTAAAATGTGCAAAAAACAAAAATAACTCATCTGTTCATTTAGGTTTCCCGAGCACAGGATTTTTACCTTTGAGGGTAATTAAGGGGGGTATCCGAGGAAGTTCTTCCCGGCACAGTTGCCCTGAGGGCTTACCCTGTGCTCGGGCTGCACATTATCATGCAGTAATGGGAAGGCTTGGTGTGATTCAGAACATCTCGGCTCATATCAGAAGTAATTTAGGCAATCTCCTTTTAAATGTCAAGAGCAAATTTACCCGGTTTTACGAAAATGGTGAAGAACGGGACAGATACTTTCTGAGAAATCGGGCGGTGATGGAGCTGGGGAAGACAGCTACTTCTTCGGGAGTACCCTGAGCTACGATTTCTCCTCCCCTGTCTCCTCCCTCTGGCCCCAGATCGATAATATAGTCGGCACATTTTATTAAATCAAGATTGTGTTCAATGACTACCACCGAGTGTCCCTTTTCCACCAGTTTCTGGAAGCACCGGATGAGGGTGGACACATCATCGAGATGCAGACCTATGGTGGGCTCGTCAAAAAGATAGAGAAGATGATTTTCCCGGCGGTGAGCCAGGTTGTAAGCCAGTTTGATTCGCTGCAGCTCGCCCCCTGAGAGAGTGGTGGTAGGTTGACCAAGGCGGAGATATCCCAGGCCTACATCAATAAGAGGCTTGAGCTTCTTGAGCAGCTTGCTGTGGCCGGCAAAAAAATCACTAACTTCGGTTACACTCATCTGAAGGATATCGTCGATGTTTTTTCCCTTGTATTTAACTTCCAGTATTTCTTTCTTGTACCGTTTCCCTTTGCAGGTTTCACAGGGAAGGACAATATCAGAAAGAAACTGCATCTCCACGATCTGTTGTCCTGCTCCTTTGCAGTCTTCACATCTTCCTCCGGGAGTGTTAAAAGAGAAAGCGCCAGAGCGGAGTCTCAGAGCTTTGGCCTGGCGAGTCCGGCTGAAAATTTCCCTGATCTCATCCATTGCTTTGGTGTAGGTGGCTGGGATGGAGCGGGGAGAGGTGCTTACCGGCGACTGGTCGACCATAATCACGTTATCCAGGCTTTCTTTACCTTCAATAGCTGTAAAGCCTTCTTTGGCCTGTCCCTTGAGACCCTTGTGGATTATGTCGTAAAGCAGGGTGCTTTTTCCTGAGCCGGATACTCCGGTTATACAGGTCAGCACATGAAGGGGAAGGCAAACATCAATGTTTTTTAGGTTATGTTTATGGGCATTTCTTATGGTCAGAGTTTCTGAAAAGAGGCGTCTTTTTGAGGGAAGCTCAATCTTTTTTTCTTCTCTAAGGTAAGCTGCAGTCAGAGAATCCTTTGAGTGGAGAAGTTTTTGAATAGGTCCGGAATAAATCACCCGTCCCCCTGATTCTCCTGCCCTGGGGCCAAGATCAATAATATGTTCTGCCTCTTTTATTATTTCCGGGTCGTGTTCAACCACTACAACTGTGTTGCCCATGTTTTTCAGTGATTTAAGGATGAACATCAGGCGGTGATTATCCCGGGCATGGAGACCTATACTGGGCTCATCCAGGACGAAAAGTGTGCCCACTAAGGAAGCACTCAAGGCAGCGGCCAGATTTATCCTCTGGGCTTCTCCACTGCTCAGGGTAAAGGTCATACGGTCGAGAGTGACATAATCCAGCCCTACCTCCAAAAGGAATTTCAACCTGTTGTTGATTTCGGTGGTGATTTTTTCTCCCACTTTTTGCTTGGATGCAGGGAAAGTCAATCCGGAAAAAAATTCATAAGCTTTCTGGACAGTCATCTTGGTTACATCCCCGATTGAATACCCGTTTATTTTAACGCTAAGAGCTTGTTTGTTCAGGCGGGTTTGACTGCATTCAGGACAGGGAATATATTTACGATATCGGCTGAGAAGAACCCGGACCTGGACTTTATATTTTTTCCTCTGGAGCCAGTCAAAGAAACCTTTAACTCCGTAATAACCGTCACCGCCTTCCAAAACAAAATCCTGCCATTCTTTCTTTAGATTCTTAAAGGGAATATCCGTGGGGATATTTCTTTTGCGTGCTTCTCTTAGAAGTTCTTTCATCAAACCGCGGGAGAGAGGTTTTGTCCAGGGTTCAACCGCACCTTCTTCCAAGCTTTTTTCCGGGTCGGGAATAATTTTGGCTTCATCGATAACTGCCAGGTCGCCGAACCCGTGACATTTCGGGCAGGCTCCCTGAGGGCTGTTAAAAGAAAAAAGATTGGGGAAAGGTTCTTCATAAGTCAGGCCGCACTTTTTACATTCAAGATATTCTGAAAATATCCACGATTGTTTATTATCTGCCGAAACTTTTACTCTTTCTTCACCCTTTTTTAAAGCAAGTTCAAGCGAGTCGACAAGTCTTTCCCGGTCCTCTTTGTTCAAGGAAAACCTATCCACCAGCACCTCAACCGGAGAAGAGCCGCTTGTCCCGGCTTCAGACAGATCTTGGATCTGTCCATTATTAACAATTCGGGTAAAACCGTCTTTTTTCAAAGCGGAGATTCCTTTTCCGGCAGGCCAGGAAAAAGTTATCCAGAGTTTTGTCCCTTCCGGCAGCCGGAAAAGCTCTTCGACCATGGAATCGATTGTATCTCTTTTGACAGGCCGGCCGCATTTAAGACAGTGAATGGTTCCCAGGCGGGCAAAAAGAAGTCTCAAGTAATCATGGATTTCAGTGACGGTAGCTACGGTTGAGCGGGGATTTTTGGTCACCGCTTTTTGCTGGATAGCCACAGCCGGAGTAATGCCTTCAATCAGGTCAGCATCAGGTTTTTCCATTCTTTCTAAAAATTGTCTGGCGTAGGCGGATAGGGACTCAATGTAGCGGCGCTGGCCTTCGGCATAAAGAGTGTCGAAAGCCAGGGAAGATTTTCCCGAGCCTGAAACACCGGTTATTACGATTAGCTTGTTAAGAGGGATGTCCAGGTCAATATTCTTAAGGTTGTGAACTCTTACCCCCCGGAGAATAATCTTCTCCTCCGGGGAGGGCTTATAATTTTCCAGCTCTATTTTTTCTTTCGCCATTTTTTATAACTCTTATTATAACCTACATAAAGAAACATCCACAAAATCATCATTATTGGATTAATTAAAACTTGCAATCATAAGATATCGCTGACGGTAAAGAATTTCTTTTTTTATTATTAAATAAATTCAAAAAATTTCCGGAAGATGAGAAAGAAATAAAGGATAGGTAGTCTTTTATATATGAATGTGAATGAAAAGAAAGAATGAAGGTGAAAAATTCTCAATGATTGAACAAGTCAAGTTTTCAAGGCGACAAGAAAAAAACACCAAAGAACAATAATGAATATTGTCGAAGGTAATGGTTCGAAGAGAAGATTGGTTTATCTAATTCTTAGATAGAAATGAAGAAAATATTAATTGTTGTTGTTTTAGTTTTAATATTAAGTTTGATGTTGTTGGGTTATTTTTACGTGAAAAATAAAATTTCTAAATCCAAGCTATTGGACGTAGGAGAAAAAGCTCCTCACTTTTCACTTGAAAGTACAGATGGAAAAAGGTTCAATTTAGATGATTTTATCGACAATAAAATCCTTCTTGTTTATTTCACAACAGATTGCTCTCACTGCTTAAAACAATTAGCTAACCTGAATGAAATAGAAAAGAAGACGAGAGAAAAATTAGAAATTATTGCTATTTCAGGAAGTGGGGAAAACAAAACTAAAGAATTTGAAGATATTTATAATATAAACTTTCCCATACTACTTGATGATAAAAATACTTTTAAAAGCAAATATGGAGGCAGAGGGGTTCCGGTATTATATATTCTCGATGAAGAAATGAAAATAAAATATAGAAGAGTTGGATTCCATTCAATATATATAGATGAAAAAATAATATCTGAATTCGTAAGAACCAATAAAATTCCAATAGAGATATATTTAGATGAGAAAAAAGAAATATTGAATAAAGAGAAATGAAGAGAAAAAAATTAGGGCCAATAATTACTCTCATTTTTATAATCTTCATTCCATTTGTCGGCATGTTTACTATTCGTCAATTTATTGAGAACCCTTTTTATTGGAAAAAAACAATAGCTTTTTTTAAAGGAGCAAAATATTCAGGAGAAGAAGGAATAATCTTACAGTCGCATAACAATGATTGTGGACCAGCTGCCCTGAAAATGATCTTCAATTACTTTCAGATTCCAGTATCTCTTGAAGAGATATCTGAAATAGTTTTGACCGAAAAAGGTTCAACGATGCTCAGTTTAAAAGAAATGGCAGAACTAAAAGGCCTTAAAGCAGAGGGCTGGAGATATGCTTTTAAAGATTTAGAAAAGATAAAACTTCCTGCAATTGCCTTTATAAATAATAATCATTTTGTAGTTATCTCAGAAGTAACCGAGGGAGAGAAAATTACAGTTTTAGACCCAGCAATAGGAAAATTAGAATATCCTTCTTGGAGATTTCAAAAACTATGGAGAGGAGAAACATTAATATTTACTAAATAAGTTAAAAAAACATGTTGCATATAATAGTCTTGATAAATGAAAGTGGCTCGCCACTATTTTTGCAAAAGGGGGATGACAGATGTAAAAATAATAAGGTTTTTGGTATGTCCTAACAAATTGGTTTTAGGCTTGAAATGTTAGGACAATGGTGATGGGAGTCTTAAGTTAAAATGGAGGCGCAAATATGAAAAAGCAAGTTGTAAGTTTATTAGTGGTCTTCATGCTCATTTTCACAACAGGATATAATCTTCAGCCGAAAAGTTCCAGCCCATTAGATAACCAATATTTATCTGAAAAGGAAGGAGGGAAATTTAGGCTTCGTTGTATAGGTGCTATAGCTGGAGCTGCCGCATTAGCAGCAACAGGCCCTGGAATAATACTTTCGATTATTGGAAGTATTGCAGTTGCGTGTTCTTGTGATGTGGAGCTCGATCGCGCATTTGGAACTAATTTTCAGGAGATTTGCTGAGTTTTATTGAGAAGAGAAGGGAAAGTCTTTCTTTACTTTCCCTTCTCTTTCTAAAATGGACTGTAGATAGCTTTGAAAGTGTTACTAAAAATCATCAAATTAAAATCAAAAATTGCGATTAGGAATTTGCCTAATCTTATTAGAAAAGAAAATTTAGTTAATTCAATTATATATATAATTGGGATATTCCTCTTTGCGAATATTCTATTGAACACCTTTATTTTTAATAAATCTCTTTTAAAAAATTCAAATATAGAAAATATAGAAAAATTAACCAGCACATTCAAAAATCAATTAATAATTTTCCTTGTAGTTTTCATTGCAATAATAATTTATAGAATTTATAAAATTTACATAAAAGAAGATAAAGATTTAGCCGTCCTTCCTCTTTCAGATAATACTAATTTATTTTATAATCTCATCAAAATATTAATAATAATAATATTTTTTGATTTACTTTTCATAATTTTTAATTTAGAAATACTTTTAAAGTTATCCAAAAATTTATTTTTCTCATTTATTTTCTTAATGCTATTTCAGTTTCTCTTAGTTTTCTTACTTTTTTATTTTATCTATAAAATCTTATGCCATAAAAAAATATTTTTTCTTTTGCTTGTATTCTTCTTGGCACTAATGTTTTTGTCTATAATAATATATTCAAACTATACTTTATTCCATCTAAGTCTAATAAAAAAATATTTTTTTGATTTTCCTTCTGATTATTTTATTAACATTGTTTTACTACGGCATAATAATTATAGTTACCTATTTTTTAATTTTATATCTTTTGCTCTTATATGTTTCCTCTATAAAAAAATTAAACATAATTTAAACCCTCTTAAGTTATCATCTATAAGAGATGCAGTATATACTGATTTGTTTCCAAAGGGAAATGAAGAAGACTCAAAAAAAGAATCTCTCAATAAACATTTGCAAATCTATAAATCGGTAAATAAACATTTTATAATGAAAGATATTAGAATACTGTTTAGAGAAGTCGGTTTTAGATTTTTTGTTATATCTATGTTCATTTTATTATTAACTATATTTGCATTAGATTTAATGAAAGAAGGAAAATTAATTTTAGGAAAATTAGTCTTTTTGCTCATTTTAGGCTATTTTGTTTTATTGAATTCTTGGTTAATTGCTTTACCTTCAGTAGGTGGAGAAGGGTTATTCTTTGGATTTATAAGAAATTCTATAAATTTAAGAAGGTTTCTAAAAGCAAAATTAATTTTTAGTTTTATGGTTAATTCTTTTTTTGGATTTATAATTTCTTTATTTGCGATGATAATTTTCTTTAAAAATGGATTTTTAGACCTTAAGTTTTTCATATTAATTCTATTTTCAATTGCTGAGTTTTCTTTTGTTCTTTCTTATTCAGGAGTGACAACAGGAAGTTTCTTTCCCAATTTTAAAGACAAATCAAAGGAAAGAATAAAAAAATCCTCTTTAGCCGGACAGATTGTTTTTTTTGTATCTGGTCCTTTATTGATTATATTAGTAGTATTCCTTAACATATTATTTTTTCAACATGTTATTTTGTTCTTGGCAGGAGTAGTAATTACTAATATTACAGTTATATTAATTTCACATCCATTATTGAAAGGAGCTGCACTACATTTGAATAGAGTAGAATTATGATTGAGTTAATTAATTTAGTAAAATCCTATGGATACTTAAAAGCAGTTGATAATTTGAATTTAAAAATTCCACGGGGGAAAATTTATGGTTTTTTAGGTCCTAATGGAGCAGGAAAGACTACAGTGATAAAGATGATAATGGGCTTAACAAAGCCAACTGAAGGAGAAATCAGAATAAATGGGAGTAAGCTTGATATAGAAAATATGCAAAGATTGAAATTTAGAATTGGGTATTTACCAGAAGATTTAATTCTTTATGAGAAATTAAAAGGAAGAGAATTCTTAGAATTTATATGTGGGATTTATAAGGTTAAAAATGTATTCGAAAGCATTGATAACTATTTTGATCTATTTCAACTCAAGAAGGATATGAATAGACTTATTGAAAGCTATTCTCAAGGCATGAAAAAGAAGATTTCTATAATTTCTGCCTTGATACATAATCCGGAGATTTTAATTCTTGATGAGCCCACAACTGGTCTAGATCCAAAATCTATAAGAATTTTAAAAGATATTTTATTAACAAAGAAAAAAGAAAATAAAATTATATTTTTTTCTACTCATATCTTAGATATTGCTGAATATCTTTGTGATGAAGTTGGAATTATCAATAATGGAAAACTACTCTTCACAGGAACAGTAGATGATCTTAGAGAATTAAAGAAAAATCCAGGAGCAAGTTTAGAGGAGTTGTTTTTGGAAGTGACAGAAAAAGAAAACTAACAAAAAAATTAAAAATAATGGAAAAGGTAACGTTTACTAACCAGCTTAGAAATATTGTAGACATGCTTTTTTCTCCCAGTAAAGTATTTAATGGAATAAACAAAGCTCCATTTTGGTTAACTGCTTACCTGTTTATTGCTACAGGAACAATTATTATCCGCATTTTGTATTTTCCAATCATGAAACAGGTTTCCTTTGTTTCATTCTCTTCTGAATTTTCTTCTGAGCAACTTAGAGGGATTGTCCAAACAGCAAAATCGTTTAATATAATCAGCGCTGCTTTATCCCCCATATATTTATTAATCAAATTTATTATTATTGCTTTACTCTTGTGGCTTATGGTTATGCTTTTTTCTGATAAAGTAGATTTTGAAAAGATATTTTCTTTGGTTGTACATTGTGGGATAATCACATTTGCAGGTTCAGTATTGTCATTAATTATTTTACAATTAAGAGGTCTTCACTCTATTGAAAAGGCAACGGATGTTCAAGTATCCTTAGGATTGGATATATTTCTTCGAAATCCAGACTTAAATCTTCCTTTCAAGACATTTCTTAGCAATATCAATCTTTTTTCAGTCTGGTGGATTGTTTTAATAACTTTAGGGATATCTATAACTTCAAAAATTTCAAGGATAAAATCTGCGTTTGTTGCCATATTTTTCTGGATTTTTAGTACTGCTGTACAAATAGGCATAGCTTCACTTCTGGGTTCCTTAGGCAATATAGGATAATCCAAAATCCTGAACCATATTTATCCGTAATCAGTAGCCATTTTTGTGGATTAATGTCGATAGACCCAAAAAAGATCGTATCAAGTTTTGTTCATTGAACATTTCCATTTTTATGGTACCATCAATACATCAATTAATTATGGAATTATTGAGTATTGCGGCAATCTCCTTAGCCTTGGCCATGGATGCTTTGGCCGTTACCGTGGGGTTGAGTCTCAGCCTGGGAGGTTTGAATTGGCGCCAGATATTACGTTTAGCCTTTTGTTTCGGTTTTTTTCAATTTATGATGACTGTTCTCGGCTGGCTGGCCGGCGACAATTTGATTCGTTTGATTGAGGACTACGACCACTGGATTGCCTTCTGTCTTTTATTATTTGTAGGCGGCAAAATGATTACTGAAGCTTTTTTGCCTATTAAAAAAAAGAAAGAAACAGAAAAAGATCCTACAAAGGGATTTAATATTATTCTCTTATCGGTGGCTACCAGCATCGATGCTTTGGCGGTTGGCTTAAGTCTGGGAGCCCTTCAGGTTCCGGTTATTATGCCCGCCCTATTAATTGGAGTGGTTGCCTTCGGCCTGACATCGGCAGCCGACAGTTTGGGCCGCTTGCTGGGGAGATTCATAGGCCGGGGAGCCGAGTTTGCCGGAGGTCTTATCCTTATAGCCATTGGTCTTAAGATCCTCTTCGACCATCTCGGTTAAATCTTATACTTCCCCTCCTCACCCCAACAAACGCAATAAACGCAATAAACTCAACAAACTCAACAAACGCAAATGATTTCTTCTTGCTTTTCTCGCCGCTCTCGCTCGTTTAGTGGTCTCGCCTATATTTAAACGCAACAAACGCGTCTCGCCTTTCTCGCTCTTATATAAACCAAACAGACTAAACAGACCAAACAGACTAAACAGACCAGATAGACTAGATAGACTAAATAGATTAGATTAACGCAATTAACGCAATTCTGCCTGTTTTCCAAACAGATTAGCAAAAAGCTCATATAGAACCGGGACAACAATAAGACGAAGTATAATGGCTCCTATGAATCCTCCGATATAGACGACCGCCAAAGGCCGGTGGAGTTCTGCTCCTGTGGTCACATGGAGAGCTAAGGGAAGGACCCCGACAATCATCACCAGATCAGTCATTAAAATAGGCCTGAATTTGGTCAGGGCTCCTGCTTTGACTGCTTCTCTCAAGGGCATTCCCTGTTTGCGGAAATCGTTTATTTTGCCTACCAGAATGATGTCGTTCTGGGCGCAAATGCCGAAAAGGGCAATTAATCCGATGGTAGAAGAGACATTCAGAGTTTGGCCAGCGATAAGAAGGCCGAAAATAGCCCCTACCAGGGTAGAAGGGATATTAAAAATAATTAGCAGAGCCTGCCAGATCGAACCGAAGGCTGAAAAAAGAATGACAAAAATAATCAAGATTACCAGCAGCATGAGAATGGTCAACTGGTGAAGAGCTCTTTGTTGGCTTTCGAACTGACCGCCAAAGGTTACGAAATACCCTGGAGGGAGATCGACTTCTTCAGATATTTTCTGTCTGGCTTCCTCGACGAAGCTTCCCATGTCCCGCTTGACCACGTTACCTAAAATAACCTTGCGCCGCATTAAATTCTCTCTCATGATGGTCTGGGGGCCTTCGCTGCGGTAGATTTCAGACAACTGTGACAAAGGGATTCTTTCTCCCGATGGAGCTTCAATAGGGAGATTTTTTACCGCTTTCTCTTCCTGGCGGTATTCTTCGGGCAGCCTTATTAAAATAGAGGTAATCCGGTTAGGCTCAAGAACATCAGTTACTTCGATTCCATTGAGAGCCGTTTCCACAAGATCAGCCACTTCGCTTACCGCTATACCATGCCGGGCTAATTTTTCCCTGTCAAGATTGATGACAAGTTGAGGAATACCGGTGGTTTGTTCAATCTGCAAGTCGGCCACTCCTTTAATTTCTGCCAGGACATTCCTGATTTCTTCTATTTTATCGTTCAGGAGATGTAAATTCTGACCAAACAGCTTGACAGCCAGTTGTCCCTCTGTCCCGGTGAGCATTTCAGCCAGCTTGTTAGCTATAGGCTGCTCAAAGATATAGGCAACTCCGGGGAGTTTTTCCAGTTCTTCCCGCATGGCTTCTGTTAATTCTTTGTAGCCTCTTTTCCTTTTTTCCCTGGGCAGAAGTTCGATATTAAAATGACTGTGATTGACGGGATGGAGGTGTTCAGAGCCTTCAGGTGTTCCGGTGGTCCGGGTAACAGAAATTACTTCGGGGAATGAAAGGAATATTTTTTCGATTTTTT
>CAYTTR010000016.1:27481-52444 GCA_964440805.1 uncultured Eubacteriales bacterium
TCTTCAAGAGAGGTCTCAGGCAGCATAACGGTGGAAGCAATGATGGCGCCTTCGTCAAGCGGAGGCACGAATTCTTTACCCAAAAAGTTATAAGAGATTCCGGCCGCCAAAATAAAACAAATGAAAACTATAAAAATAAGTTTTTTGTGACGGAGAGCTTTATCAAGGAGGAGATGATACTTGTTAGACAGAAAGGTGGTCACTGGATTTTCTTTTTTCCTCAGGTGCGTTTCTTTTAAAAGCCACGAACAAAGAACTGGCTGTAGGGTCAGGTTCAATAGAAGAGCAGCAAAAAGTGCTACCACCACGGCGAAAGCGGTGGGGCGGAACATAGCCCCTTCTATTTCGCTCAGGCTGAGGAGAGGCAGAAAAACCAGAATAATAATCAGGTTGGCAGAAAAAAGATAGGTTCCTACTTCTTTAGCCGCCATGGTGGTTATAGAAACGGTGGAAGCTTTGCCTTTTTTTTCGTTAAGCAGGCGGAAGATGTTTTCAACCATAATGATTGAGCCGTTGGCCATCTTTCCGATACCAATGGCTAAGCCCCCTATGGACATCACAGTCAGCTTTACTCCGAAGATATCCATCAAAATGAGAGCGATAAGGATGGAAAAAGGGATGGTCAGAGAGGCAATTAAAGAAGTTCGCAGATGCCACATAAAAAGCATCATTATCAAAATAATAAGGACAGCTCCTTCCAGAATGGATACTTCCAGGTGGCGGAGAGATTTCAAGATGAGAATGGATTGATCATAGAAAGGCTTGATTTTAATTTTTTCCGGAAGGTCTCTTGAAATCTGACGGAGAGCGTCTTTTACGTTTTTTATGGCAGCCAGGGTGTCTCCGCCGTATTGTTTTTCAATGGTCACACTGACAGCTTCCTGAGCATTATGGCTGGCATCGTCTCTGCGGAATTTTCCGCCCATTCTGACGTCGGCTACATCTTTGACATAGATGGGAATGTTGTTGCGGGAAGTAATAACCGTGTTTTTTATATGGTCTATTGTTTCGATGCGTCCTTGTCCCTTGATGAGTATTTCCTGGGGCCCTTTCTTTAAGATTCCGCCGGAAAAGTTACGGTTGCTCTTTTCAATGGCCTCTTTTACTTTCATAACGGAAAGGCCGTAGTGATTAAGCAATTCCGGTTTTAGAAAAACCTGGAATTGTTTGATGAATCCTCCCATATTGATAACGAATGAGACTCCCGGGGTTCCCTGCAGCCGGTAACGGATGGTCCAGTCGGCAATAGACCGAAGCTCCAGGGGATCTGTGTCTTCGCCGGTAACCACAAATTCAAAGACCTCTCCCATTCTGGAAGAAACAGGACCCAGCACAGGTCCTACCGTACCTCTCGGAAGTTTGCCGGCAACAAGCTCCAGTTTGCTGGCCACTATTTGCCGGGCTAAATAAATGTTTGTCCCCCATTCAAACTCCACAGTTACCACTGAATCACCGGTGGCTGATTCGGAGCGTACGCGGGTAACATGGGGAGAGCCGTTCAGCAGGCTCTCCAAGGGAAAGGAAATCAATCTTTCCACATCTTCTGCTGCCATACCGGGATTTTCAGTGATGATTTTCACCAGCGGTGCATTAAGGTCAGGATAGATATCCTTGGGCATCCGGAAATAACAGATAATCCCCCAAATACAGGCTAAACCTATCAGGAAGACAGTCAGAAGCCGGTGTTTCAAAGAAAAATCTATCAACCTGTCAATCATGATGCATTCCTCTCTAATGGACGTGCCCTTTTTTGAGAATATCCTCGTACAGGAGCGATTTAAGCTGAAAATTGCCTTCTGTTATCACCTCGTCCCCTTCTTTGAGACCATGGATGATTTGAATAAAACCGTCTTCCATGGTTCCGGTTTTCACAATTTTAGGAAAATATGAGCCGTTCTCTACCACAAATACTATTTTCTCATCCAGGTCATCAAGAACAGCCTTACGGGGAATGACTAAAGCCCGTTCTTCCCGGCTGATGATGATTTGAATATTGGCGAACATCCCTGGCTTCAATTTCTCTTCCCTGTTTCCCACTTCTGTCCGGATGGTAATGGTCCGGGTTTCTTCATCCAGGACATCAGAGATATAAATGATTTTTCCTTTGAAAGTTTCTCCGGGGTAGGCAGGGACGATTAGCTTGACCTCCTGGCCAAGATTTACTTTGGCGATATCCTTCTCATAAATTGAGGCATCGACGCAGAGAAGGGTGGGATCAAGAATAGTTAAAATTTCTGTTGTTTGATCGATCATAGCACCCAGAATTGCCTGGTTGGAGATAATTTTCCCGCTAATGGGAGCAAAAAGAGAGATGGTGGGATTTATTTGGTGAATCTTGGAGATTTCTTTAACTTGGTCTTCGGTAAAACCCAGCAAATGGAGTTTTTTTTCGGTCGTATCAAGGTTGGCTTCAGCGACTTTGAGGGCGGCTTCTGCAGCCTGCAGGTCCTTTTGAGCTCCCACTCCTCTTTCAACTAAGCGTTTATGGCGTTGGTAATCGACTTTAGCCAGTTCGTAGTCTGCTTGGGCTTTATAAAAGGCGGATTTTGCTTCTCCTACTTCTTCGCTCTGGAGGGTAACCAGTTTTTGATCCTGCTTCACCCATTGGCCAATTGTTACATGAATTTCAGCGACCCGGGCAGGAAAGGCATAGCTGACAATGGCTTTCCGGTGAGGATGGGCCATTACTTTTCCCATGGCTTCCAGGATGGTTTCAATCTCTCTATAAGTTGCTTTTACTGATTTTAGCTCAAAGGTCTTTCTTGTTTCCTGGGGAATTTCTACCGATGCTCCTGCTTGCCAGCGCCGGCCGAAACCTCTCTTTTTGATTGAGCCCGGTCTTCCCTGTCCTAAACCCTGTTTTAATCCCTTCCCCCTGCCTTGAGTAGGATAAACAGGAGAAATCTCTTGTTCAGAGGTTGACTCGTTTTGGCTTATACTTTCAGCTTCCTTTTCCGGTAGTTTAGTACAGGCTGCTCCCGCTAAGATAAGCCAGCCGGAAAGAATGTATATTATTATTTTTTTCATTATTCACCTCTTTCAAGGGAGTGTCCCGCCGATTTTTCCAGTGAGGCCAGGGCTACCTGATAGTTGAAAAGAGCCTCAATATACAGTTCGCTGACCTCAATCAAGGTACGGCGAGCCTCGATCAGCTCCAAACCCCCGATGGCTCCTTCCTGGTAGCTGAATAACATCATGTTGTAGACCTCTTCGGCTTCCTTGAGGATTTCTTCTACAAAAAGTTCAATTTGGTTTTCTGTGGTGACGGCATTAATGAAGGCTTCTTCCACCTGGAGGGCGATGGCATTCTTAATGTGGTCAATCTCTCGATGAAGAGATTCGATATTAGCCTGGGCTTCAGCCACTTCTCCCTGTTTTGGCTGCCAGAAAAAAAGGGGGATGGGAAAAGATAGAGTGAAGTCCCAGAAAGAGCCCTCACCTTCCACCCGGTGTCTAAATAATCCCAGGTCAAAGTCCGGTAGATAATCAAGATAGGCCTGTTTCTTCTTGAAGTCTTCCTTTTTCAAAGAAGACTTGAGTTTTATTAATTCAGGCCTGCGCAACCAGGCCTTTTCTTTTAACCTTTCCAGGTCGAGTGAAGGATATGAGCTTTTCAAATCTCCTTCAGCGAAAAGGGGTATTGTTTTTCTCTTCCCCATTAGATAGTTCAAAAAAGCAGCACTTAGGCGGACTTCATTTTCAGCGATCCGAACCACATTAGCCGCTTTGGAGGCTTCAACATGGGCTCTCAGAGATTCCACCTGGGCAGCTTCTCCGCTTTCATACTTGAATTTAGCCTTTTCATAGAAATCCTCAGCCAGTTCCTGATTTTGCTTGGCCAGCTTGAGTTTTTCCTGAGTCATTAAGAGAGAATAAAAGGCTTCTTTGATTTGGAAGGTAAGCTCCAGCTTAAGAAGTTCAATTTCCTGGAGAATTTCCAGGGATTCTTGAGAAGCGATTTTGCCTCTGAGAAAGCGCTTGCCTGGAAATTCAAAGGACTGACTCAGACCGAAGTAGGTTTCTCCTGCTTTCTTAAGGTTAAAAAGGCTGGGTTGTAGATCAAAATCCAAATCAATGGAGGGCTGAGAGAAGGCCTTGGCCTGTTTGATCCTTGCCAGAGAGGCTTGATACTGTTGCCGAGAAGATTGAAGCAGAGGATTGAATTCTAAAGCTATTTTCAGGCATTCTTCAAGAGTAAGGCTGGTTCTTGTAGTTTGCTCGGCCTGAATGATGACCGGGAGGATTAGGCTGAAAATTATAAGCATACAAGGTATTTTTTTCACTTGACCTCCTCCTTTTAGTGTGGGAGTGGAAAGGGTAAGAAAATAAAAAGGGAGGAATTCAGGGGGAGGGAGGAGACCGGGAAGAAGGAGAAAGGGGATTTGTCTGATGGGAGAGAGAAACTTTTTCGGCCTTTAACGTGTTTATTGGACAAAGTTTAGGAAGCTGGGAAAAATTAATCTGGCAGGTGGTGAGGGTTGAATTCTGGAAATGACAGGCAGAACAGTTGTGGGTGGGCCTTAAAGTTGTTTCAGTATGAAAATGGTTGATGGACAAAGATATAATGAGGAAACACAACAAGAAGAACAAGTTGAGGAGCTTCCCGGCTTTCTTAAATGCAATCATGAATAAACCTCATAGATTATGAAGAAAGCCGGCCGTAAAATCAAGTAAAGAGATATAAACTAAAGAATCATGATCTTTCCAGAAGGCAGGGGTTTGAAATATAGACCGGCAAGTGAATTTGAAGAGATTAAAAGCAGAGAAGATGATTTTGAATACCATAAGGTGTAATACTCGGGATTGCAGGTGTAATAACAAAAGAGCATACATTTTATTTCTGTCGCAAATGCCTGTGTTCAATGCTTGAACTATTTGGGAGTTTTCAACTATAAAATTTTTTTGATTTTGAAAAGAAGCACTGCGGGAATGAACGAGAAAAAATTACTTGACCAGATCAAGTTAAGACAGAATTATTTTATAACTTTCACTCAGGGAGTCTATAAAACAACCGTCATTGTAAGCAGTAATTTGGAAGATAAGATTCTGGAGATATTTGAAGGGGAAAAAGTTATTTCTAAGTTTAATAACCTTTCCTCCATTACAATCCAATTGCCGGAGGGAGCTGCTCTTGTGCCCGGCATCTACAGTTTTATTTTAAGAGCCCTTGCCTGGGAGGGCATCAATCTGATTGAAGTCGTTTCTACATTTAATGAATTCACCATAATCGTTCAAAATAAAAACATTAACCGGGCCTTTTCTATTCTTAAGCAGCTATTTGAGACAGGTTAGAAGATATTTTAATGTAATTATCCATCTTAGGCTTGTTATCCACAATAATGAAGATTTCCCTTCGCTTTACTTTATTTTTTTAAAAGGAGTCCGGCTTTTTCTTTAATAATTTCCCAGGCTCTCCTGACATGTTCTTCTTCAGTGGTTCTGGCTCCTATCATCAATCGGAGAGTGTATTTCCCCCGGATTGAGGTATGAGTCATGAATAACTTGCCGGTGCTGTTTATATTTTCAAGCAGTTTTCTATTAAGCTTGTCCAGATTTTTGTCTCCCCGGCCGTCGTTCAAGCGGAAGCAAACCAAACTCAGCTCAGCCGGGGCCATCAGCTCAAATCTCTGATCCCCCTTCAGCCATTCTGTAAACATCTGAGCCAGATCGATGTGTTTCCGGATAATATTCTGAAGTCCTTTTATCCCATAAGATCGAATAACGAACCAGAGCTTTAAAGCCCGGAATCTTCGCCCGAGCTGAATACTCCAGTCCCGGTAATTTTTGACCACAGCATCTTCTCCGGTTTTAAGATACTCAGGATGTATCTCGAAAGTTTTAATTAAAGTCTTAGGGTCTTTTACCAAATAAACAGAACAGTCAAAGTTGGTCATCATCCATTTGTGGGGATTGAAAACAAAAGAGTCAACATGCTCAATTCCATTGAGAATCCACCGTTTCTCAGGAAGAATAGCCGCTGTTCCGGCATAGGCGGCATCTACGTGAAGCCAGATTCCATGCTCCCGGCATATTTTTCCAATAGGCTCCAGCGGGTCGAGGGCACCCGAAGAAGTGGTGCCCACAGTAGCCACCACACAAGCGGGGTTCTTTCCTTTTTTCTTATCTTCTTCAACAGCTTCTTTCAGCTTAGATGGAATCATAGTTAGGGAATCGTCCGTTGGGATATAACGGAGCGAGTCTTTACCGAAGCCTGCAATTTTCACCCCTTTTTCCACGCTTGAATGGGCTTCCTCAGAGGCATAAACAGTTAATGCTTCCTTAAACCCTCTCTTGTTTACCTGAAAATCGGTTGCTTTTTCTCTGGCAGACAAAAGAGCAACCAGAGTGGAGGTGGAAGCAGAGTCTTGAATTACTCCGGCCATTCCATTGGGAAGACCCAGCATTTGCCGGAGCCAGTCGCAGACTGTTTCTTCCAGCTCTTCCACTGAGCACCTATTCCGGCGGTGAGAAGTTCTGCCAGAATAGAGGCCGGACTGTTGTTGGCCGGGAAATAGGCAAACCAGCCCGGGTGCTGCCAGTGAGTCAGGCCGGGAAGAATTATATTGCGGAAGTCGGCAAACAGGCTGTCCATGGGTTCTCCTTCAAGCGGAGGTTCGGGAGGCAGTTGTTTTTTGATATCACCGGGTTGGATTGAGGGGCAAACCCGGTATTCATCTAAGTTTTCCAGATAATCAGCCACCCAGTCGATGAAATTATACCCGAATTTTTTAAATTCTTTTTTATCCATCGCTTAACCTCCCATAAAAAAGGGGGGCGTTCCCCAAAGGGACACCCCTTTCCCTGAAGAGAAACATTAATATAGTCTATTTGGTCTGTTCTGTCTATTCTGTCTGTTTTGTCAATTCAGTTTATTAAATAAATACTGATATTACCTATTTTAAAACCCAGCGCCTTCATACATGCGTTAAATGCGTTCATCTAATCTATTTAGTCTATCTAGTCTATTTAGTCTATATAGTCTATCTGGTCTGTTTAGTCTGTTTGGTTTATATAAGAGCGAGAAAGGCGAGACGCGTTTGTTGCGTTTAAATATAGGCGAGACCACTAAACGAGCGAGAGGGGCGAGAAAAGTAAAAGGCATCTGCCTAAACTTGCGACTTGTTTTCCCCTGGGAATAAGGTGGTAATTAGCAAAAACCGGAAAAAAATGTAAAAAAAGGGTATTTTAACCCTCAAAAACTGCATATTAACAGGGGAAAAAGCTAATTTTGTGAAATTAAAAAAAAATCCTTGAAATTTAATTTGAAATTATGTTATAATTAAAACGTTCAGCACAAAGGGAAAAAGAGGCAGGTAAAAAAATCCAATTTCCTCACCTTCAATTCTCCATTTCATCCTTTTCTTGCTTTTTTATTATTTTCTGATTTTACAGGCAACCTTTTCCATCTCCTACTCGTATATATATGTGAAGGATAAGAGATGAGAAAGAAAAACCCGTTTCAATCAGAGGAAACCCTCCTTTTTTCTTCTCTCATGCAAGAGAGATTTCCCATAAATCCCCTTACCCATTAACCCATCCCCAAGGCGGCCGTCTTTTAAATAAAAGACGGCCGCCTTATCTATTTGCTTATTTACATCAGGGAATGTCAAAGCCGGTAGTGGTTGATAATACCCCGCCGTGCTTGACGTTGCGAGTGCTGAGAAGACTGTCGGTAATCTTTTTTAATTTACCTGCTTTTCCTCTCAGAATAATGACCTCCAGGCAATTATGATGATCAAGGTGGATATGAGTGGTAGATATTACGGTTTCCACATGCTGGTGTTGAATCCGGTTAAGGCAATCTGAAAGTTCTCTGGCCGTGTGATCATAAACAAGGATTAAAACAGCCACTACTTCTTTTTTCGGATCTTTCCATTCTTCCTGGACCAATCGGTCTCTAATGAAATCCCTTATTGCTTCTGAGCGGTTGGAGTAGCCGCTTCTGGTCACAAAAGCATCGAGTTTGGAGAGTAGTTCTTTCTCCAGAGAGATACTGAAGCGGGTGACTTTTTCCATTTTTCTTATTCCCTTCCCGGAAGATAATATTCTTTTTCCTTCATGTCAATTATCTTTAAAAAAAAAGTCTATTCAGTCGATGTTTGTGGGTGGCAAGGCTGCCAAGTACATTTATCCTGAAACCGACAAATTAATTTAACAAATGAGCGAATATGCCGGGTTACATAAATATTGAAATTCTTTTCAAGATTTTCTTGACAGCCAAAAATATCAGTCTATAATAATTTCCTTAATGGAAGCGGAGATTCTCCTCTCCCTCCCAATACCCCCTCCTGCTTTCATGACTTCTAATAGTTACCGGGCGGTTCCCCCCGCCCGGCAACTCTATTTAAATTATCATTCTAATTGACAAATAAGGAGAAGGGATTTATTATATCGACTTGAGCTTAGAGATAAGCCGGAAAGAGAATGGTTTAGGGCAAAGGGAAGCCCGTGAGAATCGGGCACAGCCCCCGCTACTGTGACCGGGGACGAGTTCCTGTCAAGGCCACTGTCCTTGTAAAAGGACGGGAAGGCAGGGAACAAGGTTGAACCGGAAGTCAGGAGACCTCCCTTAAGCCATTCAACCCTAACTTCGGGAGGAAGGTAAGGTTGAATTTAAAACCATTTTCACCATCCCTTAATAATCCGGATTACTTTCCATTTAATCAAGTGGGGGCTGATTTTCCAGAAAGGAGGACACCCTCGTGATTAAAAAGTCGATCTTTTTTATTTCTGCTTTGATTATTGCTTTTCTTTTAGCCCTGCCGGGCCAGGACACCGGCCGGGAAAGCGATGAAAAAAAAGAAGAGTCTCCAGGGATTCACTATGAAATTGTGGTTACGGCAACCAGGCTGGAAACCCCGCGCCGGGATATAGCCTCATCCATCTCGGTCATAACCGGAGAAGAGCTGGAACGTTCGCAAACGTTTTTTCTCCTGGATATGCTTCCGGAAGTATTCAGCCTGAATTCTTATCAAAGCGGCCCCAGAGGAGGGGCTGCCTCTGTATCTCTCAGGGGAGCCAATTCTGAGCATACTCTGGTAATGATAGACGGCCTGGAAATAAATGATCCTCTGTCGCCGGCCCGATCTTTTGACTTTGCTCACCTGACCACAGAAAACATTGAAAGAGTGGAAATTCTCCGTGGGCCCCAGAGTCCCCTTTTCGGTTCAGATGCTCTGGGAGGAGTCATCAATATTATAACTAAAAAAGGAACTGATGGAAAAAAACTTTCTTTTTCAGTCGCAGGAGGTAGCTGGAAGACACTGTCTTCAAGAGCAAGTCTGGCGGGAAGTGGAGAATTTGTTTCCTATTCTCTGGGAGTATCCGCTTTTCAAAATACCGGTCCTTCAGCAGCAAGTTCAATTTACCCAGGGAATACTGAAAAAGACGGTTACCGCAATCTCAGTCTCTCCGGCCGGCTCGACTTTCGTCTGGCCGAGAATCATAATTTAAATTTCATTATCCGTACGGTTGATAGTCAAGCCGATATCGACAATTTCGGAGGAGCTTACGGCGATGACCCTAACCATATTCAAAAAAACAGAAGTGTTGTTTTTAAAGGGGAATGGAGGAGCCGCTGGTTTCAAAGCCGCTGGGAGCAGATATTCTCCCTTGGATTTGTTGCCCATGACCGCCGCAACACCAACCCATCTGATGAATTTCATCCTTTTGATTCCGAGGAAGGATGGTATAAGAGCAGTTTCTATAAGCTTGACTGGCAGAATAATTTTTTCCTTAGTGAATCTCATACTTTAACCGTAGGCCTTGATTGCAAGATGGAAAAGGGCGAGTCCGAGTATTCCTCCATTAGTTTAGGGGGAGTCTATGAAAGTAATTTTCCCCAGCAAACTGCTGCTATTGCAGGTATTTATATCCAAGATTATATTCTCGTCGGACGCTCAATTAATGCATCGTTGGGATTTCGTTGGGATCATCAAAGCCGGTTTGGAAATTCGTTTACCTTCAGGCTGGCTCCGGCCTTGACCTTACCGTTAACAGAGACAAAAGTACGCTGTGTTCTCGGCAGCGGCTTCAAGGCCCCCTCGCTTTATCAACTTTACGCCCCGGCTTCTGCCTGGGGTCCGGTGGGCAATGTTCAGCTTCGTCCGGAGAAAAGCCTTTCCTGGGAAGCCGGATTGGAACAGCCGTTCTATAAAGAAAGAGTTCTCCTGGGAATAACCTACTTTAACCAGGAATATAAAGATCTGATCCAGTTTGATTTCTTATCAGGCTATTTAAACGTTGGTCAGGCACACTCCAAGGGGTGGGAAGCTTTTCTCCAGGCAGCTCCTTTTTCTGTCCTAAATATAAAAGCCGCTTATACCCGGCTGGATGCCGAAGATAAAAATTCAGGGGAGGTCCTTCTAAGAAGACCCCAAGACCAGCTGACGGCTAAATTTCAGCTTGACCTCAATCAATATTTGGCGGTGAACTTGAGTCTAAGGCATATTGGCCGCCGGGAGGACCTCGATTTTGATTTCTGGCCGGCCAGAAGAGTCACTATGGATCCTTTCACTATAATCAACCTTTCAACTACAGCTCAATTTCTGCCCGGCCTGGAATTCTTTTTGCGCTTGGAGAATCTGCTTGATGAAAAATACGAACTCATTAAAGGTTACGGGACTTACGGTTTTTCTGCCTTTGCCGGCTTTACAGTCCGCCTTTAACCGGACGGTTCATCGATAACACAGTAAGACGGAGCCGATGCTGTCTCTCTTGATTCTTTGAAAAATTTTTCCCACTCATCATGACGTAGGTTAAGCTGGCGGTCTCTGTTTTCGGTTTTGATAAAAACTTCAGCTTCTGGGTCAGACCTTGCCTGGCTGTAACGCACGGTTAATAGAGCCGCATGCCTGAGAACAGCTTCTCCTCTCTTATTATTCAATGACCTGATTAAAGTTGTTGGCCCCGGCTTGTTTTCTGTGGATATTTGGACATCTGTGGTCAGCCTGTACTTTTTCAAGTTTTCGTTTTCTTCTTTTGTTCTTCCCACTATTATCCAGTGATTTTTAAAAAAGAAATGCCGTCCTAATTTTAACAAGCAGATATCTTCCAACCGCAGCTTCCCTCTCCATTCCATAAGTTTTTTCAGCCGGTTGGAAAAACCGGGATCAGTCAGAAGGCAGCCGCCGGAGGGAGTAGGATAGTCTTTTAAGCCGTAAGTGGAAGCCAGGTCAAGTTGGCGCTTCCGGGAGCGGCCTTTAATGTCTAAAAGTTTCTGTCTGTCTACCAGCCCTTTCTTTTCAACCTCAGTTTCCGGAAGGAGCTTCGCGGAAAGAGGCCGAAGAAGCAGTCCTTCCATACCTGATTCCTTCTCCACGAGCCGGAGGGCCTTGAAGTTCTGGGATTTAGGCCGTTCTCCCAGTACCTCTCCCGTAGCCACAAAATCCGCTTCATAGTGGGACAAAAGACTTCCTGCCTGCCTGACCATTAAAGCATGACAATCCAGGCAGGGATTCATGTTTTTCCCATAGCCATGCTGGGGATTTTTAATAACTTCGATCTCTTCCTTGGTGATATCCGCAACCAGAAGCGGCCAATCTTGTTTCCTGGCTGCTTCCTCGGCCTTGTCAGCCGAGAAAAAAGGACTTTCGAAACTGAGAGGCAGGATATCAATTCCTTGTTGTTGTAAAAGCAGGCCGGCCAGAATTGAATCCAACCCTCCGGATAAAAGCAGAATTGCCCTGAGAACGTCTTCTTTTTTCGGCTTCGGAGAAATGGGCTGTCTGAGTTTCATTGTTATTATTCCAGCTTTTTTTATTCAGTCTATTCAGTTAAGTCAATCCGTTCTTTGAGTTTAAATTTTGCCGGACGAGCAACAGGTGGCGGTCTTTTTTTTTCGGCTCAGGTGTTTTCTGCTTCTAACTTTTGGGGAGGCCTGCGGTTTTGAAAAATTCGCTTGCCGGTGCGATTTTCACTTTTTCCGGTTTTACATCAAGAGGAAAGCTCTGAATAATTAAGTCTTCTTCCAGGATTTCCGGCGGCATGTTGGGATTGGCATAGGTAATGGGAGAAGGGGTATTGGCTACCAAGGCCTCTTTGAGACTCTGAGCATCCTGAGTAATAAGAGCAATGTAGAGGTTCTCCCAATTCAGGTATTTCCGGATGGCTTGGTTTACTTGCTGATGAGTGATTTTGGTCAGTCTTTTCTGGACTTCAGACAGAAAATCATCATAGCCGTAGTAATGGGAATCCATTTGCCAGCCCAGGCGTTCTCCCAGAGTCTGGGCATAAAGCCTGGTATAATTTAACAGGTATTGCCTGGTGAGTTCGAAGCGTTCTTCAGGAATTCCCTCTTCTATTAGATTTTTGAGTTCCCGTATGGCCTGACGGAGGACGAAGTGGCGGTTGGAATTGGATAGGGGACGAATCCAGATGGAGAAGTACTGCTGCTGGCGGCAGTAATTTGTTGCCGGGAATTTATCTCGTCCCTGGATAAAGTGTTCAATATAAGCGTAATCTCCATAGTTCTGGCCTCGTTCTTCGCGTATTTTCTGGAAAAGGAGCGATAAATGTTGACGGTGTTCACCGAAGTGGGCTCCGGCGATCCAGAGAGCAAAAAAATCATCGTCGGCCCTGGTAAAGTCAATGGGAAAACCCATGGAAATGGCGGTAGCCGGGGTGTTCTTTTCGGCTATCGTGAATTCCAGGCCTTCCGGTTTTTTGGGTTCAGGCAGCATCAGTTGAGGAGTTTTATCCTGGGGGAGAACAGAAAAATCAGAGGTCACTTTAGCCGGAAAATCCGATGGATAACCTCCTGCCGGTCCAATAACAATATTACCTTGGGTAAAGTGGTTCTTGTAGAAATTTTTTACATCCTCAAGGGTTAATTTTTTAACACTCTCCACCGTGCCGGCATCATGATGACCATAAGGATGAGCCTGATAAAGCATTAAGTTAAGGATTTCCTTGCCGAATTGTTCATCCATGTTGCTGACTAAGGTTTTTTCCAGAAAATTAAGCTGATTGGTTTTAAGGCGGATGAAGTCTTCTTCCCGGAAACCGGGATTAAGCAGCATATCTTTTAAAATGGAATAGTACTTTTCCAGATTGTCGATATGGATGGTGCCGCTGAAAACAGACATTTCCTTGTCAACATTTACTCTTACCGAAGCTGCCATAGGATAGAATTTCTTGTTAATCTCCTTGTAAGTCATGGATTTACTGCCTCCGTCGGCCAGCATGGAAAAAGTCAACTGGGCCAGCCCTTCCTTTCCTATGGGATCATGAGCAGAGCCGACGTGAGTAAGGATACGGAAGGAGACAAAAGGATTCCCTTCAACCGGAAGCAGCTCTGTTTGAAGGCGGGGAGTCTCTTTTTTGGCACAGGAGAGGTTTATTAAAATTGTGCTTAAGGTGAAAATTCCCAATATTAACATTAAATTTTGCCTGTTTTTTTTCATTTTCCTTCCCCTCCACTTAGAGTTACTACAGTGCTGTTTTCTTTACGGAAATATTTCTGAGCCGTTTTCTGGATATCCTCTGGAGTGACCTGGGCATAGAGTTCAAAGAGCCGGTTGATCGTATCCGGGTCAGTGGCCAGGTTTATATAAAATGCCAGGATCCCGGCCACCCCGTCTGTTGTCTCTAAAAAACGGGCAAAAGAATATTTAAGGTTGGATTTGACATCCTTCAATACATCTTCAGCCACCGGCTCTCCCTTGGCTTTTTCCAGCTCCTCGAAAATAGCTTCTTCCACATAAGAGATATCTTTTTCATTTTTAATAACTGAGTTAAATATCAGCAAATAAGGATCTCTCCGGTCAGGGAAACTGGCATTAAGAGACAAACATTTTTGTTCTTCTATAACTAAGCGTTGATAAAGGGAAGAAGAGGATGAGAAATAGATTTCAGCCAGAAGGTCGAGGGCAGCTTTATCGATTTCTGTATCTGAGTAGGCTGGGCCGTGAAAACCTATGGCCAGGCGCGGTAATGTACTGGAAGGCCAGTCGTAGTGAGCCCTTTTCTGTTTGGTCTGAGGAGGTTCCTCCGGTGTGGCTAAATTATAACCGGATTTTTCCCAGGAGCCGTAATATTCCCGGACGTATTTCATTAACTGGTCGTGTTCAAAGTCTCCGGCAACCAATAGGATGGAGTTATCGGGTGCATAGAATCTTTTTTTGTAGATCTGACTGTACTCAAACTGATTAGGCATATCCTTGATATCTTCTAAGTAGCCGAGGGTGGTGTGCTTATAGGAATGTTTTTCGAAAGCGGTATCTCTGAGAAGCTCGAAGAGCCTGCGGTTTGGATTGGAGGCGCTGGCATAGTATTCACCTTCGATGACCGACGCTTCTGTTTTTAACATCTCTTCATCGTAGTAGAGGTTAATAAATCGATCCGCTTCAACCCGGACGACATCCTCCAGGTTTTCTTTGCCGGCAAAAACAACAAAGTAGCAGGTGTAGTCATCCGTGGTGTAACCATTGGTTCCGGCTCCCAGTTTGGTGAGAAAGTTGTCGTAAGCCTCCCGAGGCGTGTTTTTGGTGCCTTTGAACATCATGTGTTCGAAAAAGTGAGCGAAACCGGATTTTCCCGGTTCTATTTCATTCCTGGAGCCGGAGCGAACTATGATGTAGTAAGAAATGAGGTGGGGATTCTGCAGAGGAATGGAGATTACTTTTAATCCGTTTTCCAATTCTTCCATATGGTAGTCAAAGGGAAAAACTTCAGTAGACAGGAGCGCTGCCGGAGTGCCGAGAAGAAGGAAACATAAGATGGTGGAAATTCCTTTCATGAGCACTTTCTCCTTAGATGAAGTAAAATCGATAAGATTCAATATTATATATATCAAAAAAGGGATGAAAATGCGAGAGAAGCTTAACCGAAAATAATTGGCAAGAGAGCATCAGGCGTACCCTCCGCTTGACTTCTACGTTTTTTCCAGCCAGCCGAATTCAGCCTCAGGTTTGATGTCGCGGGGAGTGTAAGGTTTTATATCCAGAATGGGGCTTCCTTCTAGAGCATCAATGCCCAATACTTCCAGAATACGGCCTCGGCGCTTTATCAGGCGGAGGATAGTTAGACCAATGGGATTGGGCCGGTGAGGACTGCGGGTTGCGAAAATGCCCCGTTCTTTTCCATCATGAGGAGGATGGGCCACAAGCGAGCTTCTTTCAGCCAGATGAAAAGAGAAAATTACAATCAGGTGAGAGTAGCCGTCGATATCCCGCAGACCTTCTTCAAATTCAGGGAAAATTTCCAGGGTTCCTCTGACCGAAGAAAACCCCTCCGGTTTAAGATGACGTTCCCGTGATATGTCTTCCATGGATTTAAAAGGAGAATGGATGACTCCGATTGGTTTAAATTTAATTTCCATAAACAATCTCTTTTTCAATCAGTATTTCAGGTTATTTTGCACTTGAAAACAAAGGGTTCCATGGCTTTAATTTGAAAATAACAAAAAAAGTCTATTCTGTCTATTCTGTCTGTTTAGATTATCTCGATCATCTTTTTCAGACCAAGCAAACCAGATGAACGGGATAAACGAGAAAAATGAGGGGGAAGAGCACCCGGCATCGGCAGTAACGACAAATGATGGTTTCATTTGTCGGGGAGGACAAGACCGCCATATATTATAATTTTTTACTCATTAACAAAGGTCAGCCATTTATGATATTTGGAAATTTCGCCTGAAACAATCTTTTTATAAGTCTCACGCAGTTTTTTAGTAATTTCACCGGCTTTGCCTGTATTGAGGGTATATTCTTTTTCGGGTTCATTTTTGCGGGAAGCGTCGGTCACTTTGATAATAGGAGTTACTTCAACTGCGGTTCCACAGAAAAAGGCTTCGTCTGCTTCAAAAAATTCCTCTTTTGTAATTGGTCCCACCTCGGTTTTATAACCCAGGTCCCTGGCGATTTCAAGAAGGCTGGTCCGGGTGATTCCTTCCAGAATGGACTCGGAGTTATCGTTTGTTTTAAGAACATTGTTTTTGATAACAAAAATATTTTCTCCAGGACCTTCGGCTATATTTCCTTCCAGATTCAGAAAGACCGCTTCATCAAATCCCTGCTCTCTGGCCTGCATCCCGGTTATGGCCGACTGGACATAGATTCCTCCCAGCTTGGCCCTCATGTCTATCTGGGAATGATGGACTCTTTTCCAGGGAACAATCAAGACATGAACTCCTGTTTCAGCTTTTTTTCCCAGATAAGCGCCCCACTCCCAGGCTGCCACATTGAGCTCCACCGGGCAGTGCTTAGGTACCAGTCCCAAGTTGCCGTAGGAGTAAAAAAGAAGAGGCCGGATATAAGCTGATTCTAAGCCGTTTTCTTTAATTATGTCTTTTACAATTTGGGTTATTTCTTGTTTGGAATAGGGAACTTTCATTTGCTGAACCTTAGCCGATAAAAAAAAGCGGTCAACGTGTTCAGGCAGCCTGAAGACAGCCGGCCCGCGGGACGTTTTATAGGCTCTTATGCCTTCAAAGACTGAGGTGCCGTAATGGAGAGCGTGGGTCATGGGGTGGATGGTCGGTTCTTCCCAGTTGTAGAATTTCCCGCTTTGCCAGAATTTTTTGGCTTTTGGAAAATGGTTATTACTAAACATAACTACTCCTTATGCTGATCTTTTGGGGAAAAAATAAGTTACCATAATACAAATTAAATGAAAAGCTTCTTTTTCATGATGTTAGGGAAAACTCCCAGGCGCACCAGACATCAGGAGGGTGAGGATCTGGCGGACAGGTTATGCAGCGGGTCTTGAGGCGGGGGTCGATTGACCGGGCGAAGAGGCTGTATTCGACGATACCGACGGGTTTACAGGGAAAATCGGGCAGCCCCTGTCTTTTTCTGGCATCCTGAACCCGGCAGCTCCGCATCCTGAAAACGCAGCGTTCAGGAGTAACCTCGGTAATTTCCTGGGTGTTGAGGCGGGCGTAAAGACGGAACTTCAGGGCTTGGATGAGAGCAGGAATTCCTCCGCCGGGTTCAAGCTCCAGCCTTTTCATTATTCTTTTGGCTTCGATAACAGTGAACTTTTCCCAGGCCCGGCGGTCAAGCTCGATGGTTTTTTCCAACCCGAATTCATCTTCAACTACCCGGAACCAGAGACCGTCATGAGCTAACCAGTTCTTGGCGAAATCCGTCAGAATTTCCAGGAGCTCTTCTTTTGGTAAATCTTGTATTTCTTTAAATTTCATTTCCCTCCTCATTTTCAGGCTGGTTCATAGTAAGTTCTGTCCTGATGGTCAATACTTTTAATAGTCCCTGATGCAAGAAGGGCTGCCAATGCTTTTGAAACCTCGGCCGGATTTCTTCCTAAGGAGCGGCTGATGTCGTCCATGGTTACCGGCCGGCGCCGGATCAGTGAAAGAATTTCTTGCTGAAGGTCCTTAGTCAGAGTCCGTCGCTCGCTTTTCTTAAACGAGGCAGCTACTTCACAAGCAGGGCCGAAAAAAGGCTTAATTTTATGGAGCTCTTCTTCATTCAACGGCAGGGCTGATGCTTCCGCAGGTGGACGGACTACTGTGTTCAGATGAATTTTGGCCGGTTTGATTTTAGCTGTAATTTTCTTCAGTTCTTCTAAATGCTCAGGAGAATCATTGAGGCCTTTAACCAGCATAATTTCAAGCCAGAGAGTTCCCCGGAATTCGCGCCGGAAATCAATTAGGCCCTGGATAATTTTTTCAAACCGGAGAGAAGGGTGAGGCCTGTTTATTCTTTGGAATATCTCAGGGGTGGCTGCATCCAATGAGGGAACAACCAGGTCTGCTTGCAGGAGTGCCTCCCTTACTTCCGGCCGGTAAAGCAAACTGCCGTTGGTCAGGACAGCCACCGGGATAGAGGTTATTTTTTTTATTTCACTTATAAGAGGCTTCAGTAAAAGATTAAGGGTGGGCTCCCCACTTCCAGAGAAAGTGATATAATCAATCTCTTTTTCCGATTCAAGAATAATCTTTATTTCATCGGTTATTTCATCGGCCGAAAAGAAGCTTTTTCTCTGGACTGTTTTATCTGTTGTCCGGCCGAGCTGGCAGTAAATGCAGTCAAAAGTACAGGTTTTAAAAGGAATTATGTCCACTCCGAGAGAATAACCCAGGCGGCGTGAAGGAACCGGTCCGTAGAGATGAAAGCAGGCTTCCTTGTCTTTTCGTTGAATTTTTTTCATGGAGTTATCTCAGGCTCTGTCCTTGTAAACCTGGATAAATCTTTTCAGAGACCGGTCATAAGTCTTCTCCACCTCATCCGGGAAAAGACAGGCCGGAAGTTCCCCCATTCTCCAGTGATAGCTAATACATTCGCAGCAGACTCCTTTCCGGCTGCAGGGCTCCCAGGTGCAGTTGCATTCTTTTTTGTTTTCTTCAACATTGCAAGTTTTCATACTGAACCTCCGTTTCAAGTGTTTGAATTTATTCGAGTTTACGGTAAGGTTTCTTCCAACTGTTTTTTTTCTGGTAAAGATAATCAGCCAGCGCCCGGCGCAGGGTTTCGGCAGCCAGTTGAGCACAGTGAACATCCTCCGGGGGCAATTTGTTTAGTTTTTTTATTATTTCTGCGGCACTGACTGTTCCCAGGGCTTGCTGGAAGGTTTTGCCTGAGGCAATTTCTGTGGCTGTGCTGCCGCAGGCGATTGTAGTCCCGCAGCCATCGGTGAAGAAAGTACATTCTGTAATAAGGTCATTGTTTACTTTTAGGAACATCTCCATGGTGTCACCGCAAGACCCTTGGACTCTGGCGTATCCATCAGGATTATCAATTTTTCTGAAATTACGGGGATTCTGCCAGTGCTCTATAACTTCCGGAGTGTATTGCCGGCGCAGTTGTTCCATGATTTGTTGCTGGAGCTCCCGGGTGAATTTATCTATATCTACTTTATCCGGCATGGGGTCACCTCTTGTCAAAAAGATTGTGAATTTAAGAGGTCACCTATTATAACAATTTCCAGCCTAATTATTCCAATTTCTACGCTGATTCCATGGCCTGCTCAAGATCGTTTCTTAAATCCAGGTAATCTTCACACCCTACTGAAAGGCGGATCATGTCGTCAGTAATACCTGCTTTTTCCTTGTTTTCTTGAGAAACACCGGCGTGAGTCATGCTGGCAGGATGCTGAATGAGGGATTCCACTCCCCCCAGGGAGACAGCTAAGGTGCAGAGTTTGACTGAGTTTATCATCCGGCGGCCGGCTTCAAATCCCCCCTTCAGTCCAAAACAAAGCATTGAACCGAAACCTTTCATCTGTTTTTTTGCTAATTCATGCTGGGGATGACTCTCCAGGCCGGGGTAGTTGACCCATTCAACCTGAGGATGGTTTTCCAGGAACAGAGCCAGTTTCAAGGCTGTTTCCTGGCTTTTATTAATTCGTAAAGCTAATGTTTTCAGGCCTCTTAGAACAAGCCAGGCCTGGTGGGGGTCCATATTGCCTCCGGCGAGGGTTAGAGTTTTATGGATAGTTTCATAGAGAGTTTTATCCTTGGGAATAATGATTCCTCCCACCACATCGCTGTGGCCGTTAATAAACTTGGTTACACTGTGTAAAACCACATCAGCCCCAAGGTTCAAAGGCTGCTGGACAACAGGGGAGGCGAAGGTGTTATCCACCACCAGCAGCAAGTCATTTTTGTGAGCAAGCCGGGCACAGGCTTCGATATTGGAGACAGCCATGGTTGGATTGGCCGGGGTTTCTACAAAGAGAACTTTCGTATTTGGTTTCAGGCATTGCTCAACTCTGGAGAGATCCGAGGTGTCGGCATAGTCAGCTTCTATACCAAATTTAGCTAGTAAACCTTCCACCATAATCCGGGTAGCTCCATAGACGGCAGAAGTGCTGATTAAGTGGGACTCTTTGTCCAGAAGAGCCATCAAAACAGTGGTAATGGCCGCCATGCCTGAGGAAGTGGCGATTCCTCCGCAACCGTTTTCCAAAATAGCCATGCTTTCTTCAAGGGCTCTGATAGTAGGATTTCCTATCCGGGTATAAATGTATCCCTTGTCCTCACCGGCAAAACGGGCTGCTCCTTGTTCAGCATTTTTAAAAGCAAAGGTTGAAGATTGAAAAATGGGCACCGACACTCCGCCGAAAACCGGATCCGGCTCCTGGCCGGCATGAATGACGCTGGTAAAAAAACTGGAAAATTTATCTTCACTCATTTTATCCTCCTTTTAATTGGGTGTACCCAGGTTGTTTTCTTCCCTAAGAGCTTTTCTGTCCACCTTAGTGAAAAACGAAGGAGGCTCTTCGGCACTATAAGATCTCCTTTAAAGAATAATCTAAACCTTGGTCCGCTTCAAATATTAATATTTTGCCTTTAACGAAAGAATCAATCTTTCTTTTCATGACTCCCGGAGAAAGCCTGAAGTATGTTTTTGACAATCTTGTCGAAAGCCCGGCCGGCTGGACTTTCGGGCTTTTCAAGGACAAAGGGTTTTCCTTCATCCCCGTAGGTGACAATCTCAGGTTCAATGGGGATTTTCCCCAGGAAAGGCACACCCAGTTCCCAGGCCGCTCTTTCTCCTCCTCCTTCCTTGAAAAGGTCAATATTTTTGTGGCAGTGGGGGCAGATTAGTCCGGACATATTTTCAATAATGCCCAAGACTTTTAAGTTTAGCCGGCGGGCAAAAGCCACTGCCTTGCGGGAATCGAGAAGAGAAACCTCCTGAGGTGTGGTGACTACCACAGCGCTGGTGGCTGGAATTAGCTGGGCTACAGACAGAGGTTCATCACCTGTCCCCGGGGGCGAATCGATGATAAGCCAGTCGAGCTCTCCCCATTCCACGTCCCCCAGAAATTGCTGGATGGCCTTCATTTTCATGGGCCCTCTCCAGATAACCGGCAAGTCGGGATCCTGGAGAACAAAAGACATGGAGACAAGTTTCAGATGGTCGTTAACCAGCACCGGTTTTATCCCGGCCGAGGAAACATCCAGTCTTTTTCCGTCAACTCCCAGCATCAAGGCCAGGTTCGGTCCGTGGATATCCACGTCTAAAAGACCCACCTCTTTTGAGAGACGGGATAAAGCCAGGGCCAGATTGGCTGAGACAGTACTTTTGCCTACCCCTCCTTTTCCGCTGAAAACAAGCAGCCGGTTTTTAATTTTTTTGAGATTTTTTTCCACTTTAGGATCGACTTGAGTTGACATGGTTATACCTCTTTCAATTTAAGAAACATCTATTCTACCAAGAATTTTCTTTTTTTTCTTCTTAATCGTAAGCATATCTAATTTAATTGCGTGATAAAGATTGTATATTTAAATAAGAGGAAGAGTATGGGCTGAGGAATCTCCTACCCTTCCTCTTATTACGGTTTTGGGGATGCTTCCTTCTTAATCAGGAAATAAGAAAAAGCAGAAGGGAAACTCCCTCTCTTTTATTTCCCAGTAACGGGTGTTTCCCCTCTTACATAACTCCTCAGAAAAAGGCTCTCTTTGCTTTATCAAGGAAAAGAGAGCCCTCTTCATTTGCTCTTGTCTTTCTTTCTTTTTAATTCATCAATAGCTTTTTTGACTTCCTTCAGTTGCTGTTCGAGCATTTCCGCTTCTTCTTCAAGCATCTTGATTTCATCTTCCGGGCTGAGGGGAGGAGCACCCCACGGGCTCATTTGCCAAGGAGGGTAAAAGCTTCCTCTCCAGCGGGGCCAAAACATCCAGCCTGCAGGACCCATTCCGAACGGCATTTTAGTCACCTCCTTTTTTTTATCTTGGGTTTGTCATCCAGTAAATAGATTATTTTTCTTTATCAGGCTCTTCTGTTTGAGCTCCTGGATAGCCTAGCCCGTAGGAGGGGGGATATGGATATCCATAAGGCATTCCATAAGGCATCATGTATGGATTGGGGAATCCTCTGAACCAGCGGCCGCCGCGGCCCGGACCAAAGCCTCTGCCGGAGCCTCGTCCGGATCCCCGGCCGAAGCCAAAACCGGCTCCGTATCCCGGACCCGGATTCATATAACCCGGAACCTGGTATCCGGAACAAAAGCCCATGCCCCGGCCTGTTCTGGGACCCATTCCCCAGGGACCTGTTCTGTCTCCTCTCGGCATTTTAGTCACCTCCTTGTGAGTTTTTTTGTGTCTGACATTTTTGGCACAGCCCATAGAATTCGATATTGTGATCATGGACTGTAAAATTATATTTTCTACTTAAAACCTCTTCGGTTTTTTTGACCAATTCCAGTTCTTCATGGGCGAAATCTGAATAATCAATTATCCGGCCGCAGCTTGTACATATTAGATGATGGTGATGAGGTTTTTTTTCGCCCGGTTTAAATTCATACCTGCTTTTACCGCTGCGGAAAGTAAATTTATTTATTAAATTTGTTCTCTCCAGAACATTAAGAGTTCGATAAATGGTGGTCAAACCGATACCGGGATAAGCTTTTTTAAGAATGGCGTAAATTTCCTTAACGCTCAAGTGTTTGGGAGTCCGGCTGAGAAGTTCAAGGATAACTTCCCGGGGGCCGGTCCAGCGCTGGATATGCCCGCCGAATCGATGTCGCCATTTATGCGGTCCCGGCATTTTTGCACCTTTCAAGTTTGTTAATGAAAATCATTTTCAATAACATAATAATCCTCCAGGTCTATTTTGTCAAGTAATTAACTTGAAAATAAAAAGATAGTTTATTCCGTCTCGCTTGTCTATTTGATTTATTTGGTATAGAGAAGACGAGAAAAGCGAGAAAAGCGAGAAAAGCGAGAAAAGCAAGAAAAGCGAGAAAAGCGAGAAAAGCAAGGCGGGCGAGAAAAGTTATTTGTCATTCCGGGCCCTGACCCGGAATCCAGTCTTCATGTAATTCCGAAATGAAGAAACTACAAAAATGTTTATCGTTTTGACAGGGGGTTTAAATTCAGATATATTCCTGACACTATGAAAATATCAAAATTATCCATTCTATTTATTGGTTTTTTTGTAATTTTTCTTGCCGGTTTGTATCAATCTTGCAGAAGCGAAAACTCCGGACCAGTATTTCAGATAACTTTTTCTGATTCTCTTGCTCAGGAAGCTCAAGATGGACGTCTGGTTCTAATGCTTTCCACCGACTCCTCAAGAGAGCCGCGGTTTCAGATTTCAGATGGTCCGAACACCCAGTTAGCCTTTGGCCTTGATGTTGAAGGTTGGACGCCAGGTGAAAAAGCGGTCATAGATAAAACCAGTTTCGGTTATCCTATCAGGAGCCTGAAGGACATTCCTGAAGGAGAATACTACGTTCAAGCCCTATTAAACCGTTATGAAACTTTCACCCTGCACGACGGACGGGTGCTTAAATTGCCTCCGGACAAAGGAGAGGGACAACAATGGAACCGCAAGCCGGGAAATTTTTACAACCTTCCTCTGAAAATAAAGGTTAATCCCGGAGGCGGTACTTATGACGTCAATCTGGATCAGGAAATTCCGCCTATAGAACCTCCGGAGGATACTAAATATATCAAGCATGTGAAGTTAAAAAGCGAGCTTCTCAGTGAATTCTGGGGGCGCGATGTCTACTTAGGAGCTCATGTTCTTCTGCCTCATGGATTCGATGAGCATCCTGAAGCCCGATACCCTCTCATGGTTTTCCACGGCCACTTTCCTCATGATTTTGACGGCTTCCGCACCGAACCGCCGGATCCGGACCTTGAACCGGACTACAGCTCGAGATTTGATATTCACGGCTACAACAGAATAGTCCAGCAAGAAGCCTATAATTTTTATCTGCAGTGGATAAGTCCTGATTTTCCCCGGTATTTAGTGATTACCATTCAGCATCCTACTCCTTATTATGATGACTCTTATGCCGTAAATTCGGTCAACCAGGGCCCTTACGGTGATGCTATTACCCATGAGCTTATTCCTTATATTGAAAAGAAATTTCGCGGAATAGGAGAAGGCTGGGCCCGGTTTCTCTACGGCGGCTCTACCGGAGGCTGGGAAGCTCTGGCTGCCCAGGTTTTCTACCCCGATGAATATGGAGCCTGCTTTGCCGCCTGCCCTGATCCTATTGATTTCCGGGCTTATACTGTGGTGAATATTTATGAAAATAAAAACGCTTATTTCCTGGAAAGTCAGTTCAAAAAAACTCCCAGGTCCGGCCGCCGGGACTACCTGGGTCATGTAAGCACCATGTTGATTGACATGAATCATCGCGAACTTGTCCTGGGAACTAAAACACGCTCCGGCCAGCAGTGGGATGTCTGGGAAGCCACCTATTCCCCGGTTGGTCCGGATGGATATCCGGCCAGATTATGGGATAAGGTAACGGGCGAGATCGACCATGAAGTGGCTGACTACTGGAAAGAAAACTACGATCTCCGCTACATTCTGGAGAGAGACTGGGAAAAAGGCTTGGGGGAAAAACTTAAAGGAAAGATTCATATTTACTGCGGGGATATGGACAATTACTATTTGAATAACGCCGTCTATCTGATGGAAGATTTTCTGGAAAGCACTACTAATCCTTATTATGCCGGAGAAGTAGATTACGGAGACCGGGCCGAGCACTGCTGGAACGGCGACCACCAAAATCCCAATCATATTTCCAGGCTTCGCTACAACACTTTCTACCTTCCCAGGATTCTGGAAATAATGAAGAGAGATGCTCCACCGGGAGCGGATTTGCGAAGCTGGAGATATTGAAAAAGGGGGACGTTCCCCAAAGGGACACCCTTTCCCCTGAAGAAAAAGATAAATAAGTTGATTGTGTTGATTGCGTTCTTTGCGTTTATTGCGTTACTTGTAAAAGTCTGGCCAAATTTGCCCGGGCTTCGGTGTAGGTAGTATGAATGGCCATTAGCCTCTCCTTTCTGTACATATTAACTGTACAAGAGAGCATTTATTCTGTCAAAAGTTTTCACTCTTTTTTAATTTCACTTCGTTTGAATTAATAGACGTTTGCCGAACAAATAGAATCTCATAATCAATTTTAATGTAGGATTGACATTTTTTTATAAAAATATAAACTATAAGTAACGCTACATGTTACCTTTAGTTGATAACTATGGAAAAAGCCAGTATTTTAAGCATTCTCCGTAAAGGGAATACAGTCTTTACA
>CAYTTR010000017.1:0-52140 GCA_964440805.1 uncultured Eubacteriales bacterium
GTTATTGAACCGATTGTGGAAACCGTATCGGCTGTAAAAGGAATTTCTTTTTCTCTGTTTGCCATTCCGTATCCACTGGAAAGAAGGATTTTGTTTTCTTTCGCCGTCGGTACCGAACCTGAAAAGCCGGCTTTTTCTGCCTGAGCCATATATTCGTCCAGTTTACTAGCAAGGTCATTTGTTTTAGTGCAGCTTATACCTGTCACAGATAAGATTAAAATAATATAAAAAAGCATCTTCTTTAGCTTCATGGCATATCTCCTTTTTAAGCTGGATTTAATTCTTAAGCTCCATTCTTAGATAATATATGATTATATAAACAAATAGTTCGTACTTTCAGAATCAGAATTTCGTTTGATTTCTGCAGGAGCAGACAAAACATTCAACACCGATGATGACATCATCATCCAATAGAGCTATAGAAATAAAACCATCGGGTGGTTTGAATAAGCCGCTTTATTCCCCGATCGGTGATATGAGGTTTTACAAACTCGTGGCTTCTTAGGGAAATTCCTTCTCTTTACTTTTATGGCTCCAGGGAAAGGGGTGTCCCTTTGGAGAACGTCCCTCCTCTTTCAATAACTTTTCGGCCTTCGGGTCCGCAGCAAAGGACTAAATCGAGAACAGAAAGCTTTTTTATAAAATCCCCCCAGAACTGGGGATAAGCGGGTGGATCATAACGAAGAAAAGAAACTTTAATGGCCTCTTTTTTGAAAAGCTCTCTATCCACAGCTTTCCTGGAAAAATAAGGAAGCACAACTTCCTCTGCTCCAAGCTCCTTGGCACATGAAACCAGAAGACCGGTTCCTTTACCGCTTACTCCAATCTCTGACTGGAAAATAAATCCCTGCTTTATCTGCAAAAGCTCTCTAAGTACATTCATCAAGCCTACGGCCAGATTGAGGAAACTTTCATCCTGCCTCTTGACTATAGCCTCTACCCTAGAATAAACCGGATTAAAATAAAGCGACTTCCCGTAGAAATGCTTCAAGGTAAGAAGAAAGTCTTTGGCCCAGCGCTCTTTTTCAAAAATTTCCAAATCTTTTATTTTCTGTCTCCCCCGGCCTTTTCTTTTAAGGGGAACAGAAACCCACAACTCTCCCTCAGGTCCCTTCAAGCGGTTCCGGTTGACAAAAGTAAATCCTCTGGCCAGCAAAGTATCATCCAAAAGAACCATCTGCTGGGAGTGGAGCAAGCGGGCATATACTCCTCCCCAGGGAATGAACGCCGGCTGATTGAAACTTATTCTCATACGGCCTTGCTTTGCTTATAACATAGGCCTTTATAGCGGTCAATGAAAGGTGAGAAAAAAGTGAACACCTTTGCTCGTGTCTGATGTAAGCTTGACTAAAGGGGAGGTCGCCACGCTCATTTCATTCCCCCGAAATAGGGGCGTCCCTTTGGGGAACGTCCCCCTTTTTTAATTAGTGAAGGCTTTGGATGGAAAAACTTAAGGAAGTTTCTATTTTTTTAAAAATGGACATAATTCTTGCTTCAGGTTCACCCGGAAGAAAAGTGCTTTTAAAAAAAATTGCAGATGATTTCAGGATTATTCCCAGCCGGTTCGACGAGAAAACAATCCGGGAAAAAGAACCCGTCAAGTTTACTTTAAAAGCAGCCGCCGCCCTCAGAATTCCGGTAATAATTTATACATCCTGTAATCCTTCAACCTTGGCCCGGGATTTGAGTTTACTCGAAAACTACGGCTATAAGTTAAAGAAATTATTCCCCCTCGACTTTTTTCCCCACACCCCTCACCTTGAATCACTGAGCCTGCTTGAAATCTGAAAAACTTTTATACCCAGTGGAATCTAATCACTTAAACTAATATATAAAAAGCTGTTTTTTAGATCAAATCCAATAATCGAGGATTTAAAACTTACCTTTCATTTTACATGTCGGCCTAAGAATCATCTTAAATTATTAAGCTTTTTATGATATAAAAAGGATGGTTTTTTCCAATAGTCCAGGCTGAAAAAATGAAATCATTACCGAACCACCTGAAGCCGTTTTTTTGGGAAACCGACTTAGCTAAAATTAGCCTTAAAAAAAACAAACTTTACCTTATGGAAAGAATTCTGGAGTTAGGAGATAAAGACGCTGTCCAATGGCTTTTTTCAAATTTTTCTTTTGGCGAGATAAGAGAAGCGCTGAAAGGAAGCATAAGGATTTCAAAAAAAAGTTTAAACTTTTGGGAAATATTCCTGGAAGATCAATAAAATGCATAAATCCGTTTTATCCGAAGAAACCAAAAAGAACTTAAATATTATTTCTCAACAAGATTTTATCAAATCATTTTACCTGGCCGGAGGAACAGCCTGCGCAATTCATCTCGGCCACCGGATATCCAATGACCTTGACTTCTTCACCAAAGAAGATTTCTCTAAATTCGAAATCCAAAACTCAATGCGAAGCAGCGGGAATTTCTTGATAGATCACACCGTCTTTCGGACTTTAATTGGAAGATTCAATAAAACAAAAATAAGTTTTTTCCATTATGATTATCCTTTGATAGGAGAAATAGACTATATTTTTAATTTACCCATTGCTTCCTTAGAAGATATCGGATGTATGAAGATTGATGCTATTTCTTCAAGAGGAAGCAGGAGGGATTTCATAGATTTATTTTTTATACTACAAGACTTAAATCTAGATTTAAAAGAGTTTTTTAAATATTACCATGATAAATACAGCCAGGAAAATTACAATCTTTTCCATATCCTAAAAAGCCTGGTTTATTTTGAAGACGCTGAAAAAGAGCCGGAATTAATCATGCTGAGGCAGTTCTCCTGGGAACATATGAAAAACTTTTTTATAGAACAAATAAAAAAATTTAAGAATTTTTAATTTTCTTCGGTATGAATTACATAATCCCATTTCAGTCATTAAATATGGAGAGCTTGAAATGAAAGCTATGGTTATGACAGGTATTTGCGACCTGAACGGCAACAGCAATCCCCTCGAATTTAAAGAACTTCCGCTCCCGTCGCCTTCGGAAAAAGAAGTTCTCTTGCGGGTTTTAACTTGCGGGGTTTGCCATACGGAGCTTGACGAAATAGAAGGCAGAACACCTCCCCCTAAACTTCCGGTAATTTTGGGCCACCAGGTAGTGGGCCGGGTGGAAAAGATGGGGGAAAAAGTGAGCCGGTATAAACCCGGAGACCGGGTGGGAGTTGCCTGGATTTATTCTACCTGCGGTAAATGCAAATTCTGCCGCAGCGGGCAGGAAAACCTCTGCCCTGAATTCATGGCAACCGGCAGAGATGCTGACGGCGGCTATGCCGAATACATGGTGGTCAAAGAAGATTTTGCTTTCTCCATCCCGGATCTATTCTCCGAGGCCGAAGCAGCTCCATTACTCTGTGCCGGAGCTATCGGCTATCGTTCTCTCCGGCTCAGCGGTTTAAAGGACGGAGAAAAACTCGGCTTGACCGGATTCGGTGCCTCCGGCCACTTGGTTCTCAAAATGGTTCAGCATAAATTTCCCGCAGCCAAAATTTTCGTCTTTGCCCGCAGCCCCAAAGAACGCCAATTCGCTCTTACTCTGGGAGCATCCTGGGCCGGAGACACTGAAGAAGCCTCACCGGAGAAACTGGATGCCGTAATCGACACTACTCCAGTATGGAAACCGGTGGTGGAAGCTCTGAAAAACCTGGACAGCGGAGGAAGGCTGGTAATAAACGCCATCCGCAAGGAAGAAAGCGATAAAAAATATCTTTTAAGCCTTGATTACCCCTCGCATCTCTGGATGGAAAAAGAAATAAAAAGCGTAGCCAATGTCGCCAGGGCTGATGTACAGGAATTCTTAGAGCTGACCGCAGAAATTCCCATAAAACCCGAGTTCAAGGAATATCCTCTGGAAAAAGCTAATAAGGCCCTCCTGGAAATAAAGAAGCGAAAAATCCGGGGAGCCAAAGTTCTTCGAGTTGGATAAAAACATCAAAGGGAGAAGTTAATGAATAAAATAAAAAAAACCTTCATTCTTTTATCATTTCTTTTTCAGATAGCCTTGCAATTCGTTTTCCCCTGCACCGTAGCTGTTATTTCGGGAAAAGCAACTGCAGACGGAAGACCTCTTCTTTGGAAAAACAGAGATACCTCCGTTGAAAACAATAAAGTTATTTTCATCCAGGGTAAAAAATTCGGCATTCTGGGCCTGGTAAATGCCAATGACAGCAAAGGCCGAAGTATCTGGGCCGGCTGTAATTCAGCCGGTTTTGCCATCATGAATTCAGCCTCAGGCGATTTAGCTCCGAAAGAAGAAGGAATGAACGGTAACGGCCGCTTTATGAGGCTGGCCCTGGACGAATGCGCCAATGTGGAGGAGTTCGAATACCTGCTCCTGCAAACCAACGGGAAAAGAAAAGTGGCTGCTAATTTTGGGGTAATTGATGCCCTCGGAAATGCCTGTATTTTTGAAACAAGCGCCCATTCTTTTGTCAAATTTGACGCCAACAATCCCCGCTTCGCTCCTGATGGATATATTGTCCGCACTAATTTCGCTTTTAGTGCTCCGGAGCCTTATACCGGAGGAGGGTATATCAGGTTTGAGCGGATATCCCGCATTTTCCGCGAAGCTGCTGGGAAAAGATTGTTTTCAGTAAAATTTATTCTCCAAAAGGCAGCTCGAGACCTGGCGAGCGAAAAGCTCCATTCCTATCCACTCTTGAAAAATCAAAACCTACTAAGCGATTCCCCTCTTTACATTAACACCAATGACACCATTAACCGCAATTCCACTCAATCGGTCACCGTTTTTAAAGGGGCTCCATCACCGGCCAAAGCTTATTTAACCACTATGTGGGTCATTCTGGGGCAACCTGTCTGCTCTGCGGCGCTCCCCTGCTGGCCTTATGCTCAAAGCTCTCCTTCAGTTTTGACCGGGAAAGATTCTTCTCCTCTCAATGACGTAGCCGTAAAAATTGAAAAATATCTCTACCCGGACCGAAGAGGACATATGATCCAATATCTTAATGTAAACCGTCTTCTTTCTTTCAGAGAAGAAGGGGTGCTTACAAAAATTCTGCGTCTTGAAAACGAAATTTTTGCTAAAACGTCCAAGATTATGAAAAGATGGGAAAAGAATCAGCCTTCTCCTGAAGAAATAAAGGTGTTTGCTGAAAATACTGCCTCCGAAACCTGGCAGTCATTAAAGGAACAATTCGCCGAAATACTCGAACCGGAAAGCTTTTAAGTAACTGTTACTATTTTTCCTTTTCTTCTTTTGCCGGGGCCGCAGTCGATTTGTTTTCCTCAAGAGGAAGTCCAACTTTTTTTCTAATTTCCTGTTCTATCTTGGCTGCCAAATCCGGTTTTTCTTTAAGCAGATTCTTAACATTGTCCCGGCCCTGGCCGAGTCTTTCTCCCTTGTAAGAATACCAGGTTCCGCTTTTCTCAATCAGACCTTCATCCACACCGCAGTCCACTATATCTCCTTCCCGGGATATCCCTTCGCCATAAACGATATCGAACTGGGACTCCCGGAAGGGAGGAGCCAGTTTGTTTTTAACGATTTTCACTTTGACCCGGTTTCCAATCACCCTATCTCCGTCCTTGATACTGGCGATTCGCCTGATATCCACCCGTAAAGACGAATAAAATTTAAGCGCCCTGCCGCCGGTTGTGGTCTCCGGGCTTCCCAGGAAGAAGCCGATTTTTTCTCTTATTTGATTGACAAAAATGAAACATGTTTTGGAACGGCTGACAATGGCAGTAAGCTTTCTTAAAGCCTGAGACATGAGGCGGGCTTGAAGGCCGACATGGGCATCGCCCATTTCACCCTCCAGTTCAGCTTTAGGCACAAGGGCAGCAACCGAGTCCACAACAATTACATCCACAGCCCCGCTTCGCACCAGAACTTCGGCGATTTCCAGCGCCTGTTCGCCGTAATCGGGCTGGGAAATAAGAAGGTTATCCACATCCACTCCCACCTTGGCTGCATAAACAGGATCAAGGGCATGTTCGGCATCAATAAAAGCGGCTTGCCCTCCTCTTCTCTGGGCCTCAGCGATAACATGAATGGCCAGAGTGGTTTTTCCTGTTGCTTCCGGGCCGAAAACTTCCACCACCCGTCCACGGGGAAATCCTCCTATACCCAGGCTGAGATCAAAGGCAATGGAACCTGTAGGGATGGCAGGAACCTTGACCGCCGCCTGCTGCTGACCTAGTTTCATCACCGAGCCTTTCCCGAACTGTTTTTCTATCTGGGCCAGGGCAGCCTCAATGGCTTTGGATTTAGAACCCTGGTTTTGTTCACTGGAATTGCTCATGCTATCCTCCGCATAGATTTAAATTTATTCTTATCTTCTTTTCTGTTATTAAGTCTACCTGATTGCCTTACAGTTTGCCATCCCTTCTTTCAAGCTTATCTCAGCCAAACTATTTCCTCTCTAAGAATTGTAGTCATAAAATCCCCTGCCGCTCTTACGGCCTAAATAACCAGCATCAACCATTTTGCGGAGAAGCGGACAGGGCCTGTACTTGGAATCGCTGAATCCTTCATAGAGAACCTCCATAATGTGAAGGCATACATCCAGTCCGATTAAATCAGCCAGAGCTAAAGGTCCCATAGGATGATTCATCCCCAATTTCATGACCTGGTCAATGGCTTCAGCTGTTCCCACTCCCTCCATCAAAGCGTAAACAGCCTCGTTAATCATGGGCATAAGAATCCGGTTGGCAATAAATCCAGGGTAATCATTGGCTTCAACAGGCACTTTTCCCAGGGCTTCAGCCAGCTTCTTTACCTCAGTAAATGTTTCATCTGAAGTCCCTAGGCCCTTAATTAATTCAACCAGCACCATCATAGGCACCGGATTCATGAAGTGCATTCCCATAAACTTATCAGGCCGGGAAGTCAAGGCTGCCAGCTTGGTTATAGAAATGGAAGAAGTATTGGATGTCAGAATGACTTCCGGAGGTAAAATCTTATCTACATCTTTAAGGACAGCTTTCTTTACTCCTAAATCTTCAAAAACCGCTTCCACCACCAACTCAGCTTCCCTGAGGTCATCCAGCTCTGTGGAAGCAGTTATCTTCTGAAGAATATCTTCTTTTTCTCCCTGAACCTTTCCTTTCTCTATCAACCTGGAAAGACTCTTGTCCATAATTTTTAAGGATCTCCGGAGCAATTCATCATCAAGGTCGCTCAGGATGACTTCAAACCCTGACGAGGCGGCCACCTGGGCTATGCCTGTCCCCATGGTTCCGGCTCCAATAACACCAATCTTTTTGATTTGCATAATCTCTCCTTTCCTCAGATCATTTCCACAGCCATGGCCACCGCATCGCCACCGCCGAGACAAAGCGCAGCCACCCCTTTTTTAAGATTCCTGTGTTTCAAAGCATAAATCAGGGTGGTCAGTATTCTGGCGCCGGTGGCTCCAATGGGATGACCTAAGGCAACAGCGCCGCCATGGACGTTGACTTTTTCCCTGTCCAAATCCATTTCCTTGAGCAAAACAACAAGTTGAGCGGAAAAGGCTTCGTTTATCTCAAAAAGATCCACATCCTCTCGCTTCCAGCCGACATTGGCCAATAACTTCTCCACCGCTCCCTTAGGAGCATACATCACCATCTCGGGTTCAACTCCATTGGTTGTGCTTCCCAGGATTTTAGCCAGAGGTTTCAATCCTTTTGCTTTAACCGCATCGGCTGAGGCAACTACCACTGCTGCTCCTCCATCATTTAAAGTAGACGCATTTCCGGCAGTAACAGTCCCATCTTTCTTGAAAACAGGGCGCAATTTGGCCAATTTTTCCAAAGTTGTTCCTTGGCGCGGCCCTTCGTCAACCTTAAATACTACCGGGTCTCCTTTTCTTTGAGGGATGGTAATAGGTACAATTTCTTCCTCGAAATACCCTTTTTCAATCGCATTGACTGCTTTTTCCTGGGAGGATAAGGCGTAGGCATCCTGTTCTTCTCGGCTGGCTCCGAATTTTTCAGCAATTATCTCGCCTGTGTTTCCCATGTGAACATCATGAAAGGCACACCATAACCCATCCAGGATCATGACATCCTTCATTTTGGCGTCACCGAACTTAACACCTTCCCTGAGTCCCCACAAAAGATGAGGAGCCCGGCTCATACTCTCCATTCCTCCGGCGACAACAATTTCTTTTTCTTCCAGCCAGATTGCTTGAGCCGCCAGAGCAACAGCTTTAAGAGCTGAGCCGCAGACTTTATTCACCGCAAAACAACTGACGGAATAGGGAATTCCCCCTTTAACTGCCGCCTGCTTGGCCGGTGCCTGACCCAGGCCAGCCGAAACCACATTACCCATGATTACTTCATCAATATCATCTCCGGTAAGACCGGCCCTATGCACTGCCTCTTTAATGGAAAATCCACCCAGTTCAGGAGCACTGAAATCCTTTAGGCGCCCCAAGTAATTACCAATGGCAGTACGGGCGGCTCCAACAATAAAAACATCCCTTAATTCACACATTTGATAGCCCTTCCTTTTGGAATAAAATTATGATCAAATCTTTTATCTTTTATCATAGGTAGAGGGTTTCTGTAAACCCATTCAAGAGGTCTTTACTCCTACCTCTAATTCAAGCCGGTTATTTCTCCTTTTTCATCGATATCAACCCGCTCTGCTGCCGGTATTCGGGGCAATCCGGGCATAGTCATAATATCTCCACAGTAAACCACTACAAATCCTGCTCCTGAACTCAAAGAAGCATCAGTGACAATTAAAGTGAAGCCCTCCGGCCTTCCCAGAGCTTCGTCGTCACCGGAAAGAGAATACTGGGTTTTAGCTAAGCAAACGGGTAGGTTTTTAAAACCGGCTTCCTCAATTTTCTTTATTTTTCTGGCAATTTTTCCTTCCATGGCCACCGAGTTTGCCCCGTAGATCCTCCTGGCAATTGTTTCTATTTTCTCAAGCAGGGGAAGCTCAAGGTCATAGAGAAATTTGAAATCATTCTGATCTTTCTCAATAGCCTGAATTATCTGTCTCACCAGCTCTTCTCCTCCTTCTCCTCCTTTTTGGTAAACATCACTTACCGCTTCCCTGACCTTCTCTTCCTGGCAAAGCTTGACCACAGTGGATATTTCTTCATCTGTATCCGAAGGGAAGCGGTTTACGGCTACCACAACAGGAACTCCGAACAAGCGGAGGTTTTCTACATGCTTTTGAAGATTGGCGAAACCTTTTTCAACAGCTTGGATGTTTTCTTGCTCCAGTTCTTTTAGACTTACTCCGCCGTGGTACTTAAGAGCCCGGACTGTTGCTACCAAAACACAGGCAGCCGGGGGAGGAATATGACCGGTCCGGACAACTATATTAAAAAATTTTTCAGCGCCTAAGTCAGAACCAAAACCAGATTCGGTGATGACGTAATCCGACAGTTCCAAAGCAAGGCGGGTAGCGATTACTGAATTGGTACCGTGAGCAATATTGGCAAATGGACCGCCGTGAATAAAAACAGGGGTTCCTTCCAGAGTTTGAACAAGATTCGGTTTAAGGGCATCTTTAAGCAAAGCAGCCATGGCTCCCTGGGCCTTAATGTCGCGGGCAAAAACCATCTCGTTATCCGGAGAATAGCCAACAAGAATATTGCCGCACCGTTCTTTTAAATCGCTAATATCAGTGGCTAAGCAGAGAATAGCCATGACTTCGGAGGCAGCGGTTATATCAAAACCGGTTTCCCGGGCGATTCCCCGAAGAGGACCACCAACACCTACCACCACTTCTCTTAGAACCCGGTCATCCATGTCCAGCACTCTCTTCCAGGCTACTTTCCGGCAGTCAAGCACTCCACAGGCGCCATCGAAATGAAGACGGTTATCTACCATGGCAGCCAGGAGATTATGGGCGGCAGAGACAGCATGAATATCTCCTGTAAAATGGAGGTTTATTTCCTCGCGCGGGAAAACCTGAGCTTTTCCTCCCCCTGTGGCTCCCCCTTTAAGTCCAAAAACTGGCCCCAGGGAAGGCTCACGCAGGGCCCCTGCAGCCTGGCATCCCAAACGGTTAAAGGCGTCAGCCAATCCAATGGAAGTAGTGGTTTTCCCCTCACCGGCAGGAGTTGGACTCATGGCTGTGACCATGATTAACTTTCCCCGGAGCGCTTCTTCTTCAGCAGAATATTCCCTGGTAATTTTGGCTTTGTATTTTCCATAAGCTTCAAGATGAGAAGCATCAAGCCCCATTTCCCGGGCTACTTCCTTTATTTTCCTCACTCGAGACAAATCAATTTTTTGTCCCATATCGCTCTCCTTAAATTGAGTCTATAGTATAAAGCGGAGATTGACAAACTTAATTTAAATCATGTTCTGGAGACTTTTTCCATCCTGCTGATATTCGATTCTGTCCCAGCCAGAACCAGCCCATCCCCTTCTTTAATTTCTTCTGCTGCCGGGGGAATATTTATGGTCCGGGGTGGAAACCTCCTTTTAATTAGAAGGACTTCAACTCCGTAAACCGCCTTGAGATTGAGCTTGCCCAGAGATTTCCCCCAGAATATTCGGGGAGCATCCATTTCTATTATTTTAAATCCTGTCCCCAGATCAACGGTTTTTGTAACCGGGGAAAATTTGAAACTCTGAACAAGGCCTTCCACCGCTTCCCTTTTTATTATCTCATGATTATAGGCTTCGATAACATCTTTTCTTTTAATCACTCCGGCAAATTTCCCATCCCTGACCACTGCAATTTCTGCTGTATCCTTATTTCCAAAAATTTTCATTGCTTCTTCCAGATTATCATCATAGTCAATTTTAATACCGGAAACAGCCAGATCTTCAGCGATAATAAAAGGGCCCAGCACATCCTTGTCCATGATTAAGCTTTTCAATTGGTTTAGCGAAAAACACCCCACATATTTATTCTGCGAATCAATTATCTGAAATGAGTGGTGTTTTCCTCCCAATGCCTGGTCCACGATATCACGAATGGGAGTTGTATTTAAAAAGACCTTACAATCCTGGGAGAGAAAATCTTTGACCGCAAGAGAACGAAGGATGTTCAATTCCCGGCCTTCTTTGAATAAAAGCCCCCGGCGGCGAAGTTTCATTGTATAGATAGAATCCTTATGAATACCAACCGTAACAAAAGAAGCAATGATGCAGGAAAGCATTACCGGCAGGATAATCTTGTAATCATTGGTCAACTCAAAAATGATGATGATAGCAGTGATGGGCGCATGAGTGGCAGCAGATACGACAGCTCCCATCCCCACCAAGGAAAATGCTCCGGGACTGGATATGGATTCTGGTGAAATTGAATGAAAAATTGAACCAACCACATTGCCGGTCATGGCTCCCAGAAAAAGAGAAGGAGCAAAAATACCCCCGGAACCTCCGGACCCCAGGGTTAGAGAAGTACTCAAGATTTTGGCAAATATAAGGACAAAAGCCAGCCAGAGCCCCAACTGGTTCTGAAGCCCCGCATCCATGGCTTCGTAACTTACTCCGAATACATGAGGAAATACCAGGCCGATTCCACCCACCATAAGGCCGCCCAGGGCCGGCTTAACCAGAGGATGGAGGCGAAGAGTTTCAAACTTCTTCTCCAGGAAATACAGAACCTGAATGAATAAAATTGCCACCAAGCCGCTTACTAAACCGAGGATAATGTAAGGGCCGATTTCCCACACACTTATCAGAGTATATTTGGGAACGGCAAAAGCAGAAAAATCACCGGTTATAAGCCTCGAAATAAGGGTGGCTATAACTGAAGCTATAATTATGGGAGAAAAAGCAAAAACTCCGAATTCTCCCAGAATAACCTCAACGGCAAATAAGGCACCGGCTATAGGAGCATTAAAGGTAGCCCCTATGCCTGCTCCGGCACCGGCTGCCACCAGGGTTCTCATTCCCCTCTCATTGATCTTGAAAAGCTTGCCCACAGAAGAAGCTAAGCTGGCGCTTATCTGAACAATAGGGCCTTCTCTGCCTGTTGAACCGCCGGAGCCGATACAAATGGATGAAGCCAGAGCTTTCACGGCTGATACTTGATTACGGATCCGGCCACCTCTTAAAATAAGTGATTCCATAATCTCCGGCACACCGTGTCCTCTTGCTTCAGGCGCTAAGTAGTAGATTAAGGGACCGACAAGGAGTCCTCCCAGGGCTGGAATAAGAATGGTCAAAAACCAAGGTTGGCGGGCAACCGATTCAATTATTGTAGGAGCTCTCCAGAAAAGAGTTTGGAAAAAATGGATCATTTCCTTGAGGGCAATGGAGGCCAGGCCGGCCAAAATGCCCACCAGGACAGAAAGTAGAGTCAACCGTATATGACGGTGGAATTCATTGTCTTTTAAATTCAACATCTTATGGATAAATCTTTAGAAATAAGAAAGTTTCAAAATATCATCTTTTTTCCTACCACTAATCCCATCCCATTTCAAGCGTTTATTGCGTTTGTGGCGTTAATCGCGTTTGTCGCGTCACTCGGCTCCGCCTCGTTCCTCGCAATTATATGGTGAACATGTCATAAGGAATTAACTAAAATTCCCGGCGGCAGCGTAAAAAATTACTTTCATATTCGTTTATTAATCCCCGGTCGGCAAAGCTGAAATAACAGTCGTTACCAATAATTATATGATCAAGAACTTTCAACTGAATAACCAGGGCGGCAAAGACCAAATCACGGGTAATTTCTTTATCGCTTTCGGATGGTTCAGGGTCACCTGAAGGATGATTGTGAACAAAAATCAAGGAAGAGGCTCCATGTTTTAAGGCTCTTTCCATAATTTCCCGTGGATAAACAGCGCTTGAGTTAACAGTGCCTTCGAATAAGGTTTCTTCTTCCAGAATCTGATTTTTGGCATTAAGAAAGAAAACCTTGAATTTCTCTTTCCTGGCATCCCGGAGAGAATGATAGAGATAATCAAAAACCTCAGCCGAGCACTGAAATACTGGCCGGCTGAGAATTTTTTCTCTCAGAAAACGGCGAGACACCTCTTGAACAAACCTGATACCAAAAATGTTGTGAGCCCCGATACCTTCAATTTCCTGAAGTTCTGAAGTATCTGCCTCCAGAACGCCCCGGAGAGTCTTAAACCGCCTCAAAGCTTCCCTGGCCGGAGTTTTACAATCCCGGCGGGGCGTTCCCAAAGATAGCAGCAGCTCTATGATTTCATAGTCAAGAAACCCATGGAGACCGCCTTGGAGAAACTTTTCCCTTAACCGCCAGCGATGCCCCTGACTCCGGTATGATTTATTCTCCTTCTCTTTCATGTTGTCATTAGAATAGACGTAACTGAAGGAAAAAAATTCACATGTCTCAGCCATCTTTCTTTCTGAACTAAAGATACTATAATTATCAAAGGCAGCCTTGCCGCCTACGACATACGAAAATGATAATATTAATTCCTGCAGATGTTTATTTGCCCGCCTCGCACGTCTATCTTGTTTATCTCGTTTGTCTCGTTTTTCTTGTTTATTCAGTATTAATTTTATCTCCTTGTCTCGCCTTTTTCACCTGGTTATACCAGACAAACCAGATGAACTAGATAAACCAAACAAACCAAATCTACTGAATAGACTGAACAGACCGAATAGACTGTTTTTTTTCGAACTAAATAAGAAGGAAGATAATGTTTCAGATATAGCCGGCAGGAGCTTGATTGTTGACCCGGTTTTTTCAAGACTTGGCAATTTTGTTGTATATGGAAGAGGCAGCTTTCCGGCCGTCTCCCATAGCCAGAATAACTGTGGCGTTTCCTCTGATGGCATCTCCACCGGCATAAACACCTTCGAGATTTGTCTGAAGATTTTCATCTGCCTTAATCAAACCCCACTTATCTACTTCCAGATCGGGGGCATGTTTAAGAAATAACCTGTTAGGAACTGTTCCCAGGGCTTCGACAACAGTATTTAGCTTCATGACAAATCCACTTCCTTCAACCGGAACAGGACGGGGACGGCCGCTTGCATCAGGCTCACTTAGCTTCATTTTGACAAGTTCTACACCTGATGTCCATCCCTCGGAATTACCAATAATTCTTTTGGGCGACACCAGTTCTTGGAAAATAATCCCTTCTTCCAAGGCATGTTGTATTTCTTCGTCCCTGGCAGGAGATTCCCTGCGGGTTCTCCTGTAGAGAATATAAACTTCCGAGGCCCCCAGACGGCGGGCACAACGGGCAGCGTCCAGGGCCACATTGCCGGCTCCAATGACTCCTACTTTGTCACCACACACTATGGGAGTATCAAAATCCAAAAAACGGTAAGCCTTCATCAGGTTAACCCGGATAAGAAACTCATTGGCAGAATATACTCCTTTAAGGTTTTCCCCGTCTATTTGGAGAAAAAGAGGGGCACCGGCTCCGGTTGAGATAAACAGGGCATCATATTTCTCCCTTAGTTCCTGAAAGTCGACGTTTTGGCCGACAAAGAAATTTAACCTGATATCCACTCCCAGTTCTTTCAGGTAGTTGATTTCATAATCCACAACTTCTGTAGGCAGCCTGAAAGCCGGAATTCCGTATTGAAGCACTCCTCCTGCTTTATGAAGCGCCTCAAAGAGAGTAATCTGGAAACCAAGACGCCGCAGGTCAACGGCACAACTAAGCCCGGCTGGTCCTGAACCAATAACCGCTGCTGTCCAAGGGCGCTCCTTGATTCGAATGGTTTCTTTAATTCTTCTCCGGCGGGCCCAGTCAGCTACGAAAGCTTCCAGCTTCCCTATATTGATCCCTTCTTCATCTTGAGCTAAGGGACAGACTCCTTCACATTGTGACTCCTGGGGACAAACCCTCCCGGTTATGGCCGGAATTGAGTTATCCTCTTTAATGATGAAAAAGGCCTGCCTGAAATCCCCTCTGGCAACAGCCCGGATCATGGCCAGGACCTTCATATTAATGGGACAATTAAGCTCGCAGGGTGCTCCCTTACACTGAATACACCGTTGGGCTTCCCGGATGACCTCTTTTTCGTCATACCCATAAGGGACAGAGGCGAAATTTTTTATCCTTTCCTGTGGGTCCTGTTCCCTTATGGGAACACGCCTCCCCCCTATTTTTATCATCCCTGTTCACTCCTTTTCTTGAGACTTCTCAGATAATTTTCCATAGCCATAATTTCTTTTTGCTTGAACATTTCCAGCCGGCTGATTACATCGTGAAAATTTACCCGGTGAGCATCAAATTCAGGGCCATCAATACAGGCCAACTTCATGACCTTCCCCAGAAAAACCCGGCAACTGCCACACATCCCGGTACCATCGACCATGATTGTATTAAGGCTGGCAATAGTTGTAATTCCCATCGGTCGGGTGACCTCAGCCACTCGCATCATCATCCTGGGTGGCCCAATAGCAATGACTTTTTTTGTTTTATTGAGATTTTCCTGGTTACGAAGATAGTTTTCCAGCAAATCAGTGACAAAACCCTTGTGTCCTTTTGAGCCGTCATCCGTAGTGATTAAAATCTTGGAGCTTGATGAACGGATTTCATCTTCAAGGATAAGCCAGGAAGCTGTTCTGGCGCCGATAACGGAAATCACCTGGTTACCTGCTTCTTTTAAAGCCCGTACTATTGGCAGAATACAGGCAATGCCTGTCCCGCCACCGACACAGATCACTCTGCCGAATTTAGCAATTTCAGTGGTATTTCCGAGCGGACCAACACAGTTTTCCAGATAATCTCCTTCTCCGAGCTGGCTCAATTGGAAGGTGGTTTTGCCCACAACCTGAAAAACCAGAATGATAGTACCTTTATCTCGATCCACCTCAGCTACTGTGAGAGGGATTCTTTCGCCTTTCTTATGGACCTGAATAATCACGAACTGACCTGCTTGAAAACGCTGCGCCACATGAGGAGCAGAAATTTCCATGAAATAAATCTCTGGACAAAGTGCTTTTTTCCTTAAAATTGAAAACATCATGGAAGAATCTCTTTTTCCTCCCGGCTTATCCAGATGGCAAATTCAGGACAAAGTATCTCGCACATGGCACAACCAAGACAGGCTTCGATCTTTTTTACTTCCGGCACCCGATAGCCTGCTTTATTCTTCTCCCCTGATAAAACCAAGACTTCTGCCTGGCAAATCTCAATACACAAAGAGCATCCTTTGCACCGTTCTGTTAAAAGGTGAACCACCAAAGCCATTTTATTTATTCTCTATCCCTCATCGGTTAGCCAATTCACCAATAACAATTCTATCTTGGCGAAGGTCCAGCCCGCTTATTTTTTCTCCTGAAAAAAAACAAGAGTATTGATTGTAAAAAACCATTCTTTCAGGAGCATCCAGAATCCTTCCGTTCTCTACGTTAAAAACCACACAAGGAGAAACAACCTCTATTAAAGAAAAACCGGGTTTCTTCAAGGCGTGACTCAATGAATACCTCAACCAGCCGGCCTGAAGAGGAGTCCAGCGGGCAATGAACTTAACTCCTGCCTGCTTGGCCAAAGCCGGAAGGTTAAAAGGCAGATCATGCCGACCATCTACCGACTTCCTGCAAAAAGGAGTCATCGGGAAAAGATGTCGGTTGTTTACGGAATAAATAAGGTTGTTGACGAAAATGATCACCCCTGTCTCTTTACCGCTTTTTTCCTTTTGAAAATCCTCTCCCCCTGAAAGAAGAAGATCCGGGTTGTTCATCAAGGCAATAGAAATACCTGCCTTTCCTTGTCTCCGGTTTTGCCTGATCTTCTGGAGAATTTTGCCGTCTTTTACCCGGGAATTTTTCAATTTCAGGTATTCACCCGCCTTACTTGTACACCCTGTTCCGGAAATAAAGTGAATCCGGTCAAAAAGTAAATCCGATTGCTTGATAGCGTCCAAAAGGGCAAAAACAGCTATTCCTATTCCGCAGCCCGGGCACCAAACCGAAGGAAACACCCAGGGATGAAACCAGGGATCAGCCGGATGAGATAAAATTTCAGCCTTGTTATCATTACAGCTCATAATTAACCGGGTCAGTAATCTATAAAATTGCCCACAGCAATTTTAATATCCTTTGCCTTCGGTGGCCAACCCAGAGAACCGGAAGGTCCCCCCTGTATGATTTCGCAGTTCGTTTGGAAAAATCTCATCCGCTCAATTTTCTGCCCTGTTTGCTCATCGCTTGAAAAATACATTAAACAGGGAGCCAGAACTTCAATAAAAGAAAATCCTTTTTTCTGGATAGCTCTCTCCATTGAAAATTCAAGCCGCCGGACATGGAGCTGGCTCCAGCGGGCGGTAAAAACAGCTCCTCTGCGTCGCATAAACTCCGGGAGGTCAAAAAAGTCCTCCTCTGTTTTTTGATTCTGGAAAGGAAACCGGCGAAGTTTCTTGTGCAAGAAAAAAACCTGACTTAAAAAACTGTTTATATAAAGACAAAAAAGCTCTTCTTTAAAAATTTTTTGTGGGAAAATTTTCTTCAGGCCGCAAGAGAACAAATCAGCATCACTTAGTAATAAAACTACCTTTTTTGAGGCGTTTTTTTGTTTAAGCCCCACGGCCTCCAGGGACAATTTCTCAGCAGATACCACTTCTACACCGGTCTTCAAATATTCATTGGTATGTCCGGCACATCCCAGGCTTGAAGTAAGCAATAATACATCTTTCTTTAGGGCCAAACCACACTTGGCCACAGCCTGGAGCAAGGAATTAAGAACAATACCTATTCCACAACCAGGGCACCAGGCTGTGGGGAAATGCTGCAAGCAGAAATACGAATCTAAGGGATGAATTTTTCCCCTATTTTTCATGAGGAAGAATTTTTACGTATAGAGCTTCTATTGTCAAGACTGAAATTTCCTCTAATGTTTTTATTTGACCTTTTTTACTTGAGTTGTGGAAGAAAATTCTTCTGAAAATCGTCTTATAATATAAAAACAGTTAGGAGATAAAAAATGAAAAAAATCGCTTTGATATCGTTCCCACTTATTTGCTTGTTAATATTCGCTTCTTCTATTTATTCTCAGGAAGTTAACATCACCGGCGACTGGAATCTAATTATCCAGTCTCAACGGGGAGAGATGAATTGGGATGTTAATTTCCTTCAAGAGGGAGAGGATCTTTCAGTCACCATGAGCGGCCCCAGGGGAAACCAGGTAACAGGAAAAGGAAAAGTCAAGGAAAAAGTTGTCAATTGGTCAGTAACCTGGGATACTCGCCGGGGAGAAATGACCGTGACTTTCTCGGGAACGGTAGAAAATGGTAATATTACAGGCGAGGCCCAATTCGGCTCCCGAGGAAGCAGGGAATTCACAGCCGAGAAAAAACAATAATAAGTCTATTCTTGACCAATTTCCACTCTTTTAAATCTTAATAAATTATCCTAAAATGAAATACAAACAGATATTTTGGGTTATAGTAAAAAAGGGAAGATTTAATGCGGAAGGACGTCTAAATGGAGTGGACCAAGGAAAACAAACAGAATTTTCCGGATGATAAAGAACTCATTCAAAGGTTCAAAAATGGTGACAAAAAAGCTTTCGAATCCTTGGTACAAAAATACTTTGGAAGGGTGTTTCAATTGTCTTTTAGTATGAGCAGAAACCGCGCTGAGGCAGAAGATTTAACACAAGATATTTTTCTCAAGGTTTATACCGGACTGGCAGGATTTCGTTTTAAGTCCCGGTTCGGAACCTGGCTCTACCGGATAGCTTCCAATCATATAAAAGACCATTTCCGGAGCACAAGCAGGACAAAACAAGTTCCCTTCGATCAAGAAAGCACTCTCTATTCTGGAGACCAGAAAGAAGCTCCCAATGAAGAATTCCTCCAGGATGAAAGGCGAAACTTAGTGACCAAGGCTCTTCTCCAGTTGCCCCGGAAACAGCAGATTATTTTAACCTTAAGAGATATTCAAGGTTTCTCATATAAGGAGATAGGAAAAATATTAAGAATTTCTCCCGGAACTGTGGATTCCCGGATTCACCGGGCCAGAAAATTGCTCAGGGAGAAACTCTCCCCTTTTCTGAAAGAATAAAGGAGGACGGTCATGAATTGCAGGAAGGCGGAAAAACTTATTAGTAAGGATCTTGACAACCGGCTCTCCTTAGCTGAAAAAAAATTGCTGGAAGAGCATTTTAAATTGTGTCCAGCCTGTGCTGAGGCTAAAAAAGAATACTCCCGGATTGTCCGGGTTCTAAGAGAAGAAAAACTGCCTCAGCCGGCCCCGGGTTACCTGAACAGACTACTAACAAGAATTGAAGAAAAACCTTTGCCTTTCTTCTCTACATCTCTTATTTGGCAAAGATGGGCTCTTAAAGCTCTTCCCCTGACCTTGATTCTCATTTTAATCCTTATCGGTTCCCTTGTTCTTATCTCTCCCCAGCCCGCCCAAGAAATCAGCCGGGCTGAACTGCTCTTGCAGAATAAAAATCCCTTCACAGAATCCCAGGAATTCCTGGAGGAACCAGGAATAGAAACCAAAAGTATTAGATTAATTTTCACTTCATTAGATGAAAATTCTCGGTCAAGGAGATACCTCCCATGAACAGCAGAATAAAAATTTGGATAATCCTATCATTTATCATGGTCTTCCTGGTCGGTATTCTGGGAGGAATTCTGGTAGAAAAACAATTTCTAAACAAATCTTTTTCCCCCTTTCCCCCAAAAGACCGGGGAAAAGATCAACCTCGATTTCCCACTTTGGAATCAATGTCAGAAGAACTCTCTCTGACTGCAGAACAACAGGAGAAAATAAAGGAAATCTTTAGTCAAAGCGAACAGCGTTTACAGGAATTCCGCAAAGAAATTCACAGCCGTCTCGGCTCTCTTCGCTGCCAGCTTAACGAAGAAATATTGGCTGTTCTTAATGAAGAGCAAAAGGTCAAATTTGAAGCCATGATCCAACGTTATTTAGAACAAAGAAAAAAAGAGTGGGATAAAAAAAGAAAAGCCCCTTCTGATCAAAGAAAGCCCCAAGGAGAAATCAGATGAAAAAGAAAATCATTTTAGGCGCTATTATTCTCGTAGTCATCGTCGGAGTTATCTTCAGCCTCACCCTGTTTAACCGTTCCAAAAATGGCTCCACCCAGTATCGAACAACAGAAGTCACCCGAGGTGATATCGAAGCCGTGGTGGTCACTTCAGGAATGATCAATCCAGTAACCATTGTGGATGTTGGGAGTCAAGTTTCAGGTAAAATATCCAGAATTTATGTTGACTTCAACTCCCAGGTGAAAGAAGGTCAGCTTCTGGCAGAAATCGATCAATCAAGCTTCCTAACCCGAGTTAAACAGAATGAAGCCAACTATTCAATGGCCAGGGCTTCTCTGGAAAAAGCCAAGGTCACTTTGGATAACGCCAAGAAAAAACTTGACCGGGCTCTCCAGCTTTTCGAGAAAAACCTTATTTCCTACGAAGAAAAAGAGAATGCAGAACTCCAATATTACAATGCCGTAGCAGATATCCAATCTGCAGAAGCCAGGCTGGAACAAGCTGAATCCCAGCTGGAATCAAGCCAAGTGGACCTGGCTTATACCATAATCAAATCCCCGATCGACGGCGTTGTCATCAACCGGAATATAAATGAAGGCCAGACCGTGGCTGCTTCCTTCCAGGCCCCGGTCCTTTTCCAAATCGCTAACGACCTCAGCCAAATGCAGGTCGAATGCAATGTGGATGAAGCCGATATCGGCAAAATAAAGGAAGAGCAGAAAGTTAGATTCACTGTTGATGCTTTCCCGGAAGAAAATTTTACCGGCATAGTAACCCAGGTTAGATATTCTCCAGAAGTGGTTCAAAATGTAGTAACTTATACCACTATTGTAGATGTGGACAATCCGGAACGTAAGCTCCGGCCTGGCATGACCGCCATTGTTTCCATTATCACTGGCGAGGCAAAAAATGCTCTCCTGGCTCCCAATGCTGCTCTCCGTTTTATGCCTTCCCTTCCTCCTGAAGAAATTAGAAAAATTTTCGAAGAAATGAGAGCGGAAAGACAAGCTCAACGGGAAGACTCCGGAGGAGAAGTTCAAACTGAAGCAGTCCGAAAGGTTCAACAGCCGCTAACACCAGGTAAAAAATCGGGCTTTTTAATGGGACAAAAGATTTTCGACAGCTCTGTCTCCATGGTCTGGGCTCTTGATCCCAATAACAAACTCCGGCCTATAATGGTCAAAACAGGTGTCCAAGGCGACGATTTCACGGAAGTCGTCTCCGGCAGACTGGAAGAAGGAATGAAAGTCATTACCGGAGAAAATTCATCGGCCTCTTCTCAGGCCCAGGCCTCAAGCTCCATGAGACGTGGAATGATGATGATACGCAGATAGAAGGAAGTTTGTGGAGAATCCAGATGACCAACTCAAATAATGTTCTCATCCAGATGGAAAACCTCTGGAAAATTTATAAAATTGGAACATCTGAAGTCCAAGCCTTGAAGGGAATAACTTATACAATTCACAAAGGTGACTATTTAGCCGTCATGGGCCCTTCCGGTTCAGGAAAATCAACCTTAATGAATATTATCGGCTGCCTGGATAAACCCTCTTCCGGCAAATACAGGCTGGAAGGCATGGATATTTCAACTTATAATAAAAATAAACTGGCTCGCATCAGGAATCAAAAAATTGGATTTGTTTTCCAGAATTTCAACCTTCTTCCCCGGACTTCCGCCCTGGAAAACACCGAACTTCCCTTGCTTTATTCTGATGTGCCTGTCAAAAAAGCCAGGGAATATGCCATGAAAGCGCTCACTATGGTCGGCCTTCAAGGCCGGGAATTTCATCACACAAACCAGCTTTCCGGAGGAGAAATGCAAAGGGTGGCTATCGCCCGGGCTTTGGTTAATAATCCCTCCATTATCCTGGCGGACGAGCCCACAGGGAATCTGGACACCAAAACCGGGGAAGAAATAATATCCGTTTTCCGCTCGCTCAACGGGGAAAATAATATCACCCTGATTCTGGTCACTCACGATCCGGAAATCGGTCAGACAGCCTCAAAAAGGCTCTACCTCAGGGATGGAATAATAGTCAAAGAAGAAGAAAAAAATTGAGGTGATAAAATGCATATCCTCAAAACGGCAAATATTTCTTTAAGAGCCCTGGGCAGAAATAAAATGCGCTCCTTCCTAACCGCCCTGGGAATAATCATCGGGGTGGGAGCGGTGATCGCCATGATCAGCATCGGACAGGGAGCAAAGCAAGCTGTGGAAGATCGTTTTGCCGAAATGGGGACCAACCTGCTTTTTGTCCGGCCTGGAAGCCGGGAATTCAGGGGAGTTCATAGCGGTTCGGGCTCATACAATACTTTAACCGAAGACGATGCCCAGGCAATAGAGGAAAAATGCGACGCAGTTCTTTATGTCTCTCCCAGTGTTTCAACCAGAGCTCAGGTTGTCTATAAAAATAAGAACTGGAATACCTCCATCCAGGGTAGCGGAGCCAGGTACCCGGAAATAAGAAACTGGCCGGTTGCTGAAGGCACTTTTTTTGCCGAGGGAATGGTTAAAAGCTCTGCCAAAGTCTGCGTTCTGGGCAGTGAAGTCAAAACCAATCTCTTTGGTAACGAGGATCCGGCGGGAAAAATCATCCGGATTAAGAACATCCCTTTCCGGGTTCTGGGAGTCCTGGCATCAAAGGGAGAATCAGGAGGATGGTTCAACCGGGATGATGTAATCGTGGCTCCTTATACAACCGTTCAGAAACGCCTTTTGGGTATTGATTATATTCAGTCGATTGATATTTCTGCTGTGTCCGCCCATCTGACCTCTGAAGCACAGCGACAGATCGAAGAGCTGCTCCGCCTCCGTCACCGCATTGCTCCCGGTGCCGAGGATGATTTCTCTATCAGAAACATGTCAGATATAGCTGAAGGAGCTGCTGAATCTACCCGCATCCTGACCATCCTTCTCGGGGGTATAGCTTCGGTATCTCTTCTGGTTGGAGGAATAGGGATCATGAATATCATGCTGGTCTCGGTCACCGAGAGAATAAGGGAAATCGGCATCCGCATGTCCATCGGAGCCCGGGAAAAAGATATCCTTTTCCAGTTCCTGACAGAGGCCATTGTCCTCAGTGTTCTCGGCGGAATAATCGGGATCGGAATGGGAATGATAACTTCCCAACTCATCTCCCGCTTCGCCGGCTGGGAAACAATTGTTTCTATTGGATCAATCCTCCTTGCTTTCATCTTTTCAGGCTCAGTAGGTATCTTTTTTGGTTATTATCCGGCCAAGAAAGCTTCCAAGCTTGACCCAATCGAGGCTCTTCGCTATGAATAATAATTCTTCAAAGAATAAAGGCCTTAACTAAGCAAGATCAATTCTTTCCCGGAAGGAAAAAAGTGAATTCCAACCCGAACAAGCGGGGGGTAAAAAGGAAGAATACTTTAACAGAAAATAAGAAGTCTTGACAAACAAGACTTCCTAACAACAAATACAGGAGGATAGATAGAATGAAAAGAAGAATACTTGTTTTTGCAATCCTTGTCATTTTTGTCGCCGGTTCTCTTATCGCTTCCCCTCAGGGCGAAAAACAACTGAACCTGTCCCTTGAGGAGTGCATCAAGAAAACCATGGAAAACAACTTGGGATTAGCCGTTGAAGTGCTCAATCCACGGTTGGCTGAAATAGCAGTGGCTCAGGCTGGGGAGAAATTTATGCCTGCCTTCTCCTTCGGCATAAATAAAAGAGATACAAATTCTGCTTCTTACTCTTTTCTTGATGCAGCAGAGGAAGTCTCCACTGTTTATGATAATTATACTGCCCAGATTACCCAAATTCTTCCCACAGGAGGAAATTTTTCTATCTCCTTGGATGCATATAAAAACGATACTAACCGACTATTTCAAACCATCAATCCACGCTACGGAAGCACTCTTCAATTCAATTTCTCCCAACCATTGCTTAAAAATTTTGGCTTTAACATCAGCCGCAGAGAAATAATAGTGGCTAAAAACAACAAAGAGGTCTCGGACCAAAACTTCAAAAAAACCCTGCAAGATACAATCTATACCGTGGAAGAAGCTTACTGGAACCTGGTTTACAGCATAGAAAATCTCAAAGTTCGCCGCCAGTCTCTCCAATTAGCCCGGGAGCTTCTGGAAAAAAACAAGCGGGCGGTTGAAGTAGGCACCATGGCTCCCATTGATGTCCTCACTGCTGAAGCTGATGTGGCCACCAGGGAAGCGGATATTCTTGAGGCCGAAGCCCAGGTAAAAAATAATGAAGACCGGTTAAAGACTATTCTTAATCTTGCCGCTGACCAGTTATTACCGGAAGCAGCTGAAATAATTCCTTCAGACAAACCTACCTTTGAGGAAAAAGAAATTAACCTCGATGAAGCCTTATCCATAGCCTTGGATAAAAGACCGGATCTTCAAGCCTTGAGAGTTGACCTGAAAAATAAACAGATCAACGTTGATTACACCAAAAATCAACTCCTGCCCGACCTCAGCCTGAACGCTTCTTATTGGAGCCCCGGGATTTCCGGAACACAAATCCTCTATCTCAATGATAATCCCTTGACCGGCGTTGTAGTGGGAACTATGCCTGGAGGAGCCAGCGATGCTTTAAACGATGCTTTCGGCTTTAAATATAAGAACTGGTCTGTAGGCTTGACCCTATCTTTCCCAGTAAGCAATTTCTTCAGCCGGGCTGCTTTTGCCCAAGCGAGAATCAACTATGATCAGGCCATGCTCCGGCTGAAAAACCAGGAGCAACAAATTTTCCTGGAAATAAAAAATGCTGTCAGGGCAGTGGAAACCAATTATAAGAGAGTCCAAGCCTATAAGGCTGCCCGGGAGTTGGCAGAAACCAAACTGAAGGCAGAAGAGGAAAAATTTAAAACCGGTCTTTCAACCAACTACTTCGTCCTTCAATATCAAAGAGATCTGGCCAATGCCCAAACTATGGAACTAAGGGCCATAATCGACTATAATTTATCTCTGGCCCGGTTAAACCAGGTTCTTGGCGTCACTTTAGAAGAAAAAAACATATCTGTGACTGCCATGCTGGGAGATTAACCTCATCATTTGAAACCAGGGTAAAGAACACTTATTATTTGGAAAGGAGCAATGAGAAAAAGTTTAAGTGTATTTTCTTTGCTGCTGATACTGGTCTTGCTGTCCGGCCATAATTCATTTGCCAATACAGAAGATACTTCGGATTTCATTATCACAACTCCTGAACTAACTTCATCTCCTGTAACTGACAACGAACCAAATAATACCCCCGGGCAGGCTACATCTGTCCAGAAGGAGTTCACTCTTGATAAGCTTCTCAGCCTGGCTCTTAAACAAAATCCAACCCTGCAGGCGAGGCGAAACCAAACCCTGGCCGAAGAAGATGCCTATAAAACCCTTCGAAAACTGCCCAATCCCTCAATAGCCCTGGAAAAAGGCCGGGGAGAAAGTTTTGATGGAGATATAAGTAGGGATATTCAAGGGCTGACTTTAAGCCAGGTCATAAAGAATCCTGTTAGCTGGCATTTCCGGGTGGAAGCAGCAGAAAAAGGATGGCAGGCAGCCAGCGAATTATATCGCCTAACTGAATTGGAACTTATTTGCCAGATAAAACAGAAATGTTATTCCATCTGGCTTCTTCGAAATAAAAGGAATTTATCGGAAAAAAAGACCGCCTCCATCAAGCAGATGAGCCAACTCATCCGGAAACGAGCTGAATTAGGAGAAGTCAAGCCCCTGGATGCTCTTAAACTCCAGGTTGAATTCCTGCTTGCCCGGAACGAATTAAAAGAAATGGAAACAGAGCTGCAAATTGCCCGGGATCAACTGAATGAATTTCTGGGCGGCCTTCTTCCTTCAGAATTCACCATAAAGGGAGATCTAAAGTTTTTCCCTTCTTTACTTGAAGAAAATCAAATGGTTAATAAAGCCCTCTTAGCCCATCCCTTGATCAAAGAAAAAGAAAGCAGAGTGGCTCAAATTGAAAACCACCTGGCAGCAGAAAAGTGGTCTCGCTTACCTGATTTAGAACTTTCTGCTTTTTCCAGAAAAGAGCTCCACGGGAAAATCAGCGGCTTTGGACTTTCACTCGATCTTCCCCTTTGGAATCTAAAATCTAAGGAAATTTCAAGGGCTGAAAACCTTTTGCAGGTTGAAAAAAAAGAATTGGAAGCTTTGCGGCTCAATCTAATTTCCAGAGTCGAAACAGAACTTCGCCGCCTCAATCTATCCGAAGAGACAATCCTGGTTTTCCAGGAAGGACTGCTGAAACAAGCTGAGGCAAGCCTTGATATTGCTGAAATTAGCTACCAGGAAGGAGAAATTTCCCTGCTCGAATTCCTTGATGCCCAAAGAACATTTTATACAATTCTTAACGACTACCAGGATGCTCTTTTCAGATGGAATGCCAACAGAGCCGCCCTGGAAAAAACTATCGGGGAAAAATTAGAATGAAAAAATATTTTTTACTTATTCTGGCTGTTATCTTGACCTTTTGTTCTCCCCAGAAGGAGGCCATCAAAGATGCCAAGGGGGAAACTGCTCATGTCCATCAGTCTGAGGCCGTTTCAGACCATGAGCATGAAATCATTCACCTTTCGGCTGAAAAAATTCGAGCATGGAAAATCCGGGTGGCCAGGACAAGAAAAACACCCGCTATCCGTATAACTACCCTTTCCGGTATTTTATCTCTAAATCTCAACCAGACAAGCTACATATCTCCATTTGTTACTGGTAAAGTGGCTTCGCTGGCAACAGATCTTGGCCGGAAAGTGGTGAAGGGCCAGGTTCTTTTAACCCTTAATTCACCGGAATACGCCCAGGCTCAGGCTGATTTCCTTCAAGCCCGGGCCAGGTTAAACTTGAGCCGGCAAGAATTTGAACGGGCCCAGCGTCTTTTTGAAAAACAGGCCATTGAAGAAAAGGAATACCTGCGCCGGAAAGCAGAACATGAAAAATTAGCCACTGAATACGGAACCCTCGAATCAATTCTCCATTCCTACGGACTGGATCACAGTCAAATAGAGAAGCTCATCCAGAATTGTGAAAATCTCAAGGAAGGAGAGGCTCTCTGCCAGATAACTGATCCCTATATCCCACTTTATTCTCCTCTCTCTGGAACTGTAATTTTTCGCCAGGTTGTCCTCGGGGAACATGTAAATCCAGAACAAACTTTGCTGACCGTATCGGATCTTTCCCGGCTGTGGGTTATTCTTGACGCCTATGAAAAAGACCTTCCCTATATCCAAGAGAAAGCTGAAATAATTATCCGCGCGGCCCTTTATCCGGACAAGGATTTTTTAGGGAAAATAGATACTATTGGCGATATGATTGACCAGAAGCTTCGAACAGTAAAAATCAGAGCGGATGTTGACAACAGTCTGGGTTTACTTAAACCAAATATGTACATTCAAGCTGTTATTAAGGATGAAGACCCAAACAAACTCATTATCACTCTTCCCGAAGAAGCAGTCCAATCTCTTAACGGGGAAAAAATTGTTTTCGTGGAAGAAGCATCAGGTGAATTTTCAGTACGCCATGTGGAAGTGGGGGAACAGGTAGAAAATGAACGAATAATCATAACAGGACTTGGAGAAGGGGAGAAAGTAGTAGTAGAGGGCGCTTTCAGCTTGAAAGCAGAGTTGACCAAGGAAACCTTCGGACATCAACATGTACATTCTCCTTAAATTTCAGGAAGTGCTTATTTTAAATTCGGTGGACCGGGAATATGATCAGACAAATCATTAACTTCTCCTTGAAACACAGGCTTTTTATCCTCCTGGCCACTCTTCTGGCGGGAGTTTCCGGTATCATCGCCTACCAAAATCTCCCTCTAGACGTTTTCCCTGATCCCTCGCCCCCTCTGGTTCAGGTCTTCACAGAAGCAGAAGGGATGGCTCCTGAAGAAGTTGAACGCCTTATTTCTTATCCTGTAGAGACAGCCATGTTCGGTATCCCCAGAGTAAAAAATATCCGCTCTGTCTCCACTTTCGCCCTCTCTATAGTCAATATATACTTCGAAGATAAGGCCGATATCTACTGGGCCCGGCAACTTGTTTCGCAGAGGCTACACGAGGTCCGAAGTTCCTTGCCAGCCCAGGCAGAAGAGCCTGTGCTGGGACCGATTGCTACCGGACTTGGACTAGTCTATCTTTATTATCTTGAAGGCAATGGGTACTCCCTCATGGAACTTCGTACTCTCCAGGATTGGCTCGTAAAATACGAGCTAAAATCAATCCCGGATGTCTCACATGTTCTCAGTATCGGCGGCGATATCAAACAGTACCAGATCCTGGTAAATCCCCAATTTCTTCTAAAATATGATTTAACCCTGTCAGATGTAATGACTGCGGTTAAGAAAAACAACCAGAACACAGGAGCCAGTTTCATAACCAGGGGGAAAGAAGAATATATAGTCAGGAGCGTGGGACTAATTCAAACTGTTCAAGATCTGGAAAACATCGTTTTAACTTCTTTTTCAGGGACTCCTGTTTATCTTAAAAATGTCGCCCAGGTCCAGGTGCTTCCGGCTGTAAAAAGAGGCGCCGCCTTGGCCAACGGAGAGGGAGAAAAAGTTGCCGGAATGATCCTCAAGCTTTTCGGCACCAATACTGCCAGGGTAATCAGGGATATAGAAGAAAGAATATCTCTTCTAAACAACTCCCTGCCGCCTGGGGTTAAAATCATTCCTTTTTATAATCAAGCCTCTTTTGTCAAGAAATGCTTTGCCACAGTCTCCTCTAATCTTGGCCTGGGAATCATCCTGGTTATAGCTGTTTTATTTTTATTCATGGGCAGGTTTTCCACAGCCCTTATTGCCGTCCTCTCCCTCCCTTTTTCCATCCTCTTTTCTTTTATTCTGATGAACCGGTTTAATCTATCTGCGGATCTAATGTCTTTTGGAGGATTGGCCATAGGGATAGGTTTAATCGCTGATGCTTCCATCATTCTTACTGAAAACATTCAACGCCACCTGCATTCTTCAAAAGAAACTAAGTCTCAGGCTATTCTGTCAGCCGGCTCAGAAGTAGGCCGTCCTCTGTTTTTCGCCATTTTTATAATAATTGTTGTTTTTCTCCCCATTTTTACCCTAACAGGGATGGAAGGAATCATGTTCCGCCCCATGGGTTATGCCATTTCCTTTGCCCTTGCCGGCTCACTGTTTTTTGCCTTAATGGCCGCCCCAGCTCTTGCCTCCTATTTCATACCACAAAGAAAAAACAAGGCAACAAAGGAGCCTTTTCTGATTCGTCATATAAAAAAAATCTTTCTTACTTTCTTTAGCCGCTGCCAGAAAAACTCCAGGATTGTCTTTATTGTTACTCTCATCCTTTTCATCAGCGGAATCAGTCTTATTCCCTTCATGGGAAGAGAATACATTCCTTCTCTAAACGAAGGAACTCTTCATCTGCGGGCCACCTTAGATCCCAATATAAGCCTGGAAGAAACCATTACCGTGGCTACTGCTATCGAAAAAAAGTTGAGAGAAGTTCCTGAAATTTCCGGTGTTCTTACCCGGATAGGAAGAGGAGAGGTGGGAAGTCATGCTCACTTTGTCAACGATGCCGAAATTCTGATTCAGCTTAAACCCAGGAAGCACAGGAATCGTTTTAAATCCCAGGATAAACTCATAGAAGACATCGAAGACAGGCTTGATATTTTCCCCGGACTAAACCTCAACATGACTCAGCCGATTGCTCATAATCTTGACGAATTACTCACCGGGGTTAAAGCTCAACTTGCCGTAAAAATATATGGAGAAAATTTCGATATCCTCAAAGATAAAGCCGCCCAGATCAAAGATATTCTGGGAGATATCAGGGGAGCAGAAGATCTTCAAATTGAACAATTTACCGGACAGAATCATATTCAGATCAGGATCAACCGTGACCTCATCGCTCGCCACGGGATGAATATCAGGGACATCCAGGATACCATTCAGGCTGCCCTGGGAGGAGTTGTTTTGGGACAGGTTTTCGAAGAACAGCGGCGCTTTGATATTTTTCTCCGTTTTCTGCCTGGTTACAGAAATGATATTAACCAAATGGAAAATCTACTCATCCCACTAAAAGAAGGGGGCCAAATTCCTCTTCAGTCGCTGGCAGTAATCGAAGAAGTTGTAGGGCCGAGAGTTATCAACAGGGAGGACAACAAACGTTACATTACCATCCAGTGTAATGTCCGGGGAAGAGATATGGGAAGCTTTGTCTCGGAAGCCAAACAAAAGATCGAACAAAAAGTTTCTCTTCCCGCAGGCTACCTCATAAAATGGGGAGGCCAGTTTGAACTTCAACAGAGCGCCAACCGCAGATTGGCCCTTATTATGCCGGTGACTCTTATTATTGTTATCTTTCTTCTTTTTTCCATCTTTTATTCCTTTCAAGAAGTTCTGATCATCCTGATCAATATTCCTCTAGCTCTTACTGGAGGATTAATTGCTCTCAAACTTTCCGGACTATATTTAAGCGTTCCAGCTTCCATTGGTTTTATTGCCATTTTTGGAATCGCCCTGGAAGATGGCCTGGTCCTTCTATCCTCTTTTCATGACCGTTTATCGCGGGGATTACCTCTCGAAAGTGCTGTTTTTCAAGGGATCAGCCTTAAGCTCAGGCCTGTTTTAATGACTACATTCACCACTATCTTCGGAATTCTTCCTCTTTTGCTCGCTCAAGGCCCCGGGGCAGAAGTCCAAAGACCTTTGGCCACAGTAGTAGTGGGTAGTTTGGTGACCTCTACTCTGGTCACCCTAATTGTTCTTCCCCTTGTTTATTCTGCAATTAAGAAAAAAGGTTATCTTTCTTTTAATAAGGACTTGTCTAAAGAATAGAGGGTATCCTTCCTGTATGGCCTCCTCTCTCCTCTCATAAATTTTAGAAATGTATCCATGAATTCAGCAACAGTTGAAAAAATCCCCGAATAATGTTAATTTTAAATTACATAAATTATCCGTAGTCCCTTACGATAATGATTCAAGGAGACCAGAACTATGAACAGAAAACTTATTCGTCCCAATCTCTCTGAAATAAAAGAGAAAATGAAGAACGAACCTGCCAAAAAAAGGTTCCATCCCCCCTATGACACACACGCCGAATCATACTATTACCTTAAACAAATGCATAAAAAGACTCCTATGATGGTGGTTTTCTCTGATGGTGAAAAAGTGGAAGGACACATTGAATGGTATGACCGTAACTGCATTAAGCTCCACCGGCAAAAATCTCCTAACATGTTGATATTCAAGCAAAACATCAAATATCTTTACAAGATTGAAGATGAAAAAAAAGAAAAAAAGCAGCCACCCAGGAAAAAGGTTGTGGCTAAGGAAAAAACAGGCACAAAGAAAATAAAATGAATCTTCCCCGGATCGGGATTTCCCTTGGAGATCCCGGAGGCATCGGGCCGGAGGTCATCCTCAAAGCCCTTAAAAACAAAGCCGCTCTTCCTCTGGCATCTTATGTTCTTTTTGGCTCTTTATGGCTTGTGCAGGAATGGAATCAAAGGCTTGGAATAAAATTCTCTTTTACAAAAGAAGAATCAGACACCCAACCAAATATTGCTTCCGTTTCTCTACATGAAGTCGAATTTCCTCTGTTCACACTCAAGCCCGGAATCCCCGATAGGAACAACGGCAAGGCTTCTTTTCTCTATTTTAAAAAAGCCCTCGAACAAGCTCAAAAGGGAAATCTCCAGGCAGTGGTTACAGCTCCTGTGGCCAAGCGTTCCTGGTCACTGGCGGATGTAAAATGGGCAGGACATACTGATTACCTGTCTCAGCTTTATCCTCACGCCATCATGTTTTTCTGGTCCAAATCTCTGAAAGTTGCCTTGTTCAGTCACCATGTATCCCTGCAACAGGCTCTAAAAAAAATCACCAGGAAAAATCTTTTAGATTTTATTCAAAATCTTCATGCATCTCTAAAAAAAGCAGGTAAAAAGAACTTTCATTTTTTTGTCGCTGGCCTTAATCCTCATGGAGGAGAGGAGGGCCTTCTGGGGAAGGAAGAATCTGAGACTATTCTTCCGGCCATACAAATGGCTAAAAAAACAGGCATCCCTGTCAGCGGCCCACATGTGCCGGATGTTATTTTTAGAACCGCCCTCAATCAGGAAGACAAAATAGTTATTGCCCTCTATCATGACCAGGGACTCATTCCTTTTAAGCTGGCTGCTTTTGAAAACGGTGTCAATGTCACCTTAGGCCTTCCTTTTATCCGGACTTCTCCGGATCACGGAACAGCCTTTGATATTGCCGGCCAAGGGACGGCCAGCCAAGAAAGCATGGTTGAGGCTCTAAAATTAGCCTGGGATTTCATTTCTTCATCAAAAAAAGAGGGATAATTGTCTTGATTTTTTTAAAAAAAGTAAAAAGAGTCTCCTCTTTTACATTTTTCTAGAGTGAAAATAGTTAATGAGAAAGCATCAGGCATGCCCTCCGCTTTACTTCGGCGCTTTTTCGCCATTCTCTCACCTCTCTCTCGGCGGCTGGGTAACTCCTTCTTAATCAGCCTGAATCATTCATAAAAAAGGCCGATGACTTTTCTGCAACAAAAAGCAATAAGATAATAAATGAAGTTTCTTATGGCGTACGTAGAGAATTTAAACTTCTTATACTTATTCATTAGATTTTATCTAAATATCGGCCTTTTTTATGAATGGTTCAGGTTGGGCGTGCTTAATGCATACTGGCCGTCCGACAAAATCGGATTCCCTCGAATCGCGGTTCGAGAAGGATAGATCCTCAATGTCGCTCCGGGCAACCCTGATGCTTTTATATTACTCAAACATGGCCAAACCAAACAAATAAAAATGAAAATATGTACCTACAACATCAATTCCATCAAAGCAAGACTGGAACTCCTTCTGGGCTGGCTGAATAAAAGAGAGAATGATATCGATATTCTTTGCCTTCAAGAATTAAAAACCGTTACCGATGATTTCCCTCTTCAACCTTTCCGGAAACTGGGATACAAATGCGAAATCATTGGCCAAAAAGCCTATAACGGAGTGGCTGTCTGTTCAAAGCCGGCTCCTCTTACCTCGCACCAAGGCTTTGGAGATGAATTTTGGGACAAACAGAGCCGCCTAATATCCGTCAAGTTCCCCGGCTTTGATATTATAAATATTTATGCCCCCCATGGAGGAGAAAGAAAGACAGAAAAATGGCAGTATAAAATAGATTGGTATAACCGCCTAATTGAACACCTAAAAAAAAATTATTCGCCGGAACAACCTCTTATTCTGGTAGGAGATTTTAATGTCGCCCATACAGACCAAGATGTATATTCTCCAGAATTCCTGCATGACTCAATCGGGACTATGATTGAAGAAAGAGAAGCCTTTGAGGAACTGCTTTCCTTGGAACTGGTGGATGTATTCCGCTTTCTTCATCCGAAAGAGAAAATATTTACCTGGTGGGACTACAAAGGCGGAGCCATTTGGAAAAACCAGGGAATGAGAATTGACTATATACTATGCACAAAACCACTAACTGTTTTCTTGAAAGAATGCTCTGTTGATCTTTGGCCGAGAAAACGCCGCAAACCTACCCCTTCTGATCATGCCCCTTTAGTTTCTACCTGGGAGTTCTAATCAAAAAAAGAAGTCAACCTACTTCCATTTTTTTAACTCTGCTCTCAATTCCCGTTCTCTGTCTCTTTCCCGGATCACCTCTCTTTTTTGATAGGCTTTTTTCCCTTTGGCCAGAGCTATTTCCAGCTTGACTCGCCCCTTATCGTTTAGAAAAACCTTGGTAGGTACTAAGGTAAGTCCTTTTTCTGTTGTTTTGCCGGTCAGTCTTTTAATCTCCCTCCGGTGGAGGAGAAGTTTTCTTTCTCTCATTGGTTCATGATTAAATTGATTGGCTGCTTCATAGGGGCTGATATGACAATTAATGAGGAAAACCTCACCGTCTTTGATTTCGGCATAACTTTCTTTAAGGCTGATGCGTCCTTCACGTATGGATTTGACCTCTGAGCCCAAGAGAGCAATTCCGGCCTCGTAGGTCTCAATTATTTCATAATCAAAAAAGGCTTTCTTATTGGTAGCGACTATTTTCATCAGAGTTTTTGATTGTACTCCCATCTTTTTCAATCCGCAACAGGCTTATGGAACGGCGCACCATTTTTTCAACTATGATACAGAAACCCTCAAAATCTATAGCATCTCCCTCTCGAGGTAGCTTCCCGAATCGAAACAGAAAGTATCCAGCCAGAGTTGTATAGTCTTTTCCCTGGGGAAGATTGATAGGAATTCTTTGATTTAATTCTTTTATGGGAGCCCTTCCTTTCACCAAATAAATATTGCCTGCTTTCTCGGTTATCAGCTTTTCCAGTTCTCCATCATATTCATCCTGAATCTCTCCGACAATCTCTTCTATTATATCCTCAATAGTAACGATCCCTTCAAACATTCCAAATTCATCGACTACATAAATCAAATGATTAGCCGAAGTCTGCATCTTCCTGAAGGCTTTCTCAAGACTGGCAAACTCAGGGATGAATTGGGGTGGACGCAAAACAGCATTAATGTCAAATTCTTTATTATCAATCAAATAAGGCAGCAAATCCTTTGCATGGAGAGTTCCTTGAATATTATCCAGTCTGGATTTAAAAACAGGATAACGGGAAAAACCTTCTCCCCGGATAAAATCGATAATCTGAGGGAGAGTGCTTTTTCCATCAATGGCTTTTACCTGAGTTCTTGGCACCATAACTTCCCGGACCGGCCGGGACCCGATATCCAGAGCTTCTGCTACTATTCTCTTTCGCAGTGTAGATAGCCCCTCTACCCCGGAGGACAATAAAACTTTTATTTCTTCAAGGTTTAAAGTTTCTTTTTTCTCCCTGGTTTCCGGTACGGGGAAAATTACTCTGGTTAAAAAAGTAAACAGCCAAACCAGGGGAAAGAAAAAAATCATGAAGAAACGAATCGGACGGGCATAAAGTATAGCCAGTTTCAAAGGATTATGGGCAGCATAAGTTTTGGGAGTTATCTCGGCAAAAATAAGAATTAGCAGGCTTGTAGTAACCGTTGCCAGAATTACAGCCTGGTCTTCTCTCCCGGGCATCAAAGAAACGAAAATAACCGTGGCTACAGAAGCAGCCGCTACATTAACCAGAGTATTACCAACAAGAATAGTGGCCAGCAGCTGGTCCACCTTATTTCTCATTTCATGAATTAATCGACCTGCATTAGAACCTTTTTTCCTGAGGGAGTTAATTTTAACAGGGCTGGCAACAAAGAAAGCCGTTTCTGAAGATGAAAAAAAAGCACTCAGGATAAGGAAAAAAAGAAATAACAGAACAGAGGGAGAAATCATCAGTGCCGACTTTATGAATTCAAGTTAGGAGTATGCTGCTTCAAGCTCTCAGTCAAATTGGAAAGCAGCTTTTGTTCTATTTCTTTACATGAAAGAGAGGTCACTTCTGAGATTTCAGTTACAAGAAGATCTTTTGCTTTTTCCATCATCTTTTTTTCCCTGAAGGAAAGAGGTTTAGCATGATTCAGACAATAGAGGCTTTTAAATACCAGAGCAACTTCATTTAATCCGCCACTTTTTAACATGGAGGAATGTTCCTTGTATCTTCCTTTCCAATTAGAAATAATGTTTACATCTCCATTTCTCATTAGTTCAAAAATATTTTCAATGGTTTGTTCTGAGATGGGTTTTCTGATCCCAACTTCCTGAAAGTTAGAATAGGGAACTTTGACCAAGGCATTATTGGAGAGAATTCTTACCGAATAAATGATAAATTCGCGCCCAAAGTGCTTTTCTGCTTGAACGTCTTCAATTACTCCCAGGCCCTGATTGGGATAAATTATCTTATCCCCAACCTTGAAGTTATCCATTTTTGCTCTAAAATTATACCTGGTCTTCCCCTCAAAGTCAACTGAATAAGATTTAAGAAGCTTGACAGATAGATAGTTGTTTTATAACATAGACACTCAATTAATAGGTAGAAGAGTTTGTCTGATGAAAAGAACATATCAACCTAACAAACGGAAAAGAAAAAAGAATCACGGTTTTCTGGTCCGTATGAGAACCAAAGGCGGTAAGCAGGTCATAAAGAATCGACGAAAAAAGGGCAGAAAAAAACTCTCCGCTTAATGTCCGAATCTTTACGCCCCTGTGAAAGAATAAAAAAGCAAAGCGATTTCTCAAGGATATATAAAGAAGGACTGAGGTACAAAGGAAAATATTTTATTTTTATTTACCATTCAAATTACTTGAATTTCTCGAGAATGGCTGTGGTTGTCAGTAAACGGCATGGTAAATCTGTCATCAGAAATAAAATTAAACGATGGGCCAGAGAAGTTTTTCGGAGAAACAAAGAATTGATTAAGACACCAACTGATTTTATTCTAATACCAAGAAAGAAGATCCAAGAAGCCACCTGGAATGACCTGACAGAGGATTATCAAAAGTCTCTGAATAATATTTTCAGCAAAGGATGATTTTTGCCTGAGATGAAACGGCTGTTTTTATTAGTGATCAAAGGGTATAAAAAATTTCTTTCTCCCTTTCTCGGCCATCACTGCCGTTTCTCTCCCACCTGTTCAGATTATACCTATGATGCCATAGAAAAATTTGGTTTTCTCAAAGGATTATTATTAGGAACACGAAGACTCTTAAAATGCCATCCCTTCCATCCGGGAGGAATTGATCCAGTTCCCTAAAGGAATCAGACTATGGAAAAAAGATTAATTTTAGCCATTTTTTTGTCTTTCCTGGTTCTCTTTCTCTACCAACTGGTTTTTGTGAAAAAACCGGAAACTCCCGAGACCAGGCAGGAACCACCCGTGATCGAAGAAAAAAGCTTGCCAGAAAAAAAGCTCCCCCCAGAAGAACCTGTCATAGAGGAGAAGGAAATAGATGAATTTTTTAGTATTTCTGAAGAAAGAAAAACGGAAGTAGTTGTCACCACTTCTCTCTTCAGGGCTGTCTGGAGCAATGAGGGTGCTTTGTTAAAAAGCTTCCAACTTCTTCAGCATTTGAATGATCAAGGAGAACCCCTGGAGCTTGTTTCTGCCAACGCGGAAACTATTCAGATATATCCTTTTTTCCTTTCCACAGAAGATCCTTCCTTTGATGAAGAGATCAATTCAGCTCTTTACAAACCGTCTTTTGTTTCCTTAGAACTCAAGGAAGGAGAAGCAAAAGAGCTCAGCTTCATCTATTCCACAGAAGAGGGGACCAAGGTTGAAAAAAGATTCCAGTTTGAGGGAGATTCATATACCATCGGCATAAATATTGAAGTCTGGAAAAATGGAGTTCCTCTTCACCCCAGGATTCTTTGGGGCCCCAGTCTTGGCAACCCCTCTCCAGAGGAACAAAAACAAAGATTCGGCACCAAGCAAGGAACAGTGGTCCTGGCTGGAAACAAATTGTACCACACTGATGAAGACAAATTAAGGCAAGAGGCAGAAGCTTATAATTTTGTCCAATGGGCTGCCTATGAAAACACCTATTTTACCGCCATTTTCATCGGTACACCTCAGAAAACAAGCGCCTTGACTTTAAAAGAAAAAGTTGGTGAAGCAGGCTATCCATTTCTGGCTGTCAGTAATCCCGAAATAGCCTATATCGGTCCTAAAGATTTTGATATCTTAACCAACCTTGGTTATCAAACCAAAAAAATCATCCGCTTCGGATTCTTTGGCTGGATAGCCGAAATTCTGCTTCGCCTGATAAAGCATATTCACGATATCTTTCCCAATTGGGGAGTGTCCATCATCATCCTGACCCTTATCATAAAGATCATCTTTTTCCCTTTGACCTACAGCAGCACCAAATCAATGGCCAAAATGCAAGAATTGCAACCAAAAATAAAAGCCCTCAGGGCCAAGTATAAGAAAGCCAAACAAGACATTGCCCAAAGACGCAAGATGAACGAAGAAATGATGAAGCTTTATAAGGAACACGGCATAAACCCAGCCGGAGGATGCCTCCCCCTTCTTATCCAGATTCCCATCTTCTGGGGCTTCTTCAGGATGCTTTCTGTCTCTATCGCCTTTCGTCACAGCCCCTTTGTATTCTGGATAAAAGACCTTTCAGTTAAAGATCCTTACTATGTTACTCCAATTTTAATGGGACTCACCCAGTTTATCAGCCAAAAAATGACTCCTACCTCCGCTGATCCAACTCAACAGAAAATGATGCTGATTATGCCTGTGGTGATGACCATTTTTTTCATGAACTTCCAAAGCGGCCTGGTCCTTTACTGGCTGACCAACAATGTCCTCCAAATAGGACAACAATATATTATGAATAACCTGATGCATAAACAGAAGAGAGATTCTCATGGAAAAAAGCGAAAAAAATAAGCCGGAACAAGAATTCAAGGGAAGAAACCTGGAAGACGCCATCAGTCTGGCTGAACATATCCTAAAGATTCCCCGCTCCCAAATGAACTATGAAATCGTTACCGAAAAGACCAAGCTTTTCGGCATTAAAACAAAGGAAATTGTTATCCGCGCCTGGCCAAAAAAACCCGCCGATGAATCTCCTGCTGCTCAATTTCTCAATAAATTCTTAGATCTTTTTCCCCTCGAACTTAGCTATTATGTCAAGCAGAGAAATGATATGGTCTATTTTATTTTCGATGGCAGCGACAAACATCTTCTCCTGCGCAGGGATGGTTCCCTTCTATTGGCCTTGCAACATCTCCTCAATAAAGTATCCTCACAAAAAGTACAGACAGACTGCGACTTTTTCAAAAAAAGAAAAGAACGGGAAATAAGGGAGAGAGCCAGACATATCGCCCGGGTTGTCCAGGAAACAGGAAAGAATGAAGTCCTGGATTTAATGAATCCTTACGAACGCCGGATCGTTCACTTGACAGTAAACCAAATCCCGGGAATGGCTTCAGAAAGTATTGGTGAAGGCTTCTTGAAAAAAGTCAAAATATATTTTGAAAGAAACTCCAAAACTTAAAAACTTAGAAGGCGTTTATCGACCGCCGGCCAGTCCTCTTGATTAGCTTGAAATTACACGCCTTCTTTACCTTTACCATCTGAGAAATTATTATAATAAGGTCATGTTTGAAGATAACATCATAGCTATTTCCACCCCTCCAGGCAGAGGAGGCTTGGGAGTTGTGAGGCTTAGCGGAAATGAAGCCCTCAATATTGCCAAGCAGTTTTTTCTTCCTAAGAAAAAATCTTTAAACATCCCCCCTCTTCGTCCTGTGCTGGGCAATCTCTACCACCCGGAAGAAAAATGTCTATTTGAAGAAGCTTATCTGATTTATTATCCCGCTCCCAAAACCTACACCAGAGAAGATATGGTTGAGCTTTCCTGCCACGGCAGTCCTATTCTCCTCGAAGAGATTATCCGGTTGGGGATAAACGCAGGTGCCCGACTGGCCAGACCGGGAGAGTTTACCCTCAGGGCCTACTTGAATGGACGCCTTGATATAATTCAGGCACAGGCAGTTGATGACCTAATCCGGGCTGCTTCTTTTAAACAAGCAAGGATCTCATATAACCAACTTCAGGGTTCTCTCTCCCGGAAAGTAACATCTTTCAGAGAAAAATTGATTGAATTGCTCTCTTGGGTAGAAACGAGCATCGAATTCCCTGACGATGAGACAGGAGTCTCTACGACCCAGATCGAAGAGAGCCTCAGACAAGTTATTCAGGAAGTGGAAAAATTGGTAGAAAGTTATGCTCTGGGAAAAACTTATAGGGAAGGCTTAACACTAACCATCCTCGGCAGGACTAATGTAGGAAAATCCACTCTGTTCAATGCTCTTCTGGGGAAAAACAGGGCCATTGTGACTCCTTTTCCCGGAACCACCAGGGATTATCTCGAGGATAGAATTATCATTAAAGGATCCCTTTTCTCTTTAGTAGATACAGCGGGGATGAGATACTCCCGGCATCCGGTTGAAAAAGAGGGCGTCCAGAGAGGAAAGGATTTAGCCGGACAGGCTGACGGGATTATTCTAATCATGGATGCCTCACTCAAGGAAACCAAGGAAGATTTGGCTCTGCTTAAACTTTATCCAGAAAAAATCCGTCTCCTTCTTTTTAATAAAATTGACCTCCCGCAAAAGATAGACAAATCACATATAAAGCAAACGGCCGGTGATGTGCCCTCTCTTGAAATCTCGGCTCTTAAGGGAATTAACCTGGAGAAATTAAAAGATAAAATATACCAACTCTTTGTTCCTCAAGAAAATTACAGAGAAGAAGTTATTCTCCATCAGAGACAAAAGATTCTGCTCGAAGAAATTCTTTCCGGACTCTGCCGGAGTCTTCAGCTTCTTCGGGAAGGATATCCCGAAGAGATGATCGCCGAAGAGCTTAGAAAAATTCTACCTTCTTCTGGGGAACTTACCGGAGAAATTCGGACTGAAGAAATATTAAATAAGGTTTTCAACCGATTTTGTATCGGAAAATAAACAATGGCTTCTGAAACTTATGATTATGACATCATTGTTGTTGGGGCAGGTCATGCCGGTTGTGAAGCAGCCCACGCTGCTGCCAGTATGGATTTGAATACCTGTTTAGTGACCACTCACTTAGAAACAATCGCCCAGATGTCCTGCAATCCCGCTATCGGAGGCCTGGCCAAGGGGCATCTCGTCCGGGAAATAGATGCATTGGGAGGCATAATGGGACTTCTGGCTGACCAAACCGGAATCCAGTTCCGCTTACTTAACAGAAGCCGGGGAGGAGCTGTTCAGGCGCCCCGATGTCAGTCAGATAAAGCCCTCTACAGATTGAAGATGAAAAGCTTTCTGGAAGGCGTTTCCAATCTAACTCTGTTTCAAGGCATTGTCACTAGCCTCATAAGTAAAAAAAACCGGGCTGCTGGCGTTAAAATCCTGGATGGTTCAAAAATTACTTCTAAGGCTGTTATTCTCGCTCCCGGCACCTTTTTGCGTGGCCTTATTCATATCGGCCTTCAGCATTATCCCGCAGGAAGAGCTAATGAACCCCCTTCTAACGAGCTGGCCGACGACCTAAAGAGGCTCGGCTTCCGTATTCTGCGGTTAAAAACAGGAACTCCCATGCGGCTCCACCGGGATACTATTGACTGGTCCTTCTTTCAAGCTCAGGCCGGAGACGAAATTCCGGTGTCCTTCTCGTTCAGAACCAAGACTCCCTTGACCAATAAAATACTTTGCCACATAGGTTACACCAATGAGAAAACCCATGAGGTTATCAGAAAAAATTTAGATAAATCGCCTCTTTTTAGCGGACTCATCACAGGCATTGGACCGCGTTATTGCCCTTCTATAGAAGACAAAGTAATTAAATTCCCTCACCATAAACGACATCAATTCTTCCTGGAGCCGGAAGGCTTGGATACAGCTGAAATCTATGTCAACGGAATCTCTTCCAGCCTCCCGCTTGAAGTTCAGAGGGCAATCCTGGCCACCATACCTGGGCTCGACCAGTCCAAAATTCTCAGGCCTGCCTATGGAATCGAGTACGATGCGGTAGCTCCCATCCAAATTTTACCAACTCTTGAGGCAAAAACTTTAAAATGTCTTTACTTGGCTGGTCAAATCAATGGAACATCCGGTTATGAAGAAGCGGCTGCCCAGGGATTAATGGCCGGTATTAATGCCGCCTTGAAAATAAAGAGAAAAAAGCCTTTTATTCTACGCCGGAATGAAGCCTATACTGGGGTTCTTATAGATGATCTTATCTCCAAGGGAGTAGAAGAGCCGTACCGGCTTTTTACCTCCAGGGCTGAATTCAGGCTACAGTTGCGTATCGATAACGCCGACCAAAGACTGACTGAGTATGGATATAGATTTGGCCTTATCAAGGAAGATGAATTTCAGGAGTTTCTGAAAAGACAAAAAAGAAGAAAGTCGATCTTGATCTTTCTGGAGAAAGAAAAAATCTCCTTGGAAAAAACCGGCAAAATCAGCCTTAAAGAATTTTTAAAAAAGCCTCAAGTCCAATGGCAAAATGTGATAGAATGGAAAAAACCCAACTTGAATCTAACCGACGAGGACATAAGGCACATCGAATCGGAGATCAAGTATGAGGGATACCTGAAAAGACAGGCAAAGGAAATCAATCAAATTAAAAAAATGGAAACAGAAACCATCCCCAAGGACATTGACTTCAGCCAAGTGCCGGGATTAACTCACGAAGCTGCTGAAAAACTGAAGAATCATTATCCTAACAATATCGGTGAAGCTAAAAAAATCCCAGGAATTACACCGGCTGCTCTCATCAATCTTCATGTTTATATTAAGATCCTGAAAAAACAAAAAACTGCTTCAGTTAGTGTTCCACGTGGAACATTGAAGAAAAATGGGTAAGATTATAGCCATAGCCAATCAAAAGGGGGGAGTAGGAAAAACCACCACTGCAATTAACTTGGGGGCTTCCTTGGCTGTCAAGGGTAAGAGGGTTCTTCTGGTTGACTTTGATCCCCAAGGAATGGCCACTGCCGGCCTGGGAAAGTCCAAAGAAAAGGGAGGAGGAATATTTCCTGCCTTAATGAACGGGGATTTCCTCATGGATTACATCCTGCCAACCGAACTTGAAAATTTTTATCTCTGCCCATGCTCCCCGGAGTTAACTGGCTTCGAAGCCGAGGTTTATAACGAGAAAAACCGGGAAAAAAGGCTCCGCTTAGTCCTGGAAAAAATCAGAAAATTGTTTAACTTTATTTTAATCGATTGCCCGCCTTCACTTAGCTTTCTTACTATTAATGCCTTGACCGCAGCCGATTCCGTTCTTATACCTATCCAGACAGAATTTTTCTGCATGGAAGGCGTGCCTGAGCTCTTTCGCACCCTTGATGAAGTTCGCCGCTACCTTAATCCTTCTCTCTCAATTGAAGGCATTCTCCTTACCATGTACGACGAAAGGACAAACCTTTCCAAGCAAGTGGCTGATGAGATACGACAGTCATTGAATGAAATTACTTATGAAATTATAATTCCCCGTACTGTCAGATTGGCTGAAGCACCCAGCTATGGAAAACCTATCCTTCTTTATGATATAAAGTCGAAAGGTGCCCAATCATATTTAGATTTAGCCGGAGAGTTGCTTAAAAAATGAAAAAAAAAGCATTAGGAAAAGGGCTCAAAGCCTTCTTGCCGGAGGATTATGGGATTTTAAAAGAAGACCGCTTTGTTGAGATGGACCTGGAGAACCTCAAGCCAAATCCACTCCAACCAAGGACTTCCTTCGATCAGGGATCAATCGAAGAATTAGCCCGCTCAATTAAAGAAACGGGAGTTCTCCAGCCCCTGGTAGTGGTGCCTTCTAAAGACGATGACAGATTCACCATCATTGTCGGTGAAAGACGCTGGCGAGCTGCCCAAAAAATTGGTCTGCAGAAAATTCCTGTAATCATCAGGAACCTGAACAGGGCCCAACAACTGGAAGCCTCTCTTATCGAAAATCTCCAAAGGGAAGACCTTAATCCTCTGGAAATTGCCAATGCCTACCAAAAAATGATGGAAGAACTGGGCTATACTCAACAAGAAACTGCTGATAAGGTGGGCAAAGACCGGGCTTCAGTGGCCAATTACCTTCGTCTTCTAAAGCTTCCTGAAGAAGTAAAGGAACATCTGGCTCAAGGAAGAATCTCTATGGGGCATGCCCGGGCCCTCCTCGCACTCGAGAATCCTTCAGATCAGATAGCCCTAACCCAGCAGGTCATTAGAGGAGATCTTTCGGTAAGAGAAGTGGAGCGCCGGATTCAGAGAATTAAAAAACAACCCCAAAAGCGGGAAGAAAAGGAGGCTGATCCCAACCTCATGGCTTTTCAGGAAGAGCTTATCAAGACATTGGGAACCAAGGTGTCAATCGCCGGGAACTCTCAAAAAGGAATACTCAAGATTTATTACTATTCCCTGAATGACCTTAACCGTATCTACGTCAAGATAAAAGGAGCTCGTTCATGAAAGATAAAAAAAAGGAATACGACGAAGACAAAATCACTGGTTTCTTTGACAAAGATACAGAAATCAGAGGCGACCTCAGTTTTAAAGGCTCATTCCGGATCGATGGCTATTTCAATGGAAAAATCAACTCGGACTCTGTCTTAATCGTAGGAGAGAATGGCAAGATCGAAGCCGATATCAAAGTGGGTTGTATAGTAATAAACGGTGAAATTAAGGGAAACATACAGGCTACAGAAAGGGTTGAAGTCCACTCCAGCGGCAGAATCCATGGTTCTGTTGTCTCGCCGAAACTGATTGTAGAGGAGGGAGCATTTTTGGAAGCCAATTGTCAGACCACTGATAAACTTCCCCCATCTCCCCCCAAAAGTATCCCTGTCAAAAACGAGGAAGAACCAGGAACCAGCTCGTGAACAAGGTTCTGGGAGTAATCCCGGCTCGCTTCGGCTCCCAAAGATTTCCGGGGAAGCCTTTGGCCCGAATTTTGGGAAAGCCAATGATTCAATGGGTTTATGAAAGAGCCAAAACATCTTCTCTCTGCAATCGCCTTATTATTGCTACCGATGATCAGAGAATTATCGATTCTGCCAGAAAATTTGGTGCCGAAGCCTGCCAAACCTCAGCCTCTCATTCTTCAGGAACAGAGAGGGTAGCTGAAGTGGCTAAGCGAATGGATTATCCATTTGTCCTTAATATTCAAAGCGATGAACCTCTCCTTGAGGGAGATATGCTTGATAATCTAATCCGGGGCTTAACTGAAGATAATGTATACTATGTCACTCTGGCCTCCGTATGTCAGAACAAGAAAGAATTCCAAGACCCAAATGTGGTCAAAGTCATTTTTGACCATGAAGGATATGCTTTGTATTTCTCCCGCGCTCCGGTGCCTTTCCGGTCTTCATCCTTTTTCTGGCGGCATATCGGTATTTACGGCTACCGTAAAAAATTTCTCCGGAAATTTTCCAGTATGGCCCCTACATTTTTAGAAAAACAGGAAAAACTGGAGCAATTAAGAGCTCTAGAACATGGATATCGTCTTAAAGTTATTAAAACTTCTCATCAAACCTTGAGTGTGGATACTCCTCAAGATATAATCAAAGTCGAAAAAGTATTACAGACAGGGTCCAATGCCTAAATTTATTTTTGTCACCGGAGGAGTTCTTTCAGCCCTGGGAAAGGGTATTGCCGCTGCTTCCATGGGCATGCTCTTGGAATCCCACAACTTCAAGATCACTCTGCAAAAGTTTGATCCCTATCTCAATGTAGATCCGGGCACTATGAATCCTTTCCAACATGGCGAAGTATTTGTAACTGATGACGGAGCCGAGACCGACCTGGATTTAGGACATTACGAACGGTTTACTTCCACTCAGGCCACCAAGGCTCACAACTGGACAGCAGGCAAAATATATGAAAGGATTCTCCGGAAGGAGCGGGAAGGAAAGTTCCTGGGCAAAACTGTTCAGGTGATTCCTCATGTAACAGAGGAAATAAAGAAAGCCTTTTACGCAGTGGCCAATAACAATGATATTATTATTATCGAGATTGGGGGCACGGTGGGAGATATCGAGAGTCTTCCTTTTCTGGAGGCTACCAGGCAAATGAGACTGTCCCTTGGCCAGGAAAACACCTTGTTTGTTCATTTGACTCTTGTTCCGTTTATCAAGACCTCCGGAGAGTTGAAAACAAAGCCTACCCAACACAGCGTCAAAGAACTCCGGGCTATCGGTATCCAGCCTGATATCATTCTTTGCCGGACAGATAGGTTTCTCAGCAAAAACATAAGGGAAAAAATATCTCTTTTTACCAATGTCCCCCTGGAAGCAGTTGTAACGGCTATAGATGTGGCTAATATATACGAGATTCCTCTAGTATTTGCCGGCCAGAATTTGGACAAAATAATCATAAAAAGGCTGAGCCTTCCCCCAAAAAAACGGCAACTTTCCCGCTGGAAAAATATGGTTGAACAAATGAAAAATCCCAAGGATGAAGTTTGTATAGCCTTAGTGGGAAAATATGCCGGACTTCATGACTCCTATATCAGCCTGAAACAGGCGTTGGATCACGCCGGCACAGCCCACCAGCTGAAAGTGAAAATCGCCTGGATTGAAGCAGAAGCCCTGGAAAAAGGCAAAGCTGAGGATACCCTGGGCCAGATTGATGGGATCCTGATTCCAGGGGGCTTTGGGACCAGGGGAATCGAAGGAAAGATCAAAGCCGCCCAGTATGCCCGGACCAAAAAAGTTCCTTTCTTTGGGATTTGCCTCGGCATGCAATGCGCCACCATTGAATATGCCAGAAACGTCGCCATGTTAAAAGATGCCAACAGCACTGAGTTCAATTCTCATACTCCACACAAAATATTTTTTAAATGGCGGGAACTAAAGGGAGTGAAAGACCTTGGTGGTACCATGCGTCTTGGTAAATTTCTCTGCCGGTTAAAGAAGGGAACATTTGCGGAGAAGGCTTACGGAAAGCTTTCCATCTATGAACGGCATCGGCATCGTTATGAATTCAATCCGGGATTTGAAAACACTCTATACCAGGCCGGGCTTGTATTTTCCGGAAAAAATCCCGAACACGATCTTGTTGAAATCATCGAAGTTAAAAAACACCCCTGGTTTCTTGGATGTCAGTTCCACCCGGAATTCAAATCCAAACCATTATCCCCACATCCTCTTTTTGAAGCCTTTATTGGAGCCAGTCATGCTTACCGCGTCCAAAGAAATAAACATCACTCCGAAAGTTAAAATCGGAGGAACAAAATCATTTTTCCTTATAGGAGGCCCCTGTGTTATCGAAAGCAGGGAAAAAACTCTTTTTCTGGCAAAAGAGATAAAAAAAGTATGCTCTCTCTTAGAGATCCCCTTTATATTCAAAGCCTCCTACGATAAAGCCAACCGCAGCTCTATTCGTTCCTACAGAGGCCCGGGAATAGATGAAGGTCTAAAGATACTCCGACAGGTAAAAGAAGAAGTGGATGTTCCTGTTCTCTCTGATGTCCATGAGACCTGTCAGGTGGAAAAGGCGGCTGAAGTTCTGGATGTCCTCCAGATTCCAGCCTTTCTCTGTCGTCAGACAGATCTTCTCTTTGCTGCTGCCCGCAGCGGAAAGCCGGCAAACATAAAAAAAGGGCAATTTCTCTCTCCTTACGATATGAAAAACATCATCGAAAAATTTCTAAGCCAGGGAAGCTCGAATATTATCCTTACCGAAAGAGGAACCTGTTTCGGTTACCATAACTTAGTTTTTGATGTCCGAACAATTCCGGTCATGAAACAATGGAGCTTTCCAGTAGTTATTGATGCTTCTCACAGTGTCCAGAAACCTGGTGGGCAAGGAGAAGTTTCGGGGGGAGAGGCTGAATTTATATCTTATATTGCCCAGGCGGGAGTCAGCGTTGGAGCAGATGGAGTATTCCTGGAAATCCATGACTCCCCTGAAACGGCTCTTTCTGATGGGCTCAACTCACTGATATTAAATAAGTTACAGCCATTATTAAAGACGCTTCTGGAGATCAGAGCCGCTCTCCTGAAATCATTATCTTATTGACAAAGGGGAAAAAATGAGCTTAAGCAGAGATCAAATTCTCCAGATGGGAAAGGAAGTCCTGGAAATCGAGGCCAAGGCTGTTCAGGAACTTTGCTCTCAACTTAATGACAGCTTTGTCCAGGCAGTAGAACTTCTTTCCCGGACTCCATCCCGGGTCATTGTAACCGGAATGGGAAAATCGGGACTAGTTGGCCGAAAAATAGCAGCCACTCTTTCCAGTTGCGGCACACCGTCTATCTTTATTCATCCGGCCGAAGCAGGTCATGGTGACCTGGGCATGATTCTCAAGCAGGATATTGTTATCGCCATTTCTTATAGCGGAGAAACAAGGGAACTCCTGGGGCTGCTTGAGTTTTTCAAGCGCATCGGGCTCAAGCTTATTTGCATTACCGGCAATCCCCAATCCCGGCTGGCCCGTTATTCTGATATCGTCCTCCTAGCTAAAATAGAAAAGGAAGCAGAGCCCGGTGGACTTGTTCCCACCTCAAGCTCCACTGCCACCATGGCCCTGGGCGATGCTCTGGCTATTGCTCTTATGAGAAAGAAAGGTTTCACCGTAGACGACTTTGCTCTAGTTCATCCCAAAGGATATATTGGGAAAAAATTAATTAAAATAAGAGATTTAATGCATAAAGGCCAACAAATTCCAGCGGTTACTATGGATTCTTCAATGAGCGCAGTCTTAGAAGAAATGACCGAAAAGAAGCTGGGGATGACCTGTGTGGTCGATAACCAGAAGCGTTTAACCGGGATCATCACTGACGGAGACCTTCGGCGTAAAATGCAACAATACAGAGATCGTTTAATAAAGAAAACCGCCGGAGAATGCATGACTCCTCAACCTCTGACCATAAAGAAAGACGATCTGGCCACAACCGCTCTTAATCTCATGGAAGAAAACAAAATCACCTCTCTTGTGGTAATAGACGACCAAAGAGAAATTGAAGGAATTATTCACCTTCATGACCTCTGGAGAACGGAGATGTTTTAATGACCAACGAGCAAAAAGCCCAAAGAATCAAGATGATCTTGATGGATGTGGACGGTACTCTCACCGATGGTTCTCTTCTTTTACTATCCGCAGGAGAAGAGTTGAAATCCTACAATGTCCGGGACGGCATGGGAATATTAATAGCCAGCTTGGCTGGTTTAAAAACAGGAATAATAACCGGGAAAATATCCGAGCCTTTGAAAAAGAGGGCTGAAAAGTTGAAGATATTAGAGCTTCACCAGGGCATTTTGGATAAAAAAAGCATTCTTCTGGACATATGCCAGCGCCATGCTTTAGAACCAGAAGACATCGCTTACATCGGTGATGATTTAGGAGATTTGGACATAATGGAAGCGGTGGGTTTTTCCGGAGCGGTCGGGGATGCCCATCCCAAAGTAATAAAACAATGTCATTACCAATGTTCCAAACCAGGAGGCAAAGGAGCAGTCAGGGAATTTATTGAATTTATAATTAATGCCCAGGGGAAATGGAATCTTATCGAGGAAAAAATAAGCGAGCTTACTAAAATCAAATAAAGTTGTAAGTATTTGATCCCATAGTTATTTCCGAAAGGAGAAAAAATTGACCCTAAAACAAAGTATTTTCAGGCAATATGATATCCGGGGAGTGGTGGGGCAAGATTTAACTCCGGAGACAGTAGGGCTTCTGGGGAAAGGAATTGGTACTTATCTGCGGAGGAAAAACTGCCGCCGGATTGCCTTGGGCAGAGACTGCCGCCTGAGTTCTCCGGAATTCTTCCAAGCAATAAGTCAGGGACTGGCCTCTACCGGTTGTTTCCTTGTCGACCTGGGTACAATTCCTACCCCTCTTCTTTATTTTGCTGTTTATCACAAGGGATATGAAGGAGGGGTAATGATTACCGGTTCCCATAATCCACCGGAATACAACGGCTTCAAGATTATGGCCGGTAAAGAAACCCTTTATGGGGAAGAAATTCAGGAAATTTACAAAATTATCAAGGAAGGAAAATTCCAAAAGGACTCAGGAGCCTCCATTCGTCAGGAAAATATCACTCCCGAGTACCAGGATTATGTCTGTCAGAATGTTTCTCTCGAGAAAAAACTAACCATTGCTGTGGATGCCGGCAATGGAACCGCAGGTGAAGTGGCGGTGCCTTTATTCAAACGCCTCGGGTGTGAGGTTACTCCTCTTTATTGTGAGATGGATGGAAACTTTCCCCATCACCACCCCGATCCTACCCTGCCTAAAGCTTTAGAAGACCTGATCAAAACGGTTCGAGAAAACCGGTTTGATTGCGGCATTGCCTATGACGGCGATGGTGATCGCCTCGGCGTTATTGACGACCGGGGCCAAATCATCTGGGGCGACAAGTTAATGATTGTTTTTTGCCGGGATATACTTCCTTCAAACCCGGACGCTGCAGTCATCTCCGAAGTCAAAGCCTCCAAGCTTCTTTATGAAGAAATTGAAAAACTGGGTGGCAGGGCCATCATGTGGAAGACGGGGCACTCTCTGATCAAGAAAAAGATAAGTCAAGAAAAGGCCATCCTGGCCGGGGAAATGAGCGGGCATGTGTTTTTTGCCGATAAATGGTTCGGCTTTGATGATGCCATTTATGCCTCTGCCCGGCTGCTGGAGATTCTCTCCCGAAAAAAAGAGAGCCTTTCCCAGATGCTGGCTGATCTTCCCTCAACTTTTAGTACTCCGGAAATACGGGTTTACGCTTCAGATGAAGTAAAATTCAAAATAGTAGAGGAAGTCAAAAAAGAATTAGCCCGTAAATATCCAATAGTGGATATAGACGGTGTCCGGGCTACTTACCCTCACGGATGGGCCCTTGTCCGGGCTTCAAACACCCAGGAAGTGCTGGTTCTCCGCTTTGAAGCCGATACCGAGGAGAACCTCAAGGCCATCAGGAAAGAAGTGGAAAAAACCATCGAAAAAGCCATTCAAAACCTGGAATCCTCGTGAGCCTTCTACAAATACTATTTCTGGCCGTGGTCCAGGGTTTGACGGAGTTTTTTCCTGTCTCAAGCTCCGGCCACCTGGTTATTTTTCAAGTTCTTTTCGGCCTGGAAGAACCACAGGTCTTTGTTGACGCCATGCTGCATGCAGGAACCCTTCTGGCTTTGCTGGCATATCTGCGGAAAGACCTGCTGGCCATTGCCCGGGCGCTGGGCCGACTATTTACCAAACAGGAAAACAGGCTGCAGGATAAAAATCTAAAATTTTTTATCTATCTGGTAATTGCTTCAGTGCCCACAGGTATTATGGGATATTTTTTGGACGATTTTTTCGAGTCCATGTTCAACTCAATGCGTACTGTGGGGGGAGCTCTCCTGGTAACATCTTTGGTTCTTTTCCTTACCAAGTGGAGCAAAGAAAAAAAACTCCTGGGGACTCCCGGCCAGGCTCTTCTTATCGGTATTCTTCAGGGAATGGCCATTACGCCCGGTTTTTCCCGTTCGGGCTTTACCATTTCCGGAGGCCTCCTCCTCGGCTGGAAAAGGGAAGAGGCCACCCGCTTTTCTTTCCTTTTATCCATCCCTGCCATTATGGGTGCCTGCCTTTATCAAATACATAAAATCAACTGGGCCTATTCAGAGTGGGGTAAAGTAGGAGCAGGGATATTGCTTTCGGCTGTGGCAGGATATTTTTCTCTTGTTTATTTAGCCCGATTGGTTAAAAAAGGGAAATTTTATCTCTTTTCATTTTATTGTTTCGGTCTTGGGTCTTCGGCTTTAATTCTCTCTTTTTTCCTCTGAGGAAACCCCTTTAACCAGGACTTTTTCCTTCCACCTTTTCCGGCAGTCAAGACAGATATATTCTTCCACTCTTTCTTTCGTCCGGCGGGGTCTTTCTTTTAAAAGCCTGCCGGCTACAGCCAAAATAACCAAAATCAGAATAACCGGATGAAGCTGAAGGAGAAAAAAAGCAGCCAAAGCCCCACCCAGGAGTAAAAAAGCAACCGCCAGCACAATCCCAAACGGATAATCGCTTTGGTAATCCCTTTCGGCGGGAGAGATATTGTCTGAACCGCAGCGAGGACAGGGCAACAGTAAGCTTCCTTTCTCTTGGAATAAACCTAATCTACTTCAAGAGCATTGTCAAACATGTTTTGGGCCCAATAAATTTTCTTGATAAGTCAACCAATTTCTGCCATCATCTTTTTTAGATATTTATGGAGGAAAAAATGAGCAAATCTAATTTATTACCTTTTAAAAAGGCAGCCATATTATCTCTCATCACCGTAACCTTATTTTTTGCTTTTTTGTCCTGCCAGCAAAGCCAGGAAACAAAATCAGCCGCAGAAAAGATAACCCCCCCTGTTGCTAAAAAAATCCCTCATGAACTCACCGCCCACGGACACATCCGAATAGATAACTACTATTGGCTTAACCAGCGGGATAATCCGGAAGTCATAGCTTACCTGGAAGCAGAAAACGCTTATAAAGAGGCAGTCACGGCTCATACCGAAGAACTCCAGGAAACACTTTACCAGGAAATTGTGGGCCGCATAAAGAAAACCGATATGTCCGTTCCTTATCTGGATAACGGTTATTACTACTATAACCGCTTCGTAGAAGGAGGTGAGTACCCCATCTACTGCCGCAAAAAAGGAAGCCTGGAAGCCCCGGAAGATATCCTGCTTGATGTAAACGAGATGGCCGAAGGATTTGATTATTATCATGTAACCGGCCTGTCCGTAAGCCCCGACAATAATGTTCTCGCCTACGGAGTGGATACGGTCAGCCGCCGTAAATACACCATCTATTTCAAAGATCTAACAAGCGGCGAGCTTTTGCCTGATCAAATTCCAGTTACCTCAGGCAGTGCAGTCTGGGCTAACGACAATAAAACCGTTTTCTATGTCGTAAAAGATGAAACCACTCTCCGCCCCTTCAGAGTAATGAGACATGTGCTGGGAAGCGATAT
>CAYTTR010000018.1:0-51848 GCA_964440805.1 uncultured Eubacteriales bacterium
ACGATATGTCTGTTTTTGTGTTCCCAATGTCCGTTTTTAAAAGTTACGTAACAGAGTAAGCAATTTGGCCTGCTCAGCACCAAGAAAAATCTTCCGGCCTGCTCGTGGTCCGAAATTGAAGACAACACTTGTCTTCTTTTCGCTACACTTTCTCTGTAATATTACCCTGCATAATTTGGCATAAAACTTGCACAATATTTCTTGCCTGTGATACCATTGACGCGCTGGTGGAAAGGGAGTATCTTAAGAAAAGAGACAAATGGATAAAAAAAGCATTTTTGTCATCTTGGCCTCATTGTTTTTTATGGGGAGCTTTTCTTCAACCTCCTGCTCCCGCATGCAGACCCAGACACAGATAGGTTTTGGCATAACTGCCGCAGAAAACGAACTTTGGGACGAAGCCATCTTCCGCTGGAAAAAAGCTCTTCTTGAGAATCCTTCCTCTGCTGCAGCCCACAACAATCTCGCCGTTGCCTACGAGAAAAGGGGGCTGTGGGAAGAAGCAAAAAAAGAATACGAGTTAGCGTTACAACTTGATCCAAATAACGATTATATTCAGTCAAACTATAAGAAATTTAAACAAATTTATGTTTCAGAAGAATCAAATGAGAAAACTGAAGACAAAAAAAAGAGTTAGCCCAGCTGTTCTTATAATACTATTGTTTTTCTCCTGCTGTTCAAGCTTCAATTACACTAAGCTTCGCTTAGAAATCCCTACCGTTGCCCAAATCCCTCTCGATGAATTTGACCGCTTCGTCCTTGGCTCTTTCTTGGTCAAAAAACAAACCGAAGACATTGATCTGAATAAAGAAATCAGAGATTACCTTGCCTTTGAATTGGAGAAAGATACGCAAAAAGAGGTTTCCTTGATAGACCTCTCCTTGGAAAATGAAGAGCAACTAACGAAGGCAAGGTTCTGGCAACAAGCCTGGGAGGAAGACTCTCCTGCTCTTCTGATCACGGGAGTGGCGGAATATTCTGAAGAAGTCCGGAAAGCTCTCCTTCGCCAAGAAAAAAAACAGTTTGAAGACCCCTTCCCTTCAGAGCTCCAGCTCTCTGAAAGAAAGTTTTACACCTTAATCCTAGATCTTTACATCGTTGACGCTCGCACTGGAAAGATCGCCTTTCAAAAACAATTTAAACAAACTCAAGCTTACAAGAATCCCAACCAGACCGCCTATTTTGCCTTCTTCGACCTCATCCAGAAAGTCAAAGAGACGCTGTTTCGCCAGCTCCTTGGAAGCGAGAAAACCCAAGAAAGATACTTAATCCGATAAAGGGGATTAACATGAATACCATTAAAAAAGTTTGGTCTATTTTTTTCCTGTGCCTTCTAATATCCACCGGCCTTCTCGCCCAGTTTATTTACTTTCCTTACTATGGGAAAAACAAAGTCCAGTATGAAAAGTTTAGCTGGAGCTATTATCAAACAGACCATTTTGATATTCATTATTACATCGAAGATCTGGATAGGCTGAAAACAATTGCGGAGATCGCAGAAAGTGCCTACCGGAGAATAAGCCAGGAGATGAAACACGAGCTCTCCGCTTCAGTTCCTTTGATTTATTATTCAACTTTTACAGATTTTGAACAAACCAATCTTTTCCAAATCTCTGAAGGGGTGCTGGGTGTAGCCGAGCCCGTGCTTTACAGGGTAGCTGTTCATGGAGACGTCGCCTTGGACGAATTAGCGGATCTTATCGCACACGAGTTGACCCATATCTTCCAGTTCGATCTTCTATGGGGAAGCCCGGGTGGAGCCTTATACGCTGTTTCCGCACCTCCTCTTTGGGTTTTTGAGGGCTATGCCGAATATAACACCCAGAAGTGGTCTTCTTGGTCCGCCCTCATTGTTCGGGATGCTGTTCTTAACGACCGCATCCCTGGGCTAACCGAAACCGGAGAGCTTTATTCCCGGTATCCCCTTCCTCGTCAACCAGCCTATGACTTCGGTCATGCCATTTACGACTTTATTGAGGATAAATACGGTAAAAGCGGCATAAGAGAGTTCTGGCAGTCAATGAAACACTCCCCTCTAATAGGAAAGGCTGATCCCATAAAACGGGCTTTTAACCTCACTACCAAGGAATTCAATTACGAATTTAAAAAATATCTTCGGGAGCAAAATCAGGCTTTTCTCGCCAGAGAAAACCCGGAGAATTACAGCCTTCCTTTGGGCCCTGAATACCCCATGAATCCATACTATTTTTCTTTCTCTCAGGCCCTCTCTCCCTCAGGGGATATAGTGGCTATCCTGACCTTCAACGTCAAGGATATGGACTTGGACATTCTTCTCGTCTCCACGAAGGATGGCGAAGTCATAAAAAATATCACTCGAGGGTATACCTGGAAATACGAAAACATTAAATATGAAATCGACCCCTCAAAGGGAAAAGATATTGACTGGTCGCCAGAAGGAGATGAAATTGCATTTTTTGGCAGGACCGGACAGAAGCATGCCCTGTACACGGTGAATGCTTTGTCCGGCAAGACTACCAGGAAAATACCGATTCCTTACGATCAGCCAACCGCGCCCCGCTTTCATACTCAAGAAAACAGCCTGGTTTTTACTGCTTTCGATAAGGGGAAAAAGGACCTTTTTAAAATTGATCTGACTTCCCAGAAAATTATCAACCTAACCAATGACCACCTTTTTGAGAAAGCACCCGCTATTTCCCCTGACGGCAAACAGATAGTTTATACTGTCCGGCTGGACACGGACGACAAATTGTTCCTTTCTCCTCTTTCCAACCTGAAAGAAAAGACCCAACTGACCTTCGGTAAAGGAAACACCATTACTCCGGAATTTTCTGCAGATGGCAAAAAAATCTACTTTGCCGGCGACGTGAAAGGAGCGTTCAATCTTTACTCGCTGGACCTGGAAACAGGGGAACTAATGCGCTATACAGACGTAAGAACAGGCAACTTCTTTCCTACCCCGCACCCCAGCTCGAAAAATAAGATTGTTTTTTCCGCCTTTAACAAAGGAGCTTTTCAGGTCTTCTCCTCTGAACCCGAGGGACAGATTGAGGAAAACATAACCTTTGCTAATAGAGAACAGGATTTTAAGTTTAGGCATTTTAATCCCTTGCTTTCCCTGGAGGTCAAAGAAGACGAAGTGAAGCCTTATAAAGGTATCGGCAAGCTCTACCTTGCTTCCAGGCCTCCTGTTGAGGCCATTGTCTCTACAGATGGCTCAATCTATGGTGGCTCCGCCATTGCTTTCTCCGACCTTCTAGCAGACCATACTTTTTACTTAATGGCTTACCAGGTTCAAAGTTTCAGGTCCTACTATTTTGCCTACATTAACCAGAGAAATCGCCTGCAGTTCATGGCCAGCGCCTATAAATATACCCAGTATTACTACCCTGATTTCTATTATTATGATCCTTCTCTTTATAATTTACTCTCTTACCGGGATGCAATTGCTACCAGAGATATTTCCGGGGCCTCTGTGTCCGCCTATTACCCCTTTAATAAATTTTACCGGGCAGAGGCTTCTCTGGGTTATGCCCATTATGAAGAAGATTTCTACGATCCTTATTTAGCCAGCTATCTTTATCTCTACAACCGCAACTATGGCTATTTCTGGAACGGAAATTTCCTCTCTGCTTCTTTTTCCCTGGTCGGAGAAACAACCCGCTTTAAGTATTACGGCCCTGTTACCGGCTATACATTTAAAATCAGTTTATCTCAATCCCTTCCTCTATCGGAGAGCTTTTTTCAGAACACTACTGCCCATCTGGATGCCCGTAAATATTTCTATTTAGGCTCGGACTCCCTGTTTGCCTTCCGTTTCTATGGCTTTGCCAGCCGCGGTGAAGATCCTTTTGTTTATTATTTCGGAGGAAATAACCAGGTCCGCTCTTCCTACTACTACAATATAATAGGTACTGAGGGGTGGTACTCAAACCTTGAATTCCGTTTCCCCCTGATAAATTCTGCTGTTACTCTCATTGGACAAATAGGGCCTGTCAGGGGAACCCTTTTCTTTGATATGGCTCGTTCAAAAATTAAAGGAAATCCGGCTAAATTCTACCGGTACACCGGCGATCCAACAAATCCTTTAGTTGAGTTTGATGCTCTTGGCTCATACGGATTCGGCTTCGAATTTTTCATTCTCGGCTTGCCCATTCACCTGGACTTTGTTAAAAGACTGGAATTTCCTAAATTCACCAACCCATTTAATTTTGATGTGGTAGGAGACTGGCAAACTAAATTCTGGATTGGATTTGACTTTTAAAATTTATTAGAAAAATTCCTTGAAATACTGAAACAAGAGTGCTATCATACCCGCGTCTTAGCGTCTTCATCCAGCAAAAACATGATGACCTTTTCCACACCTGTGGAAATTTCTGTGGAAAACTAAGGATGGTTCAGGGAAATGCAAGATGAAATGAATCCATGGAGCCAAATCCAGCGGCTGCTACGAAAGAAACTTGACGAAAACAGTTATGAAACCTGGTTTGAGCCAACCGCCTTTATCGGACAGGAATCAAATATTATCTATATCAAGGTTCCTAATACATATTTCAAAGATTGGTTGTCTTTTCATTATGCCGGAATGATCAATCAATGTTCCAAGGAAATTTTCGATAAACTTTTTGAACTCCGTTACATTATTGAAGACAACGCGTCAGCATTCATGCGAGGGTCTCCTCACGAAAGAAGAGCGAAACATGGAAGCCTCTTGAATCCCAATTTAAATCCAAACTATACATTTGAAAATTTTGTGGTGGGATCATGCAACCAGTTTGCCCATGCCGCCTCCCATGCTGTGGCCCAGAATCCAGGCAGAACTTACAATCCCCTATATATTTATGGCGGAGCAGGTTTGGGAAAAACACATTTGATGAATGCTATTGGTCATTATTCATTAGTCAGTAACCGCAGATTAAAAACTCTTTATGTAACTACCGAAAAATACATGAATGATCTTATTAATCATCTTCAGTACGGAAAAATTCTTGATTTCCGTAATAAATACAGAAGTGTTGATCTACTCCTTATTGATGACATTCACTATCTAAGTGGAAAAGAAAGAACTAAAGAAGAATTTTTTCATACTTTTAACCACCTTTATGAGAGCCAAAAACAGATTGTCCTTACCAGTGATTGCCCACCAAAAGAAATCCCTAACCTCGAAGAAAGATTCTGCTCTCGTTTTGAATGGGGTTTAATCACAGATCTGAAGCCGCCTGACCTGGAAACAAGAATTGCTATTTTAAAAAAGAAAGCAGAAATAGAAGGAGTTATCCTTCCAGAAAGCGTGGCTCTCTTTATTGCTGACAAAGTTCAGTCCAATATTAGAGAGCTTGAAGGTTATCTTCGGCGAGTCATTGCCTATGCTTCTTTGAAAGGAGAAGAAATTGACCTTGACCTAACAAAAGAAGCTTTAAAGACTCTAATTGAGTCAGCTGTCCATGCCATTAATGTAGAAAAAATACAGAAAATAGTCTGTCATAAATATAAAATCAAAATCATCCAGATAAAATCCAAGAACAATTCTCCTAAAATAGCTTTTCCCCGCCAGGTAGCCATGTTTTTAGCTAAGAAATTAACATCCACCTCCTTACCGGAAATCGGTAGGAAATTCGGTGGAAAACATCATACAACCGTTATTCACAGTATTAAAAAAATCGAGAAATTATACGATGAAGATCCAGAATTCAACAAGGAAATCAACACTTTAATCAGCTATATCCGCTAGATAATCTTGAGCTTAATAAAACTTATCACATTTTCCATTGATTTATTTATTATTATTATTTAATCTAAGTTTAAATAAGAAGAATAAAAAAAGAAGGTGAAAAAATGAAGTTCAATATTAGAAAAGAAAATATTTTAAGAGAACTTCAAATGCTTCAGGGGATTGTGGAAAAAAGAAATACCATGCCTATCCTGGCAAATATTCTCATAAAGGCTGAAGGAAACCAACTGGAAATTACTGGAACAGATTTGGAAGTAGGTTTAATAACAAGATTTCCAGCCAGGATTGAAGACCAAGGCGCAATTACTGTTTCTGGAAAGAAAACCTTTGAAATCGTCAGATCTCTCAGGGAAGATCAGGAAATTACTTTCGAGGTCATTGATGATTCTATGACGAAAATTACTTCTGGAGCCAGTGAATTCAAAGTTCTCTGTTTACCGGAAGAGGATTATCCTCAAGTTCCCCCGCCCAAGTTTGAAAAAAATATTCAGCTTCCATTGGAATCCTTTAAAGCCATGATAGAAAGAGTTTACTATGCTATTACCCAGGAGCAACGGTATTACCTGAATGGAGCTCTTCTGCTCTTAAGAGATAATAAACTGGAATTAATCAGTACCGATGGCCATCGGCTTTCCTATACACAATTAAAAATTAACAATATGAAGGTAGAAAATGAAATTAGGGGTATCGTTTCTAAGAAGACGCTGAATGAGCTACGACATTTTGATGATGACTTCGTTGAATTTGATCTTGATGAAAACAATCTTTATTTTAGAGTGGAAAATAGAATTCTTATTTCTAGAATTATTGAAGGCAAATTTCCCAATTTTGAAGCGGTTATACCGAGGGAAAACAAAAACATTCTTTCCGTTCCAACAGAAGAATTGGCAGAAGCTATAAGAAGAGTTTCCTTGCTTTCTACAGAAAGGTCAAAAGGGATAAAGTTTTTTATTAAAGAAGCTCAATTAGGACTTTTTTCATCAAATCCAGAGATGGGGGAAGCGAAGGACCAGCTTGAAGCTGAGTACAATGGAGGTGAATGTGAGGTTGGTTTCAACTCTCAATACCTTCTGGATTTTCTAGGAACAGTCAAATCAGAGAAGGTACGGTTTGAACTAAAAGATGATAATAATGCCGTGTTAATAAAACCAGAGGCAGCAGATGAAATTGAATATCTTTATGTGTTAATGCCTATGAAAATCTGATTCATTAAGTCTTATAATTAACCAATAACGGCGTCAACTACCGAGTTTCCCTTTAACTCAACCAGAAATCTATTGGGGGCACAGATTATTCGTTCGCCGGATATTTTAACAGGGGGGGTATGCAGGCAGATTTCTTTCTGGCAACAGGATTCCACAATTTTAACTTGATGATTTTTTACCTGGAGGACGAGGCGGCCCTGGCTTACTTTGTAGGAGCGGTGAATAGATTTATCCAGAGCAAAACTGTCTACTGGACGGCCTTCTATCCATACCCGGGCCCATTGTCCGGGGTTAGACATAAATGGTTTTCCTTTGATCGTAATTACTGTTAATTCAGAGGAAAGAGAATCAGAAACAGACATTTGTTGCCATAATGAATAGAGTTTTGCAGAACGAATATCTCTGACTTGCCCGCCCTGGACAAAGGTGAAGGAGGAGGTTTTCTTTTCATTAAGAAGCCGGTAGGAAAAAAGAAGGTCTGCCCGGGGGGAGGGAGGCGAAGGCCACCCTTGTCGGAGAAGGGCGTGGGAAATTTCTTTTTCCCGGGGATGGAATGAAGGAAAAGATAAAGATTGAGAAGAGAAGATGTTTTTCTTTTTAATTTCTTCCAGGATGGTTGGTAAATAACTTTCGGGACGACTGGAGATTAAATAAAGCTCTGCCTTACTCTCCCTTGGTTCTGCCTTCAGTATTAGGGGAGAGAATAAGGTTGTAGAAAAAATGGTCTTAATAAAATGCCGTCTATCCATGAGAAGCTCCTTTGCTTGATATGTCTATGATCACCGGGAAAAGATCCCGGTTTTTTTTTCTAAATCTGTGACCAAACCACAATCCAGAAGCGGCAAGGAAGAAGCAGAGGCCGGCCAAACTGATTCCTGAAGGAGGGATAGAAAAGATATGCCCCACTAAATAACCCACCCCAGCGCCAGCCACTGAGGCAAGCAGAAGACCGCCAAAAAGAGAGATTATAGCCTTGTTATAACTCTGATCAGGAATTTCAAGAAGCACCTTATCTCCAGGGACAGCCTGGACAGGATTGCGGGCCATAAGAATTCCCTGGTCTTTTTCTTTGCCGCCACAAAGGTTCCGAGCGGAACAGCCCTGGCAGGAGGAGACCAAACAACTAACAGCTACCTTGGCCAGGTCGCCGGATGAGCTTACAACCAAACCCTTATCCTTCATCTGCTTGGTTTTCTCCCTTATTTTTGTTTATTTGCCCAATAGCATCGGTGGGGCATTTTTCAATGGCGGGGATGTCCTTGTCGGAAATCTTTTTATAGTCTTTTATAACAGCCAGGTTGTTGTCCATAATTATGGCCTCTGGACAGGCCCTGGCACATATGCCGCAGGCAATACAGGCATTTTTACAGACTTTTCTTGCCCAAGGCCCTCTATCCAAGGAGCGGCAAAAAACCAATATATTTTGATTAATTGGAAGAAGCTCGATAATATCTCTTGGGCAGGCATCAACACACTTACCGCAGGCAGTACAGAGGTTTTCATCAACCACAGGAAGACCATTATCGCCCATGATGATGGCCTCAAAAGGACAAGCCCGGACACAATCTCCAAAACCCAGACAACCATAAGAACATTTTTTATTACCACCGACCAGATTAGCGGCTAAGCAGGTGGAGATGCCATGGTAAACACCCCTGTCGGCCGCGGCTTCCCGGGTTCCCCGGCAATGAATCCGGGCTGTTTTCCGGAGAATCTGCTGAGCTTCAAGTCCCAGAAAAGAAGCAATTTGGTTGGCTGTTTCCTCTCCACCTACAGGACACCCACTAACTTCTACTTTTCCCTGAACGATTGCCTCAGCAAAAGCACGGCAACTAGAATAACCGCAAGCACCGCAGTTGGCCTGAGGTAAAAGCTCTGAAACCTTCTCCACCCGCGGGTCTTCTTCTACTTTTAATTTTTTGTAGGCAAAAACCAATCCTGTGGAAAAGAGTAAACCCAAGATGGCCATGGTGAGAATTGGAACCAAGATATTCATCACTTTATCATACCTGAAAAACCGAGGAAACCTAAGGCCATTATGCCGGCCACAATAAGAGCGATGCCCGCTCCTTTCAGGGCGGGAGGCACATCGGCCAGGTCAAGTTGTTCTCTTATCGCCGCCATTAAAACAATGGCCAGGGAAAAACCGATTCCTGAGCCGAGTCCGAAAACAACAGTTTCCATAAAGTTATAATTCTTAAGAGCGGCCAGAAGGGCCAATCCCATGATAGCGCAGTTGGTGGTGATAAGAGGAAGATATAGGCCCAAGGCCTGGTACAATGGCGGGCTGATCTTGCGAATAAACATTTCTACCAGTTGAACAAGAGAGGCGATCACCAGAATAAAAGAGACAATCTGGAGATATTCAAGTTTGAAAGGAATCAAAATCCAGTGGTTGATAATCCAGGAAACCACAGCAGTAATGGTCATAACAAAGGTTACTGCCAGTCCCATGGAAAAAGCGGAATCAATACGTTTGCTGACCCCGAGGAAGGGACAAATTCCAAGAAAGTAATGGAGGACGAAGTTATTGATAAGAATGGCAGAGATGAAGATAGCCAAAAACTCCACTCTTAACTCCTCTCCTTTATTTTTTGGTCGATCATAATTATAAGGCCGAGCAAAAGGCCCAATGTAATAAAAGCGCCGGGTGGAAGAATCATTATAACCCAGGGTTTAAACCAGCTCCCCATAACCTGGCCTCCCAAAAAAGTCCCTGCCCCCAGGATTTCCCTGATAGAGCTGAGGACCAGGAGAGCAGCAATAAAGCCAAGGCTCATTCCCAGGGCGTCGATTAAGGCCCGGCCAACTTTGTTTTTTGAAGAAAAAGCTTCCTGTCTGCCCAGGATAAGACAGTTCACCACGATTAAAGGCACATAAGGCCCCAGGCTTTTTGATATAGGAGGAAAGAAGGCGGCCAAGAATCGGTCGGCCATGGTGACGAAAGTGGCAATAATTACGATATAGCTGGCGATCCTTACCTGGCTGGGAATTATCTTTTTTATCGAAGACACAACAAGAGAGCTGAAGAAGAGGACGAAGGTGGTGGCTAATCCCATGGCGACTCCGTTGATGACAGCATTGGTAACAGCCAGAGTAGGGCACAAGCCCAGAAGCTGGCGAAAAATAGGGTTTTCTCCCCACAATCCTTTGGTGAATTCCTGGTGAATTGGTTTAACTGGCATCTTCTTCCTCTAAAACCAGGGTGCCTGTTTCCAGGAGAGAGCGAAGCTTCATTAGTGAAGCGTTGACTGTATTTAAAACCGCTTCGGCTGATATGGTTGCACCAGTAATAGTGTTGACTTCAGCTGGAGATAATTCTTCTGGAGAAGCGGCGGCTGGCTTGTGCAGCCGGAGAGGCTGAGAGCAGTCCCGATTTTCCCAGAATCGCAGAAAATCTTCCTGGCTGGTGATTTTTGCTCCTAAACCAGGAGTTTCTTTCTGGTCCAGGATGGTCAACCGGAAAATTGTGGTCAAGGAAGGATCTGTTCCGAACATGAGAACGATTTTATCCTGGAACCCAGTACCTGAAGAATAAACGGCCAATCCCTGCAGGTTTCCGCTTTCATCTTTGGTTTGATAGATTGAATAATCAGTTTCTTCATATATTTTTTCACTTATATGTGAGTCAGGGACAACGATGGAAATAGCCTCCCTGATTTCTTGCTGGCGATTGGCCTCGATCCGCCCTCTGGTGAGCAGCCCTACAGTTGACAGGAGTGCTCCAGAGATTAACCCAACTGAGGTAAGGACAATTATCATCCGGGAGTAAAGGTTCACTTGGCCCTCCTTTCTCCCAAGATGCGGGGCCTTGTATATCGATTAAGCAGAGGAACAAATGTGTTCATGAACAAAATGGAATACATCACGCCCTCAGGAAAACCTCCGAAAAGTCGGATGAGACCAATTATAAATCCTATTCCCAGCGAGTAAACAAGAGCCCCCCGGGGAGTAACAGGAGAAGTGACCATGTCGGTCGCCATAAAGAAAGCCCCTAAGATCAATCCGCCGGAGAGAAGATGAAATAGAGGGGAAGCATATTTTTCCGGGCTTATTATCCAGAAAGTACCGGTGAATAGTGTCAGGGAAAGGATAATACCAGCCGGGATTTTCCAGTCAATGGCCCGGCGAAAAAGAAGATAGAGCGCGCCCAGCAGAAGGGCGGCGGCGGAGGTTTCGCCCAGACAACCGCCGACATTACCCCAGAAGAGATCTTGTAATGGGGTCAAGGTTCCCTGAGCAATGGCGTTTTCGAATTTCAGGTCTCCCAGAGGAGTGGCGTAAGTGGCGGTGTTAACAGTTTGGGTTGCAGTCGGAATCCAGGTAGTCATGGCTACCGGGAATGCGGTTTGAAGAAAGGCTCTTCCCACCAGCGCGGGATTGAAAATGTTGTGCCCCAGCCCGCCAAAAACCTGTTTTCCGATAGCAATGGCCACGACTGCCCCTATAACAGCCTGATCTATCCCCAAAGAGGGAGGAAGGGTCATGGCTAAAAGAAGGCCGGTGATAATAGCGGAACCATCCCGGAGGGAAGCAAGGGGCTTTTTGCGCAGACGAAGGAAGAGGGCTTCAGTAATCAAGGCAGCCAGGATACAAGCGAGGTAAAGAAAAAGCGCTTTGAACCGGAAATAATAAAGAGAGGCGGCCATGGCGGGCAAAAGGCTGAGAATAACAGCATACATGATTTTGGGAACAGAGTCGGAGTCTTGCAGGTGGGGTGAAGAACGAAGGAGAAAAGCTTTTTCTGTCATCATCCTTTCTTTCTGTTTTGGCTTATAATCATGTTTTTTCCCAGCCGTATCCATTGTACTAAGGGAATTTTGGCTGGACACGAATATTGACAGCAGCCGCACTCGACACAATCCAACGCTCCCCAGGCTTTGGCTTCAGTTAGGAAATTAAACTGTATGTATTTTGCTAACTGGGTGGGAACCAGTCCCATTGGACAATGGGTTACGCAACGGGAACAGCGGATGCAAGAAAACTCCTTCTCAGGAAGACTGACAGTCCAGGCCAAAAGGCCGGAAGTCCCTTTTATAACAGGGATTTCAAGGCTCCACTGGGCCAGGCCCATCATTGGCCCTCCCATGATGAGAAGATCCGCCCCGTTCATTAGGCCGCCGCAAAATTCCAGAATGTTCTGGAAGGGTGTGCCTACCCGCACCAATAGATTTTTTTGTTCTTTAATTCCCTCCCCTGATACAGTGATTACTCTTTCATAAAGGGTTTTTCCGAAACGCACTGCCTCCCAGACAGCCTTGGTTGTTCCGACGTTCTGGACTACCACCCCAACATCGAAAGGCAGCCCTCCTCTGGGAACTTCCCGGTCAAGGAGAGCGTAGATGAGATTTTTTTCCGCTCCTTGCGGGTACTTGGTTTTAAGAAGGGCCGCTTCTGATTTTCTCTTCTGGGCTTTATTTTGAAACAGAGAGTAAACATCTTTTTTGTTGTCTTCAACGGCCACGATTAATCTCCGGGCAGAAGTGGCGGTCCGGATAAGCTCAGCTCCCTGGAGGATATCATCCGAGTGTTCGAGCATGAGGCGGTAGTCTGATGTGAGAAGGGGTTCGCATTCACATCCGTTTATAATAATAGTATCAATAGGTTTGTCCTTGGGAGGAGAGAGCTTCACTGCCGTAGGAAAAGCGGCTCCCCCGAGCCCTACGACCCCGGCCTCCCTTACTTTTGCTCTGATTTCATCGGGCGAAAGGGAAAAAGGATCTTCGTGTTCTGCCATTTCTGACGAAAGACGGTCTTCTCCATCATTGTTGATGGTTACTGTTAAAACCTGGTTTCCAGAAGGATGGGGGTGTCCGTCAATGGAGACAACTTTTCCAGAAACGCTGGCATGGACGTGGGCGGAAAACAAGCCCTGGGCTTCTCCAATCTTTTGCCCTAAACAAACCTGGTCGCCTTTTTTGACCAGAGGAGAAGCTGGTTTCCCGAAATGCTGCAGGAGAGGAATCAGGACTTTTTCTGGAGGAGGAAGAGATTCAATTGCTTTACCTCCGGAAAGGACCTTCCCTTCCGGCGGGTGTATACCACGAGGGAACGAGAGGTTTTTCATGGACGCAGTTTTTCCGAAAAAGTTAGTTTTAAAGTTTATTCATTCTCCCCAAGCTTTGTCAAGGGGAAAAGGTTAAATAAGACAAGATTTCTTATTGAATAAGATCTTGTTGATTTTATGCTGGGAATTCGCTACTTTTATATAAACAAAATGAAACAGGGAATAAATAACATGAGCATAAACCTGAAAAAAGTGGATTCCCGGCGAGAGCTGAAAACGTTTATCAAGCTTCCGGAAAAAATTCATAAAAACCATCCCACCTGGATTCCTCCCATATATATGGACGAATGGAAGTATTTTGACCCGAAGAAAAACAAAGCCTTTTCCTACAGCGACAGCCTGATGCTTCTGGCCTACAAAGAGGGGCAGCCGGTGGGAAGAGTGATGGGGGTGATTAACCACAGGTACAATGAAGCCCGGGGAGAGAAGACCGCCCGGTTCGGCTATCTGGAAGCTTGGGAAGACAGAGAGGTTGTGAGAAGTCTTCTTCAGGCTGTCGAAGACTGGGCTCGCCAGAAGGGAATGACCAAAGTAGTGGGGCCTTATGGTTTTTCTGACCAGGATCCTGAGGGCTTTCTCATCGAAGGATTCAAGCATCGAGCCACCATCGCTACTTATCATAATTTTGCTTGGATGCCACCGCTGGTGGAACAATTGGGCTACAGCAAGGACGTGGATTATTTCGTCTACAAAATTGATGTGCCAGAAACAATTCCCCCCTTTTACAAGAAAATCTATGAAAGAGCAAAAAAGAAGGGAACTTTTGAGGTTGTTGAATTCAGAAAGAAGAAAAAAATCAAGCCCTGGATCAAGCCGGTGCTTCATCTTATGAATGAGTGTTATACTGACAGTCAGATTTATGGCTATGCCCCGTTGGATGAAGAAGAGATGGAAGATTTAGCCAAAAGGTACCTGCCCATCCTGGATCCCCGTTTTGTCAAGATCGTTACCAGGGAAGGAGAGGTGGTGGCTTTCATTGTGGGCCTTCCTGATATTAGCGAAGGGATTCAAAAAGCCAAAGGCCACTTGTTTCCCCTTGGCTTTATAAAGATACTGCGTGCAGCCAAAAAAACCAGGCAGCTCGATCTTTTATTGGGTGCCATCAAAGAATCCTACCGGGGCAGGGGGCTGGATGTATTGATGGGAGTAAAGATGCTCCAATCTGCCCGGGAAACAGGTTTTAAGGTCATTGATACCCATCATGAAATGGAAAGCAATGTCAAAGTACGGGCCGAAATGGAAAAGATGGGAGGAAAGATTTATAAACGGTTTCGCGTATACCAGAAGGCCTTGTAACTTTGGCTTTATTACTTTGGGGAGCAAAATTTTTTTATTTTAGTCCATTTTAGAAGCAAAAAACAGGCCGGCTTACTTGGCCTCTGCCCAGTTTATCCCCCAGCCCAGGTGAACCTTTAGAGGAACACGAAGCGGCATGACCTGTTCCATTTTTTCCTGCACCAGCTGTTCCACTTTATCGACTTCTTTTTGGGGCACTTCGAAAACAAGTTCATCATGAACCTGAAGAATCATTCCGGTGTTGAGTCCCTGGGATTTCATCTCCTTCCAGATGTTAATCATGGCCAGCTTGATTAGGTCAGCTGCCGTTCCTTGAATAGGAGTATTAAGGGCGATTCGTTCTCCCGCTTGCCGTGAAAAAGAATTTTTATGCTTTATTTCCGGGACCGGTCGCTTTCTGCCAAGCAAGGTTCGGGTGAATCCGGTGGTCTTGGCTTCCTGGATACATTGTTCCTGGAATTTTTTTACCAAAGGGAAGCGGTCGAAATAAGTTTTGATAAATTTCTGGGCTTCCCCAGTGCTGGTCCCCAATGCCCGAGCAAGGGAAAAGGCGGAAGCACCGTAAATGATGCTGAAGTTAATAATCTTTGCCCGCCGGCGCTGTTCTTCCCGGCTTAAACCGAGAGAACCAAAAACCTGAGCGGCAGTTTCCTGGTGAACATCCCTGTCTTTAAGGAAAGTCTTGATCAGGGCTGGATCTTGAGAAAGGTGGGCCAGGATCCGGAGCTCTATCTGGCTGTAATCCGCTGAAAGAAAGACACAACCTGGACCAGGGATAAAGGCTTGCCTGAACCTCTGGCCCAGTTCTCCCCGGGCGGGAATGTTTTGTAGGTTCGGATCGGAGCTGGAAAGCCTCCCCGTGGAGGTTACTGTTTGATTATAGGAAGTATGAATGCGTCCGGTCTCCGGATTAATTAAGACCGGCAAGGCGTCAGCATAAGAGGATTTGAGCTTGGCTAACTGGCGATACTCCAAGATTTCCCGGGCAGCAGGGAATTTTTTGGACAGATCCTGGAGAACCGGGAGGCTGGTGGAATACCCTTTGGTGACTTTTGTTTTTTTGGTGGGAGGCAAACCAAGCCGTTCGTAAAGAACTTGGGCCAGTTGCTTAGGAGAATTAAGGTTGAACTCAACTCCGCAGTGAGCAAAGATTTTTTCCTGAAGGCGGATGAGCTCTGCCTGGAGCTCTTCAGACAGGGCCTTCAAGGCTTCTCCGTCCACCTTCACTCCCCGGCATTCCATGTCTGCCAGGATTTCTATTAGGGGCTGTTCTATCTGGCGGTAAAGGGAAGCCAATTTTTCTTCAGTTACCTTTTTCCAGAGAAAGGTCCCAAGTTGAAAGGCAAAGTCTGCGTCTTGACAGGCATACGGGATTACCCTGGAAGCATCCACCTGGTTCATTGTTTTTTCGTTCTTTCCCTTGCCAACAATATCGTGATATGAAAGGGTGTTGCTCTTTAGGTAAGTTAGCGCCAGTTTGTTAAGGTTATGCTTGCCCCAATTAGGTTCCAGAAGATAGGAAAGAACCATGGAATCCAGGTCCACTCCTTTCACTTCTAAGCCTTCTCTCCTGAGAACGATGAGATCATATTTAATATTTTGGCCGATTTTTTTGATTCCAGGATCAGAGAGGACATCGGACAAGAGCTGAAAAGCGCGGTCGGGAGGAATTTGTTTTTTTGTTTCCAGGGGAGCATGTTTGAGAGGAAGATAGAAGGCCTGATGAGGCTGGAAAGAAAAGGAGATTCCCACTAGGCGTGCCCGGGTGGGAAAGGGGCTATCTGTTTCAGTGTCCAGGGCAAAGGCTTTTTGCTTTTTTAGCTGTGACACAAGGTTATTCAGCTCTTCTTCGGTCCAGATGGCTTTATAATCGCGGGCAAGAGACTTTTTGATTTTCATTTGTTCCCCTGCCAGAGAGGTAAACTCCAATTCCTGGTAAAGATCGAGAAGGGCTTGTTTGTCAGGCGGCTCGAGAGCAAAATCTTTTAGGGCCAAGGGGAGGTCAAGGTTTTTTTCAATAGTCACCAACTGGCGACTGAGCTTAAGCTGGTCAAGATTGCTCTTAATTGCTTCTCTGATTCGCGGATTTTTAACTTGCTCCAGATTATTCAATATTACATCGAGAGAGCCGAATTCCCGAATGAGATTTTTCGCGGTTTTTTCTCCAATTCCTGGCACCCCCGGAATATTATCAGAAGCATCTCCCTGAAGGGCCAGAACATCAATAACTCTTGAAGGAGAGACACCAAAGTTTTCTTCAACTTCAGCGGCATGCAAGTGGATGTTTTTAACCGGATTAAAAACCGAAACAGAAGCATTAACCAGTTGAAGTAGATCCTTGTCGGTACTAACAAGAACTGTTGCTATGCCTCTTTCTGAGGCTTGGCGAGCAAGTGAAGCCAGGACATCATCTGCTTCGTATTGTTTCTGCTCAATACACGGGATTTTCATAGCCTTTAATATTTTTTTAAGAACAGGAAGCTGGACAACCAGGTCCTCCGGCATTGGCTTTCTCTGGGCTTTGTATTTTTCATAGGCTTCATGGCGGACAGTTGGACCCTTGACATCGAAGACCACTCCCAGGTGAGATGGGTTCTGTTCTTCTTTTATTTTGCGAAGCATCTGAATGAATCCATAAATTGCGTTGGTAGGAAAACCCTTAGAAGTGGAAAGATTGCGGATGGCATAAAAAGACCGGTATAGGAGTGAGTTTCCATCAATTAGAAAAAGCTTTTTATTGTTCATTTAAAAGTAAGATTACATAATTAGAGAAAGAAAAAGTCAATAAATTCACAGATATAATTCGTTCAGAGATGGTCCAGCTTGCCACCCTGGATTTCCTGGCAGATTCGTTCATGCTGATCTTTTAGAAGCATAAAGATTTTTTCTTTGTTGTCAGGCTGGCCAATGATAGAAGTATAAAAAGTTTTTCGTGAGGTCAGGGCCCTCCCGGATTTGTAGATAGTGGTTTCGATGCAATTGGAGGGGGAACCAAGATCCTGGGTCTGGACATGAAAAAGAGAGCCCTTGTGTTCGAGATTGGTATTATATCCTGCCATTTTTTCCTTCTAAGGAGCTTATTCAATTATACTCCACCAAAGGAAGATATCAAGCAAGGAAGAAATAAGACCTAACAGATTTTACGTAACCTCAACCAGGAAGTAAGGCCTGCAAAAAGGGAGAAGAAAATGGTGGGGGCTGACATTTCCATAATTAATGAATAAAGAGATTTTCCGAGAATATCATAAAGAGAAATGGCCGTAAGAAACATATTAATGATAAGCACCCCTCTCCAAAAACGGGAAAATTTCTGGCTGTAGTTCACCAAAAGCATCAAGGCAGGAAGAGAAAGCAAGAAAGTGTAATTCCAGCCAAGGGGCGAAACAAGGGGAAGAACAAGCAGCAGAAAAGAAACTTCAAAATAAACTCTAAGGCGGAGGCCTTGACCGCGGTGGAGAAAAACAAGGAACAGCCCTCCCAGCAGAAAGAGAGAAAAAAGAAAGAGGATGAGAGAGGTCGACTCTGAACCGGTCCATTTCATAAAGCAGGCCGCCAGGGATATGTTGTCGGCTGAGGTCAGCAATCCGGGGGTGGATCGAGTGAGAGTAGACAACCATTCCCAATGGACCAAAAGATTGCCTTTAAAATTATAGAAGGCTAACGGCAGGAAAAAAGAAACCGCTAAGACGGCAAAGGCGGCAACCAAAGCCAACCATTTTCTTTTTGCTAAAAGGTATGGAAAAAATATCAGAGAATATGGTTTCAGGGCGATGCTCGTCCCGCAGCAAAGGCCTGCCAAAACACCGCTTTGTCTTGCCTTTCTTGTCCTTGTTTGCTGGAGAAAGGAGCCGAGCATGAGCATTACTGTTACGGCCACTACTAGATTAATCTGGCCGAGGTCCAGTTCTCTTAGAAAATAGCGCAGCAGGATTAAAACCGGGATTCCCATAATCATCCAAGCAGGTTTTCTTTTTTGGGGGAGGAGACGGTATGAGATAAAAACAAATAACCCCCCGGCCAAGGAAGTAAAGGCGAACCAAACAGCCTTGGCTGTAGAGAGAGGCAGTAAAGAAAGAGGAATATAGAAGAAAGCAGCAACCGGCAGATATTTAAACTGGTAATGTTCATCTTCCAGACGGTAAAGGGTTTCTCCTGAAAGAAGTCTTTTGCCAGCCTTCCAGTTGACCTCGAAATCGGCCATGTCATATTGGGCCCGGATCAAAAATAGGAGGACGAGGATAAAGGAAGCGGCTATGATAAAGCAAGCCAACCAACGCTTCTTTTTCATTTTATGCTGCCAATAATTTTACCTGAACTATTCATAAAACAGGCCGAATCATATATTATAACAAAGACTAAGAACGATTTAAGAGAAATTCTTAAGGCGCGTAAACATTTCCAAAACCGTGATCAATGAACCGGGGCCTTGGGGGGTAGTTTGAGCGACACTGGAGGATTTAGCCTTCACCAATCAACCTTGGAGGGAACCCGACGAAGCCGGACGGTAAGTATGTATTGAGCCCGCCACAAGAAATGTTGCGGGATTTGGATTAACACAAAATAAGGTCTATTAGTTCGGGGCTGTCATGCGGAGTTACGCAACCGCCGACAAGGTTGAGGAGGGAACGGCGTATAAAACCCGACGGGAGCGATAACATCCCCCAATGCTCTGTTCAGCATTTTGTTTTTTAGCACCACGGTTTTAGAAATGCTTCCTTAAGGCGTACTTAGAGAAAGCAAATTTCTTAAACTCTGTCATCAATTTTTATTAAAAAAAAGGCTTTTTTACCCTTTGGGAGAGACGGTCTGACTACAATTTCCTAATTCAATAGTCATGGCGAGCAAAGCGATGCCGAAGACATGCTTTTCCCTCCTGATCCCGAATTATTGACAAAGAAAAGCAATTTGGTATAATAAATAGACCTTAAAATCTGGAGGAAGACAAATAAATTAAGATGGTTATTGATATTGAACGCCTGCCGGAAGAAGGCCTGCAAATCAGCCGTGATTTCGAATTTCCAAGCAATGATCTAGTAGAAGAAAGCGCGGTTTTTTTGGAGCCCCTCCACGCCGACCTGGCAGTAAAAAAAACCGGGGAGGAGATTTCTGTCAAAGGAAGAATTTCTGCTCTCTTGAGCTTTATCTGCAGCCGCTGCCTAACTCCCTTTGAATTTGCCATAGATTCTTCCTTTGACCTTATTTATCTTCCGGAAGAGTTTGATGAGATCAAGGAAGAACTTACCGAGGAAGACATGGGCCAGCTTTTCTACTACAAGCAAAAGCTGGATTTGGGAGAAGTGATTCTGGAGCAACTCAATCTGACTTTCCCCATGAAGCCCCTTTGTTCTCCTGACTGTCAGGGGATTTGTCCTGTTTGCGGTCGGATAATACGTGAGGGCGAATGCCGGTGTGCTGTAGAAACAACAGATCCCCGCTTGGATAAGCTCAAATCTTTTATAAAGAGATAAAACAATGGCCAATCCAAAAAGAAGACATTCCCATTCGCGAAAAAATAAAAGAAGGGCACATGATGCCCTCTCTGTTCCTCCCCTCTCTCTCTGTCCCAACTGTGGAACGCCGAAGCTTCCCCACCGGGCGTGCTCGGGGTGTGGCTATTATAAGGACCGGCAGGTTATTGAAGGAACAGAAGGATAGAATCACAGCAAGAAGGGATGAGTCAAATTAGAATAGCAGTTGATGCCATGGGAGGAGACTACGCTCCCTCGGCAACAGTGGAAGGTGCGGTGCTCGCTTCACGGGAGCATCAGGTGGAAGTCTTTCTGGTCGGGGCTGAAGATCTTATTAAAAAAGAATTTGACCGGACAAATCATGCCCACTCAAAGATAACCATTATCAATGCTTCTGAGAATATTGGTATGGGAGAAGCTCTCTTCTCCTTCCGCAGGAAAAAGAAATCATCCATCAGGGTGGGCGCCCAAATGGTAAAAAACAGGGAAGTCGATGCTTTTGTCAGCGCCGGCAACACGGCTGCTGTTGTCTATCTTTCCAAAAAGATTCTGGGGTCCCTCCAGGGAGTGGACCGTCCAGCACTTTCCCTGCTTGTGCCCACCATCAAGGGGATGACTTTGTTGATCGATGTTGGAGCTAATGCCAACTGTCAGCCTCAGCATCTTGAGCAGTTCGCTGTGATGGGAAAGGTGTTCATGGAGGCTATTATTGGACTTGATAATCCCCGAATCGGCCTGATGAGTATTGGCGAAGAAGAATCAAAAGGAAATGATTTAACCCGAGAGGCATATGAAAAGCTTCGGACTTCACCCCTTAATTTCATCGGGAATGTTGAAGGCAAAGATCTATATTCCGGGAAAGCAGAGGTAATTGTCAGTGATGGATTCACCGGCAATGTGGCTCTTAAGGTAAGTGAGGGAGTGATAGAGACGGTTATGAACATAGCCCGCTCGGAAATCATGAAGAACATCTTTGCCAAAATCGGCTTTTTGTTGATGAAGAGACATATAAAAAAGTTATATAAAAGGATCGATTATTCAGAATATGGAGGAGCCCAGCTTCTGGGAATCAACGGGGTATGTATTATCAGTCACGGACGCTCTTCTGCAACAGCCATGAAAAATGCTGTTCGCTTGGCCAAAGATTTTGTCGCCAGCAGAGTTCAGGAGCGCATTCAGATGGAAATGGCCAGGCTCACCCGAATTCCTGCTTGAAAGATGAAAATGAATTTTTCTGGAAAGAACTCATTAGTGACGGGAGCTTCCCAGGGCATTGGGAAAGCCATCGCTGAACAACTCGCTCGGGACGGTGCTCGAGTTCTCCTGCTTGACATTCAGATGGAAAAACTAAAAGATGTGGCTGCCGGAATCAGAAAAGATGGTGGCCAAGCGGATATTTACCAAGCAAACGTTTCTTCTTTTAAAGAAGCGCAGGATGCTGTGGACAAGATGATCGACCAGCATGAGCACATCGATCACTTGGTCAACAACGCCGGGATAACCAGGGACTCTCTTTTGATGAGAATGAACGAGAAAGATTGGGATGCTGTAATTTCGGTGAACCTCAAAGGCATCTTCAATCTCTGTAAAGCAGTCGTCCGGCCGATGATGTCCCGCCGTTATGGCAGGATTGTCAACATTTCTTCTGTGGTGGGTTTAATGGGAAATGCCGGCCAGACAAATTATTCAGCGGCCAAGGCCGGGGTAATAGGATTTACCAAGTCCTTAGCCCGGGAAGTGGCCTCCAGAGGAATAACGGTCAATGCAGTTGCTCCTGGTTATATCCAGACTTCTATGACCGAAAACCTGCCGGAAAAAGCCAAGGATGTTTTTATGTCCCTTATTCCCTTGCGCAGATTCGGAACCCCTGAAGAGGTAGCTTATGCGGTCAAGTTTTTTCTCGCCGAGGAAGCAGCTTACCTCACCGGATGCGCCCTGAGTGTCAACGGCGGAATGTATATGTGAATGGAACAAACGCTGTTCAGATATTAAATCTATGAGGAGGAAACAATGGAGAGAGAAGAACTTCTGAACAAAATCAAGACAATCGTTGCCGACAAACTTAGCATCAGTGAAGATCAGGTAACAGAAGAAGCTTCTTTTATCGATGACCTGGGGGCTGATTCTCTGGACACGGTGGAGTTGGTTATGGCCCTGGAGGATGAGTTTGACCTGGACATTCCCGATGAAGATGCCGAAAAATTGATAACCGTTGGAAAGGCTATTGATTATGTTTTAGCCAGCGCATCTAAATAATATTAGAGCTTTTTTTAATATGGGAACCAAAATAAATTCAGAAAAAGAGGTCTCTTTAAGGCGAGTGGTTGTCACCGGAGTGGGGCTTGTTTCCCCCTTGGGTATAGGGGCAGAGGAAAACTGGAAAGCCCTTCTCGCTGGTAAAAACGGAATTTCTACTATTTCTCGATTTGATGTCTCCCGCTTTTCCAGCCAAGTAGCCGGTGAAATAAAAAATTACGACCCTCTAACCTTCATTGACAAGAGAGAAATCCGGAAGATGGATTTGTTTATCCAGTATTCTCTTGTTGCTTCTGAGCTGGCGGTTATGGATGCTGGTTTAAGAGCCGAAGAAATTTGTGGAGATAAAACCGGCGTATATGTGGGCTCTGGCATCGGAGGAATAGGGACAATTGAACAAAACCATGCGGTACTCCTGGAAAAAGGACCTGGGCGGGTTTCTCCATTTTTTTTGGTCTCCTCAATAATCAATGAAGCTTCCGGCCAAATATCCATCCGTTTCCAGGCTAAAGGACCCAACTCTGCCACTGCCACCGCTTGTACTACCAGCACTCATTCCATAGGAGATTCTTATCGGATTATTTCCCGGGGAGATGCAAACATAATGATTGCCGGAGGGGGCGAAGCCCCCATAACGCCCCTCAGCTTAGCTGGATTTTGCTCCATGAGGGCCCTTTCTACCAGGAACGATGAACCCGAGAAAGCCTCCAGACCGTTTGATGCTCAGAGGGACGGATTTGTTATGGGAGAAGGGGCAGGAATCCTGATTCTGGAAGAACTAAATTATGCCCTCAGGCGAGATGCCAGGATCTATGCTGAAATAGTGGGCTATGGAATGAGCGGCGATGCCTATCATGTTTCTGCTCCTTGCCCGGATGGAGGTGGAGCTTACCGGGTAATGAAGCAGGCCATTATGGATGGAGGAATCCAGCCAGATGAGATCGACTACATCAATGCCCATGGGACATCAACGCCTTATAATGACAAGATCGAAACCGTCGCCATTAAGAATCTTTTTGGGGAGTACGCTTATAAAATAGGAGTCAATTCCACCAAATCCATGACCGGGCACCTTCTGGGAGCGGCTGGTGGTTATGAAGCTGCCGTGACTGCTTTAGTTCTATTTCACCAAATAATGCCCCCAACTCGTAACTATGAGCATCCGGATCCCGAATGTGACCTGGATTATGTTCCTCAAAAAGCAAGGAAAGCCCGTATCCGTTATGCCTTGAGTAATTCTTTTGGTTTTGGCGGAACCAACGGTTCTCTTCTTTTAAAACCGTTTCATCAATAATAAATCCTTTTTAGCCTAATGGATTGTATTCATGGCTAAAAGGAAGAGAATTGTTTTTTTTAAGCTGAAAAATAATGGAAGGAGGCAGTCTTGAATATTTATGTCTTTGTCAAACGGGTGCCTGATACCGAGTCCAAAATCAGGATAAATCAAGAAGGAACCAATATCATTTTCGATGACCTGAAGTATGTCCTTAATCCTTACGATGAATATGCTGTGGAGGAAGCGTTGCGGCTTAAAGAGGCCCATGGAGGACAAGTGCTGGCTTTTTCTGTGGGGAGCGAGGAGTCGGTTACGGTGCTGAGAAAGTGTCTTGCTATGGGGGTAGATGAAGCAGTGTTGGTCAAAGACGAGCATACCGTGGATTATGATGCCTACCGCACTGCCCGGATAATTGCCCGGGTGCTTGAGTCCAGGTACCCTGAATATTCTCTTCTCCTTTTTGGGAAACAATCAGTGGGGGATGATAACGCCCTGGTTCCCTCTATGGTAGCCGAGATGCTTGGTCTTCCTCAGGTAAATGTAGTTACTAAGTTATCCATGGAAGGACAGAAAGGAGTGGCCATTCGGGAAATCGAAGGAGCACTGGAGAAAGTAGAATTCAGTCTGCCAGCTGTACTCAGTGCCCAGAAGGGATTAAATGAGCCCCGGTATGAAACCCTGAAAGGAATCATGGCAGCCAAAAGAAAAAATGTACCCATTATTCCGTTGTCAGAGCTGGGTCTTCAAGAAGAGGCCCTTGAATCCAGGCTCGAAGTGGTCAAAGTAGAGGGCCCGCCCCAGCGCAAGGCAGGGACAATAGTAGAAGACGAGCCGACCGCAGCAGCCAGAAAGCTGGTCGAATTCCTGCATGAGGAAGCAAAGGTAATATAGGAGGTAAATCATGATTCTTGTCTTTATAGAGGAAAGAGGCGGCCCTATTAAGAAGCCTGCCCTGGAGGCCTTGTCAGAAGCAAGCCGGAAAGCAGGAGAGTTAAACAACTCTTCTGTGGAAGCCGTCCTGGTCGGGCCCGGCAAAGACGAGCTTGCTCCTCAAATCTTTCGCCTTGGTGCGGCCAAGGTATATATTATGGAAAATTCTCATCTCAAACATTATTCTTCTTCTGGATATACCGAAGCTTTGAAGCTTTTAATTGATGAAATTCAGCCGGAGGCCATCTTTTTTGCGGCGACAGCCATGGGGCGGGATCTTGCCCCCCGCTTAGCCGCCAAGCTGGGAGCAGGTGTGGCCTCGGATTGTATACGGGTTGAAGTGAGAGAGGGAGAACTGATGGCCACCAGGCCGATTTTTGCGGGCAAAGCATTGGCCACAGTCCGCCTTCTAAGGAAACCGGCAATAGTTACTTTGCGGCCTAATGTATTTTCTCTTGAGGAAGGATCCGAGTTCTCAGGAGATGTAATTAAGAAAGAAGTGTCTCTATCTGAAAAGGCTCTTCAGGGGAAAGTGGTTGAGATCCTCAAGGAAGAAGATGCTGCCCTTGATGTCACCGAAGCTGAGGTTGTTGTTTCTGGAGGCCGGGGAATGAAAGGTCCTGAAAACTTCAATCTGCTTAATGAATTATGTGCTTGGCTTCCCCATGCCACAGTGGGTGCTTCCCGCTCAGCGGTTGATGCCGGCTGGATAGATCACCAGCACCAGGTCGGTCAGACAGGGAAGACAGTTTCTCCCAATCTTTACTTAGCTTTCGGAATAAGTGGCGCCATTCAGCATCTGGCGGGGATGTCTTCTTCTAAGTATATTGTGGCTGTCAACAAGGATCCCGAAGCTCCCATTTTTAAAGTGGCTGATTTTGGCGTGGTGGGAGATCTTTTCCAGGTAATTCCTCCCCTGAAGGAAGAACTCAAAAAGAGACAGTCGGGATAGATAAATCCGGGAAAGGGAAGGCTTTATCTGAGTAAAACCCGGCCGGGAATCAGTAAGGCCCGCTGCTATTCTGGATGAGATCCAGGATCACCTGATTGCGCTCGGAGCGTGATTCCCCGACGCTGGTGACGTAGATGGCCGGAGCATCTACTACCGGACATTTGTTTTCACAAATACCGCAGCCAGTACAGCTTTCGATGTCTACGAAGGGAGCTTTTTCTCTCTTAATGGTTCCGTCTGGTAACCGGACATCTTCTTCTACCAGTTGTATGGCTTTGGGTGAAATGGGGCAGTGTTCTTCGCAGACAATACAGGGCTCTCCCATTTTATAGGGAATACAACGGTTTTTGTCCACCCAGGCTGTTCCTATTTTGACTTCAACTTTTTCCTCCACGGTTAGTTCCTGGATAGCACCTGTTGGGCACACCTGAGTGCAAAGAGAACAGTAGTATTCGCAGGATCCCATTCGGGGAACTAATATGGGCGTCCATAGTCCCTCGGGGCCGGCTTCGGTCAAGGCTGGTTGAAGGCCATTGGTCGGGCAGACCTTAAGGCATTCTCCGCACTTGATACACTTTTTCAGGAACATTTCCTCCGGAAGAGCACCTGGCGGGCGAATACATTTGGCAGAAGCCCGCTGTTTCACTGGCGTCAGCCTGAAGAAGGGGACGGTCAGGACACCAAGCAGGGAAGCGGTGACCATTCTTCGCCGGGACAAATTAACCGGGGCTGAGGGTTGAGGTGTTAATTTTATTGGGAAGGTGATGGCAGCAGTAGGACAAATGGAAGCGCAGGTGAAGCAGTAGACACATTCGCTTATATTCCATTCTTCCTGAGGATAGGGAGTGGCCTGGGTTTCACAGTGGATGGTGCAAAGGCCGCCTTTAATGCATTGGTCCATATTTATCTTCAGTTTAAGGCGTCCCCATCGACCGGCAAGCCCCAGGAATGCTCCCAGGGGACAAAGGTAACGACACCAGAACCGTTCTCTTTTGATATTAAGCAAAACAATTCCCACAAAAATGATTCCCAAAAGAAATCCCTGCTGAAAAACGGTGTTGATGTCCAGGGTTTGGTAGAAATAGAAAAGGCTGTCTCCCAGAGAGATCAGGTTGAGGTTATATAATAGCCCCAGGATGACGGAAAAGGTATACCCCAAGGCGGGGATTACACTGGCGGCAAAAGAACGGAAAAGGAAGGATAAGGGATCGAACAGTCCAATTAAATCCAGGGTAAAAACAGCGCTTAGGAGAAGGAAAAGAAGAAGATAATATTTCCAGACCACATGATTATCTTTTGTTCTTTTTGGGTGGAGAAGGCCTGTTTTTTTGAAAAGAAAGGAGAAGAACTGGTGAAGGGAACCCAGAGGGCAAAGCCAGCCACAGGCAACTCTTCCCAGAAGAAGGGATACCCCGAGGGTAATCAGTGATAAGAAGAAAGCGGTGAAGAAAAGGCGGGAGGCGATAAAAGTTCCCAAGGCCAGGAGTGGGTCGAAATGGAAAAATATTTCCACTCTTCCTATATAATCTCCTCCAGGGAACCGGGTGTCTAAAAGAAGCTTAAAAAAAAGAAAAAAAATGAGCAATTGAGAAAGGACTCTCAGAATATGTAGGAATCTGTAAGTTTTAGACCGTCCTTTTTTCAATTTTTATTTTCTCCAGCCGAGATTCTCCCAAGCCACGTTCCTGTGCCAGTTGCAGGTATCGAAGTTCCTGGGGTTTTATCTCAAAGAAAGTAGTTCCGTAAGCATCCACAGCCACCTGATCTATGCCAGCCACTACGGTTTTGCCCATTTGAACATCGGAAAGCCGGCCGCCCTGAGGGCCGTTTCTCCAGAGAATCCGATAAGCATCAAGGATGGTCATGACTGGCTTGAAGAAAGATGACAAGTCGATCATGACCTGATCCAGGCCCTGGTGGAGCTGTCCACGATTGCCACCCACTGCTCCCAACCAGTTTTTCATGCCAAGAGTCAGACGGGAAAGGCTGTGAGTTTTGGCGATAGGTATATTAATGATTTTATCGGTCTCGATAAAGTCGGTATATATTTCCCACTCTTTTAACCATTCTCCCTTGAGCGGGATTTTTTTCAAACGATGGGGATTAGGAAAAACAACTTTTGCTCCCGCTTCTTTGGCGGCCTTGGCGATTCCGGAACGGGCATAGGTCCGCCTGGCTGGATTGATGGTATTGTCCAACACTTTTACCTCCCGTGCCCCAGCGTTAAGGCACATCTCCACAACTGCAGCCACTACCTGGGGGTTAGTACAGGCAGCCTGTTCAGGTGCCCTGTCCCAGCCGATATTCGGTTTGACTACCACCTGGTCATTCCTGGAAATAAAGTTATTCATACCGCCTAAGATATCAACGGCTGTCCTGGTGATTTCAGAGGGAGACTCTCCTTCCGCTACGGCCAGCAGCGGAGGTGTTTTTTCTTGGGAGAAAATCCAGGGAGAGGAGTGAAAAATCAGGCTCCCTACAGCGATGTCTTTCAAAAAGTCTCTTCTTTTCATTAGCTTATCCTTTTCCAAGAGATTTGATGTAGTCGAGAAGGCCCGAGTAGATGCCTTGGGCGATTTCCTGACGGTAGGAAGGAGAGCTTAAGCGGGTTTCTTCTATTTGGTTGCTCAGGTGGGAAACCTCTACCAGAACGGAAGGCATCTCGGCTCCGATGAGAACCCAAAAAGGACCGCCTTTAACTCCCAGGTTTTTAACCCCCCTGTGTTTTTGAGAGAGGCTGGTTACCAGCTGGCTCTGGATGGATTGAGCTAAGGCACGGGACTCTTCGATTTTAGAGTTCTGGACGATCTTGAGGATTATTTCCTTCATTTTGCCGATGTTCTTGGAAGAAGTTGCATTTTCCCGGGCTGCAATTTCATTGACTGCCGGATCGGTACTGAAGTTTAGAAAAAAGCTTTCCACGCCGCTCCGTTTCCGGTTGAGATTGGCATTGGCGTGTACAGAGATGTACAGATCAGCCTGTTGCTGGTTAGCTACCACGGTTCTGCTTTCCAAGGGGACATAAATATCGGATTCCCGGGTAAGAGTAATTTCTAATCCTGGATCCTTTTCCAGGAGTCTTTTTAACCTCAAACAGACATCTAACACCACTTCTTTTTCTTTAAGACCATTTTTACCAATACAACCGGGATCGGTTCCTCCATGCCCCGGATCGATGACAATTTTTTGGACTCCCAGGCCAAGCTGCCTGACAAGGCTGTATCCTTCTTTAGTGGGCTGGGCCGGCCGGGCCAAAGAAGTGGATTCAGGAGCAGAAGGGATTTTATCCGGGAAAATATCAAGAACGATCCTGAAGGGATCCAGAAGGGGAAAGACCTGGTAACGCTTTACTTTTTTGAAGTCGAGATCAGCTACTATCCTGACCGTGGAAGGGTTTTTCTGGGCCATGCGAATCCTTTGGATGTAAGAGTTGTCAACCAGGATGGTTCGGTGATGAAGAATGGGATTAAGCTTGGCCTGATAAATATCGATATAGACACGGTCAGGATTGCGGAGTTCGTTAAAGGCATATTCTCTCAGGCTGCCAATATCAATAACGATTCTGGTATAAGAGGGATGTATGTAGGAGCGGACATCATAGACTTCTACTCGGGAATCAGAAACCTCCGGTAAAAAAGTTCCTCCCAAGAAAGAGCAGGCGATCAAAATAATAATCACTTTTAGATTTCTCATCTAATTACAACTAATTCTATATCATTACTCGATGTTGTCAATTTTCCCTTCAGATTCAGGCCCCAAACTTTTTAAGCTTCCCTGAGTGGGCCAGCATCAAGGGAATGGCCCGAAGAGATGTAAATCTCCCCAGATGTCCTTGAGAACACTCTCTTTCCGAGAGCCGATTGACCTTGTCCTTCATGGCAGATGAAGCACGAAGTAGAAAAGGATTGGGATGCCAGGAATGGCTTTTCAGTTGGCAGGGAGTGGAGTGGTCAGAGGTGACTACCAATACTTCTGGCTTTAAAGCCACCAGCCGGGGGATGAACGGATCTATTTCTTCGATAGCTTTAACCTTAGCCCGGAAATTGCCATCTTCTCCGGCTGCGTCAGTTTTTTTATAATGAAGAAAAAAGAAATCGTACTGAGCATAGTGTTTTTCAAGAGTTGTAAAGATTTCCTTTGTCTCAGCTTTTACATCGAGAATGTCCATTCCCACTAACTTAGCCAGGCCCCGGTACATGGGGTAATGAGCAATAGCGGCCGGGGTAATTTTGTAAAGTGTGTTCATGGAGGGAATCGATGGATACTGGGAAAAACCACGCAGAAGGATAGTGGTTGCCTTTGCCTCCTCCTTCAACAGTTTTGTGACTTGCTCGATAAACTCATTGACAAGATTAGCGGTTTCTTTGGCTTCAGGCCGGAGGGGACGGGTTGGAACCGGGGGCTTATTGTCTTTTTGCGGGTCTGCGTCTGAGAGATGCTGGGACAGGCCTTTTCCTCTGAAACGAACCACGAAGCGGTGCTCTTTTCCTGGGAAAAGCGATATCTTGAGGGAAGAACCCTTTGGTAGATTAGGATTTATTTTGTCGCAGAGACGGGCGTTAATTTCAGTTGAGATCCGGCCGGCTCTGCGGTCTACCACCTGGCCATCTTTGAGGGTGGCAAAGTTGCCCCTGGCAACCAGATCTTTGTCCTTGACTTCTACTCCCAATCCTAAGGCCTCCAGAATACCCCGTCCGAGAATGTATTCCAGCGGATCGTAGCCAAAAAGGGACAAGTGAGCCGGTCCGCTGCCTGGAGTTATGCCCATAGAAACAGGATCGGTTAGTCCGCAGACGCTTTCTTTGGCCAGCCGGTCAAGGTTAGGAGTGCTGGCTTTTTCCAGAGGGGTGAGGCCGTTTTCAGGCAAATCACCCAGTCCGTCAAGAACCAGGAGCACGATTTTAGCATCGTTTTTTAAAGTTAAGTCTTGAGCCAGTGTTTCCCAGTCCATGGTAGAATAACTATAAAAAAAAGAAGGCTTGAAGTCAATCCAGCTTGCCCGGCCAGTCATCCTCTGCTAAAATCGAAACATGGATAAGGTTCTCATCCTTGACTTTGGCTCTCAGTACACTCAGCTTATCGCCAGAAGGGTTCGGGAAATGGGAGTTTTTTCCTTAATCCTTCCTTTTGATGCCTCCCTGGAGAGAATAAAGAAAGAAAATCCGCGGGCTCTGATTTTCTCCGGAGGACCTCAAAGCGTCTATGAATCCAATGCTTCCATGCCTGATAAAAGACTTTTTCAGGCGAAGATTCCGATCCTGGGAATCTGTTATGGAGCCCAGCTTATGGCTCACCTGCTTGGGGGGAAGGTTCTTCCTTCCTCTAAAAGAGAATATGGTTTTGCTTCTCTTCGCATTTTGAGGAACGAAGGAATACTGAGGGAGATAGATCAGAACAGCCAGGTCTGGATGAGCCATGGTGATCTGGTGGGAGAGTTGCCGGAAGGATTTTTTCAGTCGGGGGGCACTGACAACTGCCGGGCCGCCGTTATTGAGGACCCTTCAAGAAACTTCTTTGGAGTTCAATTCCATCCAGAAGTCATCCACACTGAAGAAGGACAGAAATTATTAGCAAATTTCTTGTTTGAAATTGCCCGCCTTAAGCCGGATTGGACCATGGAATCGTTTGTGGAAAAAGAAGTCAGGGAAATTAGGGCTCAAGTAGGCAGTGGCCGGGTTATCTGCGGGTTGAGTGGCGGTATTGACTCCCTGGTTACTGCCCTCCTTGTACATAAAGCCATTGGAGATAATCTCATTTGTGTTGTGGTTGACAATGGACTTTTAAGGACGGGTCAATTCAGGGAATTGACGTCAAGCTTAAAAAAGCTTTTTTATCTGAATGTGGTCGGAGTTGAAGCTTCCCAGTACTTCCTTGAGAGGCTTAAAGGCGTTGTTTCTCCTGAAAAAAAACGAAAAATTATTGGAGAAGCCTTCATAAAAATATTCGAAGAGGAAGCAAACAAAATAGGCCAAGTTGACTTTCTTGCTCAAGGAACAATATATCCTGATGTGATTGAAAGCACGCCGGTCAAAGGACCTTCATCCAGCATAAAATCCCATCACAATGTGGGAGGGCTTCCCGGGGGCTTGATGTTTAAATTAATTGAGCCCCTCCGGGATCTATTTAAGGACGAGGTAAGACGCCTGGCTGAGGAAATGGGGATTCCTCGTGAATTCGTTAGTCTCCATCCTTTTCCGGGCCCTGGTTTGGCGGTGAGGGTGATAGGAGAAGTGACTCCGGAGAGACTGGATCTTCTCCGGCAAGCTGATGACCTTCTTCTCCAAGAAATAAAAACAGAGGGAATTCATGAGCAGCTCTGGCAAGCTTTTGCTGTTTTGCTTCCGGTTAAGTCAGTTGGGGTTATGGGGGATAAAAGGACTTATCAAAGTGTAGCGGCAATCCGTCTCATTCAGAGCGTAGACGGAATGACTGCTGACTGGTATCCTGCTTCCCCTAAGCTTCTGGCCAGAATTTCCAACCGAATTATCAACGAGGTTGATGGAGTCAACCGGGTTGTTTACGATATAACCTCAAAACCGCCTGGAACTATTGAATGGGAGTAATGACGATTTTTCGGGAGCAGACAAAAACAAGATGACTTCAAGAGGTGAAACTACAGCCTTTATTCATCTTCATGCTCACAGCGAATACAGTATTTTGGATGGAGCAGTCCGTCTTTCTGCTATGGTTGAGGCGGCCTACCAGAATAACATGCCGGCGGTGGCCCTGACTGACCATGGTAATATTTTCGGAGCAGTGAGCTTTTTCCGTTTGGCCAAAGAAAGGAAAGTCAAGCCAATCCTGGGTTGTGAGATCTACGTTGCTCCCCAAAGCCGGTTTGATAAACATCCCGATGATTCTTCGCGAAATCTCTATCACCTGGTATTACTTGTCAAAAACGAGGAAGGATACAAAAACCTCTGTCAGCTCATTACCAAGAGCTATACAGAAGGATTCTACTATAAACCCCGGATTGATAAAGAACTTCTGGCCAAGCATGCAGGAGGCCTGATTGGTCTCTCTGCTTGTCTGAAAGGAGAAGTCAGCTTCCATCTTGGTGAAGAGAGGGAAAAAGAGGCAGAAAGAGCAGCCCTGGAATATGCCGCTATGTTTAAAGATGGGGATTTTTATATTGAGTTGCAAGATCATGGCCTTGAACTCCAGCAAAAAATTAAGCCCGGGCTTATTTCTCTTGCCCGCAGATTGAATCTTCCGCTGGTGGCTACCAATGATGTCCATTATCTTCTCCAGGACGATGCGGAGAGCCACGATATTTTGCTTTGTATCCAGACCAATAAAAAAGTAACAGATGCCGACCGAATCAGATTCGGCGTCCAGGAGTTTTATTTCAAATCAAGCCAGGAGATGGGAGAGCTTTTCGGGGATATTCCGGAGGCGCTGCAAAACACCAGCAAGATAGCGGCCAAGTGTTCCTTTGACTTCCCTTCCTCCGGCTATTTTCTGCCTCAGTTCACCGCCCCTGCGGGGATTTCTCTTGAGGAGTATTTTGACCAGGTAGCCTGGGCTGGTTTTCAGAAGAAAACGGCAATTCTGGAGTCCCGGATAAAGGCAGGCGAGCTTCCTCTGAGAGAGGAATACGAAAAAAGGCTGAAAAAAGAAATAAAGCTGGTTAAGGAAATGGGCTTCCCCGGCTATTTTTTAATCGTCTGGGATCTAATTCGGGAGGCTCGTTCCAGAGGCATACCGGTTGGACCAGGGAGAGGCTCGGCAGCCGGCAGCCTTCTCTCCTTTGTCCTGGGAATAACAGCCATTGATCCTCTGGAGTATGCTTTACTTTTTGAGCGGTTTTTAAATCCTGAACGGATCAGCCTGCCTGATATTGACATCGACTTCTGTGGACGCCGTCGAGATGAAATAATCGCTTATGTCAAGAAAAAATACGGCGGGGAGAATGTATGCCAGATCATAACTTTTGGAACCATGGCTGCTCGCCAAGCGGTCAGAGATGTGGGGAGAGCCTTGGAGGTTCCCTTGCCCGAAGTGGATAAGATCGCCAAAATGATTCCTCCAATTGGTCCTGAGGCCAATATTGAGAGCGCCATAGAAAATATTCCAGCCTTGAAAGAATTGAATACCAAAAACACTAAAATTGCCCATCTCCTGTCTGTAGCCAGGAAACTCGAAGGACAAGTCCGCCATCCTTCAATCCATGCGGCCGGAATCGTTATTGCTCCCAAGCCCTTAACTGAGTTCATGCCCCTTTACATGTCGGCAAAAGAGGAAATCACCACCCAATATCCGATGGGCGATATCGAAACTCTGGGCCTGCTGAAAATGGATCTCCTTGGACTCCGGAATCTGACTGTTATTCAGGACACTCTAAAGCTTATAGAAAAAGACAAAGGAGAGAAAGTTGATCTGGAACATATTCCCCTGAATGACCCCTTGACCTTTAAGCTTTTTCAAACAGGGAATACCGACGGAGTGTTTCAGTTTGAAAGCCGGGGCATGAAAGACCTTCTGCGGAATTTCCGTCCGGAGACTTACCGGGATCTCATCGCTTTAAATGCTCTTTACCGTCCAGGCCCTTTGAAAAGCGGGATGACCGATGAGTTTATCAAGCGAAAAAACAATCCCGAGAGGGTGACTTATGAATTTCCCGAACTAACGCCAATCCTGAAAGAGACTCAGGGCATTATTGTTTATCAGGAACAGGTTATGATGATCGCCACAGAAGTAGCAGGTTTTTCCATAGCCGAGGCAGATCTTTTGCGCAAAGCAATGGGCAAGAAAAAGACAGCAGTCATGAAAGCCCAGAGAAACCGGTTTATTAAAGGCGCCCAGAAAAAAGGATTGAGTCAAGCCAAAGCCAGTAAGCTTTTTGATCAAATAAATTATTTTGCCGGCTATGGCTTTAACAAGTCCCATAGTGCTGCTTATGCCTATTTGGCCTACCGCACAGCCTATTTAAAAGCCCATTACCCGGTACATTTTCTGGCCGCCCTTTTAACCTCAGAGGCAGAAAGAGGCGCTACTTCCCAGGTAGTAAAATACATCAACGAATGCAAGGAGATGAATATCCGGGTGTTGCCTCCGGATATAAATGAAAGTGATTTGAATTTCATCGTGATCAAAGGAGACATTCGGTTTGGGCTTTCAGCCATAAAGAATGTGGGCAGCGGAGCGGTCAAGTCCATTTTGAAAGCGAGGAAAAAGCAAGGTAAGTTTGCCTCTCCTTTTGATGTTTTTAAGAATGTTGATTCCAAGACAGCAAACCGCAAGGTGGCAGAAAGTTTGATCAAAGCGGGAGCCTTTGATTCCTTTGATTGGAAACGCTCCCAACTCTTCCATCTTGTCGACAGAATGCTCGACTACGCTCATGAAATACAGAAAATCCGTTCTTCTCCCCAAAGCCTTCTTTTTGGACAGGACCAGGTTGCCCGGCCTTCTATCCCGCCGGAAGTAACGGAAATGAAAGAGTGGGATGAATCCCTTTTTCTATCTTACGAGAAAGAGGCCCTGGGCTTTTATATATCCAGTCATCCTCTGGCTCAGTATGGTGAAATCTTGAACAAGCTGGTATCTCATTCGGTGAAAGATCTGGATGATGAGAAGGATTTTGATAAAGAAATTCGGTTGGCCGGCATTATCTCTTCTGTCAAACCCTTAAAAACCAGAAAAGATGAACGGATGGCGACCTTCATCCTGGAAGACCTCAGTGGACGAATAGAAGTCGTTGCTTTTCCTGATAGTTATCAGAAATTTTATGATCATCTGAGGGAAGATCATCTTGTCTGGATTAAAGGGCGCTTTCTGGGAGAAGGAGAAAACCGCAGGGTTCATTTAGTCCATATGATGCCCCTTGAGGAGGCCCTGGAAAAGCAGGTAAAAAGGATGATCGTTCGCATATTTCTGCCCGGCACAGAAATTTCGGTTTTCGATGAATTAAAAAAAATCCTTCAGCAACACCAGGGTATCTGTCCCCTTCTCTTTGAACTGGAAAATCCACATTCTTTCAGAATGATTCTTCAGTCAGTAGAAATCCAGGGGATTAAGCCTTCCGACCAGCTTTCCCGGAAGCTGGAGGCTCTTCTGGGAGAAAATTCTGTTTTTATAGAATATAATTCCTAAGATAGAAGTCAGAAGAAATCAGCCCCTGGGAATGATATTTTTATCTTCCAGATAGCGGATTATTGTATCCCGGCATTCCTCGACAGACAAAAGACTGGTATCCAGCACCAGCTCCGGAGAGGTGGGCTCTTCATAGGGGGCTGAGATTCCGGTGAACTCCTTGATCTCTCCTATCCTGGCTTTTTTGTACAGACCTTTGGGATCCCGTTTTTCCGCAGTTTTAAGGGGAACTTTGACGTAGATTTCGATGAAACTTCCTTCCTTGAGAAGAGTGCGGACTTGCTGTCTGTCGTCTCTATAAGGGGAAATAAAGGCCGTCATGGTGATCAGGCCGGCCTGGGCAAACAGCTTGGCTACTTCCCCGATGCGGCGGATGTTTTCCTGTCTGTCTTCGGGAGAGAAGCCTAGATTTTTGTTTAATCCGTGTCTGATGTTATCTCCATCCAGAACAAATGAGAGGTGGCCTCTCTCATGGAGTCTTTCTTCCACCGCGTGGGCAATAGTGGATTTGCCTGAGGCAGAGAGACCGGTGAACCAGAGGACCACTCCTTTCTGGTTAAGCAGGTGTTCCCGGTTTTCCTGGTTTATGACACCTTTATACCAGGTGATATTGGTTGCTTTCTGCCTAGTCATGGCTTATTCTCCCTGCAGATTTTGGTAGTAATCCATTAAGATTCTGGCTACTTCCGGACGGCTGAATTCCTTGGGCGGCGGCTCTCCTTTAGCCAACATGCTGCGCAGTCTAGTCCCACTTATAAAAAGCCGATCTTCTTTATTGTGGGGGCAGGTCTTCATGGAAGCCATCCCGTCACATTTAAAGCACCAGAATGTCCAGTCGATTTTAAGTGGCTTTATAAACAGATCCTTCTCATCAATTTCATCGAATATTTTTTGGGCGTCAAAAGGGCCATAGTAATTCCCTACTCCGGCATGATCCCGGCCCACAATAAGGTGACTGCAGCCATAGTTCTGTCTGAAAACGGCGTGAAGAACAGCCTCCCTGGGACCGGCATATCGCATTTCCATAGGATAGACTTTGAGAATTACTCTTTCCAGGGGGTAATAATTTTGCAGCAGAGCTTCATAGCATTTCATCCGCACTTCAGCCGGAATGTCACCGGCCTTTAGTTTGCCCACTAAAGGATGAATCAATATTCCGTCACAAACTTCCAGGGCGATTTTGGTGCAATATTCATGGGATCGGTGAATGGGATTTCTTGTCTGGAAAGCAGCTACGGTGGACCATCCCTTCTCGTCGAATATTTGCCTTGTCTCAACTGGACGGGCGTAATGGGAGCCAAAAAGAGAAGGATAAGGACCTTCGTTGAAGGCTTTTACGGGGCCTCCGATAAGAGTTTCATGCTGTTTATAAACTTTGGCTACTCCAGGATGAGCTTCATCTTCTGAGCGGAAAACCAGCCGGGCCTCTTTCTTCTTGTCATAAGAGAACTTTTCTTCAATTCTCATGCTTCCCATAAGCTCGCTGCTTTCTTCATCGATGAGTGCAACCTCGGCATTAAGGGGAAGCTCCTTTGCCTGGCTCTCCGGTATAGACAGGGTGATAGGAATAGGCCATAGAGTTCCATCGGCTAAGCGCATATTTTCTAACGTGCTTCTGTAATCCTCATATCCCATGAAGCCTTCGAGCGGGCTGAAAGCTCCTATGGCCATCATAATAAGGTCGGATGTTTCCCTTGATGAGAGAAGAATCCGGGGAAGGCGGCGGGCTTTTTCTCTCTCCCGGGCCAGCTGTTCACCTTCGAGTAACAAGGGGGCTAATTTTCCTCCATGAGGCGGAACTCGTTGCATTTTTACCTCCCTGGCAATAAAATCCAATTGTTCTGCAAACACCTTGACCGCCTCAAAAATATCCTAACAACTTCAATCGCTTGCGAATTGCAGTGATTTCTTCCGGACTCAGTCCCTTTTCTTTGAATGTTGGGTCCGGGGATCTATCCCCGCGGCTGGAGGCAAGATCTCGCAGGACATAAACGATAAAATCAGTGACAGAGTTAAAGCCGCTTTCTTCCACCAGGCAGGACAACCTGAGATAGAGAGGCCTGGGAATTTTCAGAGTGACTTTTCCCTCTGCAGCACTCACATTAGACTCCTATTAGAGCCTACAGGATAGAGGATTACATGCTCCTTGTCAAGACAAAATTGAACTAAACTTATCCCGAGGTTTTCAGCCGGCCTGCTCCTGAGGAGGTTGCAGGCCGGCTTCCTCCTTACACCTTCTTGGTTCGGCAAGGAGCGGGATTGATGGCTCGAGGCTGTGAGCCTTCAAGAGTTCTTTATCATTTAATATTTCGAGGGAAGCTCCTTCAACAATGATTCTCCCTTTATCAAGAAGAATGACCCGGGAGCAAAGCCAGCGAACCAGATCAAGATCATGGGTGGAAATGATCTTGGTCGCTTTTATTTTGTTTAGCAGCTCAATAAAAACTCCTTTTGTCCCTGGATCAAGACTGGCTGTGGGTTCATCCAGAACCAGAACCTCGGGCCTCAACACCATGACCGAGGCTAAGCTAACGCGCTTCATTTCTCCCAGGCTTAAACGGAACGGAGGCTTGGATTCATAGCCGGCCAGGCCCAGTTCAGTTAAAACAGCTTCTATCCTTTTCTTAACCTCCTCCTTAGTATAGCCTGCATTCAGCAAACCGAAGGCCAGATCATCGAAGACCGTGGGCATGAACAGTTGATCATTTGGATCCTGGAACACAATACCTACCCGGGAACGTATTAGTTTGAGGTTTTCCTTTGATATTTTTTCTCCCAATATACGGACCTCTCCTTCTCCTTTAAGAAGGCCGTTTAGATGAAGCAGCAGGGTTGATTTGCCGGCTCCATTGGGACCGATAATGGCCAAGGATTCACCCTGATAAACTGTTAAACTGATGTTTTTTAAAGCAGGGGTACCATCAGGATAGGTATAATTTAAATCAATTACTTCAAGAGCTTTCTTTCTCATAGCCAAATCCAACTTGCAGTCAATAGAATTGTGGAAAGGGAAATAAACAGAATATCCGCTGTTTTAAATTTCAAGGAAGTGATACCCGGCAGTTTTCCCTCATAACCTCTGGCCAGCATGGCTGCGTAAACTCTCTCGCTTCTGGCAAAGGTTCTGAAAAAAAGATGAGGGATAAGCTGAGAGACTACCTTTAGCAATTCTTTTTTCTTCATTTTCCCGAAACTGCGGGATTCCCTGGCTCTGTTCAGTCTTTCTGCTTCCTGGTTAAGAAGAAAACTGTATCTGAATCCGAAGGTGAGGAGTTGAATCAATATATTGGGCAATCTCAATTTTTCAAGTCCCTTGATAAAATCGAAAAAATTGGTGGTTAAACTTAGTCCTGCAAAAGCCAGGAAGGAGAGGAAGGTTTTGACGGCAATGTTCCAGAAAGCAGACAAATCCCGGCCGTTCTGGTTGTGACCAAATAAAATAACAGAAACAGCCAGAAAAAGGAGAAGAGGTAAGAGGAAAAAAAGTCTCCTGGCCAGAATCTTGACCTGGATGCGGGCCAGCAGAATTAGGATTATTATAAAAAGAAAATAGATAAGAAATTTAACTTCAGCTTCAGGGGGAGTAAAGATTACAGCGGTTACTAAAAGTAAAGTCACGGTTAACTTTGCTCGTGGATCAAGGCAGCCTAACAAAGAATTTATCTTTTGCGGCTTTTTGCAAGAAATATCACTGGTCATGATTTTGCCTGGGTTAAGTAGAGAGAGGGCTCGTCTCTAATGGCAATATTACTGAATCCGGTTGAAGCAAGAAGCCTGCCCATGTCTTTCTCGTCAGGCAAAAAATCAGGTTTCACCGGACCGTCGAGACTGGAATGGAGTTTGTTTAGCTTCTCTCTGCTAATGGGGTGTGCGATGAAAAAGTGCCCTCCCGGTTTAAGGATGCGCCGGAACTCTCTTAAGGCAGCTTCTTTACAAGGCAGGTGGGGGAAGAGGGCAAAACAGATAATGACATCAAAAGTATGTTTTTTAACTGGAATTTCCTGGACATCGGACTGGATAAAAGAAATATTCTGCTGCCTGTATTTGCCTCTTGCAATTTTTAACATTTCATATGAATAGTCAGCTTCCACTAAAAATCCCCGGGGGCCAATTTTTTCTCTGATATATGGAACCAGGCGGCCGGTTCCGCAGCCTGCATCCAGGACCGAATCGCCGTTTTTTATGATAAAATAAGGAAACAGCTTTTCCAGTTTTTTTTTCTCTTTTAGGCGGCTGTGTTCTGCCTCCCAATCTTTGGCGATGTGGTCAAAATATTGTCTTCTTTCCATTGAGTCTTTCTCTTTCATTCCATGGAGGGCTGCAGCTGGATTTTCTCCTGAATCCGCCTGACAAGAGGGGGAATAAGAATTAAAATAAAAATAATGCCCGGAAGGCCGCGGATAAGCGAGGCGGCTCCCAAGACTCCTTCCGGAAGTGATAGCCATCGGGCCACCACTAAAACAGCCACCAGAAGAATGCCTCGTTCTAATAGGAGGGCAATTGAGAGCGTCAGAAAAATATTAAGTCTCAATTTGCGGTGAAGGATTCCTGGTACAGAGGCCAGCACTAAACCTTCAACCATCATTATAAAAGCAATGGGAGGGAAAAAGGGAGGCATTCCTGTAAGAAGAGCGGAAGTGAGAGGAGCCAGTAATCCTACTGCAGCAGCTACAGGTAATTCTATCAAAAAACCGGCCATAATGATCGGATAAAACATGGGCAGAAAGGCACTTCCCAGGCCAACTGCATGAAAAACCATGGGCAAAACAACAGAAAGAGCCAGGAGAAAGGCTCCAATAATTATGTCCCGGCCTGAGTAATTCATTGTTTTATCCTGAATCCAACATTAAGACTCCGGCCGGGCATGGGATATGCTCCGGCCGCTATGCCCGGCATATCGACATAGATCAAGTAATCCTGGTTGAGGAGGTTATTTATTTCCAAAAATAAAGTTAGAGAAGATAAGGCTTCAATTTCCGTGCGCATGTTGACGAGCAGAAAAGAGCCCAAAGGAGACCGGGAAAAATCATCAGCATAGTAGTCAGACACATACTGCATAGTCAAGGAGGAGAAAATTTTATTTTTGTTTAAACGGAGAGAAAAGTCCCATTTTTGACCGGCCGTTCCCTTGGTGTATGTGCCTGGATTGAGATAAGTATAAAAGATAAAGGCAGAAAGGGAAGAATTAAAGTTTGCTTGCAAGGTTAATTCGGCCCCGGAAAAAGTGAATTCTCCTTTATTCTGAAAGCTGAACTGAGGCGGAGGGGAAAGATTGGGAGCTGTTTCTATAAGATTTGAGCCGTGCATCCGGAAAGCAACTGCACTCAGATGCAGCCGGGTACCGATTTTTTGTTCGATTCCAGCTTCATAGTTCCAGACTACTTCCGGTTTTAAATTTGGATTAGCTGCAGGAAACATATAGAGCTCGTTAAGCTGAGGAGAGCGGAATCCCTTGTTGACGGCAGCCCGGATGGTTGTTTTTTCGCTTGCTTTAAACACTATTCCTCCATGGGGGCAGCTCTCCAGGCCGAAAAGAGAATCCTGCTGGAGACGAAAACCGGCAGAAAAAATCAATCTTTGGGCAAAAACATGTTCGTTCTGAACAAATACCCCCATTTCATTTTTATCCCATTGCCCCTGAGGCCAGTTATAGCTTTTTCCTCCCAAGGAGCGAAAATCCACTCCGCAGACCAATTCATTGTTTTTCATTCTCCTGGTTATATACCGGAAGGTGGCACCATTGACATAGTCTCTTGAATGCCAGCCGTCTGAAAACAGATGGTGGCCAAAATTGCGGTAGGCTTTCAGGAAATATTCGTCTTTTTCTCCCCCAGCTTTCAAAGTTATATCTACAGCTCCCCTCTCATAATCATTCCAGAAATCCTGGAGAGGCTGGTCAATAGTTCCTGCTTCGTATTTTTTGCCGTCGAAGTACTTGGTTTGGAGTGTAATCTGAAGATGGTCAGAGAAATCATATCTTAATTTACCGGTCAGGGCGTTTCCTTGATAGCTTGAATTTTGTCGATGGCCGTTGCTTTGACGGCGATCCAAGGTGAGATAATAACTCCATTTGTTTAATTTGGCTCCGTGACGAAGATTGAATTGCCGGGTGTCGAAATTGCCGTAAGAAGCGGAGAAATCCGTTTCAAAGCCTGGCTTGGGATTGCGGGTTATGATATTTACCACTCCTCCAAGGGCTTCGGAGCCGTATAGGACAGAGGCCGGACCGCGCACCACTTCAATTCTTTCCACATTATCAAGAGGAAAGGCATGAGTTATGGCACAGCCGTACAGTCCCATCTTCTCAGGACGTCCATCAACCAGAATGTTAATCCTTCGTCCTCTTTGCCCGATTCCTCTTATATCGACATCAGCCCGGCCGAAATCTCCTGTCTTCTGAACAAAAACGCCAGGAAGATAATTTAATAGATTCAAGGCATTGCTGGCTGAAAAAGCTTTGATGTCTTCTGCCCGGACAACACTGACAGACGAAGAGCAATCTTTCACTTCTTTTCGAGTGGCTGTGGCTGTGACCACTACTACCTCAAAGGGGCGGAAAAGAGTCTCGTCGGTTTTTTTTTCTTTCTCTTCGTTTGTTATTTCCTGAGCTTGAGAAAAAACATTGATAAATGTGACCAAAATCATAACTGTCAAAATTAGGCAAATTTTTTTCATTTTCGCGGCTCTCCAAGTGTTACGATTATTATAATAGTAACACCTATTCTCTAAAAGTCAAGAGGAATTTTTACATTTTCTATTGAGATTTTAAGTATGGCTGATAAAATATGAAAAAGAAAAAGCGCTATATTCTAAATTGATAACAGAGTTTAAGAAACTTGCTTTCTCTAAGTGCGCCTTTAAGAATTTCTCTTACGCCATTCATAGTCTTTGTTATATATTAAGTATCGGCCTTTTTTATGAATAGTTCAGGCTAAAACATATTTCACTTCATGAAAGGATAAGTATGAACAAAAAAAATCGAATCTTCTTAACCCTGAGCATAGCCTTATTATTTTTCTTGCTCATCACCTCGCCTGCCTGCCAGAGGGAAGAGGTTGACAGTGAGCCCTTGCCTCCAATTGACTCTCAACAGGTTCAGGACCAGGACCTTATGACCTGGGATGATTATCGTCCTATCCCGGGCCGTAACTGGGCCGATCCCTCCCTTAAACCGGAGGGCGGCTGCCGGACCATGGGATATGATGGACAGAGGCTGTTTTAACGGACCCGGAGGCCCTCATATGCGCTGGGTTGTCCCCCCGACTAAGGGCGCTGCTATGCCGGCCGGCTTGATGGTGCGAAACCGCCTGGAAAATGGTTTCATCAACCGGTCTCAGCTTCTAACCTTGAGCAGAGAAGGTTTGGCGCAATCCGGGCCGGCTGCCGCCGAGGTAACAGCCCGGGCGGTAGAACCTTTGCCCGGTACTTTTGCCGGAATTATAGTAAGACTTGACGGTTCCGAGCCTCGTGACAGGACTCCTCCCGATGATCCGGCCGAAAATCCCCTCTCTCCTGGAATCCCGAACTATAATTTCTATACCCTGGAAGTTGTTCAACGTCTAGGTTATGACTCTTTCACTCCCGACAATGGGGTGCTCATTGCCAAGAATAAAGACAGCCTGCGAGGCTGGAACGGCGGTCCCAATGCTTTTAACAGCTACATTTGGGTCATTGATGCCCATCCTGAAGATATCAATATGGTAGATTACATCAAGCCCAACGGAGAAAAAGTAATGCGGACTATCGCCGACTACCGACAGTTAAGCGACGCCCTTTTCCATGCCGGACTCAACTCGGGCAGTTATTATGAATGGGAAGATAGGCCCAACCGGTTGCATTTCTATATTATTGAACCGAAGAAAGATCAAAGAGGTATTCTCTCATACAGACTGGCGGTTCGGTCTCTGGATGGTTCCGGTCCTCAGGAACGCGGCGTGGCTCTTAAAGCGCTAAAAGGAACAAAGATTGACAGGCCGAATACTCCCATATCCTTTACTCTAACCAATACGGGAAAAACGGAGACGATAGATCCTTCTCTTCACCCATCAGATGTCAGTGCTTATCTTAATGGCGATATTTACCGGCTTTCTGTATCTATAGAAGGAGAGGGTTGGTCTACTCAAATTTTCAATGCTCTTTCTGCCCTGGAGTTCGGTGCCTCTCAACAAATTGAAGTTTATCTTACACCGGGGAAAGGAAGCTCAGCGTCAGCCGATGTAACCCTTCTGGCAGTTTCTGAAAGTGATCCCTCTAAAACTGCCTCAGCCACAGTAACCGTTACCAGGTGAGGAAAAGTTCTGTACGGGGTGGACATTTTTTTATCATACAAAGCTAGGCGGATGAATATGGGAATAAATTTCAAAAAATCCAAGCTGCGTGTCCTGTGCCTCGACCCGACCCAGCCTAACCCCTGCAGCAACCTCGACTCGTGAATAATCCAGGTTATTTATTGGAACATAACGGCTATACCGACAACTCCTATACCATTTTGGACGGCAACTGCCGGTGAAATTTCGTTAATGAGGACGGATGGTGTTTCTTGTCTCATTTTCTACTTTATAGCTATGATGATTTGCTTCCGGCAATACTTTGGACAGCGTTCCGGTAGGCCTTGACGATTTTGATTTCGTGTTCTCTTTGAGCATAGTTAGCAGGGGGTTCACCCGTATATTCTTCTTCGAACCAATGGATAGTTTTTTTAAGCCACGTTTCCATATATGAGGGTCTGTAGTTAAGTTCTCTTTGGGCTTTTCTTATGTCCAGGATAAAAGGACGCCTATTCGAAAACGGAGAGGTTGCCCGGTCCCAGCCTAAATCTTCCAAAATATCTGTGGGGATGGAGACAAAATCAGGCTTTTTTTCCATAATCCGGGCTGCTGTTTGTAAAAATTCTTTGAGAGTCACGCCGCTTGGCTGGGCCAAATTGTAAGCCCGGCCGAAAGAATTTTTATTTTTCAAATTGGCTGAAAGAGGACGAACAAGGTCGTCCTGGTAAACATGAGTAAAGACATTCATACCGCTGTCGGGCAGGATCAAAGGCTTCCTATCGCGAAGCCGGACAAAATAGGAATAAGCCCTGAGAGTATAATCCCGTTCTCCAATGATAATGGGTGGGCGGATAATAGTGGCAGGAAAGCTGTCCTCCTTGAAAGCCGTCTGCAACACTTCCTCGCAGCGCCTCTTATGGAAACCGTATTCCCATAATCCGGGATTGCTTTGTGAAGGCTCGGTCAAGGGCCGGTCGTAGTCCTCTTCCCGGAGAGGGCAGGGGTAATTCTTAGTCACGATATAAACAGCCGCTGTACTGATGTGGATGAAATGGCCGATATTTCCTGAAAAAGTCTGAACCGCTACCCGGCTGTCTTCACTCTTGTAAGCAATCATGTCAATGACCACATCAAAGGATTTTCCCTGAAGGGATTTTTTGAAGATATCGGGATTGGCGCGGTCTCCGCGGATACGAATAACCTGGTCTCCGAAATCATCAGGTGTTTTTCCCCGGTTGAAAAGAGTCAGCCGGTGTCCGTCTTCAAGAAGACGTTTTGTTAAGTGATATCCCAAAAATCTGGTTCCTCCGATTATTAAAATATCCATTAAAAAAACCTCTCTTTGAAATAACATTCTTATATTATCTCAAATCTTGCTGTCTAAGAAGAGGAACGTCCCCCTTCCTTATGTAATAATGGAATATGTCAACGCCATTTCTGTCTGGCAGCAATTCCTTGACAGAGCCCTCCAATTTGAGCCAGATATGCTCTTATGGGAAGCTTCATTCTAACCTGATTCCACATCCCGGCGTAGAGGTGAACCTGAATTCCTTCAGGGCAATACTCCAGGCAATAGCGGCATCCAGTGCAGAACGATTCACCGAGCTTTCCAAACCTCTGGATTAACTTCTGAACAACCATAGGATCAGGTCCTTGGAGGGGATTCAGCCGAATGCTTTGTAGCGCATTTTTATCCAGTTATATAAAAATTTTAGGCACTAATGTCAGGAAGACAATCAAAATTATGACATATAACACCAAGGTAAGGTAGCTTAACTTCCAGATTCTTTTTTGTCGAGGAAGTTTCACTTCAAACTTATTTGGAGAAGGAGATCGATCGAGGAAACTTCCGCTGAGGATTATAAGCATAGTCATTGAAAAACCGGTAGCATTCCACCACAGCCAGGAGACCGAAGGAAAGAATAACCATAGGCTCAAATTCAAAGCGACTCCGGCCATTAATCCTGCTACAGCCGGTTTAGGCTTGGCTCGGCGGAAGAAGATGCCGGCCAAAAACACGGCCAAGACAGGTCCGTAGAAAGCTGACCCAATCTTGTTTATTGACTCGATCACCGTCGGGGAGATATCTCCAACTACAAATGCAAAGGAGATGCAAAAAATACCCCAGATCAAGGTAAATAACTTGGAAAGACGGATTTCTTGATGTTTTTTAATTTTTTCTCGCCGGAGTTTTTTGTAGACATCTTCTACTGTAGCTGCGCTTAAAGAATTAATGGATGAGTCAAGAGAAGACATGGTGGCAGCCATAATGGCGATAAAGATCAGCCCAACAATACCCGGGGGCATTTTTTCCATAATAAAAGTAGGAAGGAGGTAATCGTAATTTCCCTGAGGAATTTTCGCCAAGAAGTCTGAATTAAGATTTACATAAGCACCTAATATAAGACCTACTGTGCAATAGGCAAAAACAATAGGAAACCGGAAGAATCCGTTAAAAAGAAGGCTAATTTTGCAATCCCGGAGATTTTTAGCCGACAGTTCCCGCTGAACCTGGCTTTGGTCGCAACCGTAGTAGGAGGCATAAAGAAAAAAGCCCCCGATGAATAAAGGCCAGAAACCGAAATCTTTTCCGTCTCCAAAACCGTGGGAGGCAAAGTCTACGGCTTTAAACCGGGCGGGATCAAGCCATTGGGTAATGGCTCCCCATCCGCCGATGAGATGAAGGCCGACTGCCCCGATAATGATGATGCCGATCAGGATGACAATCATTTGAATGGTATCGGAGATGATGTCTACATGAATACCGCCGAATAATTCGTAGATTACTGCAACCATACCTATAAGAAAAATGGTCAGAAAAAGGGGTATCTCCAGGATTACGGAGGGGATAATTGCAGCCGCATAGACAGTTACACCGGTAGCTAGGCCGCGGCTCACTTGAAAAATGAGGCTCATCGCCACCCGGGTGCGAACATCAAAGCGTTTCTCCAGGAATTCATAGATACTGATAATTTTTAGGGAATGGAACACCGGCAGAACGTAGGCTATAAGAATAATCACGGCTAAAGGTACTGCCAGCTCATAGCCAAGCCAGATCATTCCCCCTCCTGGGCGAAGAGCCACAAAAGCCGGGGCTGATATAAAGGATATTGCACCCAGTTGGGTGGCCATGGTGGATACACCTATAGGAAACCAGTGGATCTTTCGTCCGGCTAAATAATAGTCAACGGCGGATTTCTGCCGAAGGCCCAGATACCAGCCCAAAATAACAAGGCCCCCGCTGTAAACAATGATAATAACCCAGTCGAGAATAGACATAGGTAATTTATTTTATTATAAAAAAGAGCTTTAGTCATATGCAGATAACTGAACTGGCATTAACCCCAATTATTGAATAGGGTCGAGCATATGAGTACCTGGTGTTTCTCCATTTTGGCTTCGCTCGCTGGTGAAGATTGGCAATCCCAAATAATTCGGGCGGAGATATGCCTGCTCTCCTTTTTGTTTACTCTTCAATTTATTTAACCAAAACATCTTAGGCGTGCTTTGACTGAAAATTTGGAGGAACCCATGGAGAAAGACATCTAGCTTGACCGACCGATAAATTCAATCAAGCCCCAGCTTTAACAATTTATTTTGCTTGATTATCTGCCATGAATTTAGTTTAGTATTCTTCGTATAATATTAAAAAGAATAATGAGTAATAAAAATTTTGAACACCCTGCAGGTGATATAGGGCAGTTAATTTTATTTGTTTTATTTATTTTTATCTGGGTGGCTGACTCCTTTTTTCTTCGTAAAACAACATTTCCGGCTGGCCTTGTTCCCTTTGTAATAAGAGGGCCGGCAGCGGTTTTTTTGGTTATGACCGCTCTCTTTCTGGTTAAATCGGGCCACCGGGTAATCGACCACGGAAAACCGCCGGATCGGTTGACAGCATGTGGAGAAAGATGTAAAAGAAACTTATCAGTTTACAGAGAAAATAAGAAATTATGGCCTTTCAATTACTGGTTGCGGAAAAAAGTCCTGTAGTAAAGAAATTAATCAACACAACTTTCCCTGAACCAGAATATATCCTCCATTTTTTCGACGACGGAGAAGAAGCTCTCAAGGCGATCTCCAGTCTTTCTCCCGATGTTGTCATATGCCGCCTGTCTCTTCCTTCCAAGGACGGCTATGAGATAGCCAGGTTTCTCCAGGAGCAAGATAAAATACAGTCAATGGGTTTGATTTTGTTACATGGAGCCTTTGAGCCGGCAGATGAGGAGAAATTGTCCACTTTCTTCTATGATGCCCTCATTCAGGAACCGTTCGATTCCCAGGAGCTGCTTAAGCAGGTCCGGGAGATCATTGATTCCAAGCGAATGCCCCAGACTTTTCCAGAAGAGCCAGTCATTGAGGAGCGGTCCTCAACAATTGAGATCAGGCTCAGTGAGCCGGTCAAGGAAGCCCTGAGCCGGGAAATACTGGAAATGGAAAGGGAACTGGAAAAAAGATTGCGGCAGTTTATAAGGAGTGAGATTATGGACTGGCTTGAGAAAAAGATTCCAGAATCAGAACAAGACAAGAAGTATTCCCGCTGAGTTCTTAAGAGAAAGAAAGTTTCATTGGAAAACAGGTGGAATTCTTAGATGGAAAATTGGGTTAAATGAATATCGGAGAGAGAATTCACCGGGTTGAACTGTGCTCTTCTACCAATGATCTGATGCAGGCGCTGGCCCTTAAAGGTGCCGAGGAAGGCACAGTGATTGTGGCCTCCGGCCAGAAAAAGGGCAGAGGGACGAAAAAAAGGCAATGGTATTCACTCCAGGGAAAGGGGCTCTATTTCTCGGTTCTTCTTCGGCCAAAGCGGAAGGAAGGGGCTCTGATTCCTCTCCTGGCTGGGGTAGCTGTTTCTGAGGCTATCTCGGAAGCCTGTCAGGTTCAACTCCAGATAAAGTGGCCGAATGATCTTCTCTGGGAAAAGAGAAAAATTGGAGGCATTCTCAGTGAATCCAGCTTCTCCGGAGAAAGGCTTTCATATGTTATTTTGGGAGTGGGGTTGAATCTCACCCAAAATAAAAAGGATTTTCCTGCCCAATTACAAGATTCAGCTGTTTCCCTGTTGATGGCTACCGGAAAAAATTTCTCCTCAGATCTGATTCTGGATGCCTCCCTTAAAAGTCTGCAGCGCTGGTATTGCCTCTTTAAAGAGGGAGAAGATGAGAGAATCCTAAGAGCCATCGAACATTTAAATATCTTTTCCCGGGGAGAGGAGGTAGAGATGGAAACAGAAAACGGTTGGCTCCGGGCTCGATTTCTCGGGCTGGATAAATTCGGGAGAATGGTTCTGGAGGCAGAAGGGAAGCAGCGGCCTTTCCTTTCGGCAGAGATTATTTCGCCGGTAAAATATTCAAGGAGAAAATGATGCTTTTGGCAGTTGACATTGGAAATACAAATATAGCCGTGGGCGTTTTCGATGGAAAAACTCTGCTTGAGAACTGGAGAATAAGGACAGAACGGGATAAAACCAAAGAGGAATATATGTTGACTTTGCTGAATCTCCTTTCTTTGGCAGGCTTGAAGAAAAACCAGCTCGGTGGGGTTATCATCTCCAGTGTTGTTCCCCCCTTAACTCCTGTTTTCCAGGAGGTCTGCCGGACACTCTTAAAGATTAAACCTCTCATCGTTGGCCCGGGCTTAAAGACGGGGATGGCCATTCTTTATGAAAATCCTCTTGAAGTTGGAGCCGACCGGGTGGTGGCCTCAGTGGCTGCTTTTCAGAAATACGGCGGCCCGGTGGTGGTGGTAGATTTCGGCACTGCCACCACATTTGACACGGTTTCAAAAAAGGGAGAATATCTGGGAGGAGCTATTGCTCCCGGGGTTCAGATTGCGGCGGAGGCGCTCTACTTAAAGACAGCTAAACTTCCCCGCGTTGAAATAAAAAAACCGGATAAAGCAATTGGACGAACTACAGAAGAAAGCATTCAATCAGGATTATATTTTGGCTATCTGGGCTTAGTTTCCAGTATTATTGCAGAAATACAAAAAGAATTGGGAGAAGAACCCCGGGTGGTTTTAACCGGAGGATTCGGCGGGCTTGTTTTCCGGGAAATTTCACGGGCGGATGCCTTTGAGCCTAATCTGGTGCTGGAAGGTCTCCGGATTCTCTACGAAAAAAACAAGAGCCAGTAGAGTCCGTTTCAGATCGGACTTGTGTGGACTGATGTGGGATTGATTCTCATTTTGGGAATCTCGGGAGATAATATAAAGAAAAGCGTTTATATGACGAGTGAAATTGATCTGAAAAGCCAATATTTCCAGAGGATTGCCCGTTTTTTACTGGAAAAAAGAAAAGCTCCCTTATTTCTTTCACCTGAAGAGATTGACCTTATTGATCGCTGGCAAAAAAGAGGAATTCCTCTCCGGGTAGTTCTGGAAGGGTTAAAGACTGCCTATGAATTATTCAAACAGAAAGGCAGTGGAAGCCGCCGGTCTTTCAATTTGAAATACGCCCGTAATTTTGTTTACAGAGCCTTTGCTTCCCACCGGGACCGCAGAGTAGGAAGAAAGAGAGAGAGAGAAACGGAGGCTTCACAACAGGTGGTGATCAGGGCAGTGGAAGAATTTTTAGATCGTTGTCCCGCAGAACTTGAGGAAGTAAAACCACTTTTTAATAAAGGGTTGGTTTTTCTGGCTGAAGAGGGAGGAGAGGATATGTTGGAAGACCTGGATGAGGAAGTTGATGCTATTCTTCTTAAAAAGGCTTCGCCAGAAGAACGGGCTGAGGCTGAAACCGAAGTCCGGGAAAAGTATTACTCTGAGCTTGTAAACGAAAAGGAATTATCCAGGCTATTATCTTTGTCTCTGAAGAAGAATATAAGGGAAAAACACCGGATTCCCTACCTTTCTCTTTATCTTCATTGAATACGCTTGAAATGGTTGAATATGTTTAATCTGGTCTATTTTAGAAAACAAGGCATTCAAGGAACTGTTCAATCCTTAAGTGGAGTTACTGCATTTCCTCTCTTTCCTGAGACTTCCTTCAGTTTTCGCTTGTCTTATCGAATTGGGCGGAGTTCCAGTTAGGCGGTTCAATTCCATGGAGATGGCGGACGAAGAAGTCGAACATCTTACGCTGTCCATATTCTCCTCCCATACCGTGTCCGCCTCCGGGGATAACCAGGAGGTCAAAGTTTTTATTGGCTTTAATCAAGGCATCCATCACCTGTATGGTAGAGGAAGGATCGACGTTGGTATCCATTTCTCCCAGGATTAAGAGAAGAGGTCCCCGGAGCCGGTAGGCGTTGTCCACATTGGAAGAAGCGGCATATTTCGGGCCCACCGGCCAGCCCATCCACTGCTCATTCCACCAGATTTTGTCCATCCGGTTATCGTGGCAGCCGCAGGAGGAAACTCCCGCTTTATGGAAATCCGGATGAAAGAGCAGTCCTCCCAGGGTATTCTGGTCTCCGGCTCCTCGCTGATTAAAGCTCGAGCTTTTCCGGTTGTTCCGTTAACTTCAATGATTCTGTAGACTTGATGTCCTCTTTGGTTATATTCAAAAGAGAATGCCCGGCTGTCCTTGCGCCAGACCGGGTCGGACATCTCATAGGGATTGGGGAATAAACAGTTATCGATGAAGACAGTCTTTTTTTCGTTGACTCGAAAAAGTACAGACTGCTCGATATCAAGGGCATCTCCCGGCTTGGCATATTCCATCTCATGATACTTGGGTTGAAGCTGATCTTTTGGTGAGGACTCTACATAATGAACTATCCGGTGGAAGCCCCGGCGGAGGCGGAAAGCAGCGATTTTTTTTGAATCAGGGGACCAGGCTAGGGAAGAAAAAGTATAGTAATTTCCTTCGGAGCCGTCGTGGCTCAGGATAAACTCTTCTCCTGTTTCTTTTAAACGGATAGCCACATTGTAGTTTTTTATAAAAGCTTCCCACTTTCCGCCTGGTGATACTTTGGTTTCCTCAGAAGCAGCCCGGGGAGCAGGTCCTCTCTGCCACATGTCAAACCCGCCTCTTCTCCAGCGGTCGGCTGGGCCCACTTTCTTACAGGCATAGGTCTCAAGGTCACATGAATATCTAAAGGCTCCGACCGTAAATTCGATTGATTTCTCATCTTCAGAAAACTCAATGTACCTGAATGGAAGGTCATAGGCTTTTACTTTTTCTCTAAGGACTTCAGCCAGGCCGGCAGCCCGTTGGTAATCATCCGGCTGGCCCTTGGCCTGGAGAACAGTTGGAATGGCGGGGAGAATAAAAGCAATCAGAATTAAGATTAAAATAGTCTTTGATTTCATATTATTTATCCCTCCTTGTTAATATTTGATATATGAGGCGCCACGACGTTAAAGAATTTAAAAAGATTGAATC
>CAYTTR010000019.1:0-46934 GCA_964440805.1 uncultured Eubacteriales bacterium
GAGCGGGTGACGAATCCCATACCCTTCCTCTTATCACGGTTTTGGGGATGCTTCCATTGTCAATAAAGGGGGGGACGTTCCCCAAAGGGACACCCTTTACAGAGGTGAATTTAATAAACTATTATTATTTGAAAACATGAAAAAAAATAGAATTAAGTTTTCTTGGGAAAAGGGTGTCCCTTTGGGGAACGTCCCCCTTTTAGACCGGAATTCAAGCGCTAATCCTTTAAAGCCAGGGCGAATTCTTCCAGTTTACCCTTGATTATTTCAACATTGCTCGGACCCATACGGAGGAGATGCTTCTGAGCATCACTTAGGTTTTCCAGCCTGGGATTTTCATAAGTGTAGGTAGTAACATCCGCCTCCACTGCAATCTTTTCCTCGACCAGAGGAACCTTGAGGAGTTCCTGGATGGCCTGGAGAAGAGTTTCATGAAAATCCTTTTCAGGATACCCCAATTCCCTGTAAGCCTCCTGAATAACTGGTTTCATCTGCCAGTAAAAACGGACGCACCCTTCGGTATTTAGAGAGGAAAAAACATCAGCCACTACATCATAGCGACTGTAGCTACGGGGGTCGATCAAAGTTTTCCCATTTTCTGAGATGACCCGCAGTTTTTCATCCAGGCCAAAAAAGTCAATATGTGCCCTTGGGCTATGGCCATGGGCGATATTATCAACTGAAGCTACAAACTTTCGTATAATCTCTTTTGTCTTAAGCCATTTGTTAAAAACAGGATGAAGAGACAAGTCCTTTGCCCGCGAACGAATCAAAGGATCACTTTCTTCAAGCCTGACATCCAGTGGCTCCGGCTTTTCCTTTAAGCTCGGACCAGGCTCTTCTTCTATTTCTGGACCAATTTGTTCAACCTTTAGAGGAATTTCAGCTCCTTTTTTTGGTCCGCTTATAACAAAGAAGTAAATAACCACTGCAGCAGCAATTAAGACTATAACCAGTATCCCGGTCAGAATAACCTTCTTGTTTTCTTCCATGGTCACACCTCCTGTACGCAAAGGGAATTAACATTTAAAGCAAGGTATTTATTCATTCTTTTATCTTCCCTATATAAATATTCCCATTCCGGGAATTTAAAGTGATAGAGGCACCTTCTTCTTCTCCGATTTTCCCAGAAAATGTCTGTAAAGGCAATTCTTCACCTAAATCAAAATCACTTATGATTTCTCCTTTCTCGGCAAATGCCTTAATCTGGGCTTGAACTCCTTCCTGAAGATAAATATTAATATTTCCTTCCTCAACAAAGAGATTAATCTCGTCTTCTGGACGCAAGTCAAAAAGCCAGGTGCTTATTGCACCTATTCCAACAGTGGCTTTCATACTTCCGGAAAAATTATCCACCTCAATATTTCCCCGCCCTGTTTCCAACAAAATCTCGCCAAAACAATCATAGACAAAAATATCACCATTCTGGACAAAGATTCCATCGATAATTATGGCTTGAGGCACTTTTAACTCATAATCAACAAAAGGAAAATAATCATCTCTCCCTCTTCTTTTAGTGCTAATGGAAATAGAATCACCAAAACGGTCAACCTGGATATCAGGGGAAACTGCTTTCCACGACATAAACCTGACGGTTCTTGAAGATTCTCTCAGTCTTCTTACAGCCCGCAGTTCAACTTCGTTTCTGTCCCAACCATAAACAGCAACCTCTCCCTGAATGTTTCCTACAGAAAGAGATCCCCCTGGTTTAAAAGGAAGAAGACGGTTAAATTCACCAAGGGAAATTTCTTTAGAAGGAGTTGAATAATCCACAACAGCCACCACACAGTTTATTAAAGCAAATGTTAAAATAAGTAAAATAAGAATTATTAACGATTTCTTCATTAATCCCTCCGCTTCTCTTATTATATTTTTTTTAACGGATTAAATGAAGAAAAAGTTCTTACAAGATTCCCCCAAACTTATCTGCCAGACTTAACTAACCTGGATTATTCACGAGTCGAGGTTGCCGTAGATACGAGGCACAGGACACGCAGCTGTGGTCCTCCACCGCAAGTGTTCTGTAACGAAGCAGATGCGGCAAGATCGGTCTTTTTTATGAATGATTCAGCTCAATTGCCGTTAAGAGAAGCCCTAACTCTTTCCAATAATGGTTTTTGCTTCACTCCCAGGTATTGAAGATCCAAACAAACAAAACTCCGCTCACCATATAAATGTAGAAGAATTTCAGTCTGACTGTTTTTCCACCAGGATTGGTATTGAAGATGACCAAGGCTGACTGCTTCGGCCCACTTGCTTTTTTGTTCTTTATGAAGTGAATCCTTCCACTCAACAGAATCATCATAGGGAGGGCCGAATTTTTCAACCAGAAGCTCCCTTATTTTAGTGAATTCATCAAGAAAAGAATCTTCCAGAGAATTGATGGGCAGAAAACGGCACCTGACCTGAACAAGTATATCCCGAACAAAAAAGTAACTCAACAGGCAGTCTTTCCCCAAAATCCGGCGGTAGTAGTCCAGTTGCTCCAATCCCTCTTTTTCTTCCCAGATCAGGGGATTTCCTTCCCTTCTGATGACTTCATCTCTAAGCATTCCCCAGTATTCCTGGGAAAAAGAAAGGCTTGATTCTGTGTAATTTAGCAGAGAATCTTTTTCACCCTGAATAGTAATAACCTTGGTCACCTGGAAAAGTTCTTTTACCATATGATCAAGAATGTATCCCGCCTTGGTTACCTGGGATATTCCGGTTGTATAATAAACATAGCTCCAGGATTTCCGGAATTTCCGCTCGCTTCCCGACTTGATAATCATCCCTTTTTTCAAAACATCAAGAATGGGACTATTAGGGTCCGGGTCAAGATGGACCTCAGCTTTATCCGAAATAACCAGAAGCTTTTTTTCTAAACTTGAACGCCCGGATAAAGGAGCGATAATCACTATAAAAATAAGTGTAATTAAGGCCGCCCTTTTTGCCTGAAAAAACATCACTTCTCCTTTAATGCACTACCACAGGAGAATAAAATAACAAACTTTTTATATCCTCGTGGTTCCATGCTTCCATATAGTCTCAAGAAACAAATTTTCTGACAATCACCTTTTGAGGTGATTTTTTATTTATTTATTTCACCCCAGAGGATAATAACTTCCGGCATCAGCCTGAAACCGTCTCCACCATATATATTCGCTGGTTCCCTTCCATTTTATGTGGGCATGCTTGCATAATGGGAAAGCATCAGGTGGGCCCGGAGCCGAGGGTATACCTGATGCTCTCTCAATTAATAGTTTCGCTCATACAAAATGGAATAGAATCCATTATTTAAACCAGCCAAGAGAGAATCAAGACAGCTAAAAAAAAAGAAAAGGAAATAAACTTCGATTTTTCTTCAGAGTTCTTCTGTCATCCGGATAAGTTGTTGAACAGCCTTTTGAGGCTCTTTTCCAAGACTTATCCGGACCACTCTTCTGCCCCGTTGTTTTAAAGCCAGGTAATCCCCCCGGCTTTGAGCATTAATCAGATCTCTGAAAGTGTAAGAGGAGTGGGGAATGAGCAATTTTTCCTCAGGTTCATCCACTAATTGAAGGAATAGACCGGTGTTAGGGCCTCCCTTATGAAGCTGGCCGGCTGAATGAAGATATCGAGGCCCGTAACCAAAAGTAGTTGCTAACCTGCTTTTTTCCAGAAAACATTTCCTTAGAGACTGTAGACTATGATAAAGTTCTTCTTGGGGAGAAAGAAAGGCCAGAATGCTTATATAGTCTCTTTCTTTGGCTGAATCGAGCCACCCTTCCATAACTTTCCTTATTTTCCCTTCTTCCCAGGCATTATAGGTTACCAGGCCTTCTTTCCCTTTACTCTCTGACTCCAGCATCTCCTTAGTAAAAGATTTGGCCAAGGCCACATCCGGTTGATTGAAAGGATGAACTTCGAGCAAAGAACCAGCCACAGCCACAGCCACTTCCCAGCGGAACATTTCTGCTGAAAGATATTCCTTGTCGGTAAGATTAAAGCATATGACGGGGTGGCCAAGGCGAACAATCTTCTTAATCAGAGAGTCAAACTCTGAACTTTTTTCTTCTTTAAGAGAATAAAAAATGAACAACCGGTCTGCGCTGTAATCTTCAGGTTTAATCAAGGGCTCATCAATCACTGGAACCAAGCCTTTTCCCTCTTTACCCAGACTCTCGGCAATAAGTTGTTCCAACCAGGCAGGGAAACTCCTTAGGGAAGGAGTGGTCAAAAAAGATAGCTTATCTTTCTTCGAACCTATTTCACTCAGGACAGCTCCCAGAAATAGCGAAGCTGTTTTCTCCCCTTCACCGGAAAATGTTTTCTGGAATTCTTCTTCTGCCAGTTTTAAAAGCTTCCTCGTTTCAACCCTCAGAATCGACGCTGGTAATAATCCAAAAACAGAAAGAGCTGAAAACCGACCTCCCACTTCGGGAGGAGCAGTGAAAACTTCCCGAAAGTTCCTCTCAGCCGCTAACCTTTCCAGAGGAGTACCAGGATCAGTGATGGCAGCAAAATGTTTTCCAGGATTATTACAATCTGCCGCTGCATGCTTCCAGAAAAAATGGAAAAGCGCCATGGTTTCCAGGGTTGTTCCGGATTTACTGCTGACCAGAAAAAAAGTTTTCTTTAAGTTTAAAGTTTTAAGCAGCCCCGAAATATAACCTGGATGTGTGGTATCACAAACACAAAACCGGGGAGAATTATCATTCAAACCAAAGGTTTTAGCAATAACTTCTGGAGCTAAGCTTGAGCCTCCCATACCCAGCAAAACCAGTTGCTGGATTCCATCCCTGCCTAAATCTTCAGTAAACTCTTCTAACCTGGGAATTAAAGAGACCGAATCCTGTGGAAGCTCCAGCCAGCCCAGTCTATTGCTGAGTTCAGGAATCGGTTGAGAGGCCCAGAGATCGTGGCTTTTAGAACGAAGTCTGGTTAGAAACCACTGACTCTTCAGATAAACAAAACACCTCTCTACATCATCCTGAAATTCGCCAAGTTTCCATTGAATATCATTATCTGGCATTTCAACTTTCCTCGCCTATCAAGCAATTATTTCCAATAAGATAGAAAAAAGCCTGATGATCTTTAAAAGCTGATTTTTGAATAATTAATTCCATTTAGAGTATCTCCTTTATCCGGTTGATTATTTTCAAGGCCTGTTCTTTGTCCCTGGCTTCCACAATAATCCTGAGAACAGGTTCAGTATTGGAAGGACGGACATGAAACCAATAATCAGGAAATTCCACTCTCAGCCCATCACGGAAGTCTCTTTTTCCTCCGGAGAACTCTCCTTCCAGCTTACTGAGTATCAATCTTCCCTCCCTGAAGGAAACCCCGACTTTTTCCTTAACCATGAAATACTGGGGAAGGTTTTTCTTCAAGCGGGAAAGTTTTTCCCTGCTTTTTACCAGATATTCCAGAATAATGGCCTTTCCGGCAAAGCTATCCCGGCAAGCATGAATTTCAGGAATAATGATCCCCCCGTTTCCTTCTCCACCGATAGCTGCACCTTTCTCCAGCATCCCTTTGACCACATTGACCTCTCCTACTTTAACTCTATAAAGCTGAACTCCTGCCCGGTGAGCAATATCTTCGATAACCTTGGATGTGGAAAGATTGTTCACAACCGGTGACTTAGCTCTTTCTTCTAGATAATACTGCACGGTTAGGGCTAAAGTATATTCCTCGCTTAGAGGCACTCCTTGCTCATCCACAGTGGCTAACCTATCGGCATCAGCATCCTGGGCCAAACCCAAATCCGCCCCATGAGAGCGAACAGTTTCTGATAATTTTCCAAGATTTTCCGGAAGAGGCTCGGGGTTTCTCGGGAAACCTTTTTTTATCATACAGTTAATGCATTTAACTTTAAGGCCCATTCCTTCCAGAAAATCTTTAACATAGGGCGAAGCAGTACCTCCGCAGGGATCAACTACGACCTTCAGCTTGCCCTTAAGAGAAAGAAGACAAAGAGGAAAAGTGAATTCTTCGCTCAAACCTATTCCTTGTTCACTAACCAGAGAAAGCCGGCGGACTCGCTTCTCTCCCTCATAATAACATGCATTTTTAAGGAAAATTTAGTCCTTTTCCCTCTCCAATTTCTCTCCCTTGTAATAAATTTCCTGTAAGACCATATCCTGATCGCAGATAAGAAAAGTGGCTTCAGCGCCATCGGTTAAAGAGGGATCGGCTATACCGAAAAAGCGGCGAGTGTTCTCGCAGGCCAACCGAACCAGGGCTTCAGGCAACCAGCCTGCTTTTTTGAGCAAAACCACTTGTTCAGCCACTGTGGTTCCTCCGCCGGCCAAAACACCATCATTCCTAGTGATTCTTTTTCCTTGAATACAGAAGTTTCTGGTTGTTTGCTTTTTTACCTGCTTGCCAGCCTGGGGAATAAGGTCAGAGATGAGGGCAAAATCCGGACCCTTTATCTTTTCAAGCAATTTCAGGAATTCCAAGGAGCTGTGGATGCCATCAGCAATAACCTCAAGAAAAAGGTCGGTCAAAAAGAGGGCGGCTCCGGTCATTCCGATTTCCCGGTGATGAAGAGGACTGACGGCATTTGGAAAATGGGTGATATGCCGCACTCCTTCTCTGTAAAACTTCAGGAACTGACTGAAGGAAGCATGGCTGTGTCCAGCAGAAGGTATCCATCCTTCCTCCATCGCCCTCAAAACCAGTCCCTCCACCCCCTCTACCTCAGGTGAGAAGGTAAATACTTTTATTTCCTTGATCTCTAAAAACCTGTCAACTTGCCTTGGTTTGGGGGCCAGGATAAAAGATTCATCCTGAGCACCCTTTTTACTTGAACTAATAAACGGACCTTCTATCCGGAGAAAAGGAAAAATGCTGCCTGAGTTTTCCTTCTTGTATATACTGAAAGAAGCAGAAATCCTCTCGATATTAGACAACTCATCATTGAAAAAAGTAGGAACTGCAAAAAACACACCTTCTTTTTTCAACCTCTCTTCCAGGGGGGAAAAGTCTCCTTCCTGAAAACTCCATCCCCATCCTCCATGGATATGAGAATCGGCAAAAGTAGGAATTATATAAGAGACCTCACGAATTTCTCCCTTTCTTCCTGACCTAATCTTTTCTCCATCTATATAAAAAAAACTGTCCTCAAAACCTGCCCCGCGCCATATTTTTCCTTTAAAAGTAAATTTATTCATTTCATTCATTACCAGAGTGTCTTCCAGGCAGTCTAAGGCTGGAATTCAATCTGTCCTTCACCAAGCTTGAAGTTCCAGCGGAGCTCTCCTTCAGGCCAAGGCTGGGGGGGTAAGATTGTTTCTCCGCTTTTTCCTTCCCACTCGACTTTCAAAGTGGTTCCAGGGGGTTTTTCCTTAATCAACAGCCAGGCTGAAAGCCGGCCCTTCCAGCCAGGTTTCAATCCTTCAGAGAAAATTTTAAATTCAACCCGGTGAGCTCCGGAAGAAATCTCAATCATCTGCCAGCTCCACTTGCCTTCCTCACTTTCTTGTTCCGGAATCCTCTCTTGAGAATCAATAAAAAGATTGGTCTTTGGAAGTCCATTGGCCAGGAAATCTTTCCCGGGCTCAATTAGTATGGTTAGTGTTGCTTCCACCACTGGTTCATTAAGGATAAACCCAAGAGAGACAAGATTTTCTTCTTCTCCTGACAAAATCTTAAAAGTGGACTCTTCTACTTTTGCAGTCATGGTTTCTGGCGGCAGAGCAATCCCGGCAGGATCTAATTTTTCCTCCTGAATAGAAACTGTCTTAATGATGTCAGGATTTAAAAACCGGGCTTCGCTCTCTCCTGGATAAGAAATCAATTCAAAGCTCTTCTCATCTTTCTTTTTCAATTGGTGTACTCTGCCAGCTAAAAGAGGCCTGGTGGCTTCACATAGAGGATAAATCTCTAAGAGAATCGTCTCATAACCTGAAAGTGGAATTTCCAGCTCTGAACCAAATTTTTTCAAACCTGGATGAATCCAACGTACTGGATAAAGCTGTTCAACTACCAATGAATCCGCCTCCCTGGAAAGGCCCAGATCTTCTGAAAGCTCTACCCGTAAAACCTGGGGTTCAATAAAGGGATTACGAGCAGCAATAATCCCACGGGCTCCCAAAAAATGGACATAGCCGTAGGATTGACGAGCACCAGGATCTCCGCCAATCATTTCTGTCCGGCAAAGAAGGGGAAACCTATCTTTAGCCCAACGTATGGTTTGAGCCAGAATGTCCCACTGGTCGTCAGTCAAAAAATCAGGAGAAATATAAAGCTCCCACATGGTTATTCCCCGGGCGAAATAAAGCAGGGCATTATCGGTGAATTTATCCAATGATTCCCAAGGGCCTCCTAATTGATTTAGATGTCCTTTGATGATTCCGTGAGTCATTAAATTAGCTATGGGAAACCAGAATTTCTCTTTCACCAAATCCTCAAAAAGAACACTATCCCGGTAGCTCATAGCTCTGTCCCGGCGGCTGATGGAAGGGACATCGGAATATCCGTAATCAGCCCCTTGCATCCAGATCTGATTGGCATATTTAAGCCACCATGGACTCAACCAGGTTCCGGAAGTAATATTAAGAAATATGTCCGGCTTCAAAGAGCGGACAGAACGGCAAAGCTCCGCCACAGCCTTCATCACAGCTCTCCTCGAATAAATATCGGGGAGATGACCATGAGCCGGTTCGCTACAGGAAAACTGAATACCATCCCACTTGAAGTAACCTGCTTGCTCTTGAGAAACTAAATCATTGACTCTTTTTTTAAATAGCTGGTAATATTTTTCACCAGCTAAACACATCTGGTCCCCAACTGTTTCATAATCATTTTCCTTCATCCAGTCCACCCGCCGGTCGCGGTGGGAATAGCCACCGGTTGGACCAAACCAGATTCCCAGATCACAATTCATGGATTCCAATGCTTGAACTACAGGTTTGAGACCTCCGGGGAACCGCTCTGGATTTAACTGCCAGTCACTCCGGTAAATGTCCCAACCATCATCCAGGACAAAGGCATTGAGAAAAATTCCTCTTTCCTCAACCAGCCTTTTCTGGAAGAACGATATAGTCCGAAGCACATTGGCTTCGTTCATAACCCTTTTTGGGTCCTCCACCATTTCCGGGGCTCTAAGATCATACCAGCTGTTATAGAGAAGATAAGGTTTTAAGGGCGAACAGCGGATTTTATCAAGATACAGCCAGAACCACTGCTTGACCGTTTTTTGAGGAACCAGCGCCTGCACCAGCCAATCACTTTCAACCCAGGCATTTCCTATCCTTTCTCCTATTTCCTGGCCACAGCGGATTCCCGTTTGTTTTGGACTTTTAGGAAGAAGATGATTTTCCGAAGTTGGATATTCCAGACCAACAAAACTTCCTCCATCATTTATCAGAAAGGCCACCGGCTGTCCAAAACCACCGGCTTTGATGATTTTCAAGTCACCAAAAACATCTCCAAAGGCCGGCCAAATCCAGCGGAGAAAATGGTTCTTTTGCGAGGGATCACGAACAGCAATTTTTCTTCTCAAGAAAAAAACATCTTCTTCCAGCTGGTAGAGAAGTTTCATTTCAAGCGAATTTCCTTTACCATTGAATAAAAATTCCAGTTCCAGGCCTCCTCGGCCTGCCAGAGGATAAAGGCGATATTCCTTGAAAACAAAGTCAGATTTGGTTAGCCTTACCGGATTGGCAGCATTATCCCTCTTTCCAGGCGCCCTCCATCCTGTCCAGGTTAAATCCAGTCCAAAATCGGCATCGGTTCTTAATTGAACAAAGGAAATATTATGTGCAGCCAGCCAGTCTTCTTTTGCTTGAATATGCTGGTGAAGAATAATCCCGTCTTTAATCCACAATGATAAGATAACAATCCCATTATCCAGGTAAAACTCCTGAATATCCCGGACTTCCTGATGGCCGAACTTAACCTGGGGAGACGAAAAAAGAATAACAGGAAGCAGGCCCAGGCAGAGAATCAGGCTGCTAAGCTTAGTCCATTTCATGAATCCCTCCGCTTCATCTACAATAATCAAAACAGAGATTCCTTCAGTTTCTGATAGTTTAGTCTTCCTTGGTCAGCTCAATTGTTCCTGAATGTCCGTGATCTTTATCTCCATATAAACCTCCTTAATCTCTTTACTATTTTTTCCTACAGAAACATTTTTTTAATTATACAGGAAATCCAGATAAGTTTTCGCCTGTTTCAATGGATGTTTTTTGAAAAATGACGGTATAGGAGCAGAGTCAAAACAAAAGACAATATCAGTATAAAAGCCGGAACAATTATTCCCCACATGGTTAATCCTTTTTCCCAAGCGATAGAAAAGAACCCCACAAAAAATCATTAAAATCACAAAAAGGACAAGCCATAACCAGTCAAGGAAACTGAATTCAACCATTTTGCTTCCTTTCCTGCAAAGAAGAAAATTTAAATTCTGAAGATATCCCTTTCACAGCAATTTTCTATATATCAGAGGAGAGAAAGGAAGTCAAAAAGTAAAAAATATGGTTCTCTTCCATTTTGCATGAGTGAAAAGCATCAGGTATGCTCTCATGTCAAGAATACGTGCCTACACTAACCTGAATTATTCACCAGTCGAGGGTAGGGATTAGGCTGGGTCGGGGCAAGGCACAGGGCACGCGGCTGTGGTCTCTTCACCGCAAGTGCCCTGTAACGAAGCAGATGCGCCAAGCGCGGCCCGCCCGAAGGGTAAAAAAGGCCGGTTTTAAATAAGATTTGATGGAAGGGTATAATGAACTTAATTTCTTTACCTGCGCCGTAATAAAACCTCTTAAGTCAGAGGTAGTATTTGTGATATAAAAAGTATCGGCCTTTTTTATGAATAGTTCAGGTTAAATGGAAGAGAACTAAAAGTAATAATTGGTAGAAATTAAGATGATTTATCAGAATTCAATGATGGAGGCGGCTATGATATTGGCTACCCGGTTGCGCAGGGAAACTATTGAACCTTTGTCATCAGGATGGATCCTGTTGGTAAGTAAAATAAAAAAGGTCTCTGTTTCCGGATCAATCCAGAGGGAAGTTCCGGTATAGCCGGTATGACCATAGGAGCAGGGCCCAAAAAGATCTCCTCCGGCAGTGGAATAAGGTGAATCAACATCCCATCCCAAGCCACGCCCGGAAAATTTCACTTCTGGATAAACCTCTGTCATCCGGCGGATGCTAAGAGGACTGAGAATGCGCCGGCCATTAAGCTCTCCTCCTTTAAGTAACATCTGAGCAAAAAGAGCCAAGTCATCTGCAGAGGAGAATAAACCAGCGTTGCCGGATATTCCACCCAGCAACTTAGCCAGAGGATCATGGACAACTCCCTGGAGAAGCTTTCCATCTATTACCTGAGTGGGCACACAAAAAGGATATTTGTCTTCATCAGGAGTGAATGAAGTCTTAGTCATATTAAGTGGTTTAAATATATTATTGGAGGAAAATTCAGCAATGTTTTGCCCCGAGACTTGCTCAATTATATAAGCCAGGGTGATATATCCCAAGCAACTGTATATAAATTCTTTTCCCGGAGCGCTCGTTTTTTTTAGGCCGGCAATATGTTCCACCATGTTTTTCAGAGGGCAAGGCTTTCCATATTTCTTCTCTACCACAGCAGCCTCAGTATAAGGAGGAAGGCCCGAAGTGTGTGTTAGAAGATGCCAAAGACGGGCATTTTTAGCCACTTTTTTGCTATTTTCCTGGAAAGAAGTAAATCCAGGCACATAATCCTTGACTTTGTCCTGGAGACTCAACTTCCCTTTTTCAACAAGAATCATAACCGAAGTGGCGGTTGCTACAGGTTTGGTTAAAGATGCCAGGTCAAAGAGCAAGTCTACTTCCATCGGTTTGGGTTCAGGAATAATCTGTCTCCAGCCAAATGCCCGCCTGAAAACAATATTTTCCTTGTGACCTACTAAAATTACAGCTCCGGGGATTTCCTCATTGTTTACAGCTTCCCGGATAACATCTTCAAGCAAGTTAAGCCGGAGGGAAGAAAAACATGCTTTTTCAGGATTGGAGATAGCTAATGATGGAATCTGAAGAAATAAAAAAAATAAAATCGGGAATAAGAGGAAATAAAGTTTTTTAGGCCGCACTTATCCCTTTTCGATCCTTACTGAGAGGATCCATTAAAATTGAATCTTTCTTGGATCTTCAGTCGATTGCTAAAACTTCTATGTCAAAAACCAGTTTTTTTCCAGCCAATGGATGGTTGGCATCCAGTATGATGTTATCCTTCTGGATCTCTTTGACTTTTACCGGGAGAGCTTGACCATCCTTGTTAACGAGCTGAAGATCCATTCCCGCCTTGGGAGTGATGTCCTCAGGAATTCTTTCCCGGGGCATCTTGAGGATAAGCTTCTCGTCGTATTCCCCGTAGGCATTCTTAGGGGAAATGGTCGCTGTCTTTTTCTCTCCTGGTTCCATGTCAATCAGGGCTTCTTCAAAACCCTGAATCACCATTCCGGAGCCAACGGTCACTTGCAGAGGCTCCTTTTTCCGGGAAGAATCAAAAACCTCTCCGCTCTCTAAGCGACCGGTGTAATGAACCTTGACCTTATCACCGTTCTTGACCGTTTGTTTTTCCTCCAAAATTACTCCTTAATCATTAAATCCTTGGTTTTGCTTTGTTTACCCGAATGCTTCTTCCATCGACTTCGGTCCCGTCAAGTCCTTGAATGGCTGATTCAGCTTCTTCAGGATTGACCATTTCTACAAAACCAAAGCCTTTGGAACGACCGGAGACCCTGTCTTTTACAATTTTCACTGATGTCACTTCTCCATACTGCTCAAAAAGTTCTCTCAATGAACCTTCGGTCATCCGGTAATTCAGATTTCCTGCATAAACATGTACTGGCATTTTACACCTCAAAAAAATTAGGCGAAAGCCCTTCTCTTTCAGAAAGCCATTCAGCAATAATCGCTCAAGGTTTTCTGCCAAGAGAAAAGGATTATCTCATATATTCCAATTATAATCAACACCCTATTCTTTATTAACCTGAACTATTCATAAAAAAGGCCGGTACTTTTAATATAACAAATACTACCTCCGACTTAAGAGGTTTTATTACGGCGCAGGTAAAGAAATTAAGTTCATTAAACCCTTCCATCAAATCTTATTTAAAACCGGCCTTTTTTACCCTCCGGGCGGGCCGCGCTTGGCGCATCTGCTTGGTTACAGGGCACTTGCCGGAGAAGAGACCACAGCTGCGTGTCCTGTGCCTCGCCCCGACCCAGCCTAACCCCTACGGCAACCTCGACTCATGAATAATCCAGGTTAATTGAATCGTTTAGGTTCAGTTTTTTTTCATATATTTTTCAAACCAGGCCATCAGGTAAAGCTGCTGAAGAAGCCGATGGGAAGGTCTCCGCCAGCCATGATATTCACCAGGGACCCTGACCAGGAGTGTTTCTTTTTTCAGCATCTTTAGGGCGCGGTAATATTCTTCACTTTGACCAATGGGTGTCCTTAAGTCGGCTTCTCCGGTCATCACCATGGTAGGGGTCTTAACATTGGCCACATAATGCAAGGGAGAACGGAGAGCATACTCCATCGGGTCTTCCCACGGATAACTACGGAACTGCCGGTACCAGCTTGCTCCATCGGTTGTTCCCACAAAAGAGTGCCAGTTTATAACCGGCCGCATGGAGACAGCCGCCCGGAAGCGGTCAGTGTGTCCAACAATCCAGGCAGTAAGAACTCCTCCCCCGCTTCCTCCACAAACAAATAGATTTTCTCCATCAATAAAACCTCTTGCCAAGGCTGCATCTACTCCAGCCATCAAATCATCATAATCTTTACCGGGATAGGAGTACTGGATACCATTGACAAATTCCTGGCCGTACCCAGTACTTCCTCTCGGATTCATATAGAGAACGGCGTAGCCACAGGCTGCAAAATTCTGCCAAACCCAGTTAAACCGGACAGAATACATGGCCCACGGTCCTCCATGAATCCAGAGAAGTAAGGGATATTTTTTTCCCATTTCAAATTCTGCTGGCTTAATTAACCAGCCCTGAAGGTCCAGCCCATCAGAGGATTTAAACCAGAGTTCCTCTACCTCGCCCAGTTCGATTCCTTCCAGAACATCTTTGTTGACATCAACCAGTTCTTTTGCTTCTCCTGATTTTTTCACATTAAAAACTGCTAAGTATCCAGGCCTGTAAAAAGTGGAAACAATAGTGGCTGCTTGTCCATTTCGAGCAATGGACAGGCCTGAAAGAAAATGATTGCCCTGTGTTATCTTCTGAATTTTCCCTTCCAAAGAAACAAAATAAAGGTTGGACTGGCCTTTCTCTGCTATCAAGTAAAAAAGCCCCTTGTCTCCAGGAGCCCAAGTCAGTGAAGATGGCGAGCTGGGAAAATCCCCGGCAAGAAGTCTCTTCTTATTGCCAAGGGAATCCATCAAATATATGGAAGAAAGATGGCGGGTGAAGTTTTTATCATCGTAGCCCGTGTAAGCCACCCACCTTCCATCTGAGGAGACTTTGGGAATACGGTCAGGCCCTTTCCTGTCTGTAAGCGCTTCAATTTCAAGAGATTCCAGGTCAACATAATATATTTCAGTATCCCCGAAAAGATACTCGGCATCTGGTTTACGGATGGCAGAACAGAAAATCTTTTTACCATCAGCCGACCACTCAGGATCATTGTGAGAATAATCTCCTGAAGTGACCTGGCGGGGCGTTCCTCCCAATTCAGCATCAATAATGAAAATATGAGTATTGCCTTTGGGGACATCTCCCCGGCCGTCCCTTCTCCAGCTTAAACGGTCAATTACTGTAGCCGGCTCAGCCCATTTGGCTCCCTTAGGTTTCGGAGGGAGCTGAACATTAAGCAAGGGTGATGCATCGGGAATGAACAAGGTGAAAGCCAACTTCTTGCCGTCAGGAGACCAGGTGATTGAACCAGGAGTCTGCTCCAGGTGAGTCAGTTGAGCCACTTCACGGGTATCCAGCCACATAACATGAATCTGGGTTGTTCCATCACGATCAGAAAGAAAAGCAATCCTTTTTCCCTCAGGAGACCAGACGGGAGAAGAATCTTTCCAGTTTCCATGGGTTAACTCCCGGACTCTTTTTCCTTCTACATCAACAATCCAAATATTACTTCTGTATCTGTCTTCGTTCTTATCTACCCAGCTCCTGGTAAACAGAATCTGTTCTCCATCCGGGGAAATGGCTGGGCTCCCCACTGACTCCATTTCCATGAAAGTCTCTTTGGTTAGAAGCCGGACATCCTTCCCGGCTGTAAGGTTGGCAGTTAAACTGACTATGAATACAATTATTAAGCTGAACGATAACATCCGGTTCTTACAAAACACCACAGCACCTCCTAAATCTTATATTGAGAGCCGGATTTATTCTCCCGGCTCTTGGTTATCCTTTTTATTAAATCCTTGATCTACTAAGTTTACCAGGATATCCCATAATCTTCGCCATGATTGCTCGAACCTCCCCAGAAAGTTCCATTTTTCCAGTCGAAATAAACAGCATTTAAAGGTCCTGAGGTATGGCTCTGGAAATTCATCTTATATCCCATTTTCTTTAGCTTCTCTCTTATCCAGGGAGGGACCAGGTCATTTAAAGTCAATCGGCCGGGACGAGTCTCATGCTCGCCAAAAGAATTCCTCATCTGATAGCTATTGAAATTGGCTGCTTCACAAGCTTCCTGGACATTCATTCCAAATTCAACCATATTAAGAAAAAACTGCAGGGTGTTCTGGTCCTGGGTATCGCCTCCTTGAACAGCCACAGAAATGTAAGGCCTGCCATCCTTAAGCACTATAGTTGGAGTCAAGGTGGCCCGGGGCCTCTTTCCAGGCTCAACCACATTAAAAGGATTCTCCGCCTCATTCAGGACAAAACTCTGCATCCTCTGGCTTAATCCGATTCCAGTGTTCCCAGCCAGACAGGCTGGAATCCAACCGCCGGAAGGAGTCATGGAAACGACCCAGCCTTCTTTGTCCACAGCCTGAACCGAAGTAGTTCCTGCCAAGAAATCAGAAAAAAAATCCCCCTCGCTGCTCTTTTCTTTTTCCTTATAACTCCATTTTTTCAGGTAATTAAGAAAGGGATTCTCTTCTCCCTGGAAGGTATAGGGATTACCAGGCTTTACATCAGGATCATTTTCATCCCAGTTAATCTGTTTGATTCTTTCCCTGGCGTATTCTTTGGAAAGAAGCCCTTTCAATGGTTCTTTTGGTGGGAAATAGGGGTCCCCATAATAAAAATCCCGGTCAGCAAAGGCCAGATTCATAACTTGATAAAGAACATGAATGTAACGGGCACTATTATATCCCAAATCTTTCAAGTTAAAGTTTTCCAGCATATTGAGCATTTGAAGTAAGACCGGTCCCTGAACCCATGAAGTAAGTTTATAAACCTCCATTTCTTTGTAACGGGACATTACCGGTTCTTCAATATAGACTTTCCAGTTGGCCAGATCTTTAAGGGTGATTAAGCCGCCTTGTTCCTTAGTCCCTCTGACCAGCTCGCGGGCAATATCTCCTTTATAGAAACGGTCATAGGCAGCATAAATAGCCTCCCGGCGGCTCTTCCCTTCAGACAGCGCATGCTCCTCTGCCTGAACAAGTTTCAGTAAAGTCTCCTTCAGTTCTGGTTGTTTGAATATTTCTCCGGCAAAGGGTGCTTCATATTCCTGGCCAAGGTGAGGCAGGAGAACTTTCCGGGAGTAAGGCCATTCTTTTATTCTCTCTTTGTTTCTTTCAATACTGTTAATAAGCTGAGCTTCCACTGGATAGCCATCAGCCATCTGGATACTGGGCTCAAGGACATCTTTTAGGCTCATTGTTCCAAACTCGGCCAGCATGACCATCAAGCCCCCCGGGGTCCCCGGTGTTACTGCGGCCAGAGGACCATAGGCAGGCGGGTACTCCATTCCCTTTTCCTTGAAAAATTCAGGGGTGGCACCGGTTGGAGCGACTCCCAATGCATTTATACCAATGACTTTCTTTGTTTTTGGATTGTATATCAAGGCCTGGGTTTCGCCCCCCCAGCTCAGCACATCATACATGGTGCAGGTGGCCCCAAGCATGGCACAGGCGGCATCAACTGCATTTCCGCCTTTTATAAAAACCATAGCTCCAGCTGTTGCTGCCAGAGGCTTACCGGTTATGGCCACCCAGTGGCGGCCGTGGAGAACCGGTTTTTCAGTTCTGGCTGACATCAAAGGGGCCATAACAGACATGCTCAGAATGAGCAAAACCAAGAAAAATGATTTTAAAGGGAAGTTCACGTTGAATCCTCCTTATGGCAGGAATGTAACAGGTCACCCGTTCAGTTTATCCCCTGCAACCCATTTGTCAAGAAAAAGAAGGGGACGTTCCCTTACAATTCATTCTACAGTAACACTCTTAGCCAGATTGCGCGGCTGGTCTACATCAGCTCCTTTTCTTAAGGCTAACGAGTAGGCAAAAAGCTGAAGAGGAATCAAGGTCAAGAATGGAGTAAGAAGCGGCTCCGCCGGAGGAACAGTCAAGACATCATCCACTTTTTCCCGAATCTCCTGATCATTGGAGAAAGCCACCGCTGCTACATATCCCTGTCTGGCCTTTATTTCTGAAATATTACTGAGCATTTTCTCATATACCCTATCTTTGGGAGCCACCGCCAGAGTAGGCATATTTTCATCAATGAGAGCGATCGGCCCATGTTTCATTTCACCTCCGGGATAGCCTTCGGCATGGATGTAGGAGATCTCTTTCAATTTCAAGGCTCCCTCAAGGGCTATAGGATAATTTAACCAGCGGCCTAAGTAGAGAAAATTCCTGACAGGCATAAAGCGGGCACTGAAGTCATTTATATCATCCTTCTGAGCCAAAACAGCTTCCATTTTGTGGGGAGCTTTTCGTAATTCCTGAAGCAAGGAAGAGTGATCCGGAGGGATATCATCTTTCTTGATCTGGGCCAATCCCAGAGCAAGAAGAAACATGGCCGTCATCTGAGCAGTGAAAGTTTTGGTGGCAGCTACTCCCACTTCGGGGCCGGCGTGGGTATAAAAAACTCCCTCGGCTTCCCTGGAAATAGAACTTTTTTCCACATTGGAAACAGCTAAACTCAACGACTCTTTTTCCCTCAATAATCTTAAAGCAGCCAGAGTGTCGGCGGTTTCTCCAGACTGGGAAATAAATATAAACAAAGCATCCCGGTCAATCACTGGATCATGGTATCTGTATTCAGAGGCATGAACCACTTCCGTAGGAATCCTGGCCAGGCTTTCCAGGTAATACTTGCCAATGAGTCCGGCATGAAAAGAAGTTCCGCAAGCAATAATCATCACCTTTCTGGTTTTCCTTAATACTTCTCTTGACAGGCCTGTCTCATCAATCCTCACAGCTCCAGACTCGAAAGATATGCGGCCTTCCATGGTTTCCCTCAAAACTTGAGGCTGCTCAAAAATCTCTTTTAGCATGAAGTGTTTGAAACCCTGTTTCTCGATCATAAGAGGCGACCAGGTCAATTTTTCAACTGGCTTATTCAGAGGAATACCACTGAAATTAAAAAAGCTTACTCCTTTGGCCGTAATCACAGCAACTTCATTGTCCTCCAGAAAGACAACGTTTGATGTATGGTCAAGCAAGGGATTCAAGTCCGAAGAGACAAAGTATTCACCTTCCCCTATACCAATTACTCCTGGTGGCCCTTTCTTGGCCACAACTATTTTATTCGGGTCATTTAGACTCAATACAGCAAAGGCAAAAGCTCCTTCAAGACTGCTTACTGTCCGCAGCACAGCCTCTTCCAGAGTTTCTCCCATGTTCTCTTCGATGAGGTGAGCAATTACTTCCGAGTCTGTTTCGGAAGAAAAAGAGTGTCCTTTTCCTTCGAGACGGGACTTGAGAGTAAGGTAGTTTTCAATAATTCCGTTGTGGACAACGGTAATGACTCCCCGGCAATCTTGATGAGGATGAGCGTTTTCTTCTGAAGGACAACCGTGGGTAGCCCATCTGGTATGACCCAAACCATAATCTCCTTGAAGGGTTCCTGTTTTTAAGCGCTCTTCTAAACGGTTGATTTTCCCTTTTACCCGGCACCTCTGGATTCGATTTCCGGTAACCAAGGCAATTCCAGCTGAATCATAGCCCCTGTACTCAAGCTTTTTCAATCCCTCCAAAAGCAGAGGAACTGCGTTTCTCTTCCCTAAATAGCCAAAAATTCCGCACATAGTCACCCAACCCGGAGGGGAAAGAACATTCCTTCCTGCCTCCTATTATCGGACGGAAGTTAAAATTCCGCCTCTGAAAACAAGAGGATTTACCCTCTTGAAATCCAAAATGGTCACTTCTCTACGACAAACCATGGAGAAAATTCCCCAGATTCAAGCTTTCTTTTTTTTCCGGCGGGCCCAACCACTTTTCTCCACCTGGCGGCTTCTGGCAACGGCTAGAGAATCCGGGGAGACGTTCTTGGTGATGGTGGACCCGGCTCCGATATAAGCTCCCTTACCTACTTTCAGGGGAGCCACCAGTTGAGTACCGGAACCGATGAAAGCTCCATCTTCGATGACGGTTTTGTATTTTTTGACTCCGTCATAATTGCAGGTGATGGTTCCGGCCCCCACATTTACCTCTTCTCCGATTTCACTATCTCCAAGGTAGGAAAGGTGAAGTGCCTTGGAACGGCGACCCAATCGAGTATTCTTAAGCTCCACATAATTCCCTACTCTGGCACCTGCCTGAAGGAGAGTCCCTGGACGGAGATGACTGAAGGGCCCCACCTGAACCTCGTTCTCCAGCCTGCTTTCTTCAATAACCGAAGATGTCATAATTTTTACCTCATCTCCTATCTGTGAGCCCCGGACATGGACAAAAGGCCCGATAGAACATTCTTTGCCAATCGATGTCTTTCCTTCAAGGACGGCCGAAGGATGAATGACTGTGTCCCGGCCCACTTCAACTTCCTGTTCAATCCAGGAAGATGAAGGATCAACAATAGTCACTCCTTCCAGGCATAATTTTCGGATTTTTCTCAGGCGGAGACTTTTCACGGCTTGGGCCATTTCAAAACGGTCGTTCACTCCGACAAAATTCTCACTAAAACCACTCTTGTAAGGTCTTGTTTTTTTACCCATAGAGGACAAAATTTCTACTAGGTCGGTAATATAGTATTCCCCCTTGCTGTTTTTATTGCTAACTTTGGGCAGAGCTTCCAACAGAGCTTCCACTTGGAAAACATATATCCCCGCATTTGCTTCTTTGATTTTTTTCTGGCTCGAAGTAGCCTCGTTTTCCTCGACAACCCTGTATTTACCCTTCCCCTCATCAATGATGCGGCCGAAGCCGTAAGGATTATCCATATGGGCAGCAAGAAAAGTAAGGGCATTATTCTCTTTCTGGTGAAATTCCACTATAGGAGCAATATCCTCTTTCCGGATAAGCGGAAGATCACCATTTATTACTAAGAGGTCACAATCTTTCTTTTTCTCAAGAATCTTTTCAGCCGCCATTACAGCATGAGCTGTTCCCAGTTGTTCTTGCTGGATTATGAATTCTATCCCGGGCGAAGGAAGGATCTTCATGACAATCTCTTTCTGGTATCCAACCACCACATGGATAGATTCAGGGCAAAGGTCTTGAACAGCATCTATGACATACTTCACCATGGGTTGCCCGAGCAGGGGATGAAGTATTTTAATTTTAGATGACTTAAAGCGGGTTCCTTGACCCGCTGCCAAAACATAGCCGAGAAGCTTTTTTTTCATGCTAAGCGAATTATTAACTTAAATTTTTTATCTTCCCAGAGAGGTTCAAAATCCTTTTCATTCTGGGCCAGAATTCCATAAAATTTATCCAGCTGAACAGCTTTTTTTAATGAATTCAAACATTCATCCGTTTTATTCATCAGGCAGAAGGTATCGGCCATTAAATAGTAAACTCTACCATCATCGGGCTTTAACTCTTTGGCTTTCTCCAGATTCTTGATGGCTTCTTCATAATTTCCCCTGTTTGCCTGAATAACACTGTAGTGATAATAATCATCAAAAGTTTCAAGCTTAATTTCTTCTTTTCTCAACCTTCCCTGGCATATATCCCGGTAAATCTGGGCCCTGTCTACCAATTCCCGTTCTTCATCATAATTTTTGATGAATGAATCAAACATCTGGGCAGCCTTGGAGAAATCACCATCACGAAAAACTTTCATGACAGCTTGATAGGCTTTTAAAGACTCTTGGTACTTGTCCTTCTTGGAAAGATTTTTGTTTTCAGCCAATTTGCACTCCCTTTCACTCAGGCATTGAAAATTTATCCCATTCTACCGAAGATTGAAGGTTTTGACAAGAGACGTAAGTATTTCTTTTTCCATGATAGAGATTGTTTCCTTAAAGAGAGAAAGGGTATGGGATGAGGAATCCCCTGTGAGGGCTGAGCGGGCCTGGTTCCTCTCCGAAGGAGTGGAGAGTGAAGCCCGAACGAGAGCGAGATTCCTCGCTGAGGAATCGAGCGGGTGACGAATCCCATACCCTTCCTCTCATCACGGCTTTGGCAATGCTTCCACAAGAGACTAATCCCTCATTACTCCCAAGTCCAGTAACTGGAGTGATTGAGAATGAAATCAACAGTCATAAGATGAAAACGGTGGCCAGCTCGAATTGCCTGAAAATGACCCTTCAAAGGGCGGGAAAGAAGGGACAGGTCTCCGATAAAATCAAGGACTTTGTGGCGGACGAATTCGTCAGGAAATCTCAAAGGAGGATTAATTATTCCTTCCTCATCAAGGGCAACAGTGTTATCCAGACTCGAGCCAATAGCCAAACCTTTCTGCTGTAGGGAGGATAAATCTTTTAGAAATCCAAAGGTCCGGGCCGGAGCGATTTCTCTGGAAAAAGAAGATTCATTAACTTCCAGAGAAAACTCCTGCCTTCTGATAGAAGGATGAGAAAAATCAATAAGGCAGGAAATCCTGAAACAGGAATCAGGCTCTACCTTTACTCCCACATCTCCCTCTTGTAAAAAGAAAGGCCTGGTTATCTTTAGTGTCCTGGTTTTCTTTTTTAAGGGAACCCTGCCTGCTTTTTTTATGAAATCCACAAAGGGGAGAGCGCTTCCGTCCAGGATAGGGACCTCGCTTCCATTGAGATGTACTTCACAACTTATAATTCTCAGACAAAAAAGGGAAGCCAATAAGTGTTCCACTGTCTTTATCCGGTGACCATCTTTTTCCAAAAAAGTGCTTCCAGCAGTTTCAACTGAAAAAAATTCCAAATAAAATTCCAATTCTTCAAGGTCTTTCCGTCTAAAAACTATTTTCCCCTCTTCGGAAGGAACAAGTTTGACTTCAATCGGTTCACCGGTGTGCACCCCTGTTCCTTTAAATGATATTTCCCTTTTCAGGGTATAAATTGTTTCCATTGGATTATCCAGATTAATATACCTAATTTATTTATTCAAGGGGGACGTTCCCCCTTATCATCTTTACTTTCCTGGCTTAAATCTGTTAAACTTCCTCTGTGAAAAGATTTCTTGAAGAAATTTTAAAAAAAGTTTCTCTTGGTACTCTTTCCCCTGAAGAAGCCCTGGAACATCTGAAGGACTATCCATATCAGGACTTGTCTTTTGCCAAAATCGACCACCAGCGTGAGCTCAGGCGGGGATTTCCGGAAATAATCTACGGACCCGGAAAAACAACAGATCAGATAACTGCTATCTCCCGCGAAATCCTTGAGAAAAAAGTTAATCTCCTTATAACAAAAATAGAGCCGGAAATTTTCCAAAAGGTCAATCAAGCCGTCCCGGAATTAGAATATAACTCTCTGGCCAAAGCAGCCTATGTCAAGCTACTGACTCCTCCCTCGGGAAAAGGCCGTATAGTTATCATTACTGCAGGAACCTCAGATATTCCTGTAGCTGAAGAAGCCTTTCTCACCTGTGACATACTGGGAAATGAGGTGGACAAGATTTATGATGCTGGTGTAGCCGGCATTCACCGCCTTTTTGGTGAATATGAAAAAATCAAGAAATCCAGGGTTATCATCACCGCAGCCGGAATGGAAGGTGCCCTTCCCAGTGTGGTAGCTGGTATCACCAGGAGTCCGATCATCGCTGTCCCAACCAGTATTGGCTACGGAGCCAGCCTGAAAGGAATCGCTGCTCTCCTGGCTATGTTGAACTCATGTTCAGGAGGAGTATCTGTAGTTAATATTGATAACGGGTTTGGGGCTGGCTACATGGCAAGCTTAATCAATCATCTGGATTGAAAAAAATATATAACTTTTTTTATTTAACCTGGTAATAAAAACATTTTAAATAAGTTATTAACTTGACAAGAAGACTATCCACCCCTATATTTTATGAGTTATTATGATCCTTCTCACAGTATATTCATGGAAATCACTGACCAGATAAAGCAAACCGCCAGCATAATTGAGATTGCCTCACAATACACTACTCTGAAAAAAAGAGGCAGTAAATATGTCGGCCTTTGCCCTTTTCATCCGGATAAAGATCCTTCCTTCACAGTAGATGAAGAAAAACAGCTCTACCATTGTTTTGGCTGCGGAGCAGGGGGAGACATCTTCACCCTAATCATGGAAAAAGAACAATTGAGTTTCCAGGAAGCTATCCGCTTTCTTGCCCGCAAGTACAACATTTCTCTTCCCCGGAGAAAAAAAGCCTCTCCCCAGGCTATGAAGCTTGAGGAAAAACTTTTCAGCATCAACCAGAACGCCATGGCCTTTTTCAGGAAAAACCTTTTTAATACCCAGGAAGGTGAAAAAGCCCGTAATTACCTGAAAAAAAGAGGAATTCCCGAAGAAACACTCCAGGAATTGAAAATCGGTTATGCTCTCCGTTCCTGGGATTCACTTTTATCATTTTTCAAACAAAAAGGAACCGATATCCCCACTCTTGAAAAAGCAGGATTGATCATAAAAAAAACCGGTCGTGATGAATACTATGACCGTTTCAGGGGACGGGTGATTTTTCCTATATTTAACCTGACCGGTCAGGTGGTAGCTTTCGGAGGCCGGACTATCTATGATGAAAATCCCAAGTATCTCAATTCACCAGATACACCTGTATATACCAAAGGAAACCTTCTCTACGGTCTGAATTTCAACAAAGAAGAAATTCGCCAGAAAGAGGAAATCATTCTGGTGGAAGGTTACACTGACTTCCTTGCTCTTTATCAGTCAGGCTTTAAAAACGTAGTTGCTTCCTTGGGAACAAGCCTTACCGGAGCCCAGGTCAACTTAGCTCAACGCTTTGCTTCCAATATGACAGTCTGCTATGACGGGGACGAAGCAGGAAGAAAAGCCGCCCTGCGGGCAGTCTCTCTCGGATTCGAGAAAGGGCTCAGAATAGAAATCCTTCTTCTTCCTGAAGGACTGGATCCAGACAGTTATTTGAAAAAACATGGTACAGAGGAATTCAAGAAAAATCTTGAACAAAAACTTCCTGGGTTGAAGTTCCTTATTAATTCCTTAAAAAAAGAATTCAAATTAAACATCCCGGAAGAGAAAGCTAAACTGGTTAAAAGGGCAGCCCAGGAAATCGGAAGAATTCCTGATGCTTTAGTCCGCAGCGAATATCTCAAGCAAGCCTGCGAAACGCTTTCTGTGGAAGAAACACTAATGCGCTCCCTTCTCCTGAAAAAATCAGGAGAAAATAAAAAATCCACCAGAAAACTCTTCCTTCCTGCAGAAAAACGCCTTCTTCAGATCATCTTTCAGAACGGTCCCTTAGCTGAATTAATTCTCCAGAATATAGAACCGCAGGATTATCAGCACTTAAGAAGCGAGCCGGTTTTTTCTCTTCTACAGAAAGTTTTTTCCCAAAAAAAAGCTCCCCTTCTCCACGAAATTCAACAAAAAATAACCCCGGATTTATTCAGTGACCTGGCTGAGGTTCTTCTTGAGAGATACCCTTCTTCCTCTCCCGAGGAAGTCAAGGATTGTCTGGACGCCCTGAAAGAAGTGGCTCTGGAGAGAACAACCAGGGAACTTAAAGTCCAGATTACCCAACTGGAAAGAATGGGGCGAAGCGAGGAACTACCCGAACTTTTCAGGAGGTTACAAGAAGTTAAAAATAAACATTCTCTTCTGATCCAGGAGACTAGCAAATAAATATAAAATGGATTTATCATAAATATTTCTTCTGATTGAGAGGTGCCCAAATTGTCTGAAGAAGAAAAATTCACCCGTGATGAAATTGCAGAACTTATTTCTAAAGGCCGTAAACGCGGCTATCTTCTTTTTGAAGAAATCAACAAAACATTCCAGGATGAAACAGACTCTGAGGGGAATTTTAATGATTTTCTCAGCTCTATGGATGACTACGGAATAAAAATCCTGGATAAGAAACGCGAGTCCACTCCCAAGAGACGCAAGAGCGACCTAGTCTCTCTTGAAGGCTTAGAGCGAACCACTGACCCGGTCAAGCTCTACCTGAGGGAAATGGGGAATATTTCCCTTCTAACCAGGGAAGGAGAAATTGCCATTGCCAAGGAAATCGAAAGAGGAGAGAAACAGATTATTAAGGCTCTCTCCAGAACCCGGTTGGTTCTTAATGAACTCCTTTCCCTGGAACAAAGAATCAACGATGACTATTCCATTCTGGCAGAAATGTTTGACTTCAGCGAGGATGAACTTTCAGACGGCAAAATCGAGGAAAAAAAGAAGGAATTATTCTCCCAAATAAGAAAAATAAAAGAACTGAATGATGAGTTAGATAAGCTTCCTAAAAATAAGAAATTAATCATCACCAAGGGGCGTCTTATCGTCCAGATGAGCCGACTTGTCTGCAACCTGAACATCAAACCTTCATATAGAGAAATAATTATCGAATCACTCCGGGGAAAACTGAAAGCAATCAATGAGTTAGAAGAAGCCAAGGAAGAATTCAATCTGAAGCTAAAGAAAACAAAAAAAACAAAGGAAAAAAAAGCTCTTGAGGAAAAAATCAGAGAGATCAACAAGCTTCTTCGAGGCTTTCAGAAAGAAATCGGACTGGATTCCCATGGCTTAAGAAGGACCCTCAGGGCTATCACCACAGGAAAAAAAATAAGTGACCAGGCTAAAAAAGAGCTGGTAGCTGCCAACCTGAGGCTGGTGGTTTCCATTGCCAAAAAATACAGCAACAGAGGACTTCAGTTTCTTGACCTCATCCAGGAAGGAAATATGGGTTTGATGAAAGCTGTGGAAAAATTTGAATACCGGCGGGGATATAAATTTTCTACTTATGCTACCTGGTGGATCCGCCAGGCAATTACCAGAGCAATAGCTGACCAGGCCAGGACAATACGTATCCCCGTCCATATGATTGAAACCATAAACAAGCTCATCCGGATTTCCAGAGGCCTGGTTCAAGAAATCGGCCGGGAACCCACCTGTGAAGAAATTGCCAGAAGAATGGATCTGCCTATCAATAAGGTAAGAAAAATCATTAAAATTGCCCAGGAGCCAATCTCTCTGGAAACACCTATCGGAGAAGAGGAAGACAGCCACCTGGGTGATTTTATAGAAGACAAAATTATTCTCTCTCCTCCGGAGGCAGTTATTCATATCAACTTACGCGAACAAATCGAAGAAGCCCTGAAAACATTAACCGAGAGGGAAGGTAAGGTCCTAAAAATGAGGTTCGGACTGGGCGACGGCAACGAACATACTCTGGAAGAAGTGGGACAGCAATTCAAGGTTACCCGGGAAAGAATTCGCCAAATTGAAGCCAAGGCTCTGCGGAAACTCAAACATCCCAGCCGGAGCAAGAAGTTAAAATCATTCCTGGATCAATCTTAGATTAAAGGGGGACGTTCCCCAAAGGGACACCTTTATCGCAAGGAGCAGGTCGGAACCTGCTACGTGGCTACCTCCACTGAAGAAAAGATTTTGTAGCCTTTGTAAATCTATTTAGTTTCTATAGTTTTTATGGTTTCTTTAGCTTATTTGGTTTGAAGATAGGAATTACAATTGAAATTGACTTGAGTGTTTATATCTGCTATATGTTTATATGTTCTTTCGGGCCTATAGCTCAGCGGCAGAGCCACCGGCTCATAACCGGCAGGTCCCAGGTTCGAATCCTGGTAGGCCCACTTACCAAAGAGGAAAAGATGTGGAAATTGACTTTGATAGTTTAATTCAACTCCAGGAGATAGATAAAGAAATAAAGGAAATCTCTATTTTTCTCAATTCAATCCCCGCCAAAACCCAAGAAATAGACAAAAAAATCGAAGAAAGCTCCCGAATTGTGGCTGAGGCAAAAGACAAGCTGGCTGAAAACCAAAAAAAACGCCGTGATTTGGAAAATCAGGTCAAAGATCTCAAAGAAAAAATCGCCAAATACAAACATCAGCTTAACGAAGTTAAAACTAATAAGGAGTACAGGTCCCTCCTGAAAGAAATCGATGAGGCCCAGTCAAGAATTGACACCTTGGAAGAAGAAATCATTTCAGAACTTTTAAACGCCGATGATATTGAAAAAGAAATTGAAGAAACTTCACAGAAAGCAGAAGAAATAAAAAAAGTCTTTTCTCAAGAAAAAGAAAACCTTTTTAAAAACAAAGCCGAAAGCGAAAAAAATCGGGAAGAACTAGTCAAGGAAAAAGAAAAAGTTCTTCCCAGAATTCCCCAGGATGAGCTCGCTCTTTATCAGCAGATCTCCCGGAAGAAAAACGGGATTGCCCTTTCTCCTGTCAATGACGAATTTTGCTCTATGTGCCACATGCGCATCCGCCCCCAGGTGATTAATGAACTTAAAGCAAGGAAAGTAATTATCCTTTGCGAAAACTGCGGAAGAATACTCTATTGGGACGAGAATTCAGGCTAAGGAAGCTTGTCTCAGGTTTCAGTATTATCTTCTCTGTAAAGGGAATCGATTAGCTCCTTATATTTATTCTCAATAATACTTCTTCTCACTTTTAGAGTAGGAGTTATTTCCCCTTTTTCCAGCTCGAAATCCCTGGCCAGCAAAGCAATTTTCTTTATTTTCTCATAGGAAGCCAGCTGGGGAGTAGCCCTGTCAATTTCTGAGAGAATGAAGCGAATGATGGTTTCGTTTTTAACCAGTTCTTCCCTGTTATTAAAGGGAATTTTATTGAACCGGGCGTATTCTTCCAGCTTTTCATATTCGGGAACTATTAGAGCCGAAATAAATCTTCTTCTGTCTCCGATTACAATTGCATTGGTTATATAAGGATTGGTTTTTAAAACATTCTCAATAGGTTGAGGAGCTACGTTCTTACCTCCGGCGGTAACAATCATATCTTTCTTCCGGTCGGTTATAATCAAAAATCCGTCTTCATCTAAATGCCCGATATCTCCGGTATGAAACCATCCTCCTTTGAAAACCTCTGCGGTTTCTTCTTCTTTCTTGTAATATCCCTTCATAACATTGGGCCCTTTAACCAGGATTTCCCCATCATCGGCAATTTTCACTTCCACTTCAGGAATAGGTTTTCCTACTGTCCCGAATTTCATTTGTTCCATGGTATTTACAGCCACCACCGGCGAGGTTTCGGTCAGACCGTAACCTTCCAGGATTACCAGCCCGATAGCATAAAAAAATTCAGCAATGTCCTTACTTAAAGGAGCTCCCCCTGAGACAAAAAACCTGGCTCTGCCTCCAGTTCTGGCAAGAATTTTGGAAAAGACCAGCTTATGAGCAAATTTTCTCTTTAATTTCAACATAACCGGAAGATGTTTTTTCTCCAGCTTTGCTTGAACATATTTTTTTCCTGTTGCTACAGCCCAGAAAAATATTTTTCTTTTCAGTCTGGAGCTTTCCAGAACATTATCCATTATCCGGGAATAAATTTTTTCAAAAACCCGGGGAACACTGACCATGATATGGGGGCGGATTTCCATTAGGTTCTGAGCTACTGTTTCCAGGCTTTCAGCAAAAGCAATTGAGGCTCCCTTGTAAAGATAGGCAAAACTGACCATTCTTTCTAAAACATGAGATAGAGGAAGGAAGGAAAGAACCGTATCTTTTTCAGAGATCTGAAAAAGAGGAGCACAGGTAGTTACATTACTGACGAAGTTCCAGTTAGTCAGCATCACTCCCTTGGGAACTCCGGTGGTACCCGAGGTATAGATAAGAGTGTATATATCATCCTCTCCCAACGCTAAAGCTTTCTCTTCAAATCTTCCGGGATTATCCTGGGAGATTTTCTTGCCCTTGTCTAATATCTGTTGAAAACTCCATATCCCTTCCTTGGAAGAATCGAAAAAAGTGATGAAATGCCTGACTTTCTGGAGAGAAGGACGTATGGCTTCTATTTTTTCCCATAGTTCCAGAGATGAACAAACTACTACTCTGGCATCTGAATCATCAATAATAAACTTGATTTGTTCTGGAACCAGAGAAGTATAGACCGGAACAATGATTCCTCCGGCACATATAGTGGCAATATCGGTCATTATCCAACGGGGACCGTTTTCAGCCAAGAGAATCAGTTTATCCCCTTTTTGCAGTCCAAGTTCGGCCAAGCCCAGGGAAAAATATTGGACTGTTTCACTTAATTCCTGGGTGGATATAGGGGTATAGCGTCCCTCTGACTTATAAAGCATGATGTCCGGTTTTGGAAAAACACGGATAGTGTTCAGGAAAAGCTGGGGAATTGTTTTAACCATTTCACCCTCCTGGGACAAGATGGCTCAATTTTATGAGAGAAAATAAAAGAAAGTCAAGCAGAGAAATTCTCTTAAGTCATCCCAAGTGTTTTTTATATAATTTGTTATATAATAGGTATCGGTTTTTTTTTATGAATAGTCCAGGTTAGCTTTCCTTGGCCGTGGCAATAGAACAAACCCGGTCATCATTCTCAAGGTTGATAAGCCGGACTCCCATAGTAGCTCTTCCCAGAGATCTGAGGCTTTCTGTCTTAATTCTGATGACCTTTCCCATCACTGTAACCAGAATTAAATCCTCATCGGTTACACCCACCATACCGATAGCCTTTCCCACCTTGTCATTGACTCTCAGGTTTAAAACCCCTTTGCCTCCGCGTCCGCGCTTGGGATAAAGTTTAACTTCAGTCTTTTTCCCGCATCCTTTTTCAGTGGCTGTAAAGATGTATTTTTCAATGTCTCCGGCCACAACCAGCCCCACTATGGCGTCATCCTTTCGTAAGTTAATGGCTTTTACTCCGGCGGCAGTCCGTCCCATGGACCGGACTGCTTTTTCGTTAAAACGGATGGCCTTACCCAGCTTTGTCCCGATGATAATGTCCTTGGTTCCATCAGTCAGTTTGGCAGCCAGAACTTCAGCTTTTTTCCTGAGATTGATGGCAATGATTCCCCCTTTGCGGATATTGCGGAAATCAGCTAAGGGAGTCTTTTTAATTAATCCATCAGAGGTCAGCATTATTACGTATCGATCCTTTGGAAATTCTTTGACTGCAATGACCGAACTTACCCACTCACCGGGTTCAAGTTCAATAAGATTTTTTATGGACTTTCCTTTGCCGGAAACACCAACATCAGGAATATCCATGGCTTTAAGCCAGTAAAGCCGTCCCTTGTTGGTAAAGAAAAGAATATAGCTGTGGGTGGAGCAAATAAAAAGATGTTCCACCACATCCTCGGGTTTCATACTTATACCTCTTCTCCCCTTTCCTCCTCTGGATTGAAAATGGTAATAACTGAGAGAAGTTCTTTTCACATATCCCGAAGAAGTGTAAATAACAACAACATCTTCCTCTTTAATTAAATCTTCAGGTCTAAGATCAATAATTTCTTCCTTCACAATCTCGGTCCGCCGGTCGTCCTGGTATTCTTTCTTTATTTCTTTCAACTCATCCACAATTATATCCAGAATCATTTGTTCACTTCCCAGGATTTTTCGCAGCTTGGCTATTAGTTTTTTCAATTCCTCATATTCACCAACGATTTTTTGCCGCTCGAGTCCAGTTAATTTTTGAAGCTGCATTTCTAATATGGCCTGGGCCTGGATCTTGGTCATATGGAACTTGGTGATTAATCCTTTTCTGGCCTGTTCCACGGTGCGGGAAGAACGGATTAAGATGATTATTTCGTCAAGATGATCCAAAGCCTTGATTAAGCCTTCCAGAATATGAGCTCTTTGTTCCGCTTTTTTAAGCTCAAAGCGAGTTCGTCTGCGAATTACATCCTGGCGGTGGGAAATGAAGTAGTGGAGAATTTCCATCAGGCTGAGGTACTTGGGCTGGCGATCAACTATAGCCAGGAGAATAATACCGAAAGAAGATTGAAGGGCAGTATGCTTGTATAGATTATTAAGAACTATCTCCGGAATTTCCCCCTTCTTAATCTCTATGACAATTCTCATTCCTTCCCTGTCAGATTCGTCACGAATATCAGCAATACCTTCGATTTTCTTCTGATTAACCAGATCCGCAATACCCTCCAGGAGCTTTGCCTTGTTAACTTGATAAGGAATTTCAGTAATTACCACTCTATCCCGGTCGCTTCCCCGGCCTCTCTCCACCATAGCCCTGGCTCTCATGATAATACTTCCCCTGCCGGTCTCATAGGCCTGTTTCAGGCCATCCATCCCGAAAATAAAGCCCCCGGTAGGTAAATCTGGACCGGGAATGAATTCCTTTATTTTTGTCAGGGGAGCTTCAGGATGCCGGATGAGATAAATAATTCCATCTATTATTTCACCCAGATTATGGGGAGGAATGTTGGTGGCCATGCCCACCGCTATTCCTGAACCACCGTTGACCAGAAGATTGGGGATACGGGCGGGAAGAACTTCAGGAACCCTGAGGCTTCCGTCGTAATTGGGGACGAAATTAACAGTGTCCTTTTCAATATCAGCCATCAGCTCATGGGCGATCTTGTTCATTCTCACTTCGGTATAACGCATGGCTGCAGGAGGATCGCCATCAATCGAACCAAAATTACCCTGTCCGTTTACCAGGGGATAGCGAAGGCTAAATCCCTGGGCCATGCGGACAACGGCGTCATAAACAGCCGCTTCGCCGTGAGGGTGATATTTACCGATGACATCTCCCACGATGCGGGCTGATTTCTTGTAGGGTTTATTCCAGGCATTACCGGCTTCATACATAGCGAAAAGGGTTCGCCGGTGGACCGGCTTCAAGCCATCTTTAATATCAGGAATAGCCCTGCCTATGATTACGCTCATGGCGTAATCCAGATAGGACTTCTTCATTTCTTCTTCAAGGCTGACATCGATAAATTTACTGCTCATTGAGATCCTTTCATCCTCTGTCAGGAAAGGGATTAAATATCCAGATTCTGGGCCTCCAGGGCGTTTTGTTCAATAAATTCGCGGCGGGATACCACTTCTTCACCCATAAGAATGGTGAAAATCTTGTCTGCTTCCACAGCATCCTGAATAGATACCTTGAGAAGGTAGCGGCTCTCTGGGTTCATGGTTGTCTCCCAGAGCTGCTGAGGTGTCATTTCTCCCAATCCCTTGTATCTCTGGATATTCAGGCCTCGTTTACTTTTTTCGTTGAGATATTCAAGGAGTTTGGCTTCGTTTTCCAGCTTGACTGTCTCTCCGTCACTGATAACTTGGAAAGGAGGATTAAAACGGGCCAGATCCTGGTGGATCCTGACCAGGTGCTTGTATTCGACCGAGCTCAGCAATTCTTTGTTGACATTACTCACTACTTTCATCCCGTTAACCTGGAAGTTAACCGCCAGTTCGTACAATCCATACTCTTCGTTCCTGCTGATGACTGAAACCACTCCTTTCTGGTTAAGCAGGTTCTGGATATGTTGAATTTTTTGTCTTTTTTCCAGCGATTCCGGTTTTTCCAGACCATTTTCCAGAAGAATATCAATAAGGAAACGGGGATAATTTTTTCTTTCGAGGAAGTTGAGGTAATGTCTTTTGGCCATTATTTTCTGTAAGAATTTCCTCAGCGATTCTCCTCCCAGCATTTCTTTCTTCCGGGGGAACTTGATCTGGAATTCCTCGGTTATTCTCTTAATAATGTATTTTTCGAATTCCCGTTCATCCCGCAGATACTGGAAGGATTTGCCTCTGGAAATTTTATAGAGAGGAGGTTGGGCGATATAAACCATTCCTTTTTCTACAAGCTGAGGCATCTGGCGGTAGAAAAAAGTCAGGAGAAGTGTCCGGATATGAGAACCATCAATATCAGCGTCGGTCATGATGATAACCTTTTGATACCGGAGTTTTTCAAGGTTGAAATCTGATTGCTCCAGCCCAGCACCCAAGGCTGAAATAATCAAGCCGATCTCCTGGTTTTTGATAAGTTTATCGAACCTGGCTTTTTCCACATTCAGAATTTTTCCCTTCAAGGGCAGAATGGCTTGGAATCTCCTGTCTCTTCCCTGCTTGGCCGAGCCACCTGCCGAATCTCCTTCCACCAGAAAAATTTCACTCTTGGCAGGATCCCGTTCCTGACAGTCCGCCAATTTACCAGGAAGAGAAGTGGATTCCAACAGTCCTTTCCTGCGGGCTAACTCTCTGGCTTTCCGGGCTGCTTCCCGGGCCCGGGCAGCATCAAGAATCTTGGAGACTATCTTTTTGGCGATGGATGGGTTTTCCTCAAAATAAGTGGAAAGCTGCTCATTAACAATCGATTCCACAATTCCTTTGACATCCGAGTTTCCCAGCTTGGTTTTGGTTTGCCCCTCAAACTGAGGATTTTTGAGTTTCAGGCTCAAGATGGTTGATAATCCTTCCCGGACATCATCTCCGGTGAGGTTCTGTTTCAAATCCTTGATCAGATTGTTAGCATTGGCATAGTTGTTTATGGAACGGGTCAGGCCGGCCTTGAATCCAATAAGATGAGTCCCCCCTTCAGTGGTACTGATGTTATTGACAAACGTAAAAATTGTTTCCGAGTAACTGTTATTGTACTGAAGGGCAAGCTCAATAATCATTTCATCTCTTTCGAATTCGAAATAGATTGGTTTGGGATTCAGGACATTTTTATTTTGATTCAAATACTGAACGAATTCTTTGAGTCCCCCTTTATATTGAAATTCATTCTTTTTAGCCGCTCTCTCATCAATAATGGAAATTAAAAGGCCTTTGTTGAGAAAAGAAAGCTCGCGTAATCTCTGACTGAGAATTTCGAAGTTAAATTCAATATCCTGGAATATTTCAGGGTCAGGCCGGAAAGTTATCTTAGTTCCTTTTTTATTGGTCTTACCAACCTTTTTTAAAGGAGTAACTGGAAGTCCACGCTCATAACTTTGAGTATAGACTCCTCCATCCCTTTTAATCTCCATATCGAGACGCTCAGAAAGAGCATTGACCACAGAAACGCCTACCCCGTGGAGGCCACCGGATACCTGGTAGGTCTTGGTATCGAATTTTCCTCCAGCATGAAGGGTGGTCATGACCAGCTCTGCTGCTGGCCTGCCTTCTTTCCTGTGCTTATCCACAGGAATTCCCCGTCCGTTGTCTATAACGGTGACCGAGTTGTCCACGTGGATCACAACCTCAATGCGGGAGCAGTACCCGGCCAGAGCCTCGTCGATGCTGTTATCAACAACTTCATATACCAGATGATGGAGACCTTCTGGTCCGGTGCTGCCAATATACATGGCAGGCCGCTTCCGCACTGCCTCCAACCCTTTGAGAACCTTTATACTTTCAGCAGTATAGGTCTTGTCTTTCATGTTTTTTTTCACCTAAAAAAAAATGGGCCATGCTGGCGGGAAAACGCATAACCCAAAGGACATAAAAAGCATGCCTTATTATACCTCATAACAGGGGTAGTGTAAAGCATTTTTTCCCTTATTTTTCAATAAATTTCACAAATTTTTTTCCACTCTTTTAGACGATAAAAAAGTGCTTTTTTTTTCACTTGAAAGATAATTTTCCATGGCAGCTAATACACCCACAACCAATGAAAATTTTCATTTTTCATTTCTTCATATGCCTTTTGCTTTTCTCGCCCGCCTTTCTCATTTATCTAGTTTATCTAGTTTATCTTGTTTATCTTGTTTACTTAGTTTCAGTTATCTCGCCCATCTTGCCTTTTTCATCCTGCTATACCAGACAAACCAAATAAACAAAACAGATCGAATAGACAAAACGGACTGAACAACTAAATATAAACAAACTTAAAAAAATTAACATTAATAATTGGTTAAAAGGGATTTTGAAATGGTTTGCAAGTTTGATTATAATTTCTATCAGTAAAATAAAAAAAACGAAAAATGAGAGAATAATAAATGCCGGCCAATCTTCCTCCGCAGTACTTTGAAACGGAAAAAAAGTTAAAAACAGCCAAAACCGTCCAGGAAAAGATTGCCATTCTGGAAGAACTTCTCTCTATTGTCCCCAAACATAAAGGAACAGAAAAGCTTCAGGCCCAACTAAAAAGTAAAATTGCCAAATTCAGAGCCCAGTCCCAGAAAAAACCGGCAGTGTCTAAGCGGGGACCTTCTCTGAGTGTGGAAAAAGCAGGAGCAGGCCAGATAATCTTAGTGGGCCCCCCCAACTCCGGCAAGTCGAGCTTAATCAAGGCCTTGACCAATGCCCATCCCGAAATAGGCGATTATCCTTTTACCACCCGGTTTCCTTATCCCGCCATGATGAAATATGAAAATATCCAGATTCAACTGGTGGACATACCTCCAGTGTCTGAAGATTTCCTTGAACCCTGGCAGGCTGAAATCATCAAAGCTTCCGACGGCATACTATTTGTTCTAAATGCTTCTTCCACGGATCCAGTGTCGGATTACTTGGAAGTTCTGGCCAAGCTGGAGGAAAAAAGAATCGAATTTGTCCCTGAAGACAAGAGCGTCCCGCCGGAAAAAAACCAATTCCAGAAAAGAACACTTATTGCCTTGAATAAATCCGATCTACCCGAAGCATCTTCCCGGGCGGCTGAATTGAAAGAAGCCGTTTCTCCCCACCACAATCTTATCCTTATCTCAGCCTTAAGCGGGGCCGGCTTGAGTTCACTTAAAGAGAAAATTTACACCTTTCTCCGTATTCTCAGGGTTTACAGCAAGATTCCGGGAAAAAAAGCCGATCTTTCGGAACCCTTTATTTTCAAGCAGGGAAGCACTCTCATGGATATGGCCAGAGCAGTCCATAAGGATTTTGCCGAAAAACTAAAATACGCCCGGATATGGGGAAAAGTCAAATTCGACGGCCAAAAGGTAACCCGGGAATATATCCTTCACGATGAAGATATTATCGAGCTTCATATATAAGCCCTCCGCTGTACTTCGGCGCTTTTTTCGCCTCGATGTCGCTCCGGACATACCTGATACTCTTTTGTTATACGAGTACTTATAGGTTTTAAATCTTTCTACTGCCTCTTCACCGGCAATAACATACTTTTTGAAGCCAATACTTTACCGGTATAGTTCCGGCTTTTTATAAGGCGGAATGTTTTTCCTTGATCTTATCGGCCAGGGCATCAAGAGCATCTAAATCTTCCTTCCGGGGAAGTCCTTTGCATATGACTGTGCCCAGAATCTCCACCTTGAGATTAGGTATAAGGCTTGAAATCTGTTCCACAGCTTTTGTTCCCCATCCGTAAGAACCGATTACAGCCGCATATTTCAGTTTGGGCCGGAGAGCATTGACTAAGTTGACCGCTGAAAACACCGCCGGATGAGGCCCTACATGAACCGTCGGAGTTCCTATTACAATGGTGGCTGCATCAACCAGGGACATTGCCAGTTTGCCGATGTCGCTTGAGGTAAGCTCAAATTTCTGGACTTTTATACCCCGCTCCACCAGCGAATTCAGAAGATAGTCAACCATCTTCTCCGTGCTCCCGTGCATGGAGACACAGGGAAGAATAACCAGATTGGAGACTCTGTCTGAAACCCAGTCGCGGTAAGCATTAATTATAAAATCGGGTTTATCAAAAAGAGGCCCGTGACTGGGAGCAATAAGATCAAAGTCAAGGTCTTTTATTTTCATTAAATTCTTCTGAATTATGGTCCTAAAAGGCATCATAATTTCGGCGAAATAACGTTTAGCTGCTTCCAAAACATAAGGATCATCTCCGACATACAAATCAGTTGTGGCCAAATGCGAACCGAAGAAATCGCAGCTGAACAGCATTCTATTCTCGGGCAGGAAAGTTATCATTGTTTCAGGCCAGTGGACCCAGGGTGTATGGATGAAGGTTAAGCGGCGATCTCCCAGAGATATTGTCTGGCCGTCTTCCACCGTCTGAATTCTTCTTTCTTCCAGATGAAGGTGGTCAACCAGCATCCCTTTTGCCTTGGGAGTACAGAGCAGTTTGGCTTGGGGATATTTTTCCAGCAACACCGGAATTACACCGGAATGGTCTTGCTCGGTATGATGGGAAACTAAGTAATCAATCTGGGAAACACCGGCTAAATTCTCAAGCAGCACATCCCTCATTGTCGGATCTGTGGCATCGAGCAAAGCGGTTTTTTCCGAACCTTTTACCAGATAAGAATTATAGCTTGTCCCGTCAGGAAGAGGGATGAGTGAATCGAACAGCCGCCTGTTCCAGTCGACTGTTCCCATCCAATAGACTCCGTCTCTTATTTTTCTCGGCTTCATAATTTCCTCCTTTTTTAATAGACCAGGGAAATTCCACGGCCTGAATTTTTAACTTGAAATAAGCTGGCCTCATCAATTGACCTTCAAAGTAAAATGCTCTACCCTTCTTGAAAGATGCCGGCTTTATAATTACTACTTATAATATCAAAAAAATATAAATTATGCTATGCAAGAAAAACTATTTTTACTAATGGAAGATAATTAAAAAATCAGATATATATACTTTAAAGGGAGAGTTGTTCATGCAAAAAAAATACGATTTAATCGTTATCGGCGGAGGCGAGGCCGGGATTGAGGCTGCTCTCCGCAGTTCGGAGCTGGGAGCTTCTGTCTGTCTCATAGAGAAAAAAAAAGATGTTGGAGGAGCTTGTTTAGATACCGGCACTCTTCCCAGCAAAGCTTTCGGCAATACGGCAAAAATAATTGAATCCTTAAAGAAAGCGGAAAAATTCGGAATAAATATCGAAGGCTCCGTCAAGGTCGACATCCAAAATATTTTAAACAGCAGGCTTAGAACAACTCGTTGTGAAATCGGCCTTTTCAATAGAATTCTAAAAAAACATAATATTGATGTTCTAACCGGAACAGCCAAGCTCAGGGATAAAAATCGTGTTAATGTTATCCAGGGAGACAGAGAATCCGGAATGCTTGAAGCAGAGAAAATTATTTTAGCCACCGGTTCAAAACCAGTTGAATTACCCGGCTTTCCCTTTGATGGAAAAACAGTCCTATCTACAGATGACCTCCTTGAGCTTGAAAAAATTCCTGAAGCAATCCTTATAGTGGGAGCCGGAGCCATCGGCTGTGAATATGCTTATATCTTTAATGTCCTGGGTTCAGAAGTCATTTTGATTGAACAAAGAGACCATCCCCTTTGGGGCTTTGACCTGGAAATTGTCTCTTTTCTGGAAAAAGAGTTTAAAAGAAGAGGAATAAATTTATTATTAGGAACAAGTCTTAAAAGCATAAAAAAAATTGATCCGGAAACAGCAGCGGTTACTTTAGAAAACAAGGAGGAATTTGAAGCAGAAAAAATCCTTATCAGTGCCGGCAGGAAACCCCATACAGAGGAGCTTGAACTTGAACGAGCCGGCGTGGAAACAGGCAAAAGAGGAGAAATCCTGGTTAATGAAATGATGGAAACCGCGGTCCCCGGCATATATGCAGCCGGGGATGTTCTGGGAAGAAAAATGTTGACTTCTACCGCCAAGATGGAAGCAGCCGTAGCGGCTGAAAATGCCATGGGGGGAAAGAAAAAAATCGATTACCGTTATATTCCTACCGGAGTCTATACAGTACCTGAAGTGGCGGCAGTGGGTTTATCGGAAGAAGAGACTAAAGAAAAGGGTGTTTCTTATATTGTGGGAAAATGTAATTATGCAGAACTGCTCAAAGCCTGCAGTTTAGATGAACCCCAGGGATTGATTAAAATTCTATTTAAACAAGATTCTCACCAAATAATCGGAGCTCATATAATCGGGCTTGAAGCTACCGAAATAATTCATCAATTAGCCGTTGCTATGAAATCAGGAGCCCGGGCCGAAGACTTACCGGAAATCGCCTTTATCCACCCTACCATTTCCGAAGGAGTAGAAAAAGCTTGCCGCACCGCCCTAAAATCAACCTAAGAAAAGGGAGAAAACAGAAAAAATGGCCAAAAAACGGGGCCAGTTTATCTATTAACCTATTTTTTGTTCTCTTTTTTTACTTTTTCCAAAATTTCAACATCCAGCTTATCCGAAGCCCGATTAGACATCTTTTTGTTCTTGATTAAATCATCAAGACCGATAAAATTAACTTTTTCCGATCCGTATTCGCCGATTTCTCTGTTCTTCCATATATCTTGAAACTTAAATCCTTCCAATTTGTTTAATATATCAATTCTTATCGGTTCAAATCCAAGCTGCAATATATTGCCCTCATTGGTAAGGTCTTCCAGCAATATATTGAGCTCTCCGAAACCGAAACTTTTTATTGCCTCTAATACTCTTGAGGCATTATCCCTGCTGGGTTCTATCAGAATATCAATATCTTTGGTGTATCTGGCTTTGGCATAAAAAGCCACCGCAAAGGCGCCAATGATACAGTATCTTACGTTATGTTTGTTTAATAAGCTTAAAAACTCTTCGTAATCTTTTTCCACTCTCATTATTTCTATCCTTAATAAACTTTCTATATTCTTCCCTTAAAATTTGGACTATCTTTACTCTTTCTTTCGGAGTAAACGAAAGATAATATGAATCATCAAATTCCCGGGCTTCGGCAAACGAACTTGATTTATTAACCCATATTTTCTGCTTCATAAAGATTTTCCTTTTGGATTTAAATTTATTATATCTTAATGCTAATTCGAAATGAAGAAAACACTCAGCTTCAATATTATAGCTTGAAAATGCCCGTCATCGCGAGGAGCATCCAGCAGAAGTTAGCTCATAATAACCTGCGGTTGCATCCTGGATTTTAGGACGGAAACTCTCCCCTCCAGGGAAAAAGGTATTCCCTTGGAGAATATCTCCTTTCTATTTATAATATCAAAAAAATAGAAATTATGCCAAATGCTTTCTTTCCCCAATTTGTCACCAATGCAAATTTAATCTATAATATGTTTGGTATAAATAAATATCCAGACAAACCGAGGAGAAAAAAATGAAAAAAGAAGTTATTTTGACTATCACTGCTATTTTCTCTCTTATTTTTCTCTTTGACGCCTGTGCTGTTAAAAAACTGGAGAGCCGGCTGGATCCGGTAAGCGAGGAATTTTACAGCAAAGTAAGATACATTATAACCGATGAGGAAGCCAAGATTTTCCTGGAACTCCCCCCGGAGAAAAGACCTGAATTCATTCAGGATTTCTGGAAGAGAAGGGACCCAACTCCTGAAACCGAGGAAAATGAATTCAAAGAAGCTTATTTTCGAAGAATTGAGGAAGCTAACCGCCTTTTCAAAGGCGGCGGCCGCCCGGGCTGGCTTCAGGATAGAGGCCGTATATATATTCTTTTCGGCCCTCCGGATGAACGCCAAACAAATCCTATGGGTGGACGCCCCATAGATGCCTATGTTGACCCCTCCCAAATGACAGAAAGCCGGCGAGTGGCAACAGGAGAAAAGCCTACCGAGATATGGGTCTATCGTGACCTCTTTTCTTCTTTACAAAGACCTCAAGTTGTCAGGCTGGTATTTGTGGATACTCATGGAACAGGAGACTACAAGTTAACTACTAATCTGGATGAAATTCTTCCTGGAACCATGGGTATTGAAACAGAATTTGCTCCCAATTTAGCTTTTGCCCATGAACTGCGAAAGGAAGAAGCAGAGAGGGCCAATTTTCACTTTCAAAGAGCTCTCTTCAATTTTTCCTGGGAATTTACAAAGAGAAAAGACAGGGAGTTGGGAAGTAATCTTTTAATTCATATCTCTATCCCCTATGATAAATTTCTTTTTGCCCATGTAGAAAACAGACTGAAAGCTCAATTGGAAATAGAGATTCTAATAAAAAAAGAGGAAACGGTAATTTGGCAGTTCAAAGATAATTACGACTTAAATTTCAGAGAGGATGCTTTAGAGCAGTTTAGAGGTGAAAACTGGGAGCTGGAAATACCGGTTACTGAATGGCTTAACAAAGGTGATTACTCTGTCTACATTAGACTCCAGAACTTAACAGGAGATCAAGAGATTGAAAAACTTCTTCCCCTTGATATGTAAGCCCTGGATTGAACTTCTGTTTTGACTTGTCTTGGAGAGATAATTATTATAGATGAGAATTTGACTACAAAAGGAGGACGGGATGAGGCCATATCGTCAAAATAAAACTATATTTGTTTTGGCTTTATTTACTTTTCTTACCTGGGTAACAGCCACCATGGTCCCAGCCCAGGAACATATGGGTAAGGGCAGAATAAGCGGCACTGTGGTCGATGAACAGGGAAACCCCATAGAAGGAGCATTGATTACTGTTGAAAGCCTGAAATATGACACCAAATTAGAAGGTTATTCTGACGAAGACGGCCATTTTGCCGTGGCTGGAATGGGATCCGGTATGTGGCGTATAACAGCTACTAAAATGGGTTATTCAAGTTCCTACGTGGATATGAATATCAGCCAGTTGAAGAGAAATCCTCCCATCACCTTTTCCCTAAAAAAAATGACCGGTGTTGCTGCTCTTTCCTCTGACGAGGAGGCCTTTGCTCTGTTTGATAAGGGTAACCTTCTCATAGAACAGGAAAAATATGATGAAGCACTGGAAATATTCAATGAATTCCTCGAAAAATACCCGGAAATATACCAGGTTCACCTTAACATAGGTAGCTGTTCCCTTAATAAAGGCGATTTAAATAAAGCTGAAGCAGAGTTTAAATTTGTTCTGGATAAAATTACGGAGACCAGAGGAGATTATAACCAGGAACCGCAGACCAGCTTGCGGGCTTTAACCGGATTGGGAGAAGTTTATTTCAGAAAGGGAGATTTAAATACAGCCAGTGATTACTTCTCTAAGGCCTTGGAGGTATCACCGGAAGATGAGGTAGCAGCTTATAACGTAGGTGAAGTTTACTTCTCCCATCGGCAGATTGATGATGCCATTAAGTATTTTAAAATGGCCATTGAGATTAAACCTGATTGGTCTAAACCTTATAAGAAACTTGGTTATGTCTATCTCAATAAAGGGGATTTTGAGAATTCACTCAAATATTTTCAAAAATTCATCGAAATAGACCCCGAAAACCCTGAAGTTCCTCAAATAAAAAATATCATTTCTACCATCGAAAAAATGAAGAAATAAAAAAAAGCCCCGCACCCTTATCGGGCGCGGGGCTTTCTGCTTCTGCTCGAAAGAAACTTAGAAGCTGAACCTCACACTGAACTTAACAGTTCTCCTTCCACTGACTGAACTAATATACTGCCAGTAGGGACTAAGTTGTAAGGTGCCCGGTTGATTGAATCCTTCATCAACCGGCTGCCAACGGTATACATCATTTCGCCCCACATTTACATCAGACCAGCCGAGTACATTTAAAACATCGGCGTAAAAACCGAGTGTCCCCAATTCTCCCATCCTGAATTCTTTCTCCACTCTCAAATCAAGGTAATTATAGGAGCGGTTTCTTCTGGTACCGGGAGTTTCTAAGTTCACTCCATAAAAAGTTCTATAGGCATCGTGGTCTGTAGCCCAGGAAGAGGGCGGACGGATGCTGACTGTCCTTGTCCAGGGTGAGCCTGAGAAGAAGCGATAATAGGCACTGAGAAAAACCCGGTAAGGAAACCGGACCGTTCCCATCAGCTTGATTTGCAGTGGTCTGTCAGCACTGGTACGGCCGTAATTGTTAACAAAGAAGTTGGGACTATCCGCTGCACCTGACCAACCCCAGCTCTCACCGTACCACTGACCAATGTTGCCGTAAGCTTTACTGTAAACAATGGAGCCGTTGAACTGCCAGCCGTCGGCCATGCGCTTGTTGAACAAGAATTCCAGGGCCCAGTACTTTCTAGCCAGCTCGGGGGGATTGGTTAAACGGTAAAAGGTCGGTGGGGCATCATTTTTTCGAACATAAAAGGTCACATCGTTATCGCCGTAGACATCAGAAGGAACAGTGGTGTTGAATTCATAATAATAATTCTGGGTTGTAGATTGATCGATATGGTACCAGTATTCTCCCTTATCAGGATCATACATGGCGTCTTCCACGATATCCATCCAGTTCTTGTAGATGAAGTTTACCCCTAAGGAGAAATTTTTGAAAACTTCCTGCCAGACTCCTACCGTGATTTCATCGGTCTTGGGTGCAACAATGTCGGGATCCAATCTTTGTTTGGCGAATTCCGGATCAAAACCTCTTACGTCGGAAGGAATCATGACCCAATTATCTTCTATTTCAGGAGTTCCGTCTCCATCATCATACCAAAAGAAACCGTAGGCACGGGGATAAAACGGATGAAGAGTAGAGAAGAACTGCAGCATTAGATACTCGCTGTAACGGGCGTAAGAGGCTTTAAAAGCGGTTTTTCCGTCTCCAAAGACGTCATAAGTAAGGCCAATTCTCGGCGAAATTGAGTTCCAGGTAATGATGTCATCCCAATCCTCGGAAGTAGCTGCACCCCAGGGATTAAGGCCGTCGGGGAATCTATCGCCGTAGTTGTCAATAACATAAGGACTAACCACGTTTTCACCAAGCCAAACAGCAAGAGGATTGCCGCTGGCTGCTTTATCCACAGCCGGTTTAAATCCCCATGAGCGGTCAAACCGCAGGCCCAAGTTTAGGGTAAGTCTTTCGCCAAAAGTAACCGAATCCTGAAGATAAGCGCCAATCCGTCTTCCTTTATCGATTATCTTGGATGAACCTTGCTCAGCCCCGCAAGTGTAGAAGTAGATCAACCCGACTCCGGGGGCGAAGTAGTAGGGGCTGCCATACCAGTACCACAGCATATTGTCTTTACGCCACCAATCCCAATCACCGTAGGCATCTTCAAATTCAACTCCTCCTTTGAATTCGTGGTTTCCTCCCAGGAAATTATCTTGGAAACGGGTAAAATAGAGCCCTGTCTGGAACCGCTTTCTTAAATAGGTTTCGTTAAACCTGGCTGTAGTCAATCCTCCATAACGATCAGCGAAATCGGTAATGTAAGGAAGGTCTTGGGCTTCATCCTGCATGGGAATAGGGAACCAGCGGTGGACATAACCGACTCTCAGGTCAAAGAAAGTGTTTTGATCAAGGATGTAGTTTATAACTGATGTAGCAGTATAGTCTTTTTCATGATCCCATTTTCTGGTGGCAATAAAATTTGTAGTGGGACCGGGCTCCTCATACATGGGCCGATAACGGTCAACATAATTAAACATCCCCATTAATTTAATGCTGGGAGTCATCTGAGTAGTGAGTTTAATAAAGCCCATCTTCTCTTCATGGATCCAATCGTAAGCATCATGGGAACGACCCAAGATGTCTGTCCAGGGAACATAATTTACAAACTGCTCTTGTTTAATAAGTCGAGCATTGGAAAAAAACCATAATTTGTCGCGGATTATCGGTCCGCCCAGCGTAGCTGAAGCATCAAACCACATTTTATCCACTTCTGGTTGAGTTACTCCCATAGCTTCGACATCCTCATCGCTCCACAAACTCTGGGATAAACTATCGTTGGTGTGATAAATAGTAGCTCCTCCGCTGAAATCGTTTCCACCTGAGCGGGTAACCACATTAATATAAGCACCTGTGGTGTAACCTACCGAAGCAGGATGACCACCCGTGATCATCTCAACCTCGTCCATTACATCGAAATTGATATTGGTCAAAGGATACATAACCACAGGATCGTTCATATTTACTCCGTCAAAAGCATAGGTGTTGGAGCGAACCGTACCCCCGTGAACAGAAGATGTTCTACGATAAGTCATTCCTTCCGAAACAGCACCCGGAGCTGAATTTACTATGTCGTATAGATCTCTGGCTAGAGGAATGTTTTTCAAAAGCTCCCTGTCCATAGTCACAGAAAGCTTGGACTGCTCAACATCCACCACAGGAGAAGCAGCGGTAACCGTTATTTCTTCTTCAATAGTAGTCATTTCTAAAGTAATATCAACCGTAATAACCATTCCCACCCGAACATCTATGTTGGTCCTTCTGACTGTTTTAAAACCGGGCATCTCAGCACTAATAGTGTATTTTCCTGGAGGAAGAGCAGGAAACCTGAAAGCACCGGTTTCTGTAGTGACATATGTCTTCTTTCCCATTAAGGCAGGTGAATCAGCGGTAACAGTAACTCCAGGAAGAGGATTGCCTTCTTCATCGTTAATGGTTCCTTTAATTGATCCGGTCTGTTCCTGGGTCCAAATAGTTGAAGTGAGTCCGAATGCCAGAAAAGAGATTAAAATTAACCTCCCTAAGTTTTTACTCACTTAGTACCTCCTTTTTTTCTAAACCCATTTCCCTGATTGATCAGGGAAAACCCCTTCTTTTCCTTCCTGAGGCTGAAAGAAAAGAAACAACTAATTCAAATAATTGGATTATCCTCTTTTCTTATCACCTCCTTTTTTAATGTTTTCATTGGTACCGTTTCCTGAATTTTAAGATGCAATTTTTATGCCAAATATATCATAGAATTATAATTTATTATATATATGTAAGTTAGATATACAAACCATATATAAACAATAAATTATATTATGTTTAAATATCCAATATGTTGGATTTCTATCCAATATTTTGGATTTCAATTTTTTTATACAAGTAGTATTTTTAAGCGAAGCGAAAGCAGTAATTGAAAAATAAACTCTAATACCTATAATTAAAAATGAAATCAATTAAGGGGAGATATAAAATGAAAAAAGAGAGAGTTTTTATTGGGATTATTTTTCTTTTTCTCTTTTTTATCCTTTTCACCAAAGCAAATATCACGGCAGCTCAAAGGGTCGTACCTTTAGAAGAGAGAGCCTGTAAACTACTCGAGATGGGTAATATCGAGGAAGCAGAGAAATTTCTCCAAAAAGCCTTGGAAGCAAATCCCGAGAATTTGAATGCCCAGCTTTATTTAGGAATAGCTTTTTATAAGAAAAAGGATAAAGAGAAGGCCTCGGAAAAATTTGAGCACGTGGAAAAGGAAGTAGATAGAATCATTGGGTCCAGTAAGCCATTTGGGGATGAAGCAATGTTTACTATGATGGGGATGGATAGAAAAGCTGACCTCCTTTTCTCTGAAGAAAAAAAAGGTCTATTATATTTCTGCCGCGGTCTAACTTTTAAAGAGACAAAAGATTGGAATGGGGCGGAAAAAAAATTCAAAAACGCTTTAAAACTAAATTACGACCCGAAAACTACCCGATTACAGTTAATCGAAGTTTATATAAATAAACAAGATATAGAATCTGCCTCTGCTCAACTCGCTGAGCTTAAGAAAACAAATGAAAAAAATGAGACCATGATATTTATTGACGGTTATATAAATTATAGAAAAGGAAATTTTCAAGAGGCCTTAACTGCTTTTGAAATATTGGCTACTTCAAGTCTTTCAGCCAAGACAAATTTAGCTCTTTTGTATTACAACAATGGAGATTATGCCAAGTCGGTTGAAAAATGGGAAGAAATTCTTTCCGAAGAGCCGGACAACAAAATGGCTCAAATCAATATGGGTAGAGCTTTATTTCATTTAGGAGACACATCTAAAGCTCAGGAATATTTCAGTAAAGCCGGAATTACTCTTTCCCCGGAAAAGTTTTCTCCCAAAAAAATTCCTTTAATTTATGAAAATAGGCTTGAGGAAATAAAATTTGACCTTATGTGTAAGGTAGAATAATAATTAGCTTTGTCTGGCTTGATCAGCTTTGGCATTCAGCTTGGTCAGCTTGGCTGATTTATGTTGCATAAAATGAACGATTTAATTTTCACCCTTCCCTGAAGAATTTTCCTTAGAATGAAATTTTAAGACTAAAAATCTATTTTAAGATTTGCTCCTTTATTCCCTACTTTGTAATCTATCAAGCTTTATTTGTTAGGTCGGATAGTCTCCTCTCCAGGGAAAGGGGTGACCCTTTGGGGAACGTCCTCC
>CAYTTR010000019.1:46944-49109 GCA_964440805.1 uncultured Eubacteriales bacterium
TACTTAAAAACGGAGGGCGGCCTGGAACGACAGTAGATTATTTTCCTTGGCTTGAACTCTTTCCCCTTCCATGATTAAGTCATACTCTATTTTAAAAACAACCACCGGAGTTAAATAGACATTGAAACCTAAGGCTAAAATCCTTGTGTCATTGTTGGTGGGAATCCTTCCCAATTCGAATCCTTTATCCAGATAATCAAGAGTTCCCCACCGCACCGTCGGTCTGAACATTCCTGATATTAAATAAGAAACTTGAACAAAGTAACCTTCAGCCCGGCCTTTTTCAACAGGATAAGGATTTTCTGAAACAGCCCGGCTGTATTCAGCAAAAAGATCCATGCCTCCAATTTTCCCGAGACCATGAAAACCCAGTAAACTCAGGTTTAAATCACCATTATCGTCCCAGGCTCCTCGGTTTAAAGATATCCCCAATTCCCACCGGTCTCGAAAAACTCCGTTCAAACGGAATCCCAGGGTTTTGGCGTCATTATTATCTTTGTAATGGCGGCTCGCCCGTAAACGGTTTCCGCTTCCCAGACCGTTTATTACGTAAAGGTTATAATTGAAAAAAAGATCATTATTAAGGAGAATATTCCCGTGAAGATTCAACCCAACTTCTTTCCAGGCGCTAACGCCAATTTCCCGGGAAATTAACGGTCGTGTTACCAAAAAATTTTCTAAAGGCCCATGCAGTTCATCGAACCGGTTAAAAGGAGTAAGCATGGCTCCTATCCTAATACCCATGTTCTTTACCGGCCAGATATCTATATAGGCCTGCTCAACAAACGGAGGATCAGTTTTTCCTCCTCCATGCTCTAATTCAAACTCGGCGCGGTAAGAAATCCAATCGCTGACGCGGCCGCTTATATTGAAATTTAGGTAGTGGAGATCAAATGTATCCACGGAATCTTTAGAAGAAAAATATTCAGTATATAAATATCCGGCCAGAACAGGGCTGGTGGGAATATCTCTTCTTTCTTTCTTCAATGATTCTTGGGAAAGAAAATTTAATATATCCTTTTCAGCTTCCTCATCTAATCCTGATAGAGGCCCCATTTCTTTAACAATTGTCTTCCATTCTTCTGCAGAATATTTTTGAGGAGGATAAGCAGCATGACAGCGGCTGCATTTAAGCTCGTACAAGGCAGCCCCTTCGGTCTTATATGTTTGACTATATCCGAAAAGAGGGATCATCAGAAAAATAAAATAAAAAGAAAAAGCTTTAATCTTTCTCATTTTTATTGAACTCCCTTAACTCTATTATTCCTATATATTTTATAGGCACTGAGAATATTAGCGCATCTTTTTGCTAAAATCAATCCCCAAAAAAACCAAATACTAAGATCCAGACAGAATCTGTCTCCCCTATTTTAAAAAAATTAAACCTAACCCCCGGCCAGGGACGGACTTATTATGTTTCCCCATACGGAAATAATGCTAATTCCGGAAGCAGAAACGAGCCGTGGGCAGAGCCGGGTTATGCTACAAGACAACTGCAGCCCGGTGATACTTTAATTATTTTGGGAGGTCATTATATTTTAAGCCGATACAACGATATTCTTACTCCGCCTTCCGGAACTGATGACGCCTGGATAACCATTAGCGGTGAATAAAGTAATCGGCCGGTTCTTGCCGGCCGCCATAAATTGCTAATCTGCTTTTATTAGCTCTTTAAAAGACTCGATATCATGGGGGGATATCTTGCCGTAAAAATAAGGAAAAGCGATTTTATTATGAAGCAAAGGATCGGCATCTTCAGCTATAAAACCTTTCTCTGCCATTTTTCGCCACATCACAGACCCGGGTACAGGGGCAAAATATGCCAGCCTGGGTCTTGCTCCCAGCCGCTTCACCTCTACAATACTCTCTCTCACTCCCTCGGCCTCCTGATCAGGAAGGCCGACTAGAAGATAAACATTGATTTGGTCTTTTCTGAAGCCTGCATTTTCTAAACAATCCAACGCTTTCTTTAAGCTTCCTGGAGTAACCTTTCCTGAAGATTCGTTCAGTATTTTCCGGTCAAAAGACTCCTGACTTAAAAAAAGAGAAACAGGAATGCCGTAGCGGGAATATTTCCGGGGTATATTATTTAATACCGCCGGTTTCTTCACTTCCTCTTTGTAAAACGAACCTCTTCCATCCGCTTTGGACTTAAGTCTTTCCGG
>CAYTTR010000020.1:0-20565 GCA_964440805.1 uncultured Eubacteriales bacterium
TCGTCGTTTTCGGTGTGATATCCTCATATCAGCATGTTAACGGGTGGGAATTGAGGGAAATTGGGAAGAATTTGGAGCGAACCCAAAAACAAAATTCCTATCAAAAGTTCCGAAAAAACCCTGTGTGGTGGGCTATGAAGTTTCCGGTTTAGTCGAGTCGGTCGGAGAGGATGTGGTGCGAAGATCTCTCTGGCGAAAACGGTTTTTCACATGCCCCGGTTCCATCCTGTGCGGCTGATGAACGCCAACAAGGGGATATTCGGCGTAAACATCGGTCACATGTGAGGAGATGAGGATAAAATGCGGGTTTGGATGAAGGAGGTCATGAGAGGAGTGGACGAAGGCTGGATCAGGCCTCATGTGGATAGAGTATTTCCCTTTGAGGAGGCGGCCGAAGCCCACCGGTACCTCGAGGGCAGAAAAAATATCGGGAAAGTCGTTCTAGTGCCCTGACCTGTCTTCCTGCTCCAATATTTTCAATAGACGTTGATCCCGGCTTACTTCAAGAGTCGGCCTGGTTGGAATCCCCAGATATCGGGCATAGGAATCAGGCATCCTCCTGTAATTGAGCACTGCTTTTAAAACGATGTCTTTCCCCGCAAATTTTTCCGGAACGGTCCAATGATACCGCTCTGTCCTTTCCTCCAGAGGCTCCAGCCTATTTTCTACATCTTTGGTGGCATACCATTGGGCGTAGGTGAAATTTCCGTCCGAATCGATGAAGGCGCTGTGGTAGATCCTGTCTCCTTCCGGCAAACAATCTCTCTCGATCGGCTCACTGTACCGGCTGTGGGTGGGATAGGCAACCTTGTCGTTTGTGGTGATGAAATATTTGTCATTCGGATCATCGGGGTTTGAAGGGATTTTGATGTGCTCCAGCTCATTGTCGTCATGGTCATAGATTCCTACATGAAGCCAGACATCCCGCTCCTCGGATGCTCCGGATGGAAACTTGTGACCGGGAGCAAGATGATGGACTTTGATACGGAAATCCACTTTATCCCCGGCACGGAAAACAGTTTTATCCATGTCGACAGAGATCTTTGCCGCTCCCTCGACAAAACCTGTAAAACCTCCCCCGAACCAGTGATCATGATGCTCTGCTCTGGCCGGGCCCATTTTAGCCGGTTTTCCTTCGATGGGGGGCATATGACAGTCCTGACAGGCGATATTCTTTGCGGGATAGGGACCTTCCTGGTATTCGATCTCTGTTGCCTTAACCCAAATCCCGAAATCATTCAACTCGTTATGGCAGATGCCGCAAAAGGCGGGGTCTTCATGGAGTTCCGAGCGTGCAGTTTCATGATAGGGAGACCAGGGGAATTCCAGGTCCCCTCTCTTGGGATCAACCCCCGGGGTTGCTTTGGAAATATAATTGTGGTTGAAGGGCACAGTATCGTCGAAATCTTCAATTGTGTGGCAAAAATCGCAAAAAACGCCTCTGTCCGCATAAAGCTTGAGTCCGCCTTTTTGATCCCAGAAGCTGTCCACTTTGCCGGGATGTGCCGGAGTCGGAGGGTAATCGCCGGCAAGATAAGCGGAAGGCGAGTGACATCCGATACACCCATCTTTGATCCCCTTGACTTTTTCATCTCTTTCTGCATCCTTGACGGCCAGCTTGTAGTACTGAGCCTGGAAAAAGTCGCCCGTAAAACCCCTCGACATCTGGGATGTCTTCCAGGTATCGAATTTTTCGACATGACATCCCAGGCACACCTGGGGATTTTCGTAATGATTGTATTTGTCCTGAACTTCCTTATCCATTATTTTTGGGCTGAATTCCATACGGGCGGCTGCCAGACCAAAAATGATAATAAACACAGCGGCGGCAATAAATATTGTACGGTATGCCTGTTTCATTTTCTTTTCCTTTGAGTTTCGTTAAAATTTGATGACATAGGATAGTATGCTTTTAAAGGTGATATCATCAGAGGCCGGTGTCAAGCCGATTCCAATCCCCGTATGCCATTGAAGCCTTTTGCCGATGATCAAATCCACCGCAGGGAAAATATAGTGGCGCTGATCCTTCCAGGATTTCAGATCGACGGCCTCTCCCATTTTCCCATGGAATTCTATCCCGGGCTGGACCATGAGATCTTTGCTGAAATAGATCCCCTCTCCATTGTTCAGATAGTAAATTCCCAAGGCATAGTTGAGCTCGACACCTTCTTCAGCTCCGGAACCGCTGGTCTTCTTTTCGAAAATGGGATTGAAGTCGATCCGGAATGGGCCGATGTCTTTCTCCAGAATCAAGCGCAGCTCGAATTCTTCGGATTCTTTATAATCCTTGTTGTTAAAGATGTATTCCAGATAGATCGCCATGTCGACCGGACGGCTCCCTTTATCGAAAAAAGCATAATGCGCCATAAGGGCTTTGGTCCTCACGTACTTGAGGCCGCCCCCTTTCGGGTCTTCAAAGTCCATATACAGGGCTATCCCCCACCTGTTGGAAAGCCCATACTCCAGCTCCAGCGAGTGAGCAAGCAGGCCCTGCCTGGACAGCTCCTCTCCGAAATAACGGTAATACACATCGCTCGAAGGAATGTACGAATTCCATAAAGAAAATTCTATTTCTCCCGCCTCGGCCGGCTGATAATCGTAGACTTTATAGAATTGAGCGTTCGCCGCCTGGAGTACGATCAATACAGCACATACAAATATTGAAGTCTTTTTCACTGCCATTGATTTCTCTAATCTATTAAATTCGTATAATAGAAAGATTTTCTTCTTTTGTCAAAAAACGGATTTCTCAAGGAAGCATCTCCAAAATCCACGAGTGCGGCAGGAAAAGTAAAGGAGCCGCTCTTCACCACATGAAGGACAGCGGATGCGGGCAAACCCGCAGCGGAGAAAGATTCATCACCTATTTGATCAAGGGGCAGAAAGACACCGGGGTAGTAGGTGTGAATGGCGCCGCAGCCCATAAGGCCAAAGTGGGTAATGAGCTGATCATCGCCTCCTATGTGGTCTTGGAGGAGGAAAAGATTGGCTTTTTTTTCGCCCAAGATTATCCTGGTGGATGAGGAAAACAGGATAAAACAGGTAAAGCAGCCTCCCTGGGAGCAAACTGCTTTTCAGGAAGATGGTTTTTTTGTCCTCTTATTTGGCAGCCCACTCCTTCAGCTTTTCGTATTCCGTCTCCCCGCAGACAACTTCGTTATTTTCTGTGTTGAGGAAGGTGGGAGTACGGAGCTGGCCTCCGCAGACTGGCTTGATGATTTCCTTGTAGGATCTCATCAGGTCTGCGTTTTTCTCATTATGCCACACTTCCCGCTTTTCGAATTTAATTCCGGTTTCTTTCTCTAGCTTTTCCACAAGAGGCATCATGTTCTTGCAGTGAGGGCATTCTCTTCCGTGAAACATTATGAGTTTAGGCATTTTTTCTCCTTACAAAAAGCCCGCACCAGCATTCCCCGTCTTTCTTACCTCTGTAAGTTTCATGGATGAGAAAGTTGCAGGGGCAAACCAGTTTCAGGTCTTCCTCAAAATCCTTGGTGGTCAGCCGGCAGGGGCAGTATTTCAATCCTTGATTCTTTTCGTTGCTGAACACACCATCGATCAGCATGTGGACTTTTTCCTCATCCGGGTTGAGCTGGAAATCGTTTTTCTCTGTGAATTTTTCAATGGCTTGGCGGAACTCTGCCTTGTCCATCTCTGTCTCGACCGCGCCGCAGACCCTTCGGGCTTCCTGGGAGATGATCTCCACATAGGCGTTTTTAGCCATACAGGTGGGGCAGATTTCCGGTGATTTGACTCCGTAGTGGATATCGTTGCACACAAAGCACCGCCAGTATTTTTTCATTTTTCTATGTCTGGGCTTGAAATTTTATTAGCGTTTTAGGATAAAATGTCTTTTTCAGAGCAGTTTTCTTAACTCTTGAAAAATCTCCTTAAGCTTTCTTTGCCATCTCCTGTTCCATTTCTGACTTTCTGGTACAATAATATCCGTTCTTCAATCCCATATTCTGGTAGACCGGGCACTTGGGACAATCGCATCCTTTTTCTTCGGTGATGATCTTGCTCTTTCCTACCAGCGGATGACAAAAACCCCATTCAGTCTCTTCAGCGACATAGGTGGGACAGGTCCTGCAGATGCACTTGTCTTTAACCATGGGAAGCTTTTCTTCGAATTCGGCGATCATCACATCTGCTTCTTCTTCTGTTTTTCCCATTTTTTCCACCAGCAGCTTATTTATTTTACGAACTGAGACGCTTTGCAGTAAGATTATCAGCTTCTTTTGACCCCTTCGGCGATCCGGTCACCGGTCTCCTTGTCAATATTGCGCCAGTATTCAAAAGCGCGCTCCAGTACAGATTCGGTAACGCCTTTCTTTAGGTGTCCGACTACATTGGATACCAACCGGTCTCGGGCAGCGTCGTCCATGACCTTCCGCACCAAGGTTCCGGCCTGACCCCAGTCGTCATCTTCCTTTCGCTTGGTATAAGCGGCGCGGATGAATTCGCCGCTGGCTCCCCAGACCGCTGTTTCGGAATAGCGCTCTTTGTCGGCTTTTGGGCCCCCTTTGGAATTCGGTGCGTAAACCGGATCAGTTACATTGATAACTCTCATAGCCCCGTCCTTGGAGTAGCTGTGTACCGGTGACTTGGGGCGGTTTACTGGAATCTGTTTGTAGTTTACCCCCAGGCGTGCTCTGTGGGCATCAGCATAGGAGAAAAGCCGGGCCAGAAGCATCTTATCCGGACTGGGACCGGTTCCGGGAACAAAGCTGTTCGGTTCAAAAGCCGCTTGCTCGATTTCCGTGTGAAAGTCAGTGGGATTCCGCGTAAGCGTCAGCCTTCCCACCTCATGCAGAGGATAGTCGCCGTGCGGCCAGACTTTGGTCAGATCAAAGGGATTGAACCGGTAGGTTTCAGCCTCCTCAAAAGGCATGATCTGCATTTTCAAGGTCCAGCTGGGGTAGTCGCCCCTTTTGATGGCTTCAAATAGATCGCGCCGGTGAAAGTCGGCGTCCTCGCCTGCGATCCGGTCGGCTTCCTCCTGGGTGAGAAATTCAATGCTTTGGTCGGTCTTAAAATGATATTTCACCCAGAAACGCTCGCCGTCGGCATTTACCCACATGTAAGTATGGCTTGAGTACCCATTCATGTGCCGCCAGGTCTTTGGAATACCTCGGTCCCCCATAAGCAAGGTGACTTGATGGGCCGACTCGGGTGAGAGGGTCCAAAAATCCCACTGCATGTCATGGTCGCGCAGCCCTGAGTCCGCTCGGCGCTTCTGGGAGCGGATAAAATGCTGAAACTTCATAGGATCGCGGATAAAGAAGACCGGAGTGTTGTTCCCAACCATATCGAAGTTGCCCTCGGTGGTGTAGAATTTAAGTGCGAATCCGCGAGGGTCGCGCCATGTGTCCGGGCTACCGCGTTCTCCGGCAACAGTGGAGAAACGGATTAAAGTGTCCGTCTTGGTCCCCGGCTGAAACACCGCAGCCTTGGTATAGACACTGACGTCTTGGGTTACCTCGAAATGTCCAAAGGCTCCGGAACCCTTGGCATGAGGCTGGCGTTCAGGAATGCGCTCCCGGTTGAAGTTGGCCATCTGTTCAATGAGGTAATGATCCTGCAGCAAAATGGGTCCGTCTGGTCCCACAGTCAGCGAGTATTCGTCACTGGATACAGGGATCCCCGCATCATTGGTAGTGGGTTTGCGGTCATTTTTTTTCATAGTATCCTTCCTTCATTAATTCATAATTTTAATATTTTATTCTTATTTTTGTTCTATGGCTCATATTAAATTGATTAAAATTATTGAAAGATAAGAAGTTCCTTTTCAGCTTTGCTGGCTGGGTGAGCATCTTTGTCCTCATTTTCCCATTCAACCATCGCTAAGAAATATAGGTCACGACAAAATAGATGTCAACAACCATCGGAAGTCGCTTCTCCCACCAGGAGCATCCCTGAATCCGGATCTCCTTCTCCCGCAACGGCGTGACTTCTGGTCCGGCTTCTCTCACACTTCTGGCAGTGCTGAATCCCTCTGGCCATTCTCTCTATTTTCTTTTCCATGAGATGGTCTTGGTTCGATTTCAGCCGATTCTGCTCCATCTGTCCCGGTTTCCCTTACAACTGGAACTCTTTGGATTCCTCCGGCCGGAGTTTATAGACCTGATCTTTGAAACCGATATGTATGGGTAAAGCGGCGGCCTTGAGGGAGCTGATGGTCATCTTTTCCTGGCCAACCTCGACGTGGAGTGTATGGTCCCGGTAGCGGATGGTTATTCGAAGGCTTTTTAATTTTTCAGGGAGCATCGGATTGAACCAGAGCACATCCTCTCCAGTCCGGATATCGGTGTAACAGCGCTGGATGAGGTCTACCGTACCGGCCATAGCACCCAGATGGATCCCTTCCGGAGTGGTGCCTCCCTGAATATCGGCCACATCGCTTTTCAACGCTTCGTTGAAAAGATCCCAGGACTTCGATCTGTCCGACCGGGCCAGCACCCAGGAATGGACCACCCGGCTCAAAGTGGATCCGTGAGAGGTCCGCTTGAGATAATAGTCGATGTTTTTAGGAATGGTGTCTTCTTCGAGAGGATATCCAAGGCCTTGAAAAATCTTGTTCAGCTCCTCGGCTGAAAAAAGATAGAAAAGCATCAGCACATCTGCCTGCTTCGAGGCTTTGTAATTGTTCGGCGTGTCATCCTCGGCTTCCAGAATCCTGTCCAGGCGCTGGATATCATCGTACTTTTCCCGGTAGCCTTCCCAGTCGAATTCCTTCAGCCGGTCGTAGCCTTCGAACTGGCTGATGATTCCCTCATCATGAAAAACTACTCTCATCTTTTTGATGATATCTTTCCACTTCTCGATTTCTCCCGGCCGGAGTCCAATGGCTTCGCAGAGTTCGATCCGGCTGTCTTCTGCCAGAATATTCAAAAGCTCAAGAGCCCGTCTCAGCACCCAGACGGCCATGACGTTGGTATAGGCGTTGTTATCCAATCCGGGCCTTTCGGAATCGGGATAGCTGTCATGGTATTCATCCGGCCCCATGACTCCCAGTATTTCATACCGCTCGTGCTCCGGGTTATAGGTGGCGATGCTTCCCCAGAACCTGGCGATCTCCAATAGCATTTCGGCCCCGTAGAACAGGATGAACTCCATGTCATTGGTCACCTGGTAATAATGCCAGATGTTGTAAGCGATGGCGGCGTTTACATGGCGCTGAAGCCGGGAATTGTCGGGGATCCACCGCCCGGATTTGGGATTGAGGTGGATCCTCTGGCTTTCCTCCCGTCCGTTGCTCCCGCTCTGCCAGGGATACATGGCCCCTTTATAGCCTTCCTTCCGGGCTGCTTCCCTGGCTTCGGCCAACCGACGGTAGCGGTACATGAGCAGGGCCCGGGTGACCTCGGGAATCCTCAGGTTGAGCAGGGGAAAGATGAACAGCTCGTCCCAGAAGATGTGCCCCCGGTAGGCTTCTCCGTGCCAGCCCCGGGAAGGAACCCCCACATCCATGTCCATGGTGTGGTAGGAAGAGGTCTGAAGAAGATGGAAAGTATACAGATTGAGGATGAGCTCCTGGTTATTATGCTCCGAAGGGCTCAGCCATTCCATTTCGATCTGGAAACGTTCCCAGAGATGTTTCCAGGCCAGCTTGTGTGACCTGAGAAGATCATCGAACGACCCGGTTCTCTGGACATCTTTTTCAGATTCCAGGCCGCATTCGGAGATGGCTTTATCACGGGAGGTGTGAAGAGAGATTACTTTTTCCGCGGAAAGGGGTTTGCCTTCTTCCAGTTCGGCTGTAAAAAGATGGCAGATGTAGCCTTTTTTTTCCGTGGTCCGGGGCACCACGGAAAGGAGCTGACCATCGGAATACAGCCTGGTCCGGGCGGAGATGGAGATCCTTAATTCCGATTGATTGGTTTGAACTTTCAGGTGCATGAGATCTCCGGAGGCTCTGGTCTCCAGAAGTTCCAGGTGTTTGGAGTTTAATGCCTTGTATCTTTTTACACCTGCATTGATGATGCGTCCGTCCAGCGCTGAACTGATCTCGAACTTTCCGGACCAGTTTTCCGCCACCAGCTCCAGCCTTTGGGCAGCCAGGTGAGGAAAACGCATGTGAACCAACCGCTGGTAGATCATGGTGGTTTCTCTTCCTTTGGCGTCCCTGAATCGAATTTTCCGCGAAAGGACTCCTTCCTTCACATTCAGCTCCTGGCGGCAGGAAAGAATTTCCACATCCTGGACATCGAGCCATTTCCCTCCTTCCGGACGGAAAGTGAGGGAAAGCCAGTTGGGAAGGTTGGCCAGATCCTCGTTTTCGATCACCTTGCCGGCGATCTTGGTTTTAAGCCGGTTGTATCCTCCGGCCAGGTAGGTCCCTGGATAATGGACATCGTCCGCCCGGGCTTCCGCGCCGGCTCCCCTGGTGGCAAAATACCCGTTTCCCAGAGTGCACAGGGCTTCCCTCAAGCCTTCCTCTCCGGGATCGAATCCTTCATAGACAAAAATCCAAGGGTCCATTACTCTTCTCCTTTCACCATAGACCCGAGCTTCTGAAGAAAAAGCCGGACCCCCTCCGGATCATCCAGCCGGTACCGGGCAGCAGAAGCGCGGTCATTAGCTCCCACCACGATCCCGATGCCTTTATCCTCAAGGACCTGAAAGGCATCCTCGTCGGTGATATCGTCGCCGATGTAGAGGGGCAACACATCCGGCGTGTCAAGGTGAAACTTCTCCAGGAGCCAGAGCAGCGCTTTTCCCTTGTCCCAATCCAGATCCGGCTGGATTTCGAAGACCTTTTTTCCATAGGACTTGCGAAGGCCGGAAAATGCGGCCACTACCTCATCCACGGCCTGTTCGATTTGGGGTTCCTCATCCGGGGGTGCTTCCCTGAAATGGACGGCAAAGGAAAATTTCTTGCTCTCAACGTGCGCTCCCTCGATAGTTTCCACTCGAGCCTTTATTTTTTGCTCCGCCTTTTTCAGCCGGGGCAGAAAATCGCCTCCCTTCTGGTATTCCAGATGCTTTCCCTCGGGTCCCGAGATGTCGAATCCGTGGCTTCCGGCATAACAAAGGGAAGGGATTCCCACCAGGTTCCTCACATCGTCCAGGTCCCTTCCGCTGATCACGCCCACGAACAATTTCTTTGCTGCCTCTTTTACCGTTTCCTTCATGTCTTGGGAAAGCACGGCCATCTCGGGACGGCGCACGATGGGAGTCAGGGTGCCGTCGTAGTCCAGAAACAGGACCGGCCGTTTGTCCGTTAACCTCTTCTCGATTTCCAGCAGGTTTTTCAGGGCCGACGGAAGGTCTTTTATCCTGGCCCTTCCTTGGCTGACTTCGGAACCGAGGTCCATTTGAGTGAAATCTTTGATCACCGCATCAGCTCCTTCTTTCTTGAGGGATAAAGAATTATTCTTCCTGGCCACACCGATCACGCAGCCGAACCCGCCTCTCTTTCCGGCCTGAATACCGGAAAGGGCATCCTCGAAAACGACCGACCGTTCCGGTGGGACGTCCAGCCTTTTGGCCGCTTCCAGAAAGATATCCGGGTCGGGTTTTCCTTTAAGATTGTATTTATCGAGATCATTCCCGTCAACTCTGGTATCGAAGAGTCCGGAAAGGCCGGTGGCTTCCAGGATGACCGGACAGTTCTTGCTGGAGGAGACCACAGCCGTCTTGACCTTTTTTTCTTTGAGCCTGTGGATAAACTCGACAGCCGCAGGATAGGTTTCCGCTCCCTGTTCCCGGATTTTCCGGCGGAAAAGCTGGTTTTTTCTGTTTCCCAGCCCGCAGATGGTTTCCTTATCCGGAGGATCATCGGGAGACCCGTAAGGAAGATCGATTCCCCTGGACTCAAGAAAACTCTTCACTCCGTCATAACGGGGCTTGCCGTCCACGTACCGGCTGTAATCGCTGTCGATATCGAATGGCTTCGTCTCCTCCTGTCCGGCTGGATGAGCCTTCAGGTATTCGTCAAACGTCTCCTTCCAGGCCGAGGCATGAACTTTGGCGGTTTGGGTGATCACCCCGTCGAGGTCGAATATGCCCGCCTGGATGTGAGAGGGAAACAGGATCACTTTTCCCCGCTCTTGTTTGCATTTCTCCATGGGAGCTCCTTTCTTTATTGACCTTTTCTCGCTTCCTGGTGTGCAGCCTTATGTTTTTCCTTAACAATATAGTCTATTGGGTGTCTTTATGTCATCCTTGATTTCCTAAATGAATTTATGATATTAAATCCTCAAACAAATAATATGCAGCATTCATTAAGGCCCAATTTTCCCAAATGAAAAAGATTTTACTTGTCTTCGGTACCAGACCGGAAGCAATAAAACTTGCTCCTCTTATAATTGAGGTAAAAAAAAAGAAGCCTAATTTAATTTCTACTGTTTGTGTGACTTCTCAGCATAAAAATTTACTGAAACAGGTGCTGGAGCTTTTTGACATAGTGCCGGACTATGATCTTGATATAATGAAAAAGGGACAAAGTCTTTTTGAAGTGACTGTAAGAGGCCTGGAGAAGCTTCAACTTGTGCTTAAGAAAGAAAATCCTGATGCAGTGGTAGTTCAGGGTGACACCAATACTACCTTTTTAGCTTCCTTAGCTGCCTATTACAAAAAGATAAAAATCGCTCATGTCGAAGCTGGCTTAAGGTCAGGGGATAAATACAACCCTTTTCCTGAAGAACAGTTCCGAAGAATGACCGATGTTCTTTCAGACTGGTGTTTTGCTCCAACGGAAATAGCTTCCCGGAATCTTTTACAAGAAAACATACCCCAGGAAAAAATATTTATTACCGGTAATACCGGAATAGATGCCCTGTTTCTGACTCTGGATAGACAAAAAACCGCTTCATTAAATAAAAAGTTTGAAGCCCGTTTTTTTAACTCATACGGACTGGAATGGGAGAAAAAGAAAAATATTTTAGTTACTGTCCACCGCAGGGAAAGCTTTGGGCCTGATTTACGAAGTATCTGCCTGGGATTAAAAGAATTAGCCCGGAGAGCTCCCCAAGTTCAGATTATCTGGCCTCTTCATCCCAATCCAGAAGTGAAAAATCCGGTGAAGTCTGAATTAGCTTCCGTTACTAACATTTTTTTGATTGACCCCCTGGATTATTCTTCCTTCGTGTGGATGATGAAAAAATCGCATATCATTTTGACAGATTCAGGAGGAATCCAAGAAGAGGCTCCCTCACTTGGAAAACCGGTTTTAGTTTTACGGAAAAAAACGGAGAGACCGGAAGGTATTAAGGCCGGCACTGCTCTTCTTGTGGGAATAAAAAGTGAAAACATAGTTGCCCAAGCTCTGAAACTTCTTCAAAATAAATCAGCCTATGAGAAAATGGCCCGAATTGAAAATCCCTATGGAGATGGAAAAGCAGCTCAGAAAATTGTAAATGTTCTGGAAGAAACTCTTTAATATGTCCTTTAGAAAAAAGTTTAGTTTAATTCTTCTGGTTATTCTTCTTGCTTTGGCTGGATTCACTGGCATTAGGTTTTGGAAAAATTGGACTCTGAAGAGAGATGTCAATAGATATATCAGCACTCCAAGCTTAATCCCTCAGCTTAAAAGAGTTAAAGCGCTCCGCTTTGACCCCTCTTTTTATTATGTGGGAAAGCGCCCCTCCGAATTAGCCAAAGAGCTGGCTGAGCGCTGGAGCAAAGCAGGAATTAATCTTATTTTTTTCAGAGCTTATGATCCTTCTTATGGAGCTTTTTACCGCACTAAATACATCTACAATAAAGAAGGGGAATTTGGTGAGTATGATCTTTTAAAGCATGTTTTAAAAGAATGTGCTAAACGGAAAATAAGAGTTTTTGCCTGGCTTCCTGTTATGAATCACCAGGTAGCCTGGGAGGAAAATCCCGATTGGAGAAAAATAGACTCTCAAGGTAAAGAATACACTGCGCCCGGCATGGAATATCCGCTTTGTGCCCGTAATCCAAAAGCTTTAGCCTGGTGGCTGGGTTTTATTAAGGATCTTCTGGCAAATTATCCCACTCTATCCGGCATTGATTTTGCAGAGCCTGGAGTAAGCTCAAAAGAAGGGGATGCCTGTTATTGCCGATTATGCCTTGAAGCAGCCGATAAAGTCGAAGACAAACCGGAAAATATAAGAGCCGAACCTCTTACTAATCTCCTCGGCCATAGTTTTGAAGAGGTTCATAAGCTTCAGAGGGAAGCTTCACTAACCTTTGTAGTTGGGGCAGATTCATCCGGTCATCTTTTATCCTGGGACAAAATAAAAGTTGAGACCGGTTTGGATTTAATTTCCATTCTCAACAATTATGATGAAAGAAAACCTGATTTCATTTGTCCCGAGTTTATCTGGCAGGAATGGAAAAGTCTTTTTGGTAATGAGGGAGTTGTTTTTTCCCCGGAATGGCCAGCTTCTGCTTTTCAAGAATTAATTCTGAATCTGGATTATCCCATTGATGTTATTCCCCATTTAGAGATTACCGATTTTCCCGGTGTAGCGGTAAGTCCTGAACAATTGGCTCAATCACTTCAAGGGATTCTTCAGGCTGGAGCAAGCGGATTTGATATATATAGTTCCAGTCTTCTGGATAAAAAAGAAGCGTGGAGGGTTTTTGAGAATGCAGACCGCTGGTACAAGGTGAAATCGTGTTTGGTGCTTTATGATCCGGCGAGCAATAAGAATGATGCTATTCAGATTGGAGAGCTTCTTCGCCACTTTAAAACCAGGGTGGAATTAAAATCCCTTGAAGAATACCGGCCGGGATTGTTGAAAAATTATGACAACATTTTTTACGTGGGTAGCGAAGGTGAGACCATCATCCCGGACGAACTTATTAATGATATAAAAAATCTTCAAACTTCATTCTGCTGGTTGGGATTAAATCTGGAACAGCTTCTTTCTTATCCAGCAATTTCTCAAAAGCTTGGACTGAAATTTAAACAATCGGTCCCGGATATTTTTACTCGAGTAAAATATAAACAAAAATTTTTAGTTAAAAAAGAACCCTGGACCCAGGTTGTAGAAATAATTGATCCTTTTCGCTGTGCTGTTCTTGCTTCTGCTCTTAACCAAGATCAGAGTAATGAGATTCCCTATGCTGTGCGCTGCGGCCGTTTTTTTTGGTTCTTTGCCGACCTCCCCACTGCCTATGCTGTTGAGGGAGGAAAATTTCTGGTATTTGCTGACCTTCTTCATGACATTCTTCATGAGAATCATTTACCTGTGAATTCAGCTATGGTTCGTATTGAAGATGTCCATCCCTTGTCAGACCCAGGAGTTTTAAAAAATATTGCAGATTTTCTTTACCGCCAAAGAGTTCCTTTTCAGGTTGCCTTCACTCCGTTTTACGTTAACCCGGAAGAAAACCTGCATATATCTCTTAGTGACCGGCCTGCCCTTGTTTCCGCTCTCAAACATATGGTAAGAAAGGGAGGAACCCTGGTGATGCATGGGGTGACTCATCAGAGGTTTTTAGAGACCACTACGGATTACGAATTCTGGGATCCGGTTAATGACAGTCCGGTCCAGGGACAAACTATAAATATAATACGTCAGCGAATTGAGAGGGGGTTAAGAGAGTGCTGGATAAATGGACTTTTTCCTTTAATATGGGAAACTCCCCATTATGCAGCCCCCCAGGAATTTTATTCCTTAATAAGCAATATTTTTTCTCTGGCTATGGAAAGAAAACAGACCATTGACAAGAGAGGAACGGATCAATACCTTCCTTATGCTCTTTTTTCTGACCGTTTCGGTCAAACCATGATCCCGGAAAATTTAGGTTATGTCCCCTTGGAGAGACCTGAGCCTGACTGGATTCTGGAGCCGGCCGATAAACTGAAAGTAGTCCGTGATGGGGTAGCTTCTTTCTTTTTCCACCCTTTTGTTGATATCGAAGTATTAAAAACTATAGTACGGGAGCTTAAAAAGGATGGATTTAAATTCACTAATGCAGCTTCCTTACCAATAGAAGTCAAGACATCTTTCGGCTTACTAAAAAATTCTTCTGGCTTGATAGAGTTTAATCCTCCTTTCAGCCTGGGTAATGAAATCTCGCTTCTTTTTCCTGGAATTATAAAATCACAGAAGGAAATAAAGGTTGTTCCAGGGGAAAAGATAGAAAAAACGTTCCATCTTTCCCTGAAGGAAATGTATACCCTCGATTTCGCTACTCCCATGGAAGAGGAGGTTAAAAAAGCTGCCCTGGAAAAGGATCCTTCAAGATATTCCCGAATTAAAGCTCTTAGTGAAGTTGCCAATTTCCAGGGAGAAAGCGCGCAGGTTCCTTTTGCTATTCTCATTCATACCCTGGAAGCAGATAAAGGTCAAACGAGCGAAATTTTAAGTTATGAATCTGTTTTTAGAGTTGCCGGAATTTCTTTAAGCCGCTTACCGGTAGAAGAATTTATAACACTGCCCCAGGAAATAAACTTATTAATAATACCTGAAGCCTCGGCTCTTAAACTCGGGGACCTTCAACTTGAACTTATACTTGAAAGACTGGAAGAAGGAGATATTTCACTCATCACCAGTGGATACAGTCCGCTCTCAGATGCCCTGGGGATTGAGAAAACCGACAGGATTATTCAAGTGAGCCGGCCTGAAGATTTAGCCTATCCCGACCTGGAAATAACCTGGGTAGAACCGGTCACCTTAAATGTATTTGAAGCACCAGGCGATGCTGAATACGTCTACAGGGACAAGATAACCGAAGCTTCCCTTGTTATTTCTTCTTCTTGGGGGAAAGGAAAATTTTTGTATTTGGGTTCGCTTTTTGATAAAGAGAGCTCTGAGGGCATTTCAAGATATCCCCATTTTCTTACTCATGTCTTCCGGGCACTTGACCTTTTTCCTCTCTTGAGAGGTAGGGGAGCAGACGTTTTTTTTAATCCCTCACAGAGAGAAGATATTGCGGTGGAAGAGCTGATTAAATTCTGGCGCAGGAGTGGAGTAAGTGTAATTCATGCCTCTGCCTGGCATTTCTATCCGGAGTGGACCTATGATTATGAACGCTTGATAAGACTGGCTCATGAGAATTCAATGCTCGTTTATGCCTGGCTTGAACCGCCTCTTGTCCATGAAAAATTCTGGTTGGAAAATCCCGAGTGGCGGGAAAAGAACGCAAAAGGAGAAGATCCGGAAGGTACCTGGCGTTATCCTGTTGCCCTGGGTGTTCCGGAAGCACGCAAAAAGGCTTTAGAGGAATGGAAGCGGATTTTAAACACCTATGATTGGGATGGGATCACCGTTAATAGACTGGGGTTTGAATCAGAATTCCCTCCAGATCCCGGATCAATGACTCCCTTTCATCCGTCAATCAGGCATGCTTTTAATGAAGAGCATGGTTTTGATCCCATTGAGCTACTTAACAAATTGTCATCTTATTACTGGGAAGAAAATAGAGAATCCTGGCAGAAATATTTAGATTTCCGGCAAAAAATTTCAGAGGAATATACAGAAGCCCTCCTGGCCGTGCTTGAAGATTTCCGGCAAGAGAAAGAAAAATTTATAGAAATAATTCTGACCCATGATGCCCGGAGGCCGGATCCCGGTATTTCTTTAACCAAGGTGAATGAAATCAAATTCCAATATAATGTTCTTTGGCAGCTTATTCCTGAACCTGAGAAGAAGTGGGAAACCCTGGCTGAGCCCTTTGATATTATTCAACTAATCATAACTTCATTCCCTGGAGAACGCAGTTTTATCCCCGGTGCACCGACATCATATCCCACTGGAACAGCTCTTTACCAGAGGCTTAAGAAAATCATTGACAACGGTCAGCGATTTATTATTTACTCTGAAAATTCACTTTATGAAGTAGATACCCAGATGTTACCCTTTGTTTTAAACTCAAATAGTTATTGGTCATGGATAGGAGAAAAGCTTAATATTCAGTCAGATAAAGGAGGGGAAGTATTGTTTGCAGGTGATGAAATTGAACATTTATTTTTAGATGAAAAACCTGCCGGCTCGTTCTATAAAAACCGTCTTCTTGTTCCTTCAGGTGAGCCTAGTATTGAAATTAAATCAGGTTTCAGTGGGCTTCTGACTAATCTTAAATCAAAGACAAGGATAATGGACTTTTCTGAGGAGCTAAAGCAAACCGATATCCACTTGAGAGGAGTTTCGCTTGATTATCAAGCAAACAGAGCGTCTTACCTGGATATTACAGATGAGCCACTTAAAATAATTCTGGATGGAAAAGACTATGATTTTTCAAAAAAAGAAGGCCAGAGAGGCTGGATTGTATATCTTCCTCCCTCCAGCTCCAGAGCAAAAATTATTACCCGAGGTTATACTCAGGTGTTTTTATCAGCCTTAAGTTTGAGTATGTCCAATCTAATTGTACTTATAAGTACGCTGGCTATTTTCAGTCTTTTAATAATATTTTTGATATTTACTCTTAAAAGATTTATTCACAGCAAGAAAGTTTGATGGCTTACAGCAGTTCAATTTTTGAAGTTTTTTTTCTGCTGGCTGTTGTTTTTATCTGGTTGATGATTTTTTATCAACTTTTTTTCACCTTTTCAGGATTGATTTTTTATATAAAATCCACCAAAGAAAAGACAAATATAGAAAAATGGGAAATAAATGAATTTCCTCCGGTTTCCCTGCTTATTCCAGCTCACAACGAGGCCCTGGTAATTAAAAACACCTTAGAATCCCTCATGGATCTTAATTACCCTTCGGATAAAATGGAGATAATAGTAATAAACGATGGGTCTACTGATGAAACTGCTGCAATTGTTAAAGAGATTTCCCGAAAGGATTCCAGAGTAAAGCTTTTTAATGTTCCTGAAAGGGAAGCGGCAAGGGGTAAACCTCATGCTCTGAACCTGGGATTTCTGGAGGCTCAATATGAATATGTAGCTGTTTATGATGCAGATAATACTCCGGAACCAAATTCGCTTCGTTATCTTATAGCAAATATGATTAAAGATCCTGGTCTGGCTGCAGTTTTTGGAAAGTTCCGGACCCGCAATCGAAGCAGGAATCTTTTAACCAGATTTATTAATCTGGAAACATTATCATTCCAGCTTATAATTCAGGCCGGCCGTTTTATGACTCTTAAAAGCGCAATACTTCCCGGTACTAATTTTGTCTTCCGCAGGAGTATTCTGAAAAAGTACGGCGGCTGGGATGAAAAGGCTTTGACCGAAGATACTGAGTTAAGCTTAAGGCTGTTAGAATACGGAGAGAGAATAAAATTTATACCCTATTCAGTAACTTGGGAAGAAGAGCCTGAGAAATGGAGCGTGTGGCTCAAACAACGGAGCCGCTGGGTCAGGGGAAATATTTACATTCTAAAGAAATATTTTTTCCCCTCTTTACGAAAAGGAAAATTAAGCGTTATCCTGGAGGTCACTTATTTATTTTTACTTTATTATTTCTTTTTAGGAGCAATTCTGCTCTCTCATTTGTTTTTTATAACATGCGGCATAGGCTTTATTGCAGTCCATTCACCTGGCCCGTATTTGCTTGTCTGGATATGTGCCTTTCTTTTATTTACCATTGAAATAATGATGATTACCGCCCTGGAAAAGGAAGCTTCACTGGAAAATTTAGGAATAATTGTTCTAATGTACTTTACATATTGTCAGGGATGGATTATTTTGGTGTTTCGAGCTATTTATCAGGAGTTTTTTCAGAAGAAGAAAATAAGTTGGGAAAAAACTCCCAGATTCGCCTCTCCTTCAAAAAAGAAAAAAATCAACAGAAAATAAAAGGTGAAAGGACTAAACCATAAGGAGGATAAAATCGAAATGAAAACAAAAATGGTTATCCTATGCTTTTTTTTCATTTTTTTTGGTGAAATTTTTCTCCAGGCAGAAGTCCGACCTCAAGCTGGAATAGAAAGCTATATAGGACCTAATAATTTTTTTTCTATAACTCCTTGGGTAGGAATAAGGGTCAATCTAACTTACCAATCGTCATTATTAGTGAAGTATTATCTGCATAATATTGAATATGACTATATTAATGAACTTGAAAAAACCGTGGAGAGAAAAGCCCGTTTGAATAACTTCACTACTGCTATATACGCCCAAAAATGGGGACATGATTTCTACGCTGCCACATCTCTTTTTTCGGGCACTGATGATTATTCTGCTCTGGCTATGGATGCAGGAACAGAACTTCGTTTGACCGAAAGAATTGCTCTAAATGGAGGGATTTATTATTTAAATGAAAGCTCCATCCTCTGGTATCCGGATGAGGAGACCCGCCGGATCTCTATTTATTCAGTAAAAGGAGGATTCAGATATACTTTGTTTAATGGTTTCTCCTTGGGTCCTAATTTTAATTTGTACAAAAATTCAGAAGAGGTAAACGCCTCATCTATTGGTGTTCTCCTGCGGTACGTTCCCAAATATCCTTTCTATTTTCATCTTGCTTACTACTACTATTCTGAATCCGCTCAATACCGGTTTTCCGGCCATTTTTTCTCTTTCGGCATTAATATGTATTACTAAGGTAACTGGAGATAAAAAGTTCCTTTAGACTGAAGAAAGCGAAATGATAGCCCGTATTCAAAGATGAGGGACAGACAATATTCTTTTATTTTTTTACAGAATTTTGTTTAAATAGCAATTTATAAATATAACTACAATCTGGGAACTGCGAAAATTTTTTAAGATCTGTTCAGTTCGGGGCCTTGGCCTGGCAAATTGGTGGTAAGCTCTTAGAGAGACCCGGCTTAGCTATTTGCCCTCGGCTTGGTAGGTTTGCTTCTTAACTGCACCATAACCCTGGTGGTCAGCCTTAGAAGCAAACCAATCAGCCAAAAAATATAAAAAAAGTATTAAATTAACCAGGGAAGTAAATAAATGATTAAAGAATTGAAGAAGAAAGTAGAAAACTTGACCGAAAGTCTCATTGCCTGGAGGCGGGCTGGGCGTTCCTTTTATACTCCTTCTGCAATCTGGCCCATTTCACGAATCATCCTTCCTGCCGTGGCAGGAACCTACCGCCGGCGTCATCCGGAACATTCAGTTTTTTATCGTGTGTTCTTTTATTATTTTGAGAGGTTCCTCAGAGAATATGAGACCGCAGGATCTTCTGATGGCAGCCGAGGAGAGTGGGGAATATTTTTAAAAGCCTCCTTGGATGTTTTTTCCGATTCGAGGGAGAAGTTTAATTAAAACTTGATGATTTGTAGATTCCAGGGGATTTATGTCGCATTTTAAGTCATTGACCTCGTCGTTTTCGGTGTGATATCCTCATATCAGCATGTTAACGGGTGGGAATTGAGAGAAATTGGGAAGAATTTGGAGCGAACCCAAAAACAAAATTCCTATCAAAAAGTGAGATTAGCCCGCTTTGAGGACACAAAATTTCAAAAAGGAAAGGAGATTTTCATGAAATCTTTTATGAATTCTTTGTTTGGCTATGCTGTTATCCTGTTTTTGGCTTGTTTCGGGTTGCTAGGAGCGGCCGATGTCATCCAGACCCAGGAAAGCGATGTTATGGAGGGATTCGAGGCCGACCTGACCGGACTCAATATCCGCAACGATGTCTTGACCCTTCGATTTAAAATCCGCAATACCGGAAGTGATGGAAAAACAGTGGAATTCTACTTCAAGGACTGCTATATCGTTGATGCGGCCAACCAGAAGAAGTATTTTCCTCTTAAGGATTCCGAAGGACAGTTCATTGCCGGCCCCAAAGAAAAAGATTGGGAAGGCGGTCGATATCGGTTTTCCATCGACGCAGGCTCTTCGGCAGGCTTCTGGGTGAAATTTCCGGTTCCCGCCGACAATCCTGAGACGATCGACATCACTATTCCTCTTTTCTTCCCGTTCGAAGAGGTCTCGCTGGAATAGAGTCAAAAATAATTGAAGTCAAAAATGAGAGTTAGAAACAAATTTCTTCTTCTTGCAATCGCTATCTTGACACTCTGGAGTTGGACAATCTCTGCTGCCTTCAGCTTGGATGAAGATGAGATGGTTATACCGGCGGAAGCTCATCAGAAAGCTGTCGAAGCCCTCAAGGCCCTGGGTCCGGAGAGAGGCGCCCTTCAGATCACCTTTAAAGTGTTAATCGTCGAAGGCATCGTGCGGGGAGTATCTGCCCGGAGCGAGAAGATCCAGGCGGCTCTCAAGGAACTGGGAGCAAAGGAAACAGAGACCGAATATCTGATCGAACTCCCCGGCGATATTCTTTTCGATTTCGACAAATGGACCATTATGGAGGATGCCGAAGAAACCCTGTCCAAGGTTGGAGAGATTATCAGCGCTTACCAGTATCCGGTGACCATTATCGGCCACACTGATTCCAAGGGGGCTGAATCTTATAATCTGGAACTTTCCAGGAAGAGGGCAGAGGCTGTCAAGCAGTGGCTGGTGGACCGGGAGGGTATTAACCAGGAAAGGATAGAAACTATCGGCAAAGGGGAGAGCGAACCTGTGGCTCCCAATACCAAGGCGGACGGCTCCGATAACCCGGAAGGCCGACAGAAGAACCGCCGCGTTGAGATAAGAATCGGTAAGGAATGAACCGGCTTCTTTCATCCCTCATCCCTGGATCGCAAGAACTTCTTTATACTGAAACGGGGTGCGTTTATTCTCTTTCTATTTGTACCGAAACAATATACCGGATACCGAAAGGCTGCCGTAATGAAGAT
>CAYTTR010000020.1:20665-25611 GCA_964440805.1 uncultured Eubacteriales bacterium
TTTGTGGATGTGCCGGACCTTCCGGAATATTTTAAGCAGTGGGCTCAAGAGCCCGGAGGAATTCCTTATATCCGGCGGGAGGACCTGTCCACTCTGGATGAACTGGAAGAAGAATACATCCTCTATCTGCTGAGGGTAACCCAGAACAATTTGAGCAGGACCGCTCAATCCAACGGCCAGGCCCAGAATATTGGTTATTGAATAGGCTTTGTGTCTTTTCAGATTCCGGAAGGTCGTTTTTAAATAATTTTTCAGCATACTTTTTCTCCGTATTTTTCTATTATTTATACGGATTTTTTTCTTCAAATGTTTCTTTCACATCGGAAATGGTTTCCACCTTCCATTTTTCCGCCTGCCGGCCGCGCATCATGAGAGCATAAGTATTGTTGAACCCCAGCGGGCTCAGCCATTCCATATCAAATTGTTCCTTCATGCCTTTCTTGACACGGTTTTCGACTCGTCCCTCCCTCCGCAGCGATCTCAACTCCGGCTTATCCGCTTCCAGCAGGACGAGAAGCGCCGTTCCCGAATACTCCGGATAAAGGTCGATTTCTCCGTTACGCAGGGCATCGAAACAGATCTTCGTCCCTCCCAATCCCGTTTTTAAGACGGTTTCTAAGTCGGTTTGATAATCGATCAGGAGGGCAAAAACATGGGCCAGGATAAACTGCTCCGTGAAATTTTTGCTCCCTATGACGACCTTTCTTCTCTTCCGGCCGGATGAGACCGGAACAATTCCCATCTCTTTTACGAAGTCTTCGGCGACCGCGGAGGGATCCATTTTATCATGATCGACCCGGTAGTTCATGGCGGCCATTTTTTCATTCGATATTTTTCCTTCCATGTCCTCGAAAATCCGCCTCAAAACCGGATATTTTCTGATCACATCCCCCCGGACCAAAGGAGCGGCATGGTAGGGCGGAAAATAATCTTTATCATCTTTCAACACTTTAAGGTTATAAGTTTTGATGCGGCCGTCGGTGGAAAAACCGCAGATGAGATCCACTTTTTTCCGCTTCAGCGCCCTGTACATCAATCCGGGGTCAAGTTCCACGGTTTCCAAATCCAGTCCATAAGTCTCTTTGAGTCCCGGGTAGCCGTCGGCTCTTTCCATGAATTCCGCCGTGAAGCCGGCTTTAAAACCGGAAGAGGATGAAATAAAGGAAGGAACGATAAAAAAAGGGACCAAAACAAAAAGCAGGATGGCGGATATAATAAGAAACGGCTTGATGAAACGGTGGATGACCTTTTGGACAATCCCTAATCCCAGGTCAAAGACAAGGGCCAGGAGGGCGGCCGGAATAGCACCGGCCAGGATCATATGAATATTATTAAGGGCGATCCCCCGGAAAATGAATTCACCGAGTCCTCCCGAACCGATGAGAGCGCAGAGGGTGGCGATGCCGACGTTGATAACCGTGGCCGTTCGAATCCCGGCAAAGATGACCGATACGGACAGGGGAAGTTCCACTTTCAATAAAATTTGGCGGTCCGACATGCCCATCCCCAGGGCGGCCTCCCTGACGGAGGGGTCGACCTCATTGATCCCGGTAAAGGTATTCCTGATGATGGGAAGCAGAGCGTAGAGGAAAAGAGCGACCACGGCCGGAACGACTCCGATACCCAGCAGAGGAAGCAAAAAACCCAAGAGGGCGACACTGGGGATAGTCTGGATAACGCCCACCATCCCCAAAACGGGTGATGATATTTTTTTCTTTCGGGTCAGGAAAATCCCTAAAGGCAGACCGATGAATACGGCTATGGTCAGAGCCAACACGGTCAACCCGATGTGCTCAATGGTTTGCTCGAGTATTTCAAAACGCCGGTCGATGATGAATATGTAAAACGCGTTCAAACTCTGCATTATATCTCTTAAGGTTTCACGCGGTAAAAGGCGGCTAAAAGCTCACCGGCCTTCAGCTCGGTACGAGCATCTCCGTCCTCATCCAAAATACGAAAAAAGGTCTGTTTTCCGGGCGAACGCTCCAATGTCTCCAGAACTTCCAGAAGGCTGGTTGTTTCCTTAAATTCAGGCAGGTCTTTATCGGAGAGCGGACTTTTGGAAACCTCATCCAGAATATCCTTGAGGGTAAAAACCTGAAGCTCGAGGAGGAAACGGTTGGCTTGAAGAAAATCCCGGACAAAATCATTCTCGGGAGAATACAGGAGTTCTTTGGCCGTCCCCAACTGCTTGATTTTTCCTTTATCCATGAGGCATATCCTGTCTCCCATGTCGAAGGCCTCAAAAACATCGTGGGTCACCAGGATCATGGTTTTTCTAAGAAATGATTCCAGGGATTTGAATTCTTTCTGGATGTCCCTGCGGGTGATCTGATCCAGAGCGCCGAAGGGTTCATCCAAAAGGATGACCGCGGGATCCGACGCAAAGGCCCGGGCCAGCCCGATTCTCTGCTGCTGCCCCCCGCTCAGCTCATGGGGGTATCGCTTCACGAATTTTTCGGAAGGGAGTCCGACCAAATCCAACAGTTCATGAACACGCTTTCGAATTTTCTTTTTATCCCATTTCAAAAGATGGGGAACCATGGCGATATTCTGCTCGACGGTATAGTGGGGAAAAAGACCGATATCCTGAATGACATATCCGATCCCTCTTCGCAGTTCTTCGGGATTCCGTTCCTGAATGTTCTCTCCCTTCAGCAAAACAGTTCCTGAAGTGGGCTCGACCAGCCGGTTCAGCATCCTCAGAGTCGTTGTTTTTCCGCATCCCGAAGTTCCGAGAAGGACCATGGTTTCCCCTTCTTGTACGGAAAAAGAAATGCCGTCCACGGCGGTCAGGCCGTTAAACTTCTTGGTAAGGTCCCGAGCCTCGATTTCAGCCGTTTTTCCTATCATTCTTATTTTATTATATCTTAACCGCTTGAGAGATAACAGGCCGGTTCTTTCAGTCCGGCTGCAAAACCCTCCGTAATTTTTCCGCGTTTTTTTCCAGCTCCGAACGCGGGGTTTTTTGATAATAGTGTTCCCCGACCTTTACCGCGAACCCGTCTCCCCGGTACCTGGGAAAAACGTGAAGATGGACATGAAAAATCTCCTGATGAGCGGCCGCTCCGTCAGCCAGAAAAAAATTGACCCCTTCGCACCTGAGATCTGTCCGGCGCAAGGCTTGTGACATTCGCTGTGCCGTTTGGAACATGCGGGCTCCGGTTTTAGGGTCGAGGTCGGCGAGATAAGAAGCGTGTCTGTTGGGCACGACCAGAAGATGGCCGGGATTGATGGGTCGAATATCCATGAACACCGAGACAACATCGCCGCGATAAACAAAAGATGCCCTTTCCCGGCCGTTTAGGATGTCACAGAACAAACAAGAGGACATGTTCTCTTAACTCCATTTATTTTATCAGCCATCCTATAACAGGCTGATATGCTCCGGAGCCCGATGAAGCGGTACTTATTTGAACGGATCCCAACGCACCACGAGCTCCTCATAATCCTTCGGGTATTTATCCCTGAACAGCCTGTAATAATGGAGCTCTTTCGGGGAATTGAGGAGCAGTCCGTTTTCCGTCTTCGGGTTTTTTTGAAATTCATCTTGACTGACATTTCCTGCCGTCAGCTCATCCATCAGGTCGTCTACCCCCGTGCCGCCGGCGAACCGCAGCTTGGGGCGGGCCGCGATTTCAGGGGGAAGCCATTTCTGCATAGCCCTTCGCAGGATCCATTTTTCGACATCCCGGGCTTCTTCCTCGTCATACCGGACTTTGAGGTTCATGGGAATCCGGTTACTCAGGCCGACCACTTCCGGGTCCAGAAAAGGAGTCCGGTAGCTGACCGAATTGGCGAACCAGCTTCGGTCCAAGCGGCGTAAGGCCGTGTTGTAAGCGATCTGAACAAGCTTTTTGGCAATTCTTTCTTTTTCCTTCGGGTCGGGGATATTTTTCAGTTCCCTGAAATAACCCCCGAAAAGCTCATCGGCCCCTTCTCCGACCAAAACACAATGAGTGAAATCTGAAATCATCTTCGATGTGTAAAAATTGGCGATTGCCCCGGAGATACAATCCTCGTCGAATGTTTCCATAAACCAGACGGCGTCGGGAATAAAGGAAACGATATCCTCATCGGTGATCTCATAAACATGGTGTTCGAGTCCCAGATAATCCGCCATGAGCCTGGCATACTTGATATCCTTGCTGGGATATCTTTTGATGGTCGTACTGAATAATTTGATATCCGGGTCGATGGATTTGGCGACGGCGGCTATGATGGAACTGTCCAATCCACCGCTTAAGGAAACGCCTTTAACCGCCCCATCCTCCATTCTTTTTCTAATGGCTTTGAATAAGATGTCCTCCAGAATACCGGCCGCCTCTTCAGGCGTATCGAAGCCGGGGACAGGAGGGTCATAAGGTTCAAAGCTCTTCAGGCCCTCACGAGTCGAAAAGAGAAATCCCGGCTCCAATTCATGAACACGGCTGACATGATTAAGCAGGGATTTGGCCTCTGATGCGAAACACAAAAATCCGTTCTCCTGACGGTAAATCAACGGGCGGGCACCGACGGCATCCCGGGCCAGTATGGTTTCCTCCTCATCGATAACCGCACAGGAAAAACTTCCGTCCAAACGTGAAAAGCAGTCCTTCCCCTCTTTGACATAAAGACGGCGGATAGACTCAACATTGGAAGTGTCTTCAGGCAGGGAATTATAAATCTCACCATCTAAAAGGACGACCGGCATCTCTTCACCGGACAGCGCCGGCGTAGAACGCGGGGATAACGTCAGTTCCCCAGCGGCGGCCCCCCCGTTCGGTATTTCCAAAATGTGAAAACGGTCCGGTCCCCTGTGACGTATCTTTTTCAACATTTCGTTTAATTGTTCTTTATTGACGGTCTTGCCGACAATTCCTGTAATAGCACTCATAATAATCTCCTTTATTCATTTCTTGTATTATGCCTTAGCCGTCTTTCCGCTGGTCAGATGCCGTATCTTT
>CAYTTR010000020.1:25711-48255 GCA_964440805.1 uncultured Eubacteriales bacterium
GAACTTCAGCCACGTTCCAAATTTTCCTTTTTTCCCGCTCGCAAAAGGCGGTTTTTTATCTGAATAACTTCTTCCAGATTCATCTCCCCTTCAATCTTATTCCCCTTGTACAGCCACCCCTTTCGGAGTCCCGTCCGGGAAGTTTTCATGAAATGCTGACCGCTTTTCCCGGAGGCGACGGCTTTGCCGATGAGATGTACCTGAGCTTCAGCGGATTCCGGGGAATATTCTTCCTTGGGATTGAGAATGAAGCCGATACGGTTTTCGATTTCTCGCGCCATGTCTTCGGTTGTTTTTATCCCGAACCTGTCCAGGAATGTGACGGCGGACGTACAGGCGATTTTTTTTATATCCCGGCCGGACTCTTCGGCAAAATACTTTTTGACCAAAGAAATCCCTATATCGTCGATGATGTACTGTTCCGGACTGACCGTCATAACCTGCTCCAGCATGCCCAGCGAACTGTTGATGAACTGGGCTCCGGCGGCCGCCTCGAAAATCCATCCGAGGATTTTTTCCGACAATGCTTGGGAATTGGGTTCCTTTTCGTCGGATACGGCGGCCGTTCCGCAGCAGGGAATACCGTAAAAAAACGCCATGTCGGTTATCAACGAGACACGCCTGATGCTGTCCGGCTGGCACCAGCGGGGTGAAACATCCAGATGAAGGTTGGAGGTTATGGGGATACCGCGGTAAAGCACTTTCGCACCTGGACGAACCAAATTGGCCAGGACAACGGCTGAGAGAATCTCGGCGTTGACTTGAATGATCTCCCCCACTTCCGACAGCGGGGCCGTTAAACCCGCTTGAGGACAGCTGGATATGGCCACTGGAACATCCTCCTCCACGATGCGCATGTATTTTTCAACCGTCGGACTGACCAGATTCAGCGGGCTGACGGCAACACAGGAAATAAAAGAGATAAGAGACCTGTCTTCAACCAGACTGATGATTTCCGGAAGGCGTTCTTCCATGATGAGGTTGGCCAGGTTCATGTGTTTGTTGGTGTGGGCGAGGAATAACCTGGTCTTTTCCAGGTCCATCTCCTCATCGGGAACATCGGGCTCTAAGGGACGGGTAATAAAATCGACGTTCTCCAAATCCTGGCAGATCCGGAGAATATCCACCAAATCCTTCGTGACGGCGTTCTTTTTTTGAAAGACGCCGTTATCCCTTCGCAGGACATAAAGAGCCTGTCCTCCTGTACCGAAATGGACCCGGGGATTTTTGGAGTCAAGAAAAATATCATTCTCCCGGTTTTTGGCCTTCATGACAAAATTTTTGGCTGTTTTTTCCACCGCCTTCTCGACCATATCACGGGTCAGCTTAATCCGGCCTTCCTGCCGAACAGCTCCTGCTTCCTTGAAAAGATTCAAAGCTTTCGGGCTGGTCAGCTCAACTCCGGTTTCTTCGAGAAGTCTGCAGGACCAATCATGAACGATCCGGCATTCCTCCTCTGTCAGAAAAGAGCGTCTTTTTATGTTCAATCCTCTCGGCACGATCATTCTCCTCTCTCGATCCCTTTTCGTGTAAAAAAATGTTTTACATTTTTATTTTTTCGCTCAGGCATTCTATGGGCTGATTTTTTCCAGCTTATTGATCGCGTCAAAAGCGTCCTCGCCGTACAAATCGGCTCCTATCTTTTGAGCGAACTCCTCGGACACAGGGGCGCCTCCGATACAGACGATAACCTGGTCCCTGATTCCTTCATCTTTCAAAAGGTCTATGGTTTCTTTCATATGCGTCATCGTCGAGGTTAAAAGAGCCGAAAGTCCGAGAAAGGCGGCCTTGGTTTCCTTGACTTTGCCGACGATATCACCGGACTTGACACTCGTTCCCAAGTCAAGAACCTCAAAGCCGGAAGCTTGAAGAATGGTCGAAACAATATTTTTTCCCACATCATGGAGATCTCCCTCCACCGTAGCGATAATAAATTTTCCCCGGCTTTCAATCTCCTCACCGGATAAATAAGGCTCCAGAATTTTGGTGGCCTCGGCGATACATTCCGCCGATGCCAACATATCCGGCACCATGTATTCTCCTTCCTCAAAAAGGTGACCCGCCTCTTCCATCCCCGGTGTCAGGGCTTTAGCCAGAATGTCGGCGGGAGGAATGTTTTCCTCTAGTGCCTTGCGAACCCATTCGGTCACCCCGGGCTGTCCTGCCATATCTTCCTCGAATCCCTCATCTTCTTTATCGACTCTTCCCGCAATAAGATTTTTTTTGATTTCTTCTAAAATATCGGCCATTCTATTCTCTCCTCTCAAAATATGAAGTTTATGACTTCGAACCCTCCTCTCAACGCCGTGAATATTAAAACTCAGGCTTTCAGGAGGCTTTTCGGGCTTTCCCTTTTATATCCTTGGCCACGTCCCGTTTCGTCCGCTTAATAAGCCCCGTTTCTTCGGCTATGCGGGGCGTGATGCTTTCCCACATCAAGGGCATGAGGTGAATGCCCCGGATTCCTTCAACTTCTCTCAAACGAAGGATGGTCTCCACCGCCATCGCGACTCCTTCCTCTTTGGGGTCTTCCGCTGCCTCCATCCGCCGGATAAATTCTTGGGGAATACGCATACCCGGAACCTGTTCCTGCATATAAAGAAGAGCCCGGACCGACTTTACAGGCATGACACCGGCCAAAACGGCTGTTTGACGGTCGAGCCCCTCCTCCCTGACCCGGGACATCCAGATTTTAAAACGCTCCAGGTCGAAAACGGGTTGGGTTTGAATAAACTGCGCTCCTGACTTGATTTTCTTTTCCAACCGTAGAACCCGGAATTCCAAAGGGTCGGCAAAAGGGTTGGCCGCTCCCCCGATACATAAGGACGGGGACCGCTTCATCTTTTCACCCGAAAGAAAATACCCATTTTTAAGCATATAAGCCGTGGCGATAAGCTGGATCGAATCGAGGTCGAACACATTCTTGGCTTCCGGATGATTACCGAAACGCTGATGGTCACCGCTAAGGCAGAGAACATTATATATGCCCAAGGCGCTCATGCCGATGAGATCGCTCTGAAGGGCCAACCGGTTTCGGTCCCGGCAGGTCATTTGAACGACCGGTTCCAGTCCTTCATCCGCCAATATTCTAGCCGCCGCGATACTGGAAAGCCGAACGATGGCCGTCTGGTTGTCGGTGATATTCACTGCGTCGACGATCTCTTTGAAATGAACCGATTTTTCCCTGACGGCGTCAGGATTACAGCTTTTCGGCGGACCTAACTCCGCCGTGAAAATAAAATCTCCGTCTTTTATCTTTTGGGTAAGTGACATGTTATTTTTTCCGTTTTACAAACCAAACCGGGGGCTCAGTCCTTTTTTTATAGACATTCAGCCAAGCCGATGTTTTTTCTAAATTCCAGTTATGGATCTTCTCCACCCTCTTCAAGAGCGAAAGTCTTTTCAGAAAGCGGGCACGTTTATAAATCCGGTACCAGACACATTTGCGTTCAGGATATACTTCGCAGGTTCCTCCCTCTCCCGTTCCTCCGCAGGGGCCGTTTCTTAATCTTTTCGGACATCTTTGGGAACAGATAAAGGCGGTATGGCTTAAAATGCACTCTCCGCATCTTTGACAGCAGAAAAAAGGAACCTTGATGATATTCTCGAGAAACAAGGCCGTTTTGGAGACCGCTTTTTCCATCCTCTTGATATCTTTAGTATGCCGGGTGACAAGCTCCGGAACGGGGAGATTGTTTTCCTCGACGGCGGATTCTTTTTCCACAGGTTTCTTTTTATTTTGGTTCTTCATCGATGGTTTCTTTTTTCCCGTCAGCAGGGCTTCAACTTATTGATGGCATCGAAGGCATCGCTGCAGTAGTGGTCAGCACCGATTTTATCGGCGAATTCCACGGATATCGGCGCCCCGCCGATCAAAACGGTCACATCTTCCCTTATTCCTTCTTTTTTCAGCTTTTCGACGACATCCTCCATCCGTCCCATCGTCGAGGTCAGCAGGGCGGACAATCCCACGAAGGGCGCCTTGGTTTCCTTGATGGTTTCTATGATCTTACCGGCCGAGACATCCGTACCTAAATCGAAAACCTCATAACCTGAACCACGAAGCAGGGTAGCCACGATGTTTTTCCCGATATCATGAAGATCCCCTTGAACCGTGGCCATGACTATTTTTCCCTTGTTCTTGATGTTTTCTTTCACCAGAAGGGGGTCAAGAAGTTTCATGGCCGCTTTGACACATTCCGCGGAGGCCAGCATGTCAGGGGTTAAATATTCTCCCTTTTCGTATAACTGCCCGACCTCTTCCATGCCCGGATTCAAGCACTTTGTTAAAATATCCGTCGGAGGCATGCCTTTTTCGATGGCTTCGGCGACCAATTCCGAAACACCGGGCTGTCCCTCTTTTGTTCCGTCAAAACCCTCATCCATGCTGTCTACTCTGCCTTCTATGATATTTTCTTTTATTTTTTCTAGAATATCTTCCATTCAGATTTCTCCTTATCCGTTTTTAATTTTCGGGACAAAAAAGCTTTCTCTAGGCAAAAGTCCTGGGATTTCCTCATAAATTTTGTCAATCAAGAACTCGTCCGGTTTGCGGTCCGGACCCGCGACAATATCAGAAAGCCGTTTAAAGGCTTTGATCAAAACCCGGTCTTCGGATTCCCGGGTCTCAAACGGATAGGCCGGACTGACCAGTCCTTTTCTCACGGCCTTTCGAATATGCCTGGCGAAAAGACGCGTTTTCGAATCCATAACTTTTTTAATTTGTTCGACAGCTTCGAGAACATCTTGACCATCGAAAACGGGACGTCTGAGAATGCCGCGGACAAGACCGATCTGGGCGTCGTCCAAAACGGCCTGCAAAGGGGAAAATGTATTTGTTTTGTCCAGCAGGCCGAATGCGTAATGAACATACTGGGCCCCGGCCGCGGCGATAAAAAGCTGGGAAAATATTTTTTCAATCGTCGCCTGCATGCCGGGCACTTTGGCATCCCCCACGCCCGCGGTTGAATAACAGGGCACTCCGTAGTATCGGGCCATTTGTATGCAGTCCGTGTTGTAATGAATGACTTCCGGGACACCGTAGAGGTCATGCAGGGTGTCGAGCCGGGCCCGAACAGGCACCGCACCGTAGAGAACCGGCGTGCCCGGATTAATAATCTGGGCCAAGGTGATCCCCGCCAGGATCTCGGCATTGATCATGGCCGTCATCCCTTCTTCCTGAATGGGCGCCGTCGAACCGCCTTGGGGTGAACTGGATATCACCACCGGGTATCCTTTTCCGGCGATGGCGATCATTTTTTCCGTCGTGTCGTCCACCATCTGAAGAGGGCTCTTGATAACACAGGTAATAAATGAGATGACGGGATCCTTTGATGGAGTTTCCCCGTTTCCGGTCATAATCTCAGCCAGGCGAAGGACCTGCTCTAAGCTGTTTAGCTCAACCAAACCGGATTGAACATGTTTGGTCGAATACATCAAGGAAGCCATAAACACATTCACATCTTTATTTTCCGGTGTTATCCCTTCATCCTGAATATTGACGTTCCTGATGAAAAAATCGACCTGCTCCAGCCGGTCGCACAGCTTCGCCGACTGGCAGAGATATCCTGCCGTGCCTCTTTTCTCCTCAAAAAAGGGACCTAAAAATGTCTGCCCGGAATCCTGCTTACAGACATATTCACGGATCTCCGTATCGAGATAGATATTCGTTTCGGACCCGGTGCCGAAATAAACTTCGGGAATTCGCGCATCGAGAACCAACCGGTTTCGAGAATCTCTGGCACCGAGAACGACTTTTTCCGGAGCGCTGTCTAAGGATTTTTCCACAAGCTTTCCCGGAATGCGGACCCGCCGGGCTCCCGGTTCATCTTTTTTGGGGTTAACGGTACAGCCGGCTTTATCAAAAATGCCGGCCGCTGATTCGTTAAAACAGAGAATTCCCGGGTCATCGAGAAGTGACAGGGAAGCCTTATGGACGGCCTCTATATGTTCCCGGCTCAGCCTGGAAACAGGCTCGACAAGCGTTCCTTCTCTTCTTTCCTTAGTCATGTTGTATCCTCAACTAAAAACGATTAAACAAAAACAGCTTTTTTTGAAAGTAAAGGTTGGGTGTCTTTTCTATTTTTCAAAATCTCCCCGCCTCAGGGCTCTGGAATAACGGCGGCAAAACTTATCTCTTCCGGCGATCATTTCTCCTAGGAGTATAGCCCGCCGTATGCTCTCTTTGGTCGGGTCACAAATAGCGGCATCCAATCCGTGAGAAAGAGACGCAATCAAAAACGCCTCGTTCACCCAAACGCGTTTCTTAAGACCAAAGGATATATTCGATATACCCATGGATGTTTTGGCCTCCGGCACAGCTTTTTTAACGATCTGAAGGGTATCCAAAGCGATCCGGCCGTATATCCAATTAGCGGAGACCGGCATAACCAGGGGATCGAAAAAAATGTTTTCTTCTTTGATTCCCGCTTTTTTGGCCGCTTCATAAATTTTTAAGCAGACAGCCGCCCGGGCTTCCGCGTCTTCCGGAATGCCCTTCTCGTCCATGGCCAAGGCGATAAAGGGAATCTCGTTCGGCGCGATGATCGGGAAAAGAGCTTCGAATAAATGTTCATCATGTTTGATGGAATTGATCAAATAAGGCCTGCGGCCGGACAAGTGCTCCACCGCCTTTTGAATGATGAGGGGATTGGGAGAATCTAGGCTAATCTTTTTTTCCGTCGTTTCCAAAGTAAGATCGAGCAGCCATTTCATATCTTCCACTTCTTTATTTTCATCACCCGATCCCGTACCGACGTTCACATCGATATAATGAGCCCCGGCCGCATCCTGTGCCTCAATCTGTTCTTTAAGGGCGTTTTTATCCCGAGATATGATGGCCTTGGCGATCGATTTTCGTGTGGCGTTGACTTTTTCTCCGATGATAATCATTTTACCCCCGTTTCTTTTCAGGTTAACCTTCCCCTTATGAAGGTCTGTTTAACATTTTCTTTTTAAATACTTCCGCCTCTATCCGGGGAAACATTTCCATCAGCCGCCCGGTTGTTTTCGTATCTAGGGCAAGGTCGGGTTCCTGTTCGAGGATCTCTTTCACTTGCGCATGGGCCGCTTCCGCCGTGGATTTTCTTCCGGATTTTTCCCAGGCATCTCTGGTCTCCCTGCTGCTCAAAACCGGAAAATAATGCTCTTTTTGCATAAACCTACGCGTATGGCGCTCTGAAATGAAATTTCCTCCGGGACCGGCTCTTCGAATAGCATCGAAAGCAAGGGTGTCCTCGTTGACTTCGATACCACGTAAAGCCCTAAGGGCCATTCCCAGAATCTCATTGTCAATAACCAGTTTTTCTTTACTGACCGTCATCGCGAATTCCATGAGCCCCGCCGCGTCATGAATAAAATCCCCGCCGGCTAAAGCGACCAAAAGGTTGTTCACCGCTGATTCATAGCCCGTCTGGGCATCCAACGTCTTGGAGTCGCTGATCCCCGCCGTCGAATAGTAAGGAAAACCGTAGAAGCGGGCCAACTGGGCGGTGGCGGCGTTAATCAGTCCGCTTTCCACCGCGCCCCCAAGGTAACTCATATCCTGAAAATTAATGGAAGTGGCCACGCTTCCGTAGATAACAGGAGCTCCCGCATTCGCCAATTGGGTCAGTATAATGTTGATCAACCCGTCACAGTTCTGGATGACAAGAGTACCGGCCAGCGTAGCCGGAGCGGTCGCTCCGCAGAGAGGTTCCACCGGTACGGCCGTGGGAATAGACTGCCGGGCGAGGTGAATCATGAAGGCTCCGTACTTTTTATCCAGCCGCAGAGGGCTGATGCCGCAGGCGATGACCGAGACAATGGGTTTCTCCCGCAGGGAATCGGCGCCGCCGGCCACTTCCTCAGCCATCTTAATGACATCTTTGATACCCTTTAGAGTATAAACTCCTCCCATGATATGTTTTGAGGTAAAACACAAACCGGCGAAAAACCTGTTGATGTCCACATCCTTAACGGAAAGCTCATTGGGATAGGTGGGCAAAAGCATGATATGAATATTTTTCAATTTATCGACGATTCTTACGACCTCTATAAGGTCATGAAGATTTGATGGGCGCCGCTCCCCGGACTCATAGTCAAGAACATTCAAGGCTGTTCCTCCGGTTCCGAAATAAACATTCCCGTCTCCCAATACAATGGGATCCCCGTCATCCCGGGGGAAAAGGGATATCTTAGATGGGACGCCGGCGATCAACTCTTTGACCAAATTTTCTTTTATCCGGACGATCCTCGTGTCGGCATCGACAAAAGCTCCCGCGTTTTTAAAAAGCTCAAAAGCCTCTTCCTGTTTAACCTCAAATCCTACTTCTTCCAGCACCCGCATACTGGTCTCATGAATTTCTTGAAGACCTTTATCATTCAAGGGTTTATAGGGAAATCCGTTTCCCCGGGATAATTTGTTGTCTCGCTGGTTCATAGAATCACCATTCAATGCCTTCTGTAAATACAGTTTGTATTTTTACATTCCCAACAGGCGTTCCCCCCGTGTTTCAAAGAATCCGCGTCACAGATACCCATCAAACCTGAAATGGATTTTCTCGGATCCATTAAATAATTATCCGAGATGGATACGCCGATTTGCTCGTTGGGAAGAATTTTAAAGATCTTTTTTTGCTCTGAGAGAGGCCAATCGCAGTATCCCGGACTGTAGCGGAGAGTCATCATCTCTTCTTCGTCGAGTTTATCCTTTAGGTATTTCTGAAGATAAGCGGCCATGGATTCCGCGGCCACGGAAGCGGCGGCATCCAGAACATAACCATAGTGTGACCGTTTTTTCATGGTCTTTTGGATAAGCTTGTCGACATTATTCCCGAGAGTGACTAAAAAAACAGCGGCTTTATAGCAAGGTGTAAAAATTTTTCTCAATTTTTCGCTCTCGAGGGGCTGTCCGGAGACTAAAAGTGCTCCGTTTTCCCTCTCCACCCTTGAAATCCGGAATAAAGCTTTCGGCTCAGCAATCCGGCGGATTTCGTTATTGGCCTTTTTCATCAATTTTTCCATTCTCTGCGAAATCTCTCCAGCTTTTTGACCTCTCATTCGAGAAAGCAGGCGGTTTTCTTTAATGGAAAGGGGTACCGAGCTGATTTTGTGGCATTCCATAGTCATAACCTCATCTTCATGATATTCAACCTTATGAAAGTTGATCCGGAGAAACAGAAATGATTTCTTCCTCACCGACAATTTTGATGATTTTGTCGAGTGAAGAATAAATCACGGAAATTTCCTCTTCGGATAAATCTTTAAGACCTCTAATCATTCTATCTTCCACCAAATCCGGAAGGTTTTTGCCGAATGTGACGCCTTCTTCCGTTGGAACGATATACATTTTCCGCCGGTCTCCTTCTTTCGGTTTCCGTCTGACCAGGCCTTTAGCTTCCAGCCTGTCGACGATTCCCGTGATGTTGGAAGGAGTCACTTTAAGGGAGCGGCTGACGTCAACCGCGGATAAAGGCTCTTCCGAGCCGTAATTCAACAGCAACTTCAACACCAGGCTTTGGGGACCCGTAACGCCGTATTTTCGTTTCATTTCTCTCGAGCTGTGGAAGATCAGGCTCGCTATTTGTCGAAGCGACCAAACAATATTTTTGACCTTTCTTTCAAACTCGTTGTCCATTTTATTTCCTTTATAAAGCCCTCTACTTAAAGCTTACAATATTTAAGCTTTAAATGTCAAGGCTTAAAGATATCCTCCTCGTGACATTTTTTGGTTTTCTTTGCCTGAATTAACAGATGTTGAAAGCATATATATTCCCGTTTAAAATGTCAAGTGATAAAATATATAAATTTTGATAATTTATATTCATATATTTTATAACTTAAATATATGAATTAAAACCTTTTAGCCTTGACGATACTTCCTAAAAATCGAAAATGTAAAAGGCCGGTTTAACCTTTTTGAACATTTCTGAGGGGAGTCTCGAAGAGGTCTAGAAGCATGTCTGAGCACACGAAAATCTTTCATTTAGTGTCGGGGAAGCGTCCCTCCTTTTCTCCGACAGCGGCTCGGAATAAATATAAATAATACCCAGGGCGCCTTGCTCTTTGGCTGTCTTCATTCTGGTGCGGAAATTCCCCAACCGGCAAAAACCGCCTCAACCCGGACATTATGGCCGATATTTCCAGTCTGGCTTTCTTGGCAGCCTATTTCATCGCAGACCGCTGATTACCGAAGCTGAGCTAAAAACATATCTTTGGTGGACAAACAAACAGTAGGCCTTCTAATGGGTGTCCCCAATTTTATTAGAGAACTATTTTCTTTTTTCTCCAGGAAAGCTTCATGGTCAGCACCCGGTCTGTGGAGAATATTCTGGCTGCAATCATAACCATAACAATGAAAAAGGCTGCCATATAAAGAATTCCGTAGAGAATCATGGAATAGTTTTCAAGGATAATGTTCTGAGTTGCCAGGAAGGGGTGGGAAAAAGGAATGAGCAGAACCAGAATTTTTACCGGCAATGAGAGAGATTGTACATCGGAGAAGAAAGATATGAAATAAGGAATAAGAACCAGGAAAATCATGGGCATTATCAAGCTTTGAGCACTCCTGAAATCTTCAGCCAGGACACCTAGGATTGTAGCCATGGCCAGGGCGCAAAGAATGGCCAGAAAAAGTGAAAAGCCCAGAATCACAAACCCCTTGGCATTGAGAGCCAATCCAAGCTCCTGGATGACTTGAGTGATTTCGCCTGAGGCGGATATGTCTCCTGTGAATCCTTTAAGATAAAAACCAAAACCAATCATATAGATAACGGCTGAAATCAACCCGATAAGACCGGCAGCCAGCATTTTGGCCGTAACAATGGATGTCCTGGGAATGGGAACGGTCAGGAGTGTTTCTAAGGTTTTATTCTGCTTTTCCATGGCAATGGCTGAGATGACCATCTGAGAAGAGTAGATAATTATCATCATCAAGATAATGGGGATGAAAATCGACTGTGAATAGACAAAACCGGCAATAGCAGATGCCTGGCCTTCAGCTATTTTATCTTTAACGATTACAAAATCCTTGCTCTTTATCGGTTTTTTTAAATTCTCGGGATTTATATCCGGGACTTTTTGTTTGAGATAATTACTGGAAAGATATTCATTAATGGCTCCAATGACGCTGTTTAACACAGCCGCAGTCCTGGTGCTGCTGAGGGAAAAACTTCTCATGAAGGTGAAGGTTTCAATCTCCTTCAGCTCAAAACGCTCCACCGATTCTCCAAAATCTTCAGGAATGACCAGCAGGAAATTCGTCTCCCCTCCCTTCATCGACTGAACAGCTTCCTCTTTATCCTGCTCCTTAACCGGTATTATTTCATAATTAAGAGATTGCAGATTATTGAGGAGAGCAGTGGACAAAGATGACCGGTCAAGGTCGAGTACGGAAATTTTTTGACCGGCTTCTGCCCGCTTCATTTCGCTTTTTGCCAGTTGACCTATGAAGTAGAAAAGGAGAAGGGTAAAAAGAAGTGAAACGACGAGCTGCATAGTTATCAATTCCCTTATTTCTTTTACAAGAAGGTTAGTGAATTTTTTCATTAGACCGCACTCCTAAAAACAACCTCCAGGTTTGGGGCCTCGTATTTGCTTTTTAATTCCACGGGAGTTCCTGAATCCAGGATATTTCCCTGGTCGATCAAGGCAACCCGGTCGGAGAGGAATTCAATCTCAAGCATATTATGAGAGGAAAGGAGGACAGAGAGGCCTTCCTTGGTGGACTTTTTGATGATTTCCCGGACTTCAAGAGAGTTGATGACATCAAGACCCGAAGTCGGCTCATCCAGGATAGCCAAAGTAGGGCGAGTCATAAGAGCTCTTGCCAGCAGCAGTTTCCGGATCATGCCTTTGCTGTAAGTGCCCACTTTCTCACTCAAGCGGTTTCCCAGCCCGGCAATATCCATAGCTCTTTTCATAAACGTTTCCGCTTCGCTAAGTGAGGAAGCATAAAAATTGGCCATGAACCTGAGATAATCTTTTCCCTTGAGGTTGCGGTAGGCCCCGGCTTCCTCAGGTAGATAACTTATTTTTTCCCGAAACTTTTCCGGGTTTTTTCTTACATCGTAACCCATGAAGGTCACTTTGCCGTCTGAGGGTGCAAGAAGAGTAGCCACAATTCTGAGAGCTGTGGTTTTTCCGGCACCGTTTGGTCCAATGAGAGCAAATATTTCACCTTCCTGGACTGAAAAATCAATGCCCTTGAGGGCCTCGAAGTTTCCGTAAAACTTTTTCAATCCTTCAACTTCAAGCACAGAACCCATCCAGACCTCCTTACATACTGTTTAATATCCCAATTATACGAAAAAATTCAATAAAAGTTTGAAATTTATTAACATAAACTATTCATAAAATGGGAAGAGAAGATCAGGCAAATAGATTATCCAATTTCCTATTCTCCCCCCACTCACCCGGAAACAAATTTAGAGGCATGCAACTTTAATTGTTTCACAATTAAGGCCAATCCATGGGCCCTGCTCGGTGAAAGATTTGTGCTCAACCCTACCCGTTCCATGAAATAAAGGTCAGCCTGAGCTATGTCTTGCGGAGGCTGCTTATTAAGCACACGCAGCAGCAACGCCAGCATCCCTTTGGTGATTAAGGAATCACTGTCCGCTGAGAAAAAAACTTTATTATCTTTCAATTTTGCGGTAATCCAGACATTTGACTGGCATCCAGCTAAAGCATTCTCTTCTGTTTTAAATTTTTCATCCAGCGGGTTAAAACTTCTTCCCAGTTCAATCAAATATTCATATTTATCCATCCAGTCATCCAACTTAGACATCTCTTCGATGATTTTATTCTGAATGTCATCAATCTTCATCATAATGCTTCTTCTAATAGTATTTATACTATTTTTTAAGCCCGGACTGTCAGTCGATTAAGAGCCTATCATTAATCGGACCTTCTGAATGCCATCAACTAATCTGTCTATTTCCTCTTTGGTGTTATATAAAGCAAAACTGGCGCGTATCATTCCCGATACTCCATAGTGCTTCATTAAGGGTTCTGCACAGAGCATCCCGGTACGAATGGCAATCCCCATTTTATCCAATATAACACCGGCATCATAGGGGTGAATATGATCCAGGTTAAATGATACAGCAGCACATCTTTTGATCTTTTTTCCATATATTGTGACTTTACTAAGAGAACCTATTTTTTTGGTGGCGTAATCTATTAATTCCTTTTCATGGAAAGAAATCTTTTCCCATCCAATTCTATTTAAATAGTCAATTGCCACTGCCAGGCTAACAGCAGCTACAATGTTTCCTGTACCTGCTTCAAATTTCAAGGGCAGGTCGGCATAAGTAGTTTTTTCAAAACTAACACTGGCAATCATGCCTCCTCCACTCTGATAAGGAGGCATTGCTTCCAACCATTTCTCTTTACCATAAAGCACACCAATTCCTGTATCTGCATATATTTTGTGCCCGGAAAAAGCAAAAAAATCACAATCAAGTTCCTGAACATCAACCGGAATGTGCTGGATAGCCTGCGCTCCGTCTACCAATACCGGAACATTCTGCGCCTTCGCTATCTGGATAATTTTTTTGATGTTATTAACAACTCCCAAAACATTGGAAACATAAGTGAGAGAGATAAGCTTTGTCCTCTTGGTTATAAGATTGTTTAATTTATCAGTAAGTAAAATCCCATCATCATTAAAGGGGATAACTTTGAGCCGGGCCTTCTTTCGTTCACAAAGAAGCTGCCAGGGAACAATGTTGGAATGATGTTCCATTTCAGAGATAATAATCTCATCTCCTTTCTCTATAAATTCTCTGCCGAATGAATCCGCTACCAGGTTTATTGATTCAGTTGTTCCCCGGGTAAAAATTATCTCACTGGTTCTTCTGGCATTAATAAATTTTTTTACAACCTCTCTTGCATCTTCATAAGCAGCACTCGCCTCTTCACTCAAGCTATGGACTCCTCGGTGAATATTGCTGTAGGTTTGGGTATAGAACTCTCTTGTTTTCTTCAGAACAACTTTGGGCTTTTGAGTGGTAGCAGCATTATCCAGATAAACCAGTGGTTTTCCATGGACTTCTTTTTTTAGGATGGGGAAATCACCCCGTATTTTATCTATTATGTCGAGCATTAGGAGTCTTTACTATTCTTATAAAATTGAATCACTGAAAACCACTTATTTTTATCTGTAAATATGTTTTTAATTTTAAGACCTAAAATTGAAGCAAGTTTATGAATATATTCGTTCGTAAATTTATAAGAATTTTCGGTGTGAATTGTTTCGTCCTTCTTAATAATAATTTTATCGGTCAAATAGGGAGAGGAAATCTCCAAATATTTTTTGGCCTTAAGGTGCATTTCAATCCGAGATTTCTCTTCATTATAAAACGCCACATGTTCAAAATCCATTGGTTTAAAATTTGTGTCTATAAGGCTATTCACAACATTCAAGATATTTCTATTAAATTTTGCCGTAACTTTTTTGCGGTCGTTATAGGCTTTTTCGATAATATGTTTATTTTTTACCCTGTCAACTCCAAGCAACAACATATCACCTGGTTTCATAACTTTGCTTAGATTATCCATGAGCCGATCAGCCTGTTTTAGGGTAAAATTGCCTATGGTACTTCCAAAAAAGCAGAAAACCCGCTTAGAACCTTCTGGAATGAGTTTAAGCTGCTTGGTGAAATCAGCCACCACTCCTTTAATTTCGAGCCCTGAAAAGTTGTCCAAAAGAATACTGGCTGATTTTTCGATAGCTGCCCGGCTTACATCAACTGGTATATATCTAATTGATTCTAACTCTTTATCGGGTATTGCCTTAAACAAGATGGAAATCTTCGAACAATCACCGCTTCCCAGCTCAATAATGTCAACATTTTTTAGTTGTCTTCCGATTTTGAGAGCTACTTTTTCTAATATGGATTTTTCAGTTCGGGTAAGATAATATTCAGGCAACCGTGTTATTTCTTCAAACAGTTTTGAACCCGCTTCATCATAAAAAAACTTGCTTGAAATATATTTATTAACTGAAGTAAGGCCGGCAGTTATTTCTCTTCTGAGATTATCTTTCCCCATTTTCCGTAATAAATTAATAACTTTTATCGGTGATTCTGAAGAAGAAACTTGTTCATTTAAAACCATTTATATATTTACTTCCTTTCCCCTTTAAATCTAATAACCGGGAGGCAAACCTGTTTCATATGAATTTTTATCATCATTGCTCCATTCAAACCAGCCTCCATCAAAAACAGATATTTTAGACCAGCCCATCAGCCAGGCATTAAAAAAGGCTTCGCTTGCTCTCCATCCTGTACCACAATAAAAAGAGTTGTGTTTATCCGGCACCACACCAACTCCAGCCCATATTTTCTCTATTTCATGATATTCCCTGGTGGTATGATCGAGATTTCTATAATTTTCCATATGATAAGCATCGCTGCCGCAGTTTCCAAAGACAGCCCCGGGGATTCTTCCTTTTTTGGCTATATAGTTATAACCGCTTACTTCGCCGATAAACTCTCTCCAACTGCGTACACTCACCAGATTTTTATCAGAAGATCTTAAAATCTCCTTTGCTTGGGTAATATCCGCTATTAAATCGGGTTGAGCCGGAATTTTTACACCAAAATCAGCCGCCGGATTCTTTTCGGTTTCATCTTTAGTAACAGCAAATCCTTCATCAATCCAGGCACTTAAGCCTCCATTCAGCACCCGGACATCCTTTACTCCAGCATAAAGCATTATGAAGGCACAGCGAAAGGCACCCAGATGCCCGGCGCTGCTGCCGGGGAAAGGGTCGTTACTGTCGGGAAAAGAGAATCTCCCATAGAGAATAACGGTTGTATCCCAGGTTATTCCCTTGTTTTCAAGGACACTTTTAATCTCCTCCGGGGTGCGGCAATTCCAGGTCTCAGGAGATTCAAGCAAATTTGTATCCAACTCTACGGCTCCCGGTATATGCCCTTCTTCATAAGCACCTCTATTTCGATAATGGGCGTGGCAGATGACATATTTATTGTTGTTATACTCAAGGGCGGTACCCTTTGCAATCAGTTCCTTGAGCCATCCAGCAGATACTAAATGTTTATACCTGGGTAAACGTTCCAAGGGAGGCTTGTTGTCCGGGCTCCATTCATTAACATACTCATTGTACACCCTTACCTTCTTATAACCTGCTTTTATGAACTGCCGGGCCGCCTTTTCTGTTTCTTCTTTTTCGTAGCCGTAAAGAATTAATTCATCCTTGAGAGCAAGTCCTTTGGAACGTACTATTTCCAGCCAATCAATGTAATTTATCCATTTTAACGGCAAGCTTCGGGCGCTTTTTATGTGTCCACCACGCGCTTCCCGGCAAAGCTTCCAACCATTATAAGCTTCCACCGGGCGCACATCGATAATTTTCAACTCCGGATCTTCTATTCGATCTAATAGTTCCTTCGTGGATATTTCAGTTATTTTGGTTATCATGGGGTTTCATCCTGCTTTATCTACGGTTTCGGCCAAATCTCACCATATTTATCTGTATGTCCCTTCATTTTTCCAGAAATTCTTTTATCTCCATAAATTAATTAATTTTATCACACCAAAAAATTAATGCAAATTGATAGATTAAATAGGAATAGCGCCTGAAAATCATCCAAATAAACACTTTCCCAGCTTTATGAATTCATAATATCTGTTTGTTCCGCTGCTTCTTCCCCGCCCGCGGCTCCCGGAAGACGGCCAAACATTATGAACAGCAATACATCCGCCAGGTTCAAGCTTGAGAATAACAGCTTTGGCGTAATTTACATACCAACCTTTGTCTGCCTCGATAAAAACAAAATCAAAAGGACCTTCAAGCTGCGGGACCAGTTCATGAGCACCCGCCAACCGCGCATCTATGTAAGCCGAAAGACCTGCTTGCTTGAAGTTTTCTAATGCCTCTTTATAGCGCCTCTCATCTATTTCAATTGAATAGACGCAGCTCAAGGAATAATCTTCCAAAGAAGATAATTTTTGTTTTTCTCCTCATCTTTGACTTTTTCAAACTACAGCTGAAAAGAAATTCTTTAAATATATCCCTTTTTAAGTTATGCTTATACAATACCTAATATATCAAGGAGGGATTTATGAAATTTGCTTCATTCCGTATTTTTTGGGTGATAGGTATTATAATTATTCTATTCCTTATCCTGCCTGTTCAGGCCCAGAAATCGAAAAATATAATTCAAAATACAGACCCGGAAATGCGTCTTAAGTGGTTTAATCAGTACAAAGAGATGCAAAAATCATCCCCGTTCAAGGATTTAAAATGGTGGCACATAGGGCCCACCAACGTCAGCGGTCGATGCACGGATATAGCTGTTCAAACTCCTAAGGGTCAATACTATACTATCTATGTTGCTACTGCTTCAGGCGGAGTATGGAAAACTCAAAACGAAGGTACTACCTGGGAACCAATATTTGACAGCCGTGCTTCAGCCTCTATCGGTGATATAGCCATAGCTCCTTCCGATAGTAATATCATCTGGGTAGGCACAGGAGAGGCCAACATCTTCCGAAGTTCCCAGGCCGGGGCAGGCATTTACAAGTCCACAGACACGGGGAAAACCTGGAAGCATATGGGATTGGCCGATACCCTAACCATAGCTCGAATTGTGGTCCATCCCAAAAACCCTGATATAGTGTATGTTGCAGCATCCGGTCATGAGTGGACCCATAATCAAGAGCGAGGTGTATATAAGACTACAGACGGAGGAAAAACCTGGGAAAAAGCGCTCTACATAAGCCCCCAGACCGGGGCTATAGACTTAGTAATGGCCCCTGAAGAATCTGAGACATTGTATGCCGCCATGTGGCAGCGCATTCGTCTTAAATGGAATGATCCTCGAAATTTCCCAGGCTATAATGAAAGCGGTATTTACAAGACTACAGATGGTGGAAAAACCTGGAATCCCATTAACACAGGATTACCTGAAGCCGAAAACAGAGGACGAATCGGACTGGATGTTTGCCTCAGCCAGCCTAATGTTCTTTACGCTTTGGTGGATAATTATGAGATAGCCCGGGAACTGACACCAGAAGAGCGAGCTGCCCCTTACACCAGAAATTTAAAAGGTATTATCAAGGGAGCTACAGTCTATCGTTCTGACGATAAAGGAGAGAACTGGACCAAAATGAGCGGCCAGACTGAAGAGATGCAAAAGTATATGATGCGCCACTCCGGTACTTACGGCTGGGTTTTTGGTCAGATCAGGGTGGACCCCAGCGACCCTGACCGGGTTTATATCCTTGGTGTACCATTGAGTGTCTCTACAGACGGAGGAAAAACTTTTTCCCGTATCGCTCAAAATGTTCACGTTGACCATCACGGATTGTGGATTGATCCGGATAATTCCTCTTACATTGTAAACGTCAACGACGGTGGTATAGCAATTTCCTACGATAAAGGTAAGAACTGGAAAACTTTTACCCATAACCTTCCGGTCTGTCAGTTCTTCAACGTCTCCTATGATATGAGCGAGCCTTTCTACGTTTACGGCTCCATGCAAGATCACGGCAGCTTTCACGCTCAAGTGCTTCGTAGAAAAGACCGAAGAGGAAACATCCAGGAAGGATTTCAAGCTGTGGAATGGGAAAGAGCCCCTGGAGGTGAAGGTTCCACTCATGCTATCGACCCCACCAATCCCAACATCGTCTATTCGGCAGGCTTTTACGGCCACATCACCCGCACCAACTTAAAAACAGGTAAGCCCAAAGGAATCTTCCCCCCTCAAAAACCAAATCTTGACCTATTGCGGGGGCAATGGTTGGCCCCCATCGTTCTCTCCACTAGCCATCCAAAAACTGTTTATTTGGGACTTCAATACCTGTATCGTTCTCATTTCCAGGGAGATGTATGGGAACGGATTAGTCCGGATATGAGTTATGGACTGAAAGAAAATCTGGGGGATATACCCTATCAAACTATATTCACTATATCCGAGTCTCCTTTCGATCCTGATATTATTTATGTGGGAACTGATGACGGCAAAGTTCAGGTCACAATGGACGGCGGCAAGACCTGGAAAGAAATTATGGACGGCCTTCCTTACCGCAAATGGGTAAGCCGCCTGGCTGCTTCCCAACACCAAAAAAGTACAGTCTACATGACCCAGAACGGGAAGCGAGATGACGATTTTTCACCCTATGTCTGGAAATCAACCGACTACGGCCGAACCTGGATTGATATAACCGGCAACATGCCTATTGGACCGATAAATGCTATTATTGAGGATCCGGTCAAAGAGGATATTTTGTATGTGGCTTCTGATGTAGGAGTGTATGTGACCACTAACGGCGGTAAAACCTGGGATATATTAGGCGGCAAACTGCCTACAGCTTTTGTTCAGGATATAATCATCCATCCCAGGGACAATGTTCTGGTCATTGCTACTCATGGACGGGGCATGTTTGCTATGGATGCTGAACCCATTAATAAAAAATCGGAATAGCCCAGAAGACACTGAGACTAAACAGACGAAACAGACTAAACAGACGAAACAGACTAAACAGACGAAACAGACTAAATAGTTTGGCAGAATAATTAATAAAATAAATCAGGGAAATATATATGGATATCGCCGCCTCTGGCTTCACTGAGTCTCCGGAGAAATGGTTTTTCCAGAAAGCTTTTTGAATCAAGCCGGCAAAGACGCTCAAACATTTTCACCGTCACGGTGAAACTAAGAATATAAGGTGGCAGATAGTGGCGCATTGCCATATGTGGATACTCCAAATAACCAGCGGCCGACCCCACCGCAACCGAAACGGTCTGCGGTCAAATGAAGGGAATCGCCATTTAGCCATTTCTTAAAGAAGGAGAAAACGCACTCCCCTCCATCTGGTCTAACCAGAGGTTTAAAAGCCTCGGGCGAGGAGGAATCATAGACTCCAATTAAAGGCAGCTTGAGCTGAAGCTTTTTAATTAAATAACCGGAAGAGAATTTGCTTTTTTGGCTCATTGTTCAATCAGTATGACATAAATGTCTTTTTTGAATCAAACTTAACTTCCTCTGGAGTTTCTTTAAATCGGACAAAAAAATTAGATAAATAGGTAAGGCGTTCCCATTTTTCCCAATTTTTTTAAATCATTCGTCCCCAATTTCTCAGGGGGAGGAGTCGATTTTGAACTTATACTCCTTCGGAGGCTCTGCACCCAAGAGATGTTTGACAAAATAATCCCATCGGTGTCTCATCATATAGGCTTCCCGGCCGAATCCGTGTCCCCGGTTGGGAAACAGAATGAGATCGAAATCTTTGTTAGCCGCAATGAGTTCGTTTACCACAAGCAACGTGTTGTACATAGTCACGTTGGAATCCATAGTTCCATGGGCTAAGAGAAGCTTTCCTTTCAGATTTTTTGCCAGGAGCTGGTTGGCCTGGTTGTCGTAGTTGGTGGTTCCGTCAGGATAGGTCTCAAGCAAACCTTGCCATTTTTCACCCCAATCATCTTCATAGTTCCGGTTATCATGGTTTCCGGCACCGCTTACCGCCACCTTGAAAAAATCAGGGTAACGGAGAATAGCCCCGGTTGAGGCAAAGCCGCCCCCCGAATGCCCGTAAATCCCCGCCCGGTCGATATCAATCCAGGGAAATTTTTCTGCCAGTTGTTTCATTCCGGTTACCTGGTCGGGCAATCCGTTGTCACCCATATTTCCATAGTAGGCGGCATGAAATGATTTCGACCTCATGGGAGTTCCCATGGCATCAATTGAAACCACAATAAATCCCAATTCGGCCAAAGCCTGCCTATCCCCCCGTGAAGCTTGAAAACTGCGGCTGCCCACGCTTCCGGTTTGAGGACCTGGATAAATGTAGTTGATAATGGGATACTTTTTGTTGGGATCGAAATTGGTAGGTTTGAACATTAGTCCATAAAGGTCTGTCACTCCATCCCGGGCTTTAACTGTAAAGGGAACCGGCGGCTTCCATCCTTCCTTGATGAGAGAAGATATATCGGCTTTTTCCAGGCTATAAAGTTTCCGTCCACTCAAATCACAAACTTCACTGACCGGCGGCTCCTCAGGTGTTGAATAGCTGTGGACAAAGTATTGGCCGGGAGGCGAGAAAGTAATGGTATGATTTGAATTTTCCGGAGTTAAAAGCTCTATCTCAGAGCCATTCAGACTTACGCGATAAAGATATTGAAAATAGGGATCTCCTTTTCCCCGGCCGCAACCGGTGAAATAGATAACCCGCTCTTCTCTATCTATCCGTAAAACCTGAAGCACATTCCAGCTTCCTTTGGTCAATCGTCTTTTAAGCTCTCCGGTATCCAAATCATAAAGATAAAGATGTCCCCGGTCGTCGCGCTGGGAGAACCAGAGAACTTCATTTGATTCGGGCAATATATGCCAGTTTACTTTATTGAAACCGGATTCAAAAAAAGTTTCCACTTTTTCTTCCAGAATATCCCTGACTTCTCCTGTTTCCGGATCAGCTATCCGCAGGACTACATGCTTGTGGTCACGGGAGACCGAGGCAAAAGCAAATTGGGAAGAATCCGGACTCCATTCAGCATCAGCCAATTCTCCATTCCGCAAGGCAATATGATCGGTAATGGTGGAGCGATGCTGATCCGGCGGCATTTGAAGCTGCACCACACGGGAGCCGTCGAGATGAATAACCACCCGGTGAATCTGAAAAATAAAATCATCACCGGGAAGTGGATACTTCCAGACTTCAAGCTTCGGGTGACCAACATTGGTAGTTACCAGATACATCTCTCCAACTTCTCTTCCGTCGTGCTGGAAAGTGGCTATTTTTTTTGAATCAGGAGACCATAAGAGCACCGGCCGCTCGCTTTTAATCCATCCGGCATTGTTAGTGGCATAACCGAAATCTTTGATGCCGTCTTTGGTAAGCTGGGTTTCTTCACCGGTTGTAAGATCCTTTACCCAGAGATTGTAATCCCGGATAAAGGCACCCAGTTTGCCGTCCGGAGAAACAAACACATTGCGGTCTATTTCTTTCTTTTTCTCAATCTCAGTACAGAGATTCTTCTGTAAATCGTATTTGTAATGGATAGAATCAACAGTAAACATAAGAAAAGTGCGATCTGAGGAGAACTCAATATTTCTAAAAGGAAGTTTAAACGGCTCATACGACTCCCCTGAGGCTTTGGATAAAGCTTCAGCCAGTTTTTGATGGTCAAAAGCTCTTTTTCTCTGTTTTTTTTCAATATCCACCAGGATAAACTCATATCCCTCAAGGATATTGTTCCGGTACCAAAAACAATTTTCATCGATCCAGTTGGGCTGGACACTGCCGCCGAAAACAAGCGGCTCTGTATATTGACTCAGAAATTTTTCAGCCCGGGCATAGTCTTCGGCTGTTAGAATCTTTCTTTCAGTTTGAGCAACTGAGGTAAAATTTGCCCCTAAAAATACCAGCAGCCAGGAAGCTGCCACAGAAAAAAATTTTTTTGATGCTTGCAAATTTGTCCTCCTTAAAAGCATTTACAAGCTTTGAACATACAATATTTTCTGCTTAAAAACAATTAAAGAGGGTAAGCATCTCTAATTCCGTGATAGAGATTGTATACTTAAAGAAGAGGAAGGGTA
>CAYTTR010000021.1:0-46091 GCA_964440805.1 uncultured Eubacteriales bacterium
AAATTAACCTGAACTATTCATAAAAAAGGCCGATACCTTTTATATCACAAATACTACCTATGACTTAAGAGGTTTTATTGTGGTGTAGGTAAAGAAATTAAGTTCATTAAATCTTTCCATCAAATCTTATCTAAAATCGGCCTTTTTTACCCTCCGGGCGAGCCGCTCTTGGCGCATCTTCTTCGTTACAGGACACTTGTGCGGTGGAGAACCACAGCTGCGTGTCCTGTGCCTTGTATCTCCGGCAATTTCGACTCGTGAATAAGCCAGGTTTATAATTTATTATCCTATTGTTCGGCAATTGGTTCAAGCTTGTGGAAACGGATAACTTCCTTTAACCACCATTCAGGGTAGGGAAGATTGGACCGTTTCCTGGTTTCAGGATCGCAGATGCTCAATTGATTGTATTTTACCAAGAGAAAATCTCCCAGTTCCCACCAGGCATTAATTACCTGCCGGGCATTTGATAAACAGTAATCGGTTAGAAACGGCGATACTTGTTCAGGGGCTTTTTGGTAAAGTTCTTCAGCCATTTCATCGATAGCAGCAGTTCTTTCCAAAGCCTCGCTTTCCCATTTTTCTCGGGCCTCCCTGACATCTTCAATGGCATGGGAGTAGGCAACTTGAACGTGAAAATCCACGTAGTCAAAAGCCCACCGGGCAGACTCCCGGTTAAAGGTCCAATGATCTCCTATAGAGAATGAAGCGGGGAGTTGGTTTATTCCGGCGTAAAGAGGCATATAGCAGGATGTACCCTGAGCTCCGAAGCTCAGCCAAATGATTCCTCCTATGGGAGCCGGAAGCCAGTTGCGGCATTGAGTGATGGTGGTGTATTCTGCCCGGTTGACCCCGATAGGCCGGGGCATACTGTATGTTTTTCCTTCCACTTTGACCGGACGGGGGTGATAATTGGGATTCTGAAAGGGTCCGCCTCTCAATCCTTGGCCTGGGTCGTAGGGAGTGCCCTTATACTTATCCCTAGTAAGCTCCATGACGTCTGCCACTGATAATTTACGGTCAGGTTTAACAGAAAAGGGAAATTCCATGTTGGGAGTTTCCGGGCTGAAATTTCTGGAGGGAGCCACCAAGTCGAAAAAGCGCCACATGCGTCCTCTTGCTCCACCACTTGAAGCTGCACTTCCTGCCGATGGTGAATAGGCTTTTTTCCAGTTAAAGGGCTCTCCGCTATCAGGTGAATAAAAGCCTTTTTCCACAGCCAAAGAAATCACATTGGAAGAAGCCATGAAATAATCGGAGTTGTTTAAATCGATTTCGCCGATCCGTGATTCATTGGGACAGACACTGACATGGTCATCAGGGACCCGCTGGGCGCACCACACCGCGCCGGGATGGCCGCTTTCCGGAGTCCAGAGTGGTCCGACAGGCATAATCTCGAATACCCAGACTTCCTGAGCGTCAGCCACAGCCAGCATTTCTCCGCCATCATGATAGCCGTAGCCGTATTTTTCAGCTAAGGAGCCCATAAGCTCGATCGCTTCCCTGGCAGTCCGGCATCTTTCCATGGCCAGAAGGGTTAAGGTGGTTATGTCAAAGACTGCCGAAGGAGTAGGATTCCGCAATTCCCGCCGGCAGCCGATGGTCGACTCACCTATAGCCAGTTGATGCTCATTCATGTAGCCGAAAACTCCGTGGTGGTAGGCATAGGTGTGTTCTACCTGAGGAATTGATGTTCCGGTTTCGTTTTTTTGGCTCAATTCCCACTTGGAACCCTCATAAGGAGGCCAGGTTGTAATCTGGGAAATACGGTAAATAGGCCGCCTTTCACCAGGCTGGTAGTCTTTAGCCGGTACATGATGCCAGGTCCAGTCGCAAACTCCGCAGTCAGCAGCATGGGTAGTCATGACCGAACCGTCAGCGGAAGCTTCTTTGCCCACCATAATTACAGTGCAAAAATCGGAAAGTGATTCAACTTCGTCTGGCAAATGAGGTTTTTTCTGTTGGAGACTGGAAGTTCCCAGAAAAAAAAGGCCTCCCATAATAAAAACAATTGTCATGTGGAAAAAAGATTTTTTAAGCATCATAATTCTCCTTATTAAAGGGTTTAATTTAGATATATATTTTTCTTATCAGCTTCAACAGGATTATGGAAATAATGACCAACTCCATTTTCTACCAGGTCCTTATAAAGAGGAACGTTTTTAATCTGAATAGCCCTTTCTGGAGATTTCTTGGAGTACTGCCGGATTAATTCCATAATTACTGAACAGTGTTGACCTACCCTTTTTGACATAGACCAGCCGGATTCATCATAAGGGACAAAAAGTTTTCCCTTTTTAGAAAGCTTCAGCAGGAAGGGGTCTTTACCGTCAAGGAGAAGCTCTTCTGTCTTAGGGCCCGTAGGTTGGTCGAGAAAAGGAATGGGAGCCTCCAGCAGAAAGGGTAGAGTTTCGGAATAATCACCAATCTCCCGGTGGGATAAACCCCTGAATCCTGAAGGTGATGGCTCAACATGGTTGTCGAAGCCTTCTCTGGCAACTGTCATAGAAGCCCTAATAGCCAGCCTGATTGATTTTTCCGGAGCCACAATGCAATTAGTAACCGGAAACATGGTCTCTGCTCCGTGAAGGTCAACAGCTAAGTCGATTTTTTCTCGGCGCATGATTTCCATAGCTCCAAAGGTGACTCTTTCCATCAAGGGGCCGTCTGGCCGTCCCGGCCAGGTCCGGTTGGTGTTTCTGACATCGATATATGAGAGAAGTTGGCGTGAAGGGTAATGGATGTAGACATCCGGATCAGGCCATTGATCAAGGGGAGAAGCACCACGGTCTCCCATTCTAAAACGTTTTGTTCCCCAATCTGTCTGGATATCAAAATATAGGGGATAGCCGTCTCCGGGCCTTGTGGTCCGGCTGGCGCTGTTATTAAACTGAGGTATAACATAAACAGTCCCTTTTTCTACCACAGCATTCTCTATAAAAATCAAAGCTGCCAGAAGACCAGCCGGTTCATTGGCATGTGTGTTAGCCATAATTAGAATTTTTCCTCCGGGCTCTTTTCCCTCCATTACGTAAATTTTGGTCTCAGCCATGGTTCCTTTTAGAATAGGTGAGTACTGGCTGAGTTGAATTACCTCAGTGACTCCTGGTCCAGCTACTACTGGAACCCGGTAATTGCGATGGCGATGAAGTTGGATAGCAGCTGGAATAATAAAAGCGATGGTAATAATTAATGAAACTATTTTTATTGTAGCCTTCTGCACCATAATCACAGCTTTCCTTATTTCACTCTCAATAATCTCAAAATCAAGGGAAAAAGGACAAGAATGTAGAGAATTATATCATTGGTAGAATTTTTCTCCTTTAAAAAATTGATTATAAGGATAATGGTTAAAAAAAGGCAGATGGCATAGTAAAGAAGCATAATTAAATTCACCTTGCCGCCTCCATTAATGGCTCCAACGGACCAGAAATTCCAGTTTGGCACTGTATACCACCATCAAGATTCCAGTGATGGTAATAACAATCCAGGGAAACCAGGTGGATTTTAAAAATTTCCAGTAGCTGTCTTTATAATTTGTAACCATAAGACTGAGCCTTCCAATTAGAGCGGTGGGAGGAAGACCGTCTCCAAGAGGCCAGAGAAGACTGAGCCCGGCGATGGCTACAGTGGCATGCAGTCCTATGGAATCAAGGTACCAGATGAGAGGAATACCGAAAACAGCCGCTCCTCCATAAGTCAGGACTCCTTCAGAGACCGGAATGATCAAAGCCAGAGAAATGAAAAGCAGAACCAGGGGGATGCTGATAACAGCGAAGGCCAAGAGTCCCCTGACCCCGGTTACAGTCATAATTTGCTGAAGCATGCCCACTACTACCATGGTGGCTAAAAGAGGAAGGAGCCGTTTCATTGTTTTCCGTGAAAGAGAGATTATGTTCAGGCGGACAGGGCTTAGTAGCCAGGCTGCTAAGGCGGCTGCAGTAAATTCAAGGGGAAGACCCAAAATAGGAAGAGAAAAAGGCCATATCCGGGAGGCAGCCACCAGTCCGAAAAAAACCACAAAAGGAATTAAAACTCTCCACCAATTCATTTTCTCTGGGATTGCCGGAAGAGCTTTCAAGGCAGAGTGCAGGTCGGTTACTCCTTCTTTTTTCCATCCTAAGGCAAAGACAGTGAAAGTCCCCAGAATAAGGACCGGAATTCCCAAAGGAAGCTCGAAGCCCACATAAGGGATAGCTGTACCGGCACAGACAATCATGGCCCAGATGTTGACCGGCGGAGCAGCCGCGCTTAATCCGGCCACTATGAAAAGAACGGCTGCTGTTCTTTTTCTGGATAAGCCCAGGTTTTTTAGGGCTAAAGCAACCGGGGCTCCCACCACCAGAAGGGAAACACTCCCTGCTCCTGTCAGGGCTCCCGGGATGAGAACAATGATCATCAAAAGCAGAAGAGCCAAGATCCTCAGATTGAAGAAATATCTCAGCGTTCCCCTGACTACATAATCAATTCCCCCTGAGTCGCTGAGAATGGTCATGAAAATTGTGGCTGTGGAAAAAACCAGAATTACATCGAAGTAAGTAAAAGCACCTTCAACTAAATGCCTGGGAAAGTTGGAAAAAGGAAGGAATTGAAAAAAGATGCCGGCCAATCCACCGGCCCAGGCAGAAGCCAGCATGCTGAGTTCCACGGAAAATTTTTTCCATTTGAATAAAGCATAGCCGGCAACCATAGCAGCAGCGACAATTCCAACTTGTATTTCCATGGAAAATCTCTGCCATTTTATCCGGTAGAAATATGGACGTCAAGAAACAATATCAATGAAAAGATTTTATTTTGAAAAATGGATTCCGCCTGGTTATAATGATTTTGGAATCTTATAAAATCTGTCGGGAAAAAGTTATGGCTCTGTTCAGTCATTCACGCCTGGAAACTTATGAAAGCTGCCCGCTTCAATATAAGTATGCATATATTGATAAAGTAGAGGTGGAAAAAAAGGATACTGTAGAAGCTTTTCTTGGCTCTCGCGTACATGAAGCTTTGGAAAAACTTTACCGGGACAGGCTCTTTGAAAAAATACTTTCTTTGGGTGAACTTCTGGATTATTACCATGAGAGATGGGAAAAAGAGTGGTCTGAAGAAGTGATAATAGTAAGAAGTGATTATACAGAAGAAAATTACCGGAAGATGGGAGAGCGCTACCTTCGGGAATACTACCAGAAACATCATCCTTTTGATCACGGCCGGGTTATTGGCTTGGAAACTCAATTTACTCTTTATTTGGATGAGGGGAAAAAGTACGGCTATCATGTCCGGATTGACCGACTTATGGATGCTGGAGAAGGTGTTTATGAAATTCATGACTATAAAACCGGGCTCAATCTTCCTGCTCAGGAATTAATTGACCGGGACAGACAGTTAGCCATGTATGCTCTCTGGGTCAAGGAAAACTTCAAGGATTTCCGGAAAGCCCGCTTGGTCTGGCATTATCTGGCCTTTGGTAAGGAACTTGAGTCTTTCCGTAGGGCTGGTGAACTGGAGGAACTCAGGCAAGAAGTTCTGGGCAAAATAAGAGAAATTGAGACCACGGATAATTTTTTACCTACGGTATCAATTTTATGTGATTGGTGTTTATACCGCGGCCTTTGTCCGATGTGGAAGCATGTTTCCAAGGTGGAAACTCTTCCTGAAAATGAGTTTCTCCGGGATCCCGGAGTAAAACTGGTTGATGAGTATGTCCGGATAAAAGACGAGCTTGATGCCCACCGAAAAGAAGCTGAGGCGAAGCTGGAAAAAATCAAGGAAGCTCTGATTGAATATAGTAAAAAAGAAGAGGAAAAAGTAATTTGCGGTTCGGAGAAGAAGATAACTATCCGGGCTGGAGAAAACCTCCGGTTTCCTCCCAAAAATTCTGAAGAGCGCAGGATTCTGGCTGAAATTCTCCAGGAACATGGGCGGTTGGAGGAAGTCTCCGACCTTGATATATATGCCCTGGACAGGGCTGTCCGCAACCGGGAGTGGGATGATGAGCTTTTACAAAGCCTGGAAAAATTCATCCAGCGGGAAAAATCCTACCGGCTTAGTATAAGCAAAAGGAAATAAAATAGGTTCTATTCACTTAGCTTGAAAATAACAAAAATAGACTATTTAGTCTATTTAGTCTATTTAGTCTATTTGGTCTGTTTGGTCTGGAGAGGGCGAGAAAAGCGAGACGGGCGAGAAAGGCAAGAAAAGAGAAAGTTGTCTGTAAAAATGACCGATAATTATTTTCATTGTTCGAGGGTGGCAAAGCGGCCATGGGTAATTAGTCCGCTAGGACAGGAATTTCCGAACTAATTCTTCTCTTTATCTTTTTCTTCTTTCTTCTCTTCTTTCCGCTCCCAGGGGGTCCAATCAATGCCTTGGACATACTTTTGTATCCACTCGATCTCTACAATATCCCGCTGGCGCTGATGGCGGGGCTCGCGGAAACCGTGTCTTTCGCGGGGAACCCGGAGGTAACGGCAGGGAACCTTACCGATATCTTTAAGAGCGGTAAAAAAGAGCAAGCTTTGCCCTTCGGTATCGGTGGTGTCGTTCATCCCGTGGATGAGCAGGGTGGGAGTGGTTATGTTTTTAACATGGGTATAGGCTGACTGCTGACGGTAGGCTTCAGGATTATCCCATGGGGTGCCGCCTATATGCCAGAGCCTGACATCGTGATTGAACCCCATACCGTATTCTGAAGACCAGTCATAGACTCCGGCTCCAAGAGAGGCTGCCTTGAAGCGGTTGGTTTGAGTAATGGTCCAGCCTCCTAAGATTCCTCCGTAGCTCCAGCCCCGGAGTCCCATTTTGTCTTGGTCAACATAACCTTCTTTTATGACATAGTCGACTCCGTTCATCAGATCCAGATAATCTCCCTTGCCGATTCCATCTCCCTTCTGGACGGTGTTTCCTTCCCTGAGTTTGTCAGTGTAACCGCTGCTTCCTCTGACGTTAGGAGATAGAGAGGCATAACCGAGACCAGCCCAGATGTGGTAGGAAGCCCGGAAACTGTTGGTGAAGCAGCCGGCCGGCCCGCCGTGGATATGAATGAGAAGAGGGAGGCGGGTACCTTCCGTATAATCGGCCGGCAGATGAAGAAGCCCTGCTATTTCAAAATCATCGGCACTCGGCCACCGGACAAGTTTCATGGAGGCTAAGAGAATTTCTTTTTCCACCCAGGGATTGGCGTCTGTCAGTTGGACAGGCTGGAGATCTTCCACTGCAGAGCTGTGAATATCCTGAGGGGTATCGTAATCGCTGAAAGTGTAGGCAAAATTTTTCCGGTCTGAGGAGAATGAGGCAGCGTAAAGAGTACCGTCAAGCCCGGTAATTTTTTCCAACTCCCCTGAGACCGAATCTATTTTCCATAAATTGGTATTTGTTCCTTGCTGTCCGTTAAAGTAAATAAACCGGGAATCGGGAGTCCAGAAAAGCCCTCTTATGTTTCCCTCAAATCTGCCGGAAAGTAGACGGGATTTAAGGTCTTCCGGCTTTAGAGTGAAAATTTTTGAATTGCGGTTTAACCATTGCTCATCATCTGGAGCAAGATAAGCAATAATTTCTCCATCAGGTGACCAGCGAAGAGAACTTTCGGGAGTGCGGTTGCGGGTGAGCTGTTTTATTTCGCCGGATGAAAGAGTCATAAGAAATATTTCGGTTTTGTACCCATCGTTTCTTCTGTTTGAGTCCCTGGCAGTAAAGGCCAGATATTTTTCATCAGGAGAAATATCGATTTCGCTTATAATCAAATCCTTTTTTGTGAGCTGAGTTTCTTTTTTGCTCTGGATATCTATAACCCAGATAAGTTTCCATTTTTCTTCTGTTTGTCCATTCGGTCCTTCATCCACAAAAAAGCCGTCAGTTCCTGCTTCATGCTCCTTTTTTTCTTCCGGACCCAATGGTTTGTCGGCGATGAAGTAAATTTTATCTGATTGAGGCGACCAGCAATATCTGCCCACACTTGTTTCATGCTCACTCAATTGGACAGCTTCTCCGCCGGAGGTTCTCATGATAAAAAGCTGGCTTTTTTTATCCACCGTTCTTTTGAAAGACAGGGATTTGCCGTCAGGAGAAAAGGCGAATGAATTGCCGCTGTCTTCCCCGATATACTGAAAGGCCTCGCCTCCTTTGGCAGGAACCATATAATATTTAGATTCTCTTTTGTTCTTTTCCCAGTTGAGTTCGGATCTTGAAAAAAGAACCCATTCACCATCCGGCGAAATCAAAGGATTTGACACCTGGACCATGTTCAAGGCGTCATCGACAGTCAAAGGACGGAGGGTTTTTTCCTGGGAAAGACCGAATCCCAGAAAAACGATTAAAACGGTTAGGATTAAAATGTTCGCTTTTTTCATTAAGTTACTCCCTGAATTAATGTTGCGGGCACTAATTTGCCCATTTTAATATTGATTGAACTCCTAAGAATAAGAAAGCACCGGCTGTGACAGTTGTTCTTTTTCGGGTTTTATACATTATTCTTTACCTTCTCTTCTCAGCAGCATAACTCCATTTTAACCAGATAAACCAGACAAACGAAAGAAACCGAATAAACTGAATTAACCGACGTTACTGAATGAGCCTGATAAACAGAAATAACCATTTCAACCAAAAAGACTGAACAGACTAAGTTTTCAAGAATATCTCAATTCAAGCTTGAAAACAAGGAAGCCTACCACTTTATTTTAAGAGAAAGACGGGCCTGGCGCGGCTGCTGCCTGGCCCAGACTTCTCCGAAGATAGGGATGTTTTCCTTGACATATGAAATAGGTTTCTGGCTGTTGAGAAGATTGAATAGATCAAACCGGATAAGAAAAGAAAAGCTGTCGCCAAAAAAAGTTCCCTTAAAGAATAATTCCTTTTCCACACCTATGTCGAAGTAAGTGTGAGCAGGAGTTTTACGGGAACCTCTGCCCTCGGGAAAGGAATAGTAGCCTCCGAAAAAAGGAACATAGCCCAACTTTTCCCAGTAATAACCGGAGATGTGCTCAAAAGCAGCCGAAAACGATAGGCCATAGGGCCCCAGAAAAATGACGTTTATTTTCAAATTATGGTCGACGGAGTAGGGGAGTTTTCCGTACCAGCCTTCATCTCCTATCCCCCGGCCTCCCAAACCTCCGAGAGCCCAGTCAATGTATTCCTTGTATTCTTTGAATTCAGGCATATCCGGGATATATAAATGATTTCCGAACAGTCCGATATAATTGGTGCTTCCTTCCTCCTGGGACCAGGAACCTGTTTCGGTCTGTCCGGGATTTGTTCCTTTGGCCGAAGACAGGCAGTAAGAAGCCTTGAGAAATAAGCTCCGGCCGATTTTTCCGTTAAGCTCCAGTTCCAGCCCTTGATAATCTCTTCTTTTAAGTTCAAAATTGTCGTAAAGAAACTTGAAACCTGTCTGAGGGTCAAAAACCGCCAGCACTTCCAAAAGATCCCGGGCCTTGGAGACAACATACCGGGCCGTTAAGGCCCAATGGGCGCCGAGCCTTCTGTCGTATTCCACAAGGTAGCGGGTGATGAAGTTGGGAGTGATTCCTTCGGCAATCTCCAGTTTTTGTTTTTTCTGCTCATTTTCAAAGATCCAGTTTTCAGGGTCATGGATTTCTTCGGTGGAAGGAGTCATAGGTCCGTTCCAACGATAAGTGCGAAAACTTAATCCGGCTCCGGAATTGAATAACCCCATGGGCATGGTGGTAATTACATCGGATAACCTTCCCCAGCCGAGCTTAAGTATATTATTTCCGTCTCCCCCTATATCCCAGGCTAAGCTCAGGCGGGGAGAAAGGAAATCACCGAATCCCCAGGACCAGAGCTCTTCCTGATTGTGGTCGAGGCAGGCCTGTGTTTGGCTTCTGATGCCGATCATGGTTGAAACCCGGCCCCAATTAATTTTATCCTGGACATAGATTCCCAGTCCTCTTGAGCTGTTGGTGAACCAGAAATCACCGTATTCATAGAAAAAAGTAGGCGTTGCCCGGCCGTTTTCCCAGGTGTTGAAATAGTATTTGGTTCCTGCATCAAAACCGTTACCGGGGAAAAGATCTTCATCTTTTCCGGTAAAATCCACTCCGAAATCAGAAGAGAAAGAAAAATATTCCAGGCCGATATCGAATTCATGGCGGCCGAAAGTCTGGGTTTCCAGGAAGCTTGAAAGTTTCACATTGGCATCCAGACGAGCCTGGTCATCGGCTACATTGCCGTAGGAGTTGTGGAGGCTGCGGCCGAGATCTTCAATGTAGTACTGAGCCGGACCAAGGTCTCCATGCAGGGGCTGGGTGGAGGAGCCGCGCTGGATGAATCCCAGACCGGCCTCCATATAAGCAGCAGAACTGAGGATTCCTTTATAATTAAAGCGGAAAAGCACATCTGAGAAGTCTTTTTTTTCATAAAGCTCAGGAATTCCCACTCCTCCTTTCTGGTCAAATGAATTCTGGAAGAGTGAAGTCAAAGAGATATTGTGGTTGCTGTTGACGGCATAAGTCAGTTTGGCGAAGAAATTATTGATTCTAATGGTTTTTTCTCCTCCTGGAACAAAAAGATAGTCCACGCTCTGATCCCTTGTTTCACTGGTGTCGCTGTAGATGTTGTCGGAAATAAAGAACCACAATTTATCCTTGATGATAGCCCCCCCCAGGTTTAAATACCAGTTATAGTTGGAAAAGTGGTCTGCCTCGCTTACAACAGCCAGCTGTTCCTGGCGTGAGGCCTGGAGGTTTTTATCAGTGAAAACAAGAGAAAATTCTCCCGAGAATTCATTTCCCCCCGATTTGGTTACAACATTTATAATTCCTCCATAAGCTGAGCCGTATTCAGGGCTGAAAGGATCGGAGATTACCTGGATTTCATCAACGGAATCCAAATTAAGGTTTACTCCGGAGTTGCGAAGCCTCACCCCGGCAATGGAAAGTCCGTCCACGACCCAATTGTTGCCTTCTTCTCCTTCTCCCCTGAAACTGGGCTGGCCTTCTTCAGATAGACCGCGCCGGGTGTTTACTCTGACTCCTGTAACACCGGGAGTAAGCTTAATGATATCGACAATACTCCGGTTAGAGACAGGAAGCTTGTTCAGTTCAGTGGATGAAAGATGAAAACTTGTGTCAGTGGATGTTTTATCGATAAGAGGAGAAGGCGCCTGGATAATTATTTCCTCGCTTATTTCCGCCACTTTCATAATGACGGTTAAATTGGTTACCTGACCCAAGAGAACAACTACCTCTTCCTGGATAACAGGTGAAAAACCTTTTAGACGGAAAGAAAGTTTGTAGGTTCCGACCGGCAGAAGAGGAAAGGAAAAAGAGCCGTTTTCCCTGGAGACTGTTTCCCGGAATCCCTGGAGGTTTGGACCACGGACCGTTATTAGCACGCCGGCCAGGGGTTCACCGGTGTCACTCTGAACTTTGCCTTTAATTTCCCCGGTTTCAATGGCTGGAAGAGAAGAAAAAGTAAAAAGAATAAGCAGAAAAAGACTGCATAGGTTGATCAGGAAAGATTTATTCATGGGGTTTTTTCCTTTCCATTAATTAAAGCCGAAACCGTGGAAAGAATTTTTTTCTTTTAAAAGAAATAATTTTTCAACCCTAAACATTAACCGTGTTTTTTTACCGGGACTGCTGGGACTTATGACTAAGTTCGACTTTTTTTACATGATAAAGACGCTGGAGAGCAGTGAAGTTTGAGATAAGGGAAATGAGCCCCAGCGAGATAATCATCAGGGGATCGAATATATGAAAAGCTATGCCGAAAAAAGAGGCCAGTGAAAGAAGGAGCATTCTTTCCGCCCTCTGCATGAAACCGATTTTACACTCGATGTCCAGACCTTCAGCTCTGGCCCGGGTGTAGCTGACCATGGTAGAGCCGAGAAATGCGAAGAAAGTAAGCCATAGAGCCCAGTGAAGTTGAAAATGAATAGCCAGGCCGAAATAAATAAAAAATTCAGAATACCTGTCGAGAGTAGAATCGAAGATGGCTCCGAAAAGACTCTGCCTCTTGCCGATAACCGCTACCTTGCCGTCGAGGATATCCAGCAGGCCGCAGAGTAGAATGGCTGTTCCGGCCCAGAAAGGATGGCCGAGAGCGAAAAGAGCTCCGGACACGGCTCCGAAAACCAGGGCCAGGATAGTGATTAAATTAGGATTGATATTTAATTTGGAGAGGAAGGTTCCTAAGGGATTAAAAAAGTTATGTACAGAAGATATTATTCTTGTGGGGAGGATTCTTATGTTTTCCGGAAGCCGTTCTGTTCCTTGTTCCATATTATTTTCTTTTTTCCTTAAAATAATACGAACTTAATCTATCTCTATCTATCTTTTAAGTCAATAGGGGACGTTCCCCAAAGGGACACCCCTTCCCCAGGAGAAAAAAATATTTTTACAGCAGGGAATGTCTCCCCTTAAATGTTGAAAAAAATACCTAAATGGACTAAATTAAAAACGCCGTCAAAATCCGTGCCGGGGTGGCGGAATTGGTAGACGCAAGGGACTTAAAATCCCTCGTAGGTTGCACCTACGTGCCGGTTCGAGTCCGGCCCCCGGCATTCCCTATACTTTCTCATTCAATGATTTCATCCAGATAAAAGGGGAGAGAGCCGGTTTTTTTTATTGCCTCAAGAAAATTCAGCTTAAATATGATATATAATAACTGTTTTTTTTAATAGAGTTACTAAATTATTTCGTAACGGTGTAACGGTGAGTAATGGAAGTTCCCATTCTTAGAGAAGCAGTTATTGTTCTGGCGGCAGCTATTGTTGTTTTCTACATCAGCCACAGGCTGAGGCTGCCGGCTGTTACCGGTTTCATCCTGACAGGTATTATTATTGGACCTGGTGGCCTTGGACTGATACAGGATACCCATAACATCAATATCCTGGCAGAAATTGGAGTAGTTATGCTCCTCTTCACCATAGGCCTTGAGATTTCTTTTGAAAAACTGGGTGCCCTGAAAAAGATCTTTTGGCTGGGTGGAGGACTGCAGGTATGTATGACTTCACTTCTGGTTATTGGAATACTGCAATTTTTTGAACTTCCTCTTCATGAATTGATATTTTATGGTTTTTTAATTTCGCTCAGCAGTACAGCCCTAGTATTAAAAATCTATTCTGATTCCAACCAGTTTGAATCACCACAGGGCAATATTTCCCTGGGCATTCTTCTTTTCCAGGATATAAGCCTTGTTCCCATGATTGTCATCACCCAATTGCTTGGCCAGGCCGGAGATTATTCCTTGGCCACTGTCCTAATGAGATTTTTGTTGAGCATCCTGGCTGTGGGAGCAGTGGTTATTATTGCCAGGCATCTTATGCCGCGGATTTTATTTCTCATGATTAAGACCAGGGTAAGAGAAATCTTTCTTATTACCAGTCTGTTTCTGTGTCTCGGAATGGCTTTTTTAACCTCGTCCCTTGGATTATCTCTGGCCCTGGGAGCTTTCCTGGCCGGTATTATCATTTCTGAATCAGAATACAGTTACCAGGTAACATCCGAGATTATGCCCTTCAAGGATCTTTTCACCAGTTTATTTTTTATTTCGATCGGCCTGCTCCTCAATCTTCAATTTGCCTGGAGTGAAAAATTTGTCATACTCATTCTGGTCCTGATAATAATATTTCTGAAAGCTCTTATTATTTTCTTAATCGTAAAAATCATTAGATATCCCAGCCGGATTGCTCTTATCAGTGCTCTTGGGCTGGCTCAAATAGGAGAATTTTCTTTTGTCCTGGCAGGTGTGGGCAAACTCAATGGTCTTATCCCTGAAGAAATTTTCCAGATTTTTATTGCTTCTTCTATTTTGACCATTCTTGTCACTCCTTTTCTCATCCAATTGTCACCTGTTCTGGCGGAAAAATTTAAAAAAATATTTAAACCGAAAAAAGCTTTAAAGCCGGAAATGGAAGAAAAAGAAGAAGCCTTTAAAAACCATGTTGTAATCGGCGGTTATGGTTTAAACGGGCATAATCTTGTCCGGGTTCTCAAGGAAACAGGTATTCCCTATGTAATAATTGAGCTTAATCCGGATACGGTCAGAAAATCACTTCAGGAAGGAGAGCCCATTATTTTCGGTGACATATCTTCCCGGGAAGTGCTCAAAGCTGCAGGAATTGAACAGGCCAAGGTGGTTGTTTTTGCCATTTCTGATCCCATAGCCATAAAGGCAGGAGTCAAGACTGCCAGAGAAATGAACAAAGAAGTTTATATCCTCGTCAGAGCCAGATTTGTTTCTGAAATAGATGAGTTATATAAACTGGGAGCCAACCAGGTTATTCCAGAGGAATTTGAAACTTCAATTGAGATTTTTGCCAGAGTTCTGGAGGAGTTCCATATACCCAGAAACATAATTAATGCTCAGGTAAAGCTTATTCGAAGCGAGTGCTATGGAATGTTGAGAGGAGTTGCCAAAACCAGGCGGTCTATGGAGAAAATAACCGAACTTCTTAAAGCCGGGACCACAGAAACCTTCCTTATACACAGAGATTCCCCGGCAGCCGGAAAGACATTAAAAGAGCTTGACTTAAGGCAGAAAACAGGAGCTACTATTATCGCCATAGTAAGAGATGAGAAATCTTTCCCCAGTCCCTCCCCGGATTTCAAAATAAATGAAGGCGATACCCTTGTTCTGGTCGCCAGTCACCAAGATATGGACAGGGCTTTTAACTTCCTTGATTCCAAATCAGATCAATAGGGGGTTAATAGGGGAACGTTTCCCCGCTTTTAACTTGACAAACAATTCTACATGTCGTAGTTTATTTATGGATATATCAATATATAGGGTTTAAAAGGGAAATAAATTAAAAAAGATGCAAATTCTGCAAAATAAGTCAAAAAAAGAAGGAGAGAGGAGGGTGAGGAGAGGAATCTTTAGATCTCCTGGTTTTTGTTTCAATCTTGGCCGCGCTTTTAAAAAGCCCTCCTCTCAAATATTTCCTTTTCCGTCTCTTATCATGGCAAGCTTTATCTCTGGTTTCAATAGCCTTTCCAGGTGGTTTGGAGGATGAATTCTTACCGGTCTCTATCATCGCAAGAGGTGAGGTGAAGAGACATGATGCAATTTAACTGCTTCGGCAGAAAAGGAAAGAGAAAGTCTCATGAATGTTGAAAAATTTGTTGAAGAAAGAATTGAGGAAATCCGGAAGACGGTGGGGAAAGAAAAAGCTGTCTCAGCGCTTTCCGGCGGGGTGGATAGTTCTGCCTGTACTCTTCTTGCTCACAGAGCAATCAAAAACCAGCTCCATTGCCTTTTCATAGATGATGGACTGATGAGAGCCGGTGAGTCACAGGAAGTGAAAGAGATTTTCGGCCGGCTGGGAATTTCTGTAGAAATAATCAATGCCCGGGATGAATTTTTCAAAGCCCTTGAGGGATTAACTGAGCCCGAGGAGAAAAGAAAAGCATTCCGGGAAATTTTTTACAAGGTTTTTGGCCGTGAAGTACTTAGAAGTAAAGCCCATTACCTTATTCAGGGGACCATAGCTGCTGATATAATCGAGACTAAAGGTGGTGTTAAAACTCAGCACAATATTCTTGAGCAGATTGGAATAGACCCGGAAGCCGGTTACGGATTCAAGGTCCTCGAGCCCTTGAAAACTCTTTTCAAACACCAGGTGAGAGAAGTGGCCCGGGTGCTTGGACTGCCTGAATCTATTTACAGAAGAATGCCTTTTCCCGGTCCTGGCCTGGCCACTCGGGTTATAGGTGAAGTTACTCCAGGCCGGATAGAAAAGATACGCTTAGCCACTCAAATTGTGGAAGAAGAAATTTCTCCTTTGAATCCTTTCCAGGCTTTTGCTGTCCTGCTCAGTGACCAGGGCACAGGTATTGAAGATGGAAAAAGAAGATTCGGAGATATTATTATCGTTCGCTCTGTTGAGAGCAAGGATGCTATGACCGCTTTTCCTACCCGGGTGCCGTGGGATATTTTATTGAGAATCGCAGAGAGGCTCACCACTGAAGTGAAGGATGTGGTCAGAGTAGCTTATGAGTTAACTTCCAAACCGCCGGCAACAATTGAATATATTTAAACCGGATGATGAATAATAATAAACTTTTTTTACTTCTCAGAAAACTAAAATGAAACAAGAGCAGGCCTCATTCAGACCGGCTGCTACTTTAAGCGAAGCAGTCTACCAGTATCTCAAGAAGGCCATTATCAGGGGTGAATTAAAATCCAGGCAGAGACTTCAAGAAAAGGAGTTCGCCAAATTATTCAATGTCAGCACAACTCCTGTCCGGGAAGCTTTTTTCCGTCTGGCTGCTGAAAAATATCTGGTTATAAACAGCCGCAGGGAAGTCTTTGTTGAGGAAAAAAGCGCGGAAGAAATTCTGGAAATTTATGAAGTGGTCAAGATCCTTGACCGGTACGCAGTGATGAAGTTTTGCCAGAACATGACACCGGACGATTTAGAGACATTGAAAAAGATGACCGATAAGCTCCAGGAATATTATCGAGAAATGAAAAACAGAAAATACTTAGAGCAGAGTTTAAAGATTCACCGTTACATATGGGAATCCTGCAGGAATATTTATCTTTATGAATTACTTGATAGCATGATGAAAAAGGCTTCTGCCTGCCTAAATTGCCGGGCCTTCATTCCTTTTGCCAACAGGAAGATCCGGGAAAAATCTCTCAAAGAGCATCAAAACCTGATTGAAGGCCTAAAAAGCAAAAATAAAATCCTGCTGGAGAAGGTTTGCCGGAATCACTGGGGAAACGAATTTGCCTGAATTATTGATGAACTCCGGAATGATCCAGATTGTCCGAAATTAGCCGTTGTTTTTAAGCGTGGCCTTGTTTTTTTGCTTTAAGATTTTGATTAGGCCAATAGTGCAAAGAGGGACTATATAGAGGAAGAGAAATCCCCAACTGGCTGCTCCGTATCCCTTGGCGATAAGGTTAATCAGGCCGAAAGTGGAAAAACCAAGAGCTATTAAAAGAAAAATAACGGCCACCACCGGCCTTAATCCCCGAGGAAAAGATTTTCCTTTAAGGAGGAGAGCGGCCTGGATTCTCTCATTAACTGAATGAATGAGTCCTGTTCCTGTCTCAATTAGAGTGCCGAAGAGGATAAACTGGAAGATAATAAGAAGAAAGGAGACGCCGATCTTCTGAAGAGCAAAGATAACCGGTATTTCAACAGGAAGAATCTCCGGGTAGAAAGCTGTTACTGACAGAAAAAATAGCATTCCGGGAACAATCCCTATTACTCCGGCCAGAAGACCTGCCCCTACGGCTTCTTTGCGGGTTTGGATATGACGGAGACAGAAGAGGACAGCTGCGATGTTAGCCAGATTGTAAAGGGCATATTTGAAGCCACCGAGAACCCAGCCTGGCTCCACCGTTCCCTGGAAAAGATTGCTCTGGATATCGGTTCCGAATTTCCGGAAAGCCAGAATAAAAAAGATGATATAAACCACGTAAAGCACAAATGACCAGAAAGACAGGAACTTCTCGATTGAGCGGCTTCCCTCGAAAGTCAGCAGACCCACGGCTGCCAGCATGATGATTACACCCAGGAGATAGGGAAGATGAAAATTATCCCGGAGTATAATCCCCGCTGCTGACCCAATAACAGCCAGGACAATAAAGAGATAAATGATATAAAGGAGCTCGAATAAAAGCCATCCGGGTCCCAGAAGCTTGGTGAAAAAACTCCGGTAATCATAGGCCTTGAATTGGCGGCTGAGCTCAAAAGAAAGAGCTAAAAGAATTGACCACATCAGCGTTGAAAGAAACATCCCCAGCAATCCGCCAAGGGGGCCGAATCTCAAAAAATATTCAACCAGCTCGCGGCCGGTGCCGTAGCCTCCGGCAATTATGACCGACTGGAAAACAAAACCCGGAAGGAGGTACTTTTTGAAGAAATTTCCATTCATTAAATTCCCTATGTTTCTTTCCCGGAAATTATTTATAGATTCTATGCCAATGTCAAATAAAAAAAACAAACCAACCAACATAAGCAACACAACAAACACAACAAACGCAGTTAACGCAAATAAATTCTCTTATTTAAACCATCAATGTTTTATAATAATAATAGGAAAGGAAATAAGATTGAGATCACATGCAGTTGATTTGCGGGAAAAGAAAATCCGGCGGATTACAGTCTGGGGTTCTTTTTTAAACATTGTCTTGAGTTTAATTAAAATGGGAGCGGGATTACTGGTCAGGTCAGCATCTCTGATAGCCGACGGCGTTCATTCTTTATCTGATCTGGGGACTGATTTAATTGTTCTTGTTAGTGCTAAGCTTTCCAGCAGGCCGGCAGATAAAACCCATCCCTACGGCCACCAGAAATTTGAAACTCTGGGTGCAGGAATAATGGGGCTTTTTCTTCTGGCAGTCGGATTTGGTTTTGTCTATTCCGCCGGACGGGCCATTATCCTCCATGAACATTCCTTTCCCGGTCCGGTGGTAGTCATTGTGGCCGGCATTTCCTTGGTGGCCAAAGAAATTTTGTTCTACCTGACCCGCAAGGTTTCCAGGGAAACTCATAGTTCGAGCTTATTTACCAATGCTTGGCACCATCGCTCGGATTCTCTCTCTTCTTTGGCGGTAATGATTGGTGGAGTAGCCGGTCTTTTGGGATATGGTCATGCTGATCATGTGGCCGCTGTTGTGGTAGGATTTATGATAATGGGAGTGGGCGGAAAAATTGTCTATGAAGGCATGATTGAGCTGGTCGAACACAGTGCTGATGAAGAAACTTTAAGAAAGGTAAAAGGGATTCTGGATTCAGAAAAGAGTGTATTCAGCTGGCATGCCCTTAGAAGCCGTAAGCTGGGAGGGGAGATTTTTATTGATGTTCATATCTGTGTTAATCCTTCTCTCTCGGTATCAGAAAGTCATGAGATTACCAACCGGCTTGAGGAAAGAATTAGCTTTAGTCTTAAAAATCCAGTCAACATCCTCATCCACGTAGATCCAAAGAAGGGGGACGTTCCCTAAAGGGACACCCCTTCCCCTGAAAGGAAATTCATCTGTTCTTTCATTCGGGAACGGGGTCACTCCTTAAAGGAAGATACCTCTTCCTCTTAAATGAAATAAGATTCTTCCCCGAAATATCCTTGCTTTGATTTAATAAAGAAGTGGCAGCGCTACGGGGATTCGAACCCCGGTCTGATGGCTGAGAACCACCTATCCTAGTCCCCTAGACGATAGCGCCGCTTGAGGAAAAAGAAAACTACCAGAACATTCATTTTTTGTCAATCGATTTAACCGCTGAAGTTGACTAAATTTAGCTTGAACCGGACTCTTATTCCTTCAAGTATTCTTTCAGAGATGGGAACAGCTAATCTGGCAGAAACAGTGGAAAAGTCACCCGGTATTGCCATGGTGGGAAAAGGAGGATCTTCAATGGTTCCAGCCATCCGGGGCCAGGGTTATTTCAGAGAGACGAATTGGGGCCAGTGCCTCTTTGTTGTATTCCGACTATGACTTTATTTTTAAAATTTCAAGACAGATCGAAAACTCTGATTTCCCCTCTCTTTCCTTTTCCTCAGGCGATAACTATTGGAATGAATTTTCCTGGGCATTTAAAGCTATCGGAAACAAGAGAAAACCTGCAGCTAAAATATTTATTTTCCATCCTTTCTTTCTCATTCTTTTCTCCTGTTCAGAGTGGCTTCGCTTGTTTACTTGCCTTATAACAAATTCCAGTTCCAGGGTAAAGCGGAAGGAGGGACGTTTCCCAAAAAGAAATGGCTGGGAAGCAGGGATTCGAACCCCGATTCCATGATCCAGAGTCATGTGTCCTGCCGTTGGACGACTTCCCAGCCCTGGTTGTTCTGTCATATGATAGCCAACAGCCCCCCAAATTTCAAGGCCTGTCGCGAGGAATAAGGCGCAAAAAACGCATTTCTTCAGGGGAAGGGGTGTCCCTTTGGGGAACGTCCCCCTTTTCGTTGACAGGTCTCCTGGCATGATGGTATATTTTTGCCTAATGCTGAAGAAAAAGTGGTTAAGGGCGTCCCTTATTTTAATTTTGACTGCGATTTTTCTGTTCTTTTTTTTTAGAAGCGTTGACTGGAAGGAAGTCCTCAAATATCTAACCAGTGTCGATATCAAGTTTTTTGTTTTAATTGTAATCCTGGTTCCCCTCCATTTTATAACCAGGGCTATCCGCTGGAAAGTCCTTCTCAAACAAGAAAAACCGGATGTCTCGCTCTATAGTTGTTTTGCTGGTAATGCAATTGGCTTTAGCGTAACCATGATATTCCCGGGAAGGCTGGGGGAATTGGTTAAGCCTCTCTACTTAGCCCAGAAAGAAAACATCCGCAAGGGTTTTTCAGTAGGTACGGTTGTAGTAGAGCGCATTTTTGATATCTTTACAATGAGTTTCCTTTTAGGGCTTTTTCTGGCTGCCCGGCCTTTTTACGCTCCAACATTTCAATTGGATGAGGCATCTTTCTCACGATTATCTTTTTTAGGGCTGACCGGCCTGGGATTAGCCTTCATCCTTGTTTTTATTTCTCTTATATTATACTTCTTCAGGGGAAAGGCTCTTAATTTCATTGCCGTCCTGTTGAAACCATTTCCCCAAAAAATATCTGAAAAAATCATTGATCTCGGTGATGAATTCATCCAGGGATTGAAGTTTTTCCATTCGCTGACAGATTTTTTTCTGTACCTCCTTCTTTCTTTTGTTGTCTGGCTGGCGATTATCTTTTATCACTGGATGTTCTTTTTTACCTACGGCATCCACATTTCCTATTTTCTGGTCTGTCCATATGTCTTCCTAGTCCTGATCGGAGCATCCATTCCCACACCGGGCATGGTCGGGGGATTCCACTACTTTAGTAAACTGGGATTGACTTCGCTTTACGGGATTGACTCTAACATGGCTGTCGGTATGACCATTGTTATCCACGCTGTTCAGGTTGCCATGACATGCTTGACGGGCTATGTTATACTAGGAAAAGAAGGTCTTTCCCTCTTTCAAGTAAAGAAAATGAGAGAAGAAGCTCAAGAATGAAGTGCCCTTACTGCGGAGACGAAGAAAGCAAAGTTATTGATTCCAGAGAAAGCAGAAATGGTATGACCATCAGGCGCAGGAGAGAATGTCTTTCTTGTGAAAAGCGGTTTACCACTTATGAAAAGATTGAAGAAATCCCTTATATGGTGATAAAAAAAGATGGTACCAGGCAGCCTTTCGACGGGCAGAGAATTTTAAAAGGCTTGATGAAAGCCTGCGAGAAACGGCCGGTGCCGGTAGCGGCCATGGAAGATATTATAGAAGAGATTGAAAGTATGCTCCAGGAACGGCCAGAAAAAGAGATGGCTTCGGCTGAAATCGGCCAGGTAGTCATGCAAAAGCTCAAAACACTGGACAAAGTTGCCTACGTCCGCTTCGCTTCGGTTTACCGGGAATTCAAGGATGTGGCCGAATTCAAGGAAGAGCTGGAAAGACTTCTAAGAGAAAAATAGCAACCTGAAGCATGTCCAGAAAAATCATTCCTGTTTCCCGTCTAATCAGGATTGAGGCAGAAATAAGACGGCTGGTCGACGAAGTATTGGAGAGAAACAGGTTTTATTCGCATCTCTATGAAAACTGGATTCCCAGCCTGGATATTTCTGAAAGAGAAGAGGATGTGGTGGTTGAAGTTGAACTTCCCGGAATTCAACCGAAAGATGTGACCATATTGCTTCACTCTAACCGGCTGGAAATCCACGGAATAAAGAAGAAAGAGAATTTAGATGGAAAGATAAAATACTTCCGCATGGAGAGAGAGTACGGGCCTTTCCGGTGTATTGTTTTCCTGCCTTGCTCGGTCCAAAACGAAAAGGCTGAAGCAATCCAGGAAAACGGTGTTTTGAGAATCCGGTTGAAAAAAGACCGGAAAGGCGACAAGGAGGTTGTGATAGAGATTACTAAATCGGAAGAAGTCAAGGGAGGATAAAATGGTTAAAACCAAAAATGAATTTGAAGAACAATTTGAAGATGCCGTAGAGGAAACTGATCAAAAACTGAAAATCCCGGCCGAGCTGCCTGTTTTGTTACTGAGGGATATTGTGGTCTTTCCTTACATGGTAGTACCTCTTTTTGCAGGGCGGGAGAAATCCAAGAAGTCCATCGACCAGGCTCTTTCTTCAAATAGAATGATGCTCCTGGTTACTCAAAAGGATGTAGAAATCGAGGATCCCAAACAGGATGATGTTTATTCTATTGGCACAGTAGCTCTTATAATGCGCATGCTGAAGCTTCCGGACGGAAGGGTAAGAATTCTGGCTCAAGGTCTGATAAGGGCTCAGTTGAAAAGCTTAAAAGAGCATAAAGACCATTATTCAGGAGAAATATCCGTTGTCCATGAACTTGATGAGGAGGCCAAGCCCATTGAAGTGGAAGCTCTTATCAGGAATGTCCGGGATGGTCTGGACAAGGCATCAGCCCTGGGAAAAAACATACCTCCCGAAGTTTTAATAATTGCTTCCAACGTCGAAGAACCGGGCCGGCTGGCTGACCTTACCGCCTCTACCCTTGATCTAAAGGTCAAGGAAGCTCAGGAAATTCTGGAAATTGTTGAGCCTTTCCCTCGGCTGAAAAAAGTCTATGAATTGCTCACCCGGGAGTTGGAACTTTTAAATGTCCAGTCCAAAATAAGCAGTGAAGCCAAGGGTGAACTGGACAAGCTTCAGAAACAGTACTTCCTGCGCCAGCAGCTCAAAGCCATTCAGAAAGAGCTGGGCGAAGGAAGCGAAATCCAGGAAGAAATAAAAAGCTACCAGAATAAACTCAAAAAATTAAAGGTAGCCGAGGAAGTCAAAGAAGAGCTGGAAAAACAGATGAGCCGGCTGGCTCAAATGCACCCGGAATCAGCCGAGACCGCGGTTGTCCGGAATTATCTTGACTGGATGTTTGCTCTTCCCTGGAATAAAAGCACAAAGGACAATCTTGATCTCAAGAAAGCCAAGATTATTTTAGATGAGGACCATTACGGCCTGGAAAAAGTAAAAGACCGAATAATCGAGTATCTCAGTGTCCGCAAGCTTTCCAATAAACTCAAAGGGCCCATTCTTTGTTTTGTCGGCCCTCCCGGCGTGGGAAAAACTTCCTTAGGGCGTTCTATCGCCAGAGCTCTGGGAAGAAAGTTTATGCGCATGTCTCTTGGAGGAATCAGGGATGAGGCTGAAATCAGAGGGCACCGGAGAACTTATGTGGGAGCCATGCCTGGCCGAATTATTCAGGGAATCCGGCGTTGTGGTTCCAACAATCCGATTTTTATGCTTGATGAAGTTGATAAAATCGGAGCTGATTTCCGTGGTGATCCTTCCTCAGCTCTTCTGGAAGTTCTTGATCCTGAACAGAATTACTCTTTTCGCGATCACTTTCTGGGAGTTCCTTTTGATCTTTCCCGGGTTATGTTCATTACCACGGCCAATCTTCTTGATCCTATTCAGCCGGCTTTCCGCGACCGGATGGAGGTTATTACCTTACCCGGTTATACCGAGGAAGAAAAACTCCAGATTGCCCTTCGTCACCTTATCCCCAAGCAGGTGAAAGAGCATGCCCTGACCGAGAAAATGATTGAATTCACCAAGGGAGCTGTCCGGAAAATCATTTCTCTTTACACCCGGGAAGCAGGAGTGCGAAACTTAGAGCGGGAAATCGCCTCCACTTGCCGGAAAGTTGCCCGGAAAGTGGCTGAGGGAAAAAACTCGGTTACCAAGATAACAAGCCAGAACATAGAGAGATTCCTGGGGCCTTCCCGGATATTCCGTGATCAGGTTCTCAAGATGGATAAAGTGGGAGTGGCCACTGGCGTAGCCTGGACCGCCACAGGAGGAGAAATTCTGTTTGTCGAGGCCACCAAAATGAAAGGGAAGGGAAATCTTCTCCTGACCGGTTCTCTGGGGAATGTGATGAAGGAGTCAGCTCAGGCAGCCTTGAGTTACGCCCGGGTCCACACCGAGGAATTCGGTATAGACGGGATGATATTTTCCCGTAATGATTTTCATATTCACATCCCTGAGGGAGCTATTCCCAAAGATGGACCCTCGGCCGGGGTGACCATCGCTACCGCCCTTGTTTCAGTTTGCACGGATAGAAAAATCCATTGGGATGTAGCCATGACAGGAGAGATAACCCTCAGGGGAAACGTGCTTCCTGTTGGAGGTATCAAGGAAAAAGTCCTGGCTGCTCAAAGAGCAGGAATTAAAAAAGTAATCCTTCCCGCTGCCATCAAGAAGGATGTGGGGGATATCCCCAAGAAAATTAAAAAAGAAATGAAATTTATTTTCGTGGAAAATATCTATCAGGTCTTTGAACAGGCCTTGCTTCCTCCGTCCGATAAGGTTGATAAAAAGGAGAAGCCGGCAGTCGAACAAACGGTTTCCGGATGAAATTAAAAGTCCTTGAGGAAAATGAGCTCATATCCGCCATCCGGCGGGAATTTTCTTTATCCCGGGCCGGTTTAGTGACAGGCATTGGAGATGATGCTGCTGTTTTATCTATTGGCGGCAAGAAATTAATCCTTACCAAAGACCTTCTGCTTGAAGGAGTTCATTTCCGGCAATCTTTCCATCCTCCTTTCCTCCTGGGGCGAAAAAGCCTTGATGTCAATATAAGTGACGTTGCCGCCATGGGAGGAAAACCTGCCTGGGCCCTTCTGGGAATGGGTATTCCCCGGCAAACCTCTCCCTGGTGGCTCCAGGAATTTTTCGAAGGCGTTGCTTCTGCTGCCAGAGAATTTGATGTTGTCCTTATAGGAGGTGATACTTCGCGGGCCGGCAAGTTGACTATCTCTATAACTCTAATCGGGGAAGGAAATAATATTATCCTTAGAAGGGGAGCCAGGCCGGGAGACGGTGTTTATGTGTCCGGCAATCTGGGAGATGCCCACCAGGGGCTGATGATTCTAAAAAAAGAACCACAGCCGGGAAGCAAAGATTGGCGGGCTTATTTCATTGAAAAATTTCTTGACCCGGTTCCTCAGATTGCTTTAGCCAGAGAGCTTTCCCGAAAAAAGCTGGCATCTTCCATGATCGATACAAGCGACGGGCTTTCAACCGACCTCAGACACCTATGTGATGAAAGCGGCTGCGGAGCTGAAATTTATAAAAATCTCCTCCCGGTTTCTTCTGAGCTCAAAAAAAACCAGAAGAGATGGGGCTGGTTTGCCCTCCATGGGGGAGAAGACTATCAGCTTTTATTAACGGTTCCCCGGCAAAAAGAAGAAACAATTGAAAAATTACAAAAAAAATTCCCTTTAACCCGAATAGGCCGTATTATCAGGGAAAAAAATATCTATCTGGTCATAGATAAAGGGAAAAAAATCCCCCTTTCCCCTAAAACCTTCCGCCATTTTTAACCTGGACTATTCATAAAAAAGGCCGATACCTTTTCTAAATTTTCTGATTCAGGCCAGATAGTTTCCTGCAAAAACCACTTCTCCCGGCCCTGTCTGGTAAACCTTGGCTTCTTCCCATTCAACCAAAAGAGTTCCCATGTTTGTCCTCACCTTGACTTTTCTGCCCGTTAATCCTTTGAGAATGGAGGCAATAGCTGCGGCCGTAGCCCCGCTTCCTGAAGAAAGAGTCTCTCCCACTCCTCTTTCCCAGAACATCACTTCAATTTCCTCAGGGCTAAGGCGGCGGATTAATTCGATGTTTGTTCTCTTGGGAAAAAAGGGATGAAGCTCGATTTCCCTTCCGATTTGATGCCATTCGAGACGGGAAGGGAAGCGGTCAAAAAAGATGGCACAATGAGGATTCCCCAGAGAAATAGCGGTAATGGGATATATCTTTTGATTAATGGAAAGGGGATAATCGATTATCTTTTCGTGATCCCGGCCGTCATCGAATGGGATATCCTGGGAGCTGAACCTCGGAACTCCCATCTCGATCCGTATCTGAAATAACCGGTTCTTATACTCGATAAGAAATATTTCTCTCTGTCCGGCAGGAGTCAGAAAGAGCAGTCTTTCAGATTCGACCATGTTTTGGTGATAGAGATAGGCTGCGGCACACCGCAGGCCGTTACCGGAAATCTCCGGTTCTGTTCCGTCGGCATTGAATATGCGGAAATTGACTATTCCTTTTTCTTTGTCTTTAACCGAAATTAGCAGCAGTCCGTCAGCCCCCACCCCAGTATGTCGTTCGCAAATGTTCCGGGCCAAAGGCCCTTTTGCGACTACCCTGGATGCTTCTTTCTCGTCAACGACCAGGAAATCGTTTCCTAAGGAATGAATCTTGGTGAATTTCATTATGGTATCCGGATAGTCACGATAAAGTCCTGACCTCCACTCCTTGTTTCCCTTTTTATTCTAAGCATAAGGGGGTCGCCTGAGTCAAGATTTTTAAGTATATTTTCCAGGTCTTTTACTGTTTTCATTTTTTCCCGGTTGACTTCAAGAATGATATCTCCTCTCTGCAATCCGGCTCTGTCAGCCACACTGTATTGACGCACCTGGGTGATTAGCAGTCCTTCTTCTGTTTCAAATCCGTAGCGCCGGGCTAACCCGGGAGTGAGAGTGGTGACCGAAATCCCGATATCCTTGTCGGATGATGCCGGTGTTGATTCCGGTTCAGCCGGCTCAAGCTCGGCGATTTTAGCTTCCAGAATTTTTTCTTTTCCATCCCGGATAACCTTGATTTCCGCTTTTTCGCCTGGTGAAATCTCAGCGATGGTGAACTTGAGATCATTGGGATCTTCTATCGTCTTACCATTGACTTCGATAATAACATCGTAGATTTTCAAGCCTGCCTTCTCAGCCGGGCTGTCCGCTTCTACTCCGTGAACCATAGCCCCTTTTCTAGAATCGAGCTTAAGCAGTTTCATGGTATCCAAAGTGACATCTCCCACCGTCACTCCTAAATAACCGCGTACGACCCGGCCTTTTTCCTTCAGTTGAGTGACTACTTTTTTGGCTAAGTTGGAAGGAATAGCGAAGCCGATTCCAATATTCCCTCCAGTGGGAGTGAAAATATTGCTGGTTATGCCCACTACTTCTCCGTCCATGTTGACCAAGGGGCCGCCGCTGTTTCCCCTGTTGATAGCGGCATCTGTCTGGATAAAATCCTGATATTCGGGAACATTCAGGGCTCCTTGTAACTGGCGGCCTTTAGCGCTGACAATACCAGCGGTTACAGTATGTTCCATGCCAAAGGGATTACCTATGGCAATCACCCATTCACCTACCCGGATTCTCTCTGAATTCCCTAATTTAGCATAGCTGAGTTCGTTGTCATCAACTTTAAGTAAAGCCAGGTCAGTTCTGGGATCGGTTCCTACAATCTTGGCTTCGTATTCCTTATCCTGGAGTGAAAAAACTCTGACTACTTCAGCATTCTCGACAATATGGTTATTGGTCAGGATGTAGCCGTCCGAGCTTATGAAAAAGCCTGTTCCGAAAGCACGGCTGCGAAATTCCTGTTGTTCCCGGGGAGGTCGGCCGAAAAATCTTTCCCAGAAATCATCAAAAGGCCATTCTTCTCCAAAAGGAGAAATTGAGCGTCTTTCTACTTTTTCAGCCTCTACCTTGACCACGGCTGGACCAACTTTTTCAGCAATGGCCGCAAACCCGTTTTCCGGAATTGGCTGAGCTTGTGAAGAGGTGGAAGCAAATAAATTTGAAGAAATACTCTCTTCGTTGGTTTTATTGGAGTAATCGGTGTTCTTTGTTTCCGGAAAATAGAGTAAAATCATTCCTCCTGCCAGAACACCAAGGAGAAAAGTTATTAATCCAATCCATAGGGTCCGTTTCATGTTGGTTTCCTCCTTCTGAATGTAAAACTTAGAATATCACAGTCCTCCTGAAAATTCAATCTGACCGGTCATGGTCAGAATGTTTGTTCTCTGTTAATCAAACTCAAATATTTTCCTCTTGGTTGCTTTTCTTTTTCTCCAAAGTTATTATTTTAACTGGATTATAGAGGAAAAAAGCATGATGAAGACAAAAGGAATCCTGATTGCGGTTGAGGGAATCGACGGTTCAGGAAAATCCACTCAGGTTCAAATGCTGAGCCGGTTTCTGGAAGAAAAGGGTTATGAGGCAGTCTGCTTGAAGGAGCCGACTGAAGGAAGTTTTGGGAAAAAAATAAAGGAAAAATCCGCCTTTGACGGCTCATTAACTCCGGCCGAAGAGCTTGAGCTTTTCATCCGGGACCGGAAGGAGAATGTAGTTGAAAACATTCAGCCGGCCTTGAGCAAAGGAAAGATTGTCATCCTTGACCGCTATTACTTTTCCACCATGGCTTATCAGGGAGCAAGAGGGATTCCGGTTGATAAAATCCGGCAGCTTAATGAAAGTTTTGCTCCCAGCCCTGATCTGGTTATTATCCTGACTGTCTCTCCCCGGGAGGGATTGAAGAGAATAGAAAACAGGAAACGCAAGGACCTTCTTTTCGAGAAAGAAGAGTACTTGAAGAAAGTCAATCAGCTTTTTACTTCCTTCAGGGGGAAGCGAATTTTCCACATTGATGCATCAAGACCGGAAAAAGAGATAGCCCGGCTCATCCAGGAGAAAGTTCTTGTTCTAATCCGCGCCCGGCTGGAACGGCCGGAATAAATCTGCTATATTTAACCACTATGAAGGAAGAAAAAAAGCAAGAAAAAAAGCTGGTTCTAAAAATAGAAAAATTCAAATTGCCCCCAATTTCCTTTGGCTTTTTAAAAAAACGGAGCTTCTGGCAGAAGGCAGTTGTTGTTCTTCTGACTATAGCGGTTATAAGTTTCGGCGTTATTTTGGGCACCTACAAGGCCATTCTCCAGAATCTCCCTTCAATAGAGGCTCTGGAAACTTTCGAACCGCCTGTTACAACTTATATCCTGGCCGGTAATGGTGAAGTGATCGGTCAGTTCGCCACTGAAAAGCGGGTTGAGGTCACCTACGAAGAAATTCCCCCTGTTCTCTTGAATGCCATAATTGCTACCGAGGATCCCCGTTTTTTCAAACATAATGGTATTGATTTTCTGGGAATCCTCCGGGCTATTAAGGAAGACATCAAATTCAACCGCCGGCTGGGGCGTCTTCACGGGGGAAGTACTATAAGCCAGCAGTTAGCCAGAGAGCTTTTTCTCCACAGAAGACAGACCATCAGACGCAAGCTCAAGGAAGCTGTTCTGGCTCTGCAGATAGAAAGAAAGTATTCCAAGTGGGAAATTTTGACTATTTACTGCAATCAATTCAACCTCGGTCACGGAGCCTATGGGGTGGAAGCTGCTTCTCAGTTGTATTTCGGAAAAAATGTCTCAGATTTAAGCCTGACTGAGGCAGCCATGATAACCGGCATTCTGAGAGGCCCTTCGCTTTATTCCCCTTACCGGCGGCCTGATTTGATGCTGCGAAGACGCAATCATGTCCTCAGACGGATGAGTGAAGAAGGTTTTATTTCCAGGGAAAAAGCAGCCGAAGCCATGGAAGAACCTCTGGGAGTCCTGCCGCTTCACCGCAGCAACTCGGAGTTTGCGGCCTATTTCAAAGAAGAAGTGAGGAAATACTTGGAGAAGACCTATGGTGTAGATGCTCTCTACGGAGGAGGTCTGAAAGTCTACACCACACTTAACATCCAATATCAGCAGTATGCTGAAGAAGCCCTTTTAAGGCAGTTGAGGGTTCTGGATAAAAGAGCCGGGTGGAGAAAGGATAAACGCAATCTACTGGAAGAGGGAATTGAGGACCTTGAAGAATATGAAGGATTGGAGTTAAAAGGATGGCTAAAATCTTCCATCGAGGAACAATCCTTTATGGATGCTGTAGTTCTGGAGGTAGAAAGCAATCAGGCCGCAATCAAGATTAAAGACTTTACTGGAACTATGTCCAATAGGAATATCGAATGGACTCAGACCCGCAATTTGAATAATTTGATTAAGAAGGGGGATGTAATCCAGGTCAAGATCGTGAAATTCGATCCTGAAACAGGGGAATTTCAAGCAACCCTGGATCAAGACCCTCAAATTGAAGGCTCTTTTCTGGCTATTATCCCCCAGACAGGTCAAATCAAGGCCATGGTAGGAGGTTATTCATTCGGAAGAAGCCAGTGGAACCGGGCTACTCAGGCAGTTAGGCAGTCAGGCTCAGTTATAAAACCCATACTTTACACTGCTGCCCTGGAAAACGGATTTACTCCGGCCAGCCGGATTGTAGACGAGCCGACAGAATTCATAGACCCCTGGGCCGAAGAGCCTTATGCTCCTCTTAATTATGACCGGAAATTCAAAGGAGCGGTAACGGTCAGGATGGGCTTGGAACAGTCCCGCAATATAGTCACCGCCAAGCTGCTTGAATATATTTCTCCTCAGACGGGGGTGGAGTACTGCCGGAGATTCGGCATCACTTCACCTGTTTATCCCTATTTATCACTGGCCCTGGGGGCATTTGAAGTCAGTTTGCTGGAAATGGTTTCAGCTTTCACTGTTTTTCCCAACCAGGGAACAAGAGTTCACCCTTACTTCATTACCCGGATTGAAGACAAAAACGGCAATATTTTGGAAGAAGTCCAAGACAGGCGGGATGAAGTTGTCTCGCCCCAGGTTGCCTATATAATGACCTCCATGATGAAGGGAGTTTTGGAGAGAGGAACAGGCTGGCCGGCAGGCACTCTGATGGGGGAAAAAGATTTGGCCGGAAAGACCGGAACCACCGATGAGTATACAGATGCCTGGTTCATTGGATTTTCACCCGGTCTTTGTGCCGGCGTCTGGATCGGACATGATTCGCCCAAAAACAGCATCGGCAGACGGCAAACAGGAATGGTTGCTGCTCAGCCGGCCTGGATAGAATTTTTCCAGAAAATAATCGAAGATGAAAAGAAAGCTGTCAGCGAAGCCGGAGAAGAATATGAGAGGGAGAAATTTCAAGTTCCTCCTAATCTATCCTTTGTGGAAATTGACAGAAAGACCGGACTTTTAACCTCACCCATCTGCTTATGGCCTTTCCGGGAAGTATTTTTGCCCGGAACCGAACCCAGCCGCTTCTGCACCTTAGAAGATCATCTCCTTACTCTTGACTACTACTCCGAAGTAAAAGTTGAAGAATAAAGAGGGGGGACGTTCCCCAAAGGGACATCCCTTCCCCTGAAGAAAAAGTTAATTAGGTTAATCAAGTCTATTTTGTCCGTTTAGTCTATCCGGCATATTTAGTTGGGTTGAGCTTATAGTGTTAATAGAGTTGGTTGCGTTCGTTTAGTTTATCTGGTTAATCTGGTTTGTCTGGTATCCCCAAGTGAAAAAGACGAAATAGACTTTTTTAGTGTCCAAGACAGACAATAAAAGTGAGGCGGATGAAATATGTAATGATTTAACCTAAAAAGCCTGTATTAATTCTTCTTTTTAACTTTTTTAGTGCCTGATGAAGAGGAAGAAGAGCGAGCTTTGCTTGAAGAAGATGAGGTGCTCCGTCTTTTGCTTGAAGAGGAGGAGATGCGGCTGGAAGAAGAGCTCGGACTTCGACCCTTGCTTGATGACGATATACGGCTTTTAATTGTAGTCCCTCTTTGAATTGTTGTCGGTCTTGAACTTGAAGAAATACGTGTTTTACTGGCGGGGCTTCGGGAAATATAATTGTATATTTTCCCCAGAGCAGATGAGCTCTGGGGCTGCCGGATAGTTCTGGACGGGGTTGAGCTTGGTCTTTCTCTTTTTATCCGGGAAGAGTAGGTTCCGCTTTCAGGACGTCTGATGTTACGGGTTTCATAAGTGGTTACGGTTCCCTTTTGGGAGGTTGTGCTTTGGAATCTGGTGCTTGGAATCCTGGAGCTGTACTCTTTTGTAGTTGGAACCCTGGAACTGGAAACTTTTGAGCTTGAATTTGAAACAGTGCCGGAACTGGTTGTTCCTCTGATTTTCCTTGAAGTCAACTCATTTTCTCTTGACAGGGAGTTTGATTTAATAGTTGACAGAGATGATTCGGACCGGCGGACTCTTTGACTTGCAGCAGAGGATGATACTGTACTCATGGTGGGTGAATCGCTCTTTCTGAGTAGAACCTTGTTTCCTTGGAGACTTTCTGCCGTTACCTTGCTTCTTACCGGCTGGATTTGAGGGGCTCTGCTTGACAACTGAATTTTTCCTACCTTGCTTAGTGAATCCGGGTTGAGGGCAACACGGGAAACATTGCGGGCCCGGCTGAGTTGATCCTTATGAATGACGGTCAGAGCCCTTGAATTATGGGGGTAGTAGCCTGAAGTGTGATGGTCATAGAAGATATTGTTGATGACAACTATGGGCCGGTTGTAATAACTCAAAGGTACCCAGCCGACATAGTTATAACCATGATACCAGTGAACCCAGGCTGGTCCCCAGAACCTGGTTGGAATCCAGTACCAGCCCGCATGTACGCTCCAGTGCCAGCGGCCGTAATGGCAGGTGACCCAGCCCCAGGGCTCATAAGGGAGCCAGGTCCAGCCGGCTCCGATCAGCCAGATCCAGCGGCCGTGGTAGTATGGTCTCCAGTGACGGTCAATTCCTCCGGGAACCCAGACGCGGCCGTAGGGAGGAACATAAGCCCATTCACCGTACATTTCCAGCTCGTAGCCGAAATCGTTCAGCTCCTGTGGTAAGTAATCACGGGCATAGTTTCTTCTTACTTGATTATCCCGGTCTTCATTCCAGCGGTCAAAGCTGTCTTCAGCTGCGGCCATAAATGAAGCCGGCCTGCTGGTGAAGTTTCCTCTTATAGCCTTGACTCTCTGGGCATCCTGCAGAAGAAGTGAGTCATTAGCCCCGGCAGCCTCTACCACTCCCTTGAAAACAAAGATTTCTGTATCTTCTCCTTCCCATACGTCAATCCGGTAAAGCCCTCTTTCAAGAATGTAGACGGAAGAATCAGGCGTATGAATGACAATGTCCTTTTCCCTTGAAAGGGAGCCGGCGCTGAGGTAAAGGCTTCCTGCCCAGAGCTGGATTTCTGTCAGTTCGTCTCTTCCCTGAGGCATCCGGATAAGGTCAATCTTGGTGTTTTCGTCCAGGCGGATATAGTTGGAGTTACCCAGGTAGATTTCAGCCCGGCCGTCAGTTGTTCCCAGCCTGTCTCCAGCGGCCAAAGGCATGTTGACCACACCTTCTTCATATCCCAGATCAGCAGATCTCTGGACAAAGATGTTTCCAGTGAGAAAACTTAATCTGGCATAAGAATTATTGGAGTAATTTCCTTCCTCTCCCCACAAGAACATAAAGGAAAGGAAGATGATGAGAAGAATTAATATCAATGTTTTTTTCATTTTTTCTCTCCTTAGCTGTTCTCCAACCTTATAACATGCAAGATTAATGCCAATTCAGTCCCCTGGAAAAGAAATCCCTATTGTCCCATATGGATGACGGACGTAGAAGACAGGGGACAAAAGATATCGGTAAAATGTCTATTCCGTCTTTTCGGTCCATTCAGTTAAATAAATGGAAGCGGGTAAGGCTGGCAAGAAGAGTTTATTGAGTTGATAGCGTTAATTGTGTTTGTTGCGATAATAAAGTTTATCTTGTTCATCTGGTTTGTCTGGTTTATTTGGGTCGAAAAGGGTGAGATGAGATAGACAAAATAAACTATAGAGACTATTTAAACGCTATTAACTCTACAAACGCTATTAACTATTTTCTTCAGGGGGAAGAGGTGTCCCTTTGGGGGACGTCCCCTTTATCTTAATAGGTGGAGGAGCACCTGCCGCACGCTTTTCTGCAGTGCTTCAAGGGAATAACCTCCTTCAAGAGCCAGAAGGAGTCTTCCCTCAGTCCACTTTTCAGCTAATTCCATGAGTTTGAGAGTCATTCCGGCAAAGCCTTCATCTGAAAGTAGCATGCTGCTTAAGGGGTCGTCTTGGTGAGGATCAAAGCCGGCAGAGACAAGGATAAATTGAGGCTTATAGGAAGCTGCCAGAGGTGTTAAAACCTTTTCGAATTGCAAAAGATAATCACTGTCTCCTTTTCCCCCTGATAGAGGAAGATTCACCGTATATCCTTCTCCACGGCCTGCTCCGGTTTCACTAAAGTGGCCGGTGCCTGGATAATGAGGAAATTGATGAAGCGAAAAATACAAAACCTCATCTGTTTTGTAAAAAGCATTTTGGGTTCCGTTTCCATGGTGGACATCCCAGTCCACAATTAAAATTCTATTAAGGCTGTGTTTTTTTCTTAAATACTGAGCACCGACAGCAATGTTGTTGAAAAGACAGAATCCCATGGCCTTGGCAGCTTCGGCATGATGACCGGGCGGTCTTATTAAAGCGAAAACGTTTTTTACTTCGCCGGCCATAATTTTGTCCACACCTTCAAGCACTCCGCCGACAGCCAAACAAGCTGCCTCGAACGAATCGGAAGAAGCGGATGTATCGGCATCGAGAATAGTTCTCTCTTTTTCCCTGGTAGACCTTATGGTCCGGTAATGGCCGGGTGTGTGGACAAGACAGATTTCTTCTTCTGTGGCCGGCCGGGGAGGAATTTCCTTAAGGGAGGCAGGAAAATCTTCTTCCAGCATTTCATAAATAACTTTAAGCCTTTCCGGGCCTTCAACGTGGTAAGCTCCCGGATTATGTTTAAGGAATCTCTTGTCTTTTATAATGCCTGTTTTCATTTATCCATCCTTTTCTCAGGACTTGAGTTATGTTCCGGCAGCTTCTTTTTTCATTTCTCTTATGGTGTAAAAAGGCCTCAACTTGTCCGAGCCCGGCCTGGGAGTAGCTAAGCTTACCGCAATTAAAAGAATAATGGAACAGACCAGAGCCGGGTAAACAGCCGGAATCCCTAAGGGAAGACCGCCTTGAATCTTATTCACTACTTCCCAGATAATTGTTGTCACCATACCCCCCAGAATGGAGGCAACTCCGCCGGCTGCAGTGGCTCTTTTCCAGAAAAAGACGGCCATAAGAGCCGGAGTTATGCCGGCTCCGTAAATGGTATAAGCAGCATAGGCTGCATCCAGTATTCTGGGAAAAAATGAAATAAGAAAATAGGCAATTAAACCCAGGACAACAACGATTGTCCTTGAATAGAGAATCATTCTTTTATCAGGAAGCTCGGGATTGATGAATCTCATATAAATATCCCTGATGACATTGGTAGCCGGGACTAAGAGAAAGCTGTTGGCGGTGGAGATGACTACAGCCATAATGGCGGCCATCAAGAGGCAGCCGATCATCAGAGGAACTCCTTTGTGGGCCACTAAGACGATGATTTTCCCGGCCTCAGTCGGCCCAAGGCCTTTAAAATAACTGCTGCCCACAACCGCCAGGCTCTGGATAGCAACACCCAGAAGAATAACCCCGGTGACCCAGCCCACCACCGCCTTGCGGGCTTCTTTTTCATCCCGGGCGGAGAAAAACCTCTGGTACATATTGGCGTTTCCCAGGGCTAAAAGAAGGGTGGGAACAAAATAGCCCATAGCCTGAAGCAGGGTCATGTTGCCCAGTAAAGCATGACTCCGCGGTGTGACATTGGCGGCAATAGTGGTCAGTCCGCCGGCTGTTTTTATAAGAAAAGGAACGGCCAGAAAAACACCGGTTATCATAATCAGGCCGTTGAATATATCCAGGTAGGCCACCGATAACATGCCGGCCAGAAGAGTGTAGACGATGACGAAAACCGTCATGATGATGATTCCTTCTCTGACCGATATTTTCCCCTCGGTAATGATATTCAAAACCCAGCCTCCGCCCCTGAATTGGTAGCTGACGATAGTGACATAGGCAATTATTGTGGTCAGGGTGGCCAGAACTCTGGCTCCTGTGTTGTAGCGGGCCTCTATTATGTCGGGTACCGTAAACTGGCCGAATCTCCGGACCCGGCCGGCAATAAAAAAGACAATTATAATCCCCAGCCAGCCGCCGGCACTTCCGATAAGAGAAGAGTAGCCGTGATTGTAGCTCAGGTCGGAGACACTGAATATGTCGCCTGAGCCTATCCAGGTAGCCAGAAGAGTGCCCACTAAAATGGGGGCAGTCAGGCTGCGGCCGGCCACTAAGAAATCTTCTTTTTTCTTTAGTTTCCGGGCTATCCGGAGACCAAAAACAAAAAGAAAGACAAGGTAAAAAGCCAATGTCAAAAGATAAGCCATATTGCTCACCTAAACTTAAATTTTTTAATAAAAACCGGAATTATTCCGGCTGTCCAGCTTTTCCAGGAAATAAACCGTTGATAATTCTCTTTCCCTTAAGCTTTAGATAAACAAAAAACATCACCAGGTATCGCTTAACATCAGCCGGCGAGCGGATATTTTTCAGCACCCGGGGAATTTTCCGGAAAATAGAGACACTTTTCTGGCTGAATGACCAGCGGAAAACAAGTTCGCTTATTTGGGCCCAGGTCAGTTTATCCTGGAAAAGAGGGACTTCGCCCTGGGCAGTGGGCAGGGTAATAACGCCTGAACGGTGGCGTTTGGTCCAGGAGAAATCAGGCGGGAGAACACCCATTTCCAGGGCTGTTTTTTCTAAGGGTGTCCCCGGATAGATATGAAGAATAGCAATGCTGCCTTCGATTTTTCCCTTGTACTGCTCGATTATTTTAATGGTCTCCCGGGCTTCTTCCCAGGTTTCGGTAGGATGGCTGAAAATAAAAAAAGCATTGGGAATTACTTCAAGCTCCAAACACCATTTAACCAGATTGTGAAAATCGTTAATGTCGATTTTTTTATTAATAATCTGATTGCGGACTCTTTCCGAACCGGCTTCAAGCCCGAAAGAGAGGTGAAATAAGCCTGACCGCTTCATTTTTTCAAGCAGAGGTTTGGTCATAAGGTCCATCCGGACATCACATTTCCAGTGGATATCAAGCTTCCTTTCCAGAATAAGATCGCAGATGCGTTCCAGCCGCTTGCTGTTGGCGTTGAACGTATCGTCAAAAAAGAAAAAGACTTTGACTCCGAATCTGTCTATAAGATGCTTCATCTCTTCAATTACATTTTCAGGGGAGCGCATTCTGACGTGACGGCCCCAGTTTATGGGGGTGGCGCAGAAGTTGCAGTTAAAGGGACAGCCCCGGCTGGTCATCATGTTGACCGCAGGCAGCATTCCTTTTCCCGGCACCGGGAACCGGAAGCTGTATTTTTCAAAAGGAACAAGATGGAAGGAAGGGAAGGGGAGGCTGTCCAGATCAAAAATAGGAACCCTTCTGGGGGTAAGGTGAATCCGGCCGTTTTTTCTAAAACCGATTCCGCCGATTGAGTCAAGCTGCGGTTTCTCAGGCCTATCTTCAAGCTTCCGGCATAACTCTTTCATGGTCATCTCTCCTTCGCCGATTACCGCCAGATCAAGCTCAGGGAGATGAAGAAGTGTATCCTCAGCAGCCATGGAAGCATGAGGACCTCCCATTACAGTGAGGGCTTCCGGCCTGGCCTTCTTGGCCTTGCGGATAAGTTTGAAACTCTGGAAGCGGTTTTCGGTAGTGGAAGTGACTCCGATGAGATCCGGCTTAAACTCACGGGCGGCATCTTGAATCCGGGAGAAATTAAAATCCAGCACATCAGCGGGCACGATTTGTACTCGGTGTCCTTCTTTTTCCAAAACAGCGGCAATATAAAGAATCCCCAGAGGGGGCATGGATGAGCCTTTGGTCCAGCGCTCGGCAAAATAGCCGCCGGGAGGGACGAAAAATTGAATTTTCATTTACTGCTTCCCGCCTTATTTTTATCAAGCCTCATAGAATAAATCGAGGTTACGTTGGGTTCGGGCATGGTGGTGCCGTAAATGTAATCAGCCACTTCCATGGTTTTGAAGTTGTGGGTGACGATAATGAACTGGGTCTGGTTCTTTATGTTTCGCATCAGATTGAGAAACCGACCGATATTGGCCTCATCCAAGGCGGCATCGACTTCATCGAGGATGCAGAAAGGAGCCGGCCGGTAGCGGAAAAGAGCAAAGAGGAAGGCTAAAGAGGTCAGGCTTTTTTCTCCACCGGATAAAAGGCTTAGTTTCTGCAGCCTTTTCCCGGGAGGCTGGGCCACTATTTCCACGCCGCTCTCCAAGGGATTTTCAGGCTCGGTGAGAATAACTTCAGCCTGGCCGCCGTTAAAAAGAAGGGAAAAGATATCCTGGAAATTTTTATTAACTTCCTCCAGAGCCTTAAGAAACTGGGCTTTGCTTTCTTTATCGATTTTCTGGATAGCTTCCTTGGTTGAATCGATTGAGTCCCGGAGATCTTTTTTTTGTCCCTGGAGAAAGTCGTAGCGCTTCTTTTCCTGTTCGTATTCTTCTTCAGCCATTAAATTCACCCCACCGAATTTCTGAAGCTTCTCTTTTTCCTCCGCTAAGGCTTCTTCAAGCTCTCTTGTTCCGGTCTTTTCTAAAGAAACTGTTTTTTTGATTTCTTCCAGGCTCTGTTTTGTTTCCTGCCAGCAGGCTTCTTCCAGGTTGACCCGGTCTCTTTCCTTTTCTGCTTTTTTTATTTCCCGGGATATTCTTTCTTCTTTTAGGCTTTCATATTTTTCTTTTATTTGAGAAAAACGGGTTTCCATTTGTTTTTTTTCAGCCTGAAGCCGGTTAAGTTCATTTTCTGACTGCCGCAGTTGCGAAGCTTTTTCTTTCTCCTCGGAAGAGGTCCGGGAAATGTCTTTTTCAATTTGCAGCAAATTCTGCTTCAGACGAACTTCTTCTTCTTTGGTTTTACCTTCTTCACGATCTAAGGAAAGTGCTTTGCCGGATAAATTTTCTTCTCTTTTTTGGATTTCGGCAAGCTGCTCCTTGAGGTTTTTCTCTTTTTCTTGCCCAATATTAAGGCGGGAGCGGATTTCAAAAGTTTCCGTTCTTCTGGACTCAAGCGATTTTTGAAGCTCAGAGATGCGGGAGGATATTTTTTTCAACTCCTGGGCTGTCCGGTCTTTTTTCTCTTCGATGCCGGATTCTTCCCGGGCAATCTCTGAGAGCCTGGATTCAAGTGATGCTTTCTCGCGGTAAAACAGCTTTTTTTCTTCCTGCAGAACATTTTTTTCTTCAGCTAAGCGGGAGACTTCCTTTTCCAGATAGGAATGCTCGTTTTCAAGCGAGGAAAACTCTTTTTCCTTTTGGCCGAGGTCTTGTTCTGCCTGCGCTTTTCGGCTTTCAAGCTCTGCCAGGATATTTTCCGCCTCCCGGAGGTTCCGGTTTAGCGGTTCCAGCTTCCGGTTGAGTTCTTTAAGCCGGTCCTCCAGGGACTTTGCTTCCTGGTTGAGTGAAACCAAACCTTCTTTTTTCCGGCCCAGTTTAAATAATCCTGAGGAAAGAAGAACATCTCCCTCTGAAGTTACGAAATTAAGCTCAGGATGCTTGAGCCAGAGTTTTATGGCGTCCTCTCTGGTCTCAACCAAGGCTGCATCAGGAAGGCCGGTAAGGCAGTTTTGGGCAGGTTTTTTCAGGTTGAGAAATGATTTAAGGAAGCCTTTGATTTCTTTTTCTTTTACCGGAGGCAGAACACCGGATTTGGTCTCCGGCCTTAGTAAAAGGTATTTTCCTCTTTCCGGAAGGGAGTTTTCTTTGTCCCGGATATCTTGAACTGAAATTAGCCCGGCTCCGGCTTCTTCCTCCCAAAAAGTGTCTACCAGCCGGGCTGTTTGAGGGTCGGTCTCGATGAGGTCTGCCAGAAGGCCGAGATGGCCGGGAATATTCTGAGGTTCTCCGGACTTGGCCTGGTCAAGAATTTTTTGAATTGCCTGGAGGTGATGCTGGACGGTTGAAATTTCATCACTTAGTCTTTTTTCTTCAGCCGTACAGGCTTCCTTTTCTTTCTTTTTTTCCTGGATGGATTTTTCTATCTCATTAAGCCTCCGGCTTATTTCACTTTTAAGGCCGGCGATTTCTCTTTTTTTTCTCAGAACCGCTTCCTCCCGCTTGACAATATCGTTGGAGACGGATTGGATATTTTGGCGCCGCTCCTCCAGCCGCTCATCTTGCTTGAGGAGGAGTTCCCTTTCTTTCTCTAAACTTACTTTCTTGTTTTTTATTTCGGTAAGAAGAGAGAGAAGCTTGAGGTGTTCTTTTCTTTTTCCCTCGAGCTTTTCCTGGAAACTGCGGACGTCCTCTTCGGATTCGGTCAAAATCCCGGAGGCCTCCTTAAGTTCTTTAAGCGATTTTTCCAGAGACGATTTAAGCTCTGTTTGTTCTTTTTTAAGGTTTGATTTACGAAGCTCCAAGGATTTTATTTCTTTCTGGATCTCGCTTCTTTCCCGTTTGAGTGATTCCCTTTTTTCCGCCAGAAGCTCTAAGCGGCGGGAATCTTTTTCTTTTTCCATTTCCCGGCGGGAAAGCTGTGATTGAAGTGTTTGATGCTGAGATTGCTCTTTTTTAATTTTTTGTTCCAGATCCCAGATACGGCTGAGAAGTCCGGAAAGCCTGTTTTCTTCCTCTTTCATCTTTATTTGCAGCTCTTTTTCCCGATGGAGGCTTTCCCGGTAAGAAGTAAGAACAGAGCTTTGTTCGGTTTCCATGGCTTCGATTTTCTTCCGGAAAAGGGAAAGAGTGTTTTGCCTGATGTTCTCCCTCAGTTTGCGGTAGCGGCGGGCAGCCTGGGCCTGGCGCCTCAAAGAGTTAATCCTTTTTTCCACCTCGGAGAGAATATCTTCCAAGCGGAGGAGGTTCTGTTCGCTGTTTTCCAGCTTGTTTTCAGCCTGCCTCCGTTTTTCTTTATAATAGGTAGTGCCGGCTGCTTCTTCAATGAGCTGTCTTTTCTCAGTCGGCTTGGCGCTCAGAAAAAGCCCTATTGTTCCCTGTTCGATGATAAAGTAGTCTTTTTCGCCGATATTGTGTTTCCAGAGTTCGTCTTGAATATCTCTTAGTCTTACTATTTTACCATTCAAGCGGTATTCGCTTTCCCCGGTTCTGAAAACACGGTGATTGAGGATGAGTTCTTGCTCCTCTTTTCCCAGAAAAAGACTAACGTCGGCCATATTCATAGGCGGCCGGCTGCTGTTGCCGTTAAAGATGTAATCTCCGGTCCGTTCACTGCGGATGGATTTTGAACGTTTCCCTCCGAAGATAAAAAGAACGGCATCCACCATATTTGATTTTCCGGTTCCGTTAGGCCCGACAATAACGGTTATTCCCGGATGAATGAGAACTCTGGTTCGCTCAGGGAAGGACTTGAATCCTTGCAGTTCTAATTTCTTTATGAACATGTTTACCTTGTAGTTATCGCCTTGACAGTTTCCGGCGTTTTATTTATTTTATCCGAAGTTAAAACACTATTTTATAGAAATTTCTCCGAAATGCAACGAGCCAGCGTAGCTCAGGGGTAGAGCAACTGATTCGTAATCAGTGGGCCGGAGGTTCGAATCCTCTCGCTGGCTCTTACAATGGGGGACGTTCCCCAAAGGGACACCCCTTTCCCCTGAAGAGAAGAGAGTTAATCGCATTAGTAGCGTTAATTGAGTTCGTTGCCTTGAATGTGTTTATGGTATTTATGGCGTCTCAAGAAATTTGCTAAGACCCGGAAGTTTTTGCCTGGCCTTGATAATGTAAAATTTTTATTGACTTCTATAGTCATAATTGATACACAGACAACATAGGGATGAGATAAGCTCGTATCATTATTTATTTAAAAATTTTTGAAGGAGGAGGAAATGGCTAAACTCAATATCTTGGATTGGATTTGCATGATTCTCGTTGTCATTGGTGGTTTGAACTGGCTTCTGATAGGAATATTTGATTTCAACTTCGTATCTGCTATCTTTGGAGCAATGTTTATCCTTTCCAGGATCGTCTATATCCTGGTGGGTGTGGCCGCGCTTTACGTGTTGGTGTTTATGTTCCCGAAAATTGGGAAGAAAGCAGTTATTACTCCCTAATTCGAATCTGCTCTTTTTCTGCCAATTTCCAATTTTATTTAGATCCATAACGATTGGATCAAAACCACAAGAGAAGGGGTGTATTCTATCCTTTTATAGCGATTGATCGGCGTATAATAGTAAAACGCTGCTTTTTTAATTTAAATCTTGAGTTTTATTTCGAAGAACCCTTCTTAGTATTGATGGCGATATCTGTAATTATGTTAAAAAATTCTGCAGCGAAGTAAAAAGCGATTAAAGTAAAAAAGGCAAAAACAAGGCCTCCGATTAGAAATACAACACCGCCTAAAAAAGTGGTTCCTCCTCCATGCTGAGGGATAAACTTAGGGACTTCTTTCAAGAGCTGAAGTCCATATCCTCCGGCAAACCAGATAAGAATTCCCCCACCCAAGGCAACCGCTGCAGTTAGGGATGCATAGATTTCACCGAGCAGCTTCAGGAATACGGTCACAACCGGAACAACGGTGTATTCACCTGTTTTTAATTTGGCGATATTCTGAGCGCGAATGAAAGCTGCATGAGCTGCCATGTAAATTCCCGCTAAGAAAAAGATTTGAAAAATCACTCCTCCGGCAATTCCTGCAGCAGGAATTTCAAAAACAACTTTCCACAAGAGAATCCAGATGACGATGGCGGCAACAATAGAAATAATGGTCAGGACCCGGAGAGTTGTGGCAAATATTTTGGTGAAAATATTCTTTTTGCTGAAGTTTTCAATAAATGGTTTCATAAAAAAGACTTCATTCATAAAATAGCCTCCTTTGCTAATGCTTATCCTTTTGTTATTAATTATATAGAAAAAAAAGAACTTTTGAAAGAAAAAAAAGAGGAGGGGCGTTTCCCAAAGGGACACCTTTTTCCATGAAGAAAAACAATAATACAGTTAATTCAGTTAATATTTACCTACATTTTTTATTTATCGGCGCACCCTTCTCGTTCATCCATCTAGTCTATATAGTCTATCTCGTCCATTTCATCTGTCTTGTCTCTTCAGTCTACCTTTAGCTTCAACCAAACAGACTAAATAGACTAAACAAACGCAAGTAACGCTATTAACGCAACAAACGCAACAAACGCTATTAACGCAACAAACGCTATTAACGCTATAAACGCAATAAACGCTATAAACGCTATTAACGCAATAAACGCTATAAACCGATTTTATCTTTTAAATATTCTGGGAAGAAGCCAGATAAGACCGCTGAGGCACAGACAGAAGGGGAGAAGAAGGACTAATCCATGGGTGGTTTTCCCGTAGAGAAAATTGCCCGTCCCGAACAGAGCCGAATAGACCAGTCCGCATCCCAGAATCCAGCCCAGAAAAGCATGAGGCAGGCTGTCCGGTGAAGGAGGTACTCCTGCTTTTTTCCTTACTTCTTTCCAGCCCCTGCCGAAAGGCCGCACTAAGCGATAAAAGTTAATAAGGGCTTGCTCGTCAGCCGGCCTGGTCAAATAGGTGACTACTAACCAGACAACCGAGGTTAGTCCTACACTAACAATTAGAGTCAGGTGGGAAGGAATGTTAGCTCCGGCTTTCCTAACCGCAAACAGGCTGAAGGCGATGATGAAGGAGCTGGCCATGGCCGCTATTTCGCTCCAGGCGTTTATCCTCCACCAAAACCAGCGAAGAAGGTAGATAAGCCCGGTTCCGGCTCCGATGGAAAGCAGTAGTTCAAAGCTTTCCCTGGCCGTATCCAGAAGAAACATCAGCATGGCCGCAATAATCATTAGTCCGGTAGTCACCAGCCTCGAGACAAGCACATAATGCCGCTCACTGGCCCCGCTCTTAATAAAACGGCGGTAAAAGTCATGGACAAGGTAAGATGCACCCCAGTTAAGATGAGTATCCATGGTGCTTATGTAGGCTGCAAAAAGCGAGGCCACCATAATCCCCAGCAGGCCTGAAGGCAGGAACTTAAGCATGGCCGGGTAAGCAATATCGTGGCCGATAAGATTTTGGCTTATATGAGGAAAAGCTTTCCGGATGTCATCAAGCTCAGGGAAAATTATTAATGAACAGAGGGCAACCAAAATCCAGGGCCAGGGACGAAGGCTGTAGTGAGCCACATTGAACCAAAGAGTGGCAGCCATGGAGTGTTTCTCGTCTTTGGCAGCCAGCATCCGCTGGGCAATGTAGCTTCCGCCGCCGGGTTCAGCTCCCGGATACCAGACAGACCACCACTGGATGGTAAGGGGAACTATTAATACAGCCAAAGTCAACTCCCAGTTGCCGAAATCGGGAATAAAACGCAGTGTTTCAGGCGAAAGCTTTTCCGAAAGGCCGGAAAGCCCTCCCACTGATTCCTGCTTCAATGCATAGACGGCAACCGCTACCGAACCGGTCATGGCCATCAGGAATTGGATCAAATCCGTTACCACTACCCCCCATAAGCCGGATAAAACTGAGAAAAGCACAGTGACCACAGCGCAGATGAGAACAGTCTGTAGGCGTGACCAGCCGAAAAGAATATTAGCAATCTTGGCTGCAGCCAGAGTCACCGAAGCCATAATTACGCAGTTAAAGAAAAAACCCAAGTAGACAGCCCGGAAACCCCGGACAAAAGCAGCCGGTTTTCCTGAATAGCGGATTTCGTAAAATTCAAGGTCCGTCAGAACGCGGGAGCGCCGCCATAATTTGGCATAAAAGAAAACGGTCATCATTCCGGTAAGCAGGAAAGCCCACCAGACCCAGTTGTTGGCTACCCCGTTTTCCCGGACAAAATTAGTCACTAAGTTGGGAGTATCGGTGGAGAAAGTTGTGGCCACCATAGAGGTTCCCAGAACCCACCAGGGTAGGGAGCGGCCGGAGAGAAAAAATTCGGCCGTACCTTTGCTGGCCCGCCGGATGTAAATAGCTGCAATAGTGAGAGCAAAAACAAGATAGCCTATAACAATAGCCCAATCAATAAAACTAAGCTGCATCAGTTCTTTCCATCTCCACTATTTCCTCAGCTATTATCATAAACGGAAAAGAAATTGAAGAGGGAAAGATAGGGAAACGTCCCCCTTCTTATATTCTCAATAAATAAGAAAATTTTAACATTATGGTATGACCGCCCTCTATTTCCAGCCATTCTGTCCTAACGTTCCTTTTATAGCTGAGCTGGATGACATTGCCCGCCCCGAAGTAATATCCGATCAGAAAATCAAAATTGTACTGGTTTTCCCGTGTTTCTCCCAGGAGTCTGGTGGTCAAAAACAGTCTGCGCGTTATCTGGAAATGTAAACCGGTGGCATAAGCCATGCCGTCAAATACTTTTTCGCCGGTTTCATCGATGGTCTGCTGGATCCAGTCGCTGTTGAAAAACCATTCAAAATAGCTTTTAGGGCGAAGAGTCAATTCGGCTTCCAGGCTTAGCTGCCTGCCGGGTTTTACATCGGTAAAGTATTCATTATAGATTCCTCTTTTTTCCCATTCGGCTTCGATGCTGACTTCCTTAAGAAATCCTCCCCGTTCCCAGCGAAAGTCTATATCTCCTCCATAAGTATCGATAAAATCTTCCGACCAGACCAGTGCATCATTTTCTTCAAATACCTGATACCGGCTGCGCCCCAAATAAAAGCCGCCGTGGATATTGAATTTAGCCCTGAATTCCGTCCAGTATCTGAAATCGAATGAATTACCGGTTGTATTGCCCTTAGTATCCTGTTTAAGATTTCCTCCGATATCCAGACTGATTCTTTTCAGTTGCCCTTCGTTAAATCTCCAGGCATAGCCCGTGCTTATATCAGTGTTCTGGAAGTCAAATTGGCTGACAAATCCGGTCCTGACATTCACATTTTCCTCGATTCTCTGAAAAACAAACGACATCTGCAGTCCGGCATCGGCATCTCTTTCAAACTGGATCATATGGATGCCGTTATTTTGTTTCATTGTATCCTTATTGTAAGACAAAGCGCTCATGCCCCGGAGATAATAAATGTCTTTGAAATTGAAGTTATAATCCAGGGCAAAATTCCGGTTGTAGTCTTCTCCGGATGTGTTCATTCCTGCATAATAGATTCCGATTTGAGAATTTTTGAATATGTCTTTTTGGATTCGAACGATACTGAATGAAGCATCTCCACTCTCTTCATCGTTCAATGCTCCCAGCACTCCGAAGGAAAATCCTCCTGTTTTCCCGGAAATCTTCCCGGCGATTTTCGGATTGTCGATACGGCGTGAATAAAACAAGCTTATATCCGGACCCCAAAAATGGGCTTGTTCTGTAGACAGTTCGAAATAACGGCTTCCTTCGGTAAAAAACGGCCTGTTCTCCCTGAAATAATTTTCATAAGGAGAAAGCTGGTATATAAACGGATCGGACTCCACCTCACTGAAGTCAGGGCTGGCCGTTAAATCCAGAATGAGGTTGGGGAGAATCCCGTATTTGATATCCAATCCTGCCGCCACCTTGTCGTCTTTGTCTCCATCCCACCGGGAAGAGCGGAAGCCTGCATAGGGGAAGAACTCTAAATTAT
>CAYTTR010000022.1:0-44937 GCA_964440805.1 uncultured Eubacteriales bacterium
TCATAAAATCCTTTCATCAAATCTTATCTAAAATCGGCCTTTTTTACCCTTCAGGCGAGCCGCGCTTGGCGCATCTTCTTCGTTACAGAACACTTGCGGCGGAAAGACCACAGCTGCGGGCCCTGTGCCTCGGCCCGACCCAGCCTAACCCCTGCGGCAACCTCGACTCGTGAATAATCCAGGTTATTTATTTGTTCTTAATTTCACTTTTTTCCATTAAAATGGCCAGTGAATAAAGCTTCCTTCAGTCAGTCTCGTCCTGTTCTCTGTAGTATTTCTTATAGAATGTCTGAAAATCCCTGCTTTTTTCCTTGATTTTTTTCCACCAGGAAATATTTATTTTGTACCAATCTACTGTTCTTGCCAGGGCTTCAGCAAAATTTATTTCCGGCCTCCAGCCTAAGCCCTGGATTTTCCGGCAGTCAAGAGCATATCTTCTGTCGTGTCCCAGCCGGTCTGAGACAAACCGGATTAAATCCTCTGGTTTTCCTAATAACGCAAGAATTTTCCGGGCGACCTGAATGTTCGCAACCTCGTTTCCAGCTCCGATATTATAGACCTCGCCCGTCTTTCCTTTGCGGATAACCACCCCCAGAGCCCTACAGTGATCGCCTACATAGAGCCAGTCACGGACATTAGTGCCTTTCCCGTAAAGAGGCAGGTTTTTATCTTCCAGGGCATTAGTTACAAAAAGAGGAATAAACTTCTCAGGATATTGATAAGGACCAAAATTATTGCTGGGCCGGACAATGGTAACCGGTACGCCATAGGTGATCCAGTAAGCATAAGCCAACCGGTCGGCTCCGGCCTTACTGGCCGCATAAGGCGAAGAAGGATTAAGGGCATCAGTCTCCTGGAAAAAACCCTTATCACAGCTCCCATAAACTTCATCGGTGGAAACATGGAGAAAAAACTCCAGGCTGGAATTCCTGGCTGCATCAAGGAGAACAAAAGTACCATGGACATCGGTCAACACAAACTCCCCTGCATCCAGAATGGACCTATCCACATGGGTCTCGGCTGCCAAGTGGACCACTCCCTCTACCTGCCCTATGAGTTCCTTGACCAGTGTTTTATCCCGGATATCTCCGTGGATGAATTTATAACGAGGGTGGCCTTCCAAATCTTTCAGGTTATCCAGGTTACCGGCATAAGTCAGCTTATCAAGATTAACCACCTTTAAGGCATCATATTTTTGCAAAAGATAATGGATAAAATTGCTGCCAATAAAACCTGCCCCACCGGTCACCAACACGTTTTTTCCTTCAAGATTCCTTGAATCAGCCATCTTTTCTTGTCCAGTCATAAGGTATATCACTTTTGTGGGGGTCCAGGCGGTATTCATCGGGTTTGTCATAATTATAGACTTCAGTGGGGATATTAACCACTACAGCCTCTTCCTGGCTTACAGCCATCCAGCCGTGATAAACTCCAGCTGGTATCTGGATCAGCTGGGGATTATGGATTCCTAAATAGAACTGATTGATTTCTCTATATGAAGATGATTCTTTTCGGGCATCGTAGAGAGCCAGCTTGATCATTCCCTGGATACAGGCAACATTATCCGTCTGTTTCCGGTGAAGATGCCAGGCTTTGACCACTCCTTGATAAGTAGTGGTCATATAAACCTGACCGAATTTCTGAAAAAGCTCATCATCTGAGCGGAGAATTTCCATTAAGCGGCCGCGTTCATCGGGAATAACTCTTAATTTTTTGGTTTTCACTCCATCAATCACATCAGCCTCCTTTCTTTTTAGCTTTTATTTTATCCAGATCTCACTTTTGTCACCAACCATGAAGCGGTATACTCTTGGTTTGGGAGGACATTTGAAAATCCTCGCATCCCGGCCGATCAAACTCTCATCTATCCGGCCTCCAATATCCTGAATCTCACTTCCTTCAAGGACTATGCTGTGTTCGATTTCCGTACGTATTATTCGGCAGCCTTCCTGAATAGCAGTGAAAGGGCCAATATAGGCATCAACAATTTCAGTGCCGGCTCCGATAATGACCGGCCCCCGGATGACGCTATGACGGACTCTGGCCCCTTTTTCAATAATCACCTGCCCATTCACTTTGGAATATTCATCCACACTGCCTTCATTCTGCCCCTCGATTGATTCCAGAATCAGGCGGTTAGCCTCCAGAATATCGTCGATTTTCCCGGTATCCTTCCACCAGCCGGAAACCAAATGAGGATGGACCTGGTATCCCTTGTCCACCAAATGCTGAATAGCATCGGTTATTTCAAGTTCATTTCTCCAGGAAGGCTTAATGGCCTTTACCGCCTCAAAGATATTAGAATCGAACATGTAGACACCAACCAAGGCCAGATTGCTCTGCGGTTCCTTCGGTTTTTCAACCAGCTTAGCCACTTTTCCCTCTTTGAGTTCAGCCACGCCAAACATATGAGGATTAGGGACTTCGGTCAGAAGAATCAAGGCATTGGGTTTTTTTGTCTGGAATTCCTCCACCAGCGACTGAATCCCGCTTTTTAATATATTATCTCCCAGATACATGACAAAAGGAGAGCGGCCCAGAAAATCTTCTGAAATCAAAACAGCATGAGCCAGTCCAAGTGGTGCTTCCTGTTCAATGTATGTTATTTGCACACCCCACCTGCTTCCATCCCCGGCCGCCAGCTTTATTTCTTCTTTGGTATCACCGACCACAATACCAATATCCTTGATTCCGGCATCCCGCAAGGCCTCTATTCCATAGAAGAGCACTGGTTTGTTGGCCACTGGAACTAACTGCTTGGCCTGAGTGAAGGTCAGAGGACGCAGCCGCGTTCCTTTCCCTCCGCTGAGAATTAACCCTTTCATCCTGCTTCTCTCTGTTTCGGTTTCATTCATAAGTTTCCTAATCCTCCTAAAATATCAGTGGTTTTACCGATGCTTCCCAGTCCAATGGTGAAGCGGAACTGGACTTCCGGCTTTTCACGAAAATAAAATACTTTAAGGTCAGCCGAAAAATCAAGGCACTGATAATGATAGACTAACACTCCTCCCAAGTAAAGAAGCTCCCTTTTCTGGATATTGAAGTCGAGCTGTCCCTGAGCTTCCAGATTGAGAAGAGGAATTTTTGCCCCACCTTGAACACCGATTTGATGCCGGTTCGAAAGAACTGTTTCCCGGTAAGGATTAATACTTTTATACCAGTTTAACCTCAGGAAAAAGGAGTCAGTGGGTGCTCCCAGACCGGCTCCAACCCTGAGGCTGGAAAAACTGGTGAAATAAGGATTGAAGCCAGCAGAAAGATCCAGACTGTAATTTTTCGCCGGATAAAACCGGAGGTATCCGGAGATATCGGAAAACTTTGGAATCTCTTCATTCACTCTATATATCTGCAAGGGGCTGTCTTCGGGAGAAAGATAATAATTCTGGGAAACTCCCAGGGTAAACACCTCCCTCGGTGACCCATCCTGTTTCACCAAAATGCGGTTGGTCAGACTATACCGGAGATAATGTGAGCGCCTGAAATAGCTGGTGGTGATAATGCGGGCGGCATCAGCTACCGGGGTTTCATAAACATAGGTAAAAGAAGGTTCAATGATATGCTTCAGCCAGGGTTTCCCCCGGGAAAAGAAGACCCTGGAAAACACCGGCCCCACAAATTCTGTGTTGAAAACATAATTCTGGCTGAAAATCGGCTCATTGGTGACCCTGTTTGTATTAGGGAAAAAACTTGAAAAGTGATAATTGAAGTTAGCGGTCACATCGGTTTTCATAGTCAACCAGGGAATGAAAGAAACCGGCAGGCTTAAAGTAGGATAAAATCCCAGGCTCTGCGATTTAGTTTGATTGTCCCTTTCGAAGGCTGTCCGGAAGCCGTACTCCCAGCGGACAAAAGATGAAGAAAAGGAAAAATAGAGCGGTCCGACAAGCTCCATCCGGGAAGAACTGAAGCTAACCTGAGGCAGTAAGTAACGGATGCGAGAATTATCCAGTTCCCGGTAGAAGGTCTCAAAGCGGGAGAACCTGAAGCTGAAATTATAATACGACCAGGAGCGGGAAAGATGAACTTGAGAGCTGCGGTTACTAATGAGGGCTCTTTTAACATCATTATCAAATTCCCTGAGGAAATCGAATGAGCTCTGGTAGTCAATGTCCGCCACTAGATTGAATTGGAAGGGAAGAGACTGGTTATGCTTAAAGCGAAAAATATAAGCCTTCTCTGCTTCATCCATCATTTCATTTTCTTTAAACCGGAAATAAAAAAATTTCAGATTGCCTCCTATTCCTTCCCGGAAAAGATACCGATATTCCATACCACCTCCCAGGCCACGGGCGGAAAAATAATCAAAGTTTAAAGTTGCATCCATGTTTCTCCGGATGTTCAGATAAAAACCCTGAGAAAAAACCATTCCCTTGACCCCGGAATATCCCAATTGAGGCATAAGAAAACCTGTTCGGCGTTCCTCCCCCAGAGGATAGCGTAAATAGGGGACATAAAAAACGGGAATTTTTTTTATCCACATCAAGGCGCTCCACATTTCCACAAAGTCATCTTTCTTGAAATTAGCTTTGGCGCAGGAGAATTTCCAGCGGGGTACCGGCTGGGTACAGGAAGTGATATCAGCCTTACTCAAACTGTAAATATCATCATCTTTTTTCTCCATAGAATCAGCTTTGTAAAAAATAGTCGGCTGGATCATCCCGTAAGCATCCTTAATCTCGCCGGTTTGCGTGTTTAGATTAAAACGGAGACTTTCGGCAGTCAGTACTTCCCGGGGGAGGTGAAGGGAGACATTTCCCTCAGCATAAACATCCTTTGTTTCTGTATCTATTTCGATAGAATCAGCCAAAAGAAGGATATCCTTGTAATGAATCTCCACATTCCCTGAGGCAAATATCCTCCCTTCAACTCTTTCTGTACGGTGAGCAACCACTTTTATTTCATTGGTAGTCGTCTGGGCAAAGGAGGGCAGGAAAAATCCAGCAGCTAAGACAGCAAAAATGAAAACAACCAGTGTCTTCTTCATTAATATTATTAAAGAAAATTTAGCATAAGACCTTGGGCAAATCAAATACTCACCCTGAAGAACATCCCTCTTTTTTCATCAAGAGACAGAACCTCTCAAATTTTTTATTTGTTTCAGATAATCCTCAACCCTATCTTTTAAAGACTGGTCTTCAATACTAGGCAGAAGACGCTCCAGATACTGCCTTGCTTTTTCAATTTCTCCATTGTTCAGCCAGGCGACCGCCAGATTTACCATGATCACCTTGTTATCAGGCTCAATTTCCAATGCCTTTTGAAAACTCCCGGCAGCTTCCTTAAAACGTTTCATTTTATTCAGAGCAATGCCCTCAAGATTAAAGGCTTCAGCGGAAGGATTTTCTTTGGGCAATAATTTCCTGGTAACCTTTAGAGCTTCCTCAGGCTTCTCCTGCCGGAGATAAATTGTAGCCAAGCGTACTCCTGCCTTAAAATTGCCGTCTAAGGAAAAAGATTTCAGATATTCTTCACTTGCCTCCTCCATCCGGCCGGTCTTTTCATAGACTGCTGCCAGGTTAAAGTGAGCCTCGGAAAAATCGGGTTTTATGTTAAGACATTCTTGAAAACTTGAGACTGCCTCATCAAAATTATCTTGCTTTGAATATGCCAGGCCTAGAAGATTGTAAGCCTGGTAATAGAAAGGGTCAAGGTCAAGAGCTTCCCGGGCGTACTGAACAGCATCATCGACAAATCCGTAGTTCAGGGCCACCACGGCTTTCTGGTAGTGGAATTGGGGGCCTCTTTCCTCTTTCTGCGATTCCTCCTTCCTGATAACGGCACAAAAGGAAAATCCCAGACACAAAATCAAAACAAAGGATTTTCTAAAAACCATCTTCTTCTCCATTTTCATGCAGTTCTTCGCCCAGTCTATCGCTGAAAGAAATCTGTTTTTATTTTATCATACAATAAGAAAACAGATAAAATTATGGAATTTCAGAATTAAGCTCTTACTTTCCTTGACAGCTTCTTATGGCACTTTCATAATAAATACCCCGAAGAGGAAATTTTCCTTATGATTTTCAACAAGTTAGATCTCCGCAAAGCAATTGAACTTGGTTCAATTGGACTTATGCTTCCTTCTTCTATTATTGTAGGCCTCTTTTTTGGCTACTGGCTGGATAAGGCCTTGGGAACTCATCCCTGGTTTCTGCTCATTTTGACTATTCTGGGAATTGTTTCAGGAATCCTCAGCCTTTTCAGAGCCCTCAAAAAATTCGAAAAAGACTAAGTATCTGCTTTATTTCTGCATGAAGACAGTATTACTCTTTCCTTTTCATCTTGATTCCAATCAAGTATAATAACCTAACCTGCCGGAATAACACCATGAATTACCAGCCTGATCCCTACGAAGAAAAAATCCTGCGCCGGGTGCCTGGAGAAATAGGTGCCCTGGCTTTCTTTCTTGCCATCCCGGCCTGGATTATTTTCGACCTGACCACAGCCGGGCTTTTCTTCCTGGGAGGAATCGTCGCTGCGACAGGATTTCTTTCCCTAAAAAACTCACTTACCCGGTTTCTCCTGGCCAGAAAAACTCCTGCAGTCAGATCATCCCTCCTTCTATATGGGGTACGCCTTTTGTTGATTATAGCGATTTTTTTCTTTATAATTCTTTTCTATCAAGAAAAAATAATAGCGTTTGCAGCCGGTTTTTCAACCATAGTGATTGTATTTTTCTTTGAAGCCGGCAGAGCGCTGATAAAGATGCGTTAATGGAAGAATTAGAACATAGTCTATTCATAGTTGAATTTTTTAACCGGGTGATAGGCAAACCTTTGGCCATATTTCTCAACTGGATCGGTATAACTGTGGCTCATCCAGACCATCTTTTCCCTGATTACTTAGTCATGATTTTTATTGTAGCTTTCTTCCTAATTCTTTTTTTCGGACTTTCTTCGCGCAAGCTCAGCCTTATCCCGGGAAAACTTCAAAGTGTTCTGGAACTCATTGTAGAAACCTTGGAAAACCTTCTTGAGGATACAGTGGGAGAACAGGGCAAAAAATACCTTCCAGTAATCGCTACGGTTGGCCTATTTATTTTATTCTGCAACCTCCTTGGTCTTGTCCCTGGATTAATGGCTCCCACCAGCAAGCTTAATGTTACTGCCGGCTGTGCTCTGGTTGTTTTTGTCTATTACCACTGGGAAGGAATAAAAGCCCAGGGTTTTTTTCGTTATTTGAAACACTTCATAGGGCCTATACCTCTGCTTGCTCCTTTTCTTCTGCCCATAGAAATTATCAGTCACTTTTCCAGACCGGTTTCTCTTTCCATCCGGCTTTTTGGTAATATATTTGCGGAAGAGCTTCTTATTGTCATCATAGCCTCAATTATCCCTTATTTTCTTCCGCTCCCGTTCATGGCTGTTGCCATTTTCACTTCTATCATTCAGGCATTTGTTTTTGTCCTGCTTGCCTGTATTTATATAGCCGGGGCTGTAGCCCATGAAGAAGAACATTAACTTTTTGGAGGAAAATAATGTCTAAGACATGGAAATTCTTTACAATGATATTCCTTTTCTGCCTTCTTGCCTCAACTCCGCTTATGGCTCAGACAGTCGAAACAGGAAAGGCACCCCTTTTTAAGTTGTCCATAATTGTTGGCGGAGCTATAATTACCTTAGCCGTAGCAGCTGGGGCATACTGTCAAGCTAAGGCTATCAGCAGCGCCTGTGAAGGAATATCCCGAAATCCCGGAGGTGCTCCCCAAATCCGGTTCCTGCTCATTTTCGGACTGGTGCTGATCGAAACACTGGTTATTTACGCTCTTTTGATTTCGATCATCATCCTTATGGTTCAGTGGGGAAAATACATTTAATTGGTGACTAAGAAAAAACGGCTTTCATCCCGCTCTAAAAGGGTAAGTTTTTTCCTTTTTGAGATTTTAAAAACCACCATAAAAAGATTCAACGAGGACCGCTGTGGCAACCTCGCTATTACAATTTCTTATTTCACCTTACTCTGTTCCGTTCCCCTGGTAGCTCTGTTTGCCTATGTCTCAACCAAGCTGCTGGGCAATTCAGAGCTGGCTTTCCGTAGCTTAAACATCTTTTCCGACGAATTTTTTGCCAAGCTCCATCCTTACTTCTTCCAGAAAATTCAGGATGTTTCCCAAAACATCGCCCATCTTGGCTGGTTTGGGCTGGTCGGTTCTTTTATCGCTGCCAGTTTTCTTTTCTCCAACCTCATTTACTCAATTAATTTCATCTTCAAGGCCAACTACCAGAAGTCTTTCTTTTACAATCGCCTGATGGAGTACCTCATCATGTTTGTTATCGGCATTATCATGCTCATCTCTCTTTCTATAACAGCTATCTGGACTGCCATCCACCGAACCATCCGGGAAAGTGTCTTTGTAGCCAGCCACATTAATCCAGAGATTGTCTCTCTGGCCGACAACTTTTTCCTGCAGTATTTGATTCCTTTTACCCTTACCTTCCTCGTTTTCTTCTCTCTCTATAAGTTTATTCCGGAAGTAAAGGTTTATACCCGGGCGGCTGTTATCGCCGCCTCAATCGGAGCCCTGCTTTGGGAGATATTCAAGAGATTATTTGCTTTCTATATTGCTCACTTTTCAGCCATCGGGGTTGTTCTTTCCAAACTCCTTAAAGGAACTCTTTCTTCTATCATTTTTTTCCTCATCTGGATAACTTTTTCCCTGGTCATCCTCCTCTGGGGAGCTGAACTTGCCTCGGTCCTCAACGAGAAGTACCATGAAAAACAAGCCTGAGCCTCAAAATAAAACTGATATTAACTTGGCCGAGTTGGCCCGGAGACTGGGCTGTTCCTACGAGGGAGACGGCAAAGTAATTATCCGGGGAATATCAAGTCTGACTACCGCCGGACCAGGAGATATTGTTTTTTATTCGGGGCCAAGATTCAAGAATCAACTGGAATCAACTAAAGCTTCTGCCGTTATTATTCCGGTTGATGAATCTTTCCGTAAAATTCCAGTTATTCTTTCAGAAAATCCTTACCTGACTTTTGTCAAGGCAGCCAGCTTTTTTTTCCGGCCTTTCCAGCCTAAGCCAGGGATTCATCCCCAGGCGGCCATCTCGCCATCAGCCAAAATTGGAAAGAATGTTTCCCTTGGAGCTTTCACCTGGGTGGGAAATAAGGTGGAAATCGGAGAAGGAACAGTTATCTTTCCTCTGGTTTCAATCTACCCTGGAGTAAAAATCGGTTCACACTGCCTCCTCCATTCCCACGTATCCATTCGGGAAAACTGCCGTATTGGAGATAATGTGATCATTCACAATGGAGTTGTTATCGGTTCAGATGGATTTGGATTCCTCAGGGATGAATCAGGTCATTCTGTTAAGATTCCCCAAAAAGGGATTGTGGTCATCGAAGACGAAGTGGAGATAGGAGCCAACACTACCATTGACCGTGGTGCCCTGGATGAAACCAGAATTCAAAAAGGAGTCAAAATCGACAACCTGGTTCAGATTGCCCACAACGTAAATATCGGAGCCCACTCCATTCTTGCCGCCCAGACAGGAATTGCCGGAAGCACAACCGTCGGCCAAAAAGTTATCATGGGAGGTCAGGTGGGTATCACTGACCATGCCTTCATCGGTGATAATGTCCTTATTGCTGCCCAAACAGGAGTAACCGGCAATATTCCTTCAGGCCAGACCGTTTCCGGCAGTCCTCACCTTGACATCCGGGAATGGAGAAAAGCCCGGGTTTCCATCCCCCGTCTCTATGAACTATTAAAGGAATTCAAGCGTCTGCAAAAAAGAGTTGACAAGCTGGATACCAGGTTAGGAGACAAGGGCAAGAATTAATCCAGGGTGTTAAGGTATTTTTCCACGCTTAAAGCAGCCAAAACCCCGGTTCCAGCAGCAGTAATAAGCTGTTCCGGGCAAATATCAGTGACATCGCCGGCGGCAAAGACCCCTGACTGTGAAGTCGCCATTTCGGGAGAAACTTTTATTTCCTTCCACTTGTTCAATTCCAGTAGACTTCCCAAAAAATCTGTGTTGGGGTCCATTCCTATGGAAACAAAGAGTCCATCGAGCTTAAGGTTTGATTCTCTGTTACTTTTTACATTTTTAAGCACCATGCTTTTTAGGCGGTTTTCACCTTTTATTTCCTCTATATTAGAATCCCAGATAACTTCGATTTTTGGGTTATCAAAAACTCTTTCCTGGAGGATTTTGACAGCCCGGAAACTCTCGCGGCGGTGGATGAGATAAACCTTGGCGGCGAATTTTGTTAGAAAGACCGCTTCTTCCAGGGCATGGTCTCCTCCTCCGATAACAGCAACCGTTTTCTCCTTAAAAAAAGCTCCATCACAGGTGGCACAATAAGAGACTCCTTTTCCAATTAATTCTTTTTCTCCCTTTACTCCCAGCTTTCTATAGACTGAACCCGTTGCTATAATGACCGACTTGGTTGAATAACCCTGATTGGCTCCCTCCACCAGCCAATGTTTACCTGAACGGCGAATTGCTTTAACTTCTTCCATCCTGAAATCAGCCCCAAATTTTTCTGCTTGCAGGCGGAACTTTTCCATCAGGTCAAAAGGATTTGTTCCCTCAGGAAATCCGGGGTAATTTTCTACCCAGTCGGTCAGAAGAATCTGTCCGCCGGGAGCTCCCTTTTCCAGAACAATTGTCTTCAACCGGGACCTGCCGGTGTAGATAGCAGCGGCCATTCCCGCCGGACCTGCTCCGACAATAATAACATCCTGAACTTCGCTCATAGGTGTTTCGAGATTACTTCCAGAATTTTCTCTTGGGGAACAGCCCCTACCAGACTATCCTTGAGTTCTCCCCTTTTAAAGAGCAAAAAAGTGGGAATGCTCATAATTCCATACTTGGCCGGTATCTTATGGTTTTTATCTACATTACACTTGACAATTTTTAACCTGCCCTGAAGTGAATCCTGCAGCTTTAACAATACAGGCTCAACCATTTTGCACGGAGCACACCATTCAGCCCAGAAATCCACCAAAACCGGAATCTCGGACTTGAGAACTTCATCTTCGAATGTTTCGTCAGTAACATGAATCCCAGCCTCAGCCATGGTTTTCACCTCCTGTTCTTTTTTTCAAGGCGTTCCTGTAAAGCCGCACATATTTCCTGGCTGCCTCTTCCCAGGAAAATCTCTCCTTGATACCCTCATTGACTATCTTCTCCCAGAGGGCAGGCTTTTTGTAGCAATCCACTGCTTCTTTAACCGCAGACAGCAAGGAGGAGGCTGAATATTCCTTAAAGACAAAACCATTTCCCTTTTGGGTTTTCCGGTTAAAAGGCTTGACCGTCTCCTTCAGCCCCCCGGTAGCTCTGACTATAGGCACTGTTCCATAGCGAAAACCGTAGAGCTGATTCAAGCCACAGGGTTCAGACAAGGAAGGAATAAGGAACATGTCTGCTCCCGCTGCCAGTTTATGAACAGATGCCGGGCTCATTTCTAACCGCAGGGCAAATCTATGAGGGAATTTCTTTTGGTGCTCCAATAACCTGTTGGCGTAGATATCGTCACCTTGACCCAGAATTATCATGCTTATGTCCATCTGAAGCAGTTCTTCCATTGCCTCGAGCAGAATATCAATCCCTTTGTGGGCAGCCAAAAACGAACTCATGCCCAGCAATGGGCTCTTTTTCCGGAGAGGTAATCCGAATTCATGAACAGCATCGGTCTTGCACTTCTTTTTGGCCTTAAAATCTCCTGGAGTATAGTTGCAGGCAATGAAAGCGTCATGCCGGGGATCCCATAATTCATAATCTACTCCATTACGAATACTAACCAGAGAATCTTTACGAGCCTGGAGAATTTTGTTCAAGCCTTTTCCGCCTTTCCCGGTAAGAATCTCTCTCCGGTAAGAAGAACTGACCGTATTTAACATGTCGGCGTAGATTATGCCTGCTTTGAGAAAGTTTACCCGGCCGTTAAGACCGAGAGGCCCGGAACTGAAGTAATTCCAGTTGAGTCCGGTTAAGGCTAAGCTTTCCGGGGGGAACTCGCCCTGATAAGAAAGATTGTGAAGCGTAAGCACAGTGGCTGTCTGTTTGAAATGACCTTTTTTGCCGTAAAAGGTTTTTGCAAAAACCGGAATCAGAGCTGTCGGCCAACTGTGACAATGAATAATATCAACTTTCATCCTTGTTTTTTGAAGAAAGGCGAGAACAGCTTTGTTGAAAAAAATAAATCGCTCATCATTATCCAAATACTCTCGCCGGCCTGCTCCATAAATGCTTTCTCTCCAGAAATATTTCGGGTTGTCGATGAAAAAGAGAGGGAATTTTCCCGGATCAGTTCTGTAAACCTGAGCCTTAACTATACTATTATCCAAAGGAATTTCAAGGGAAACAGGTAGCAATTCCTTAGGAGCAGAATCAATTTCTGCCCTCCGGTACTTGGGCATAAAGACAGATACTTCTATGCCCAGAGAAGAAAGGTATTTGGGAAGGGAAGAAGCAACATCTGCCAGTTCCCCGGATTTAGCATAAGGGGAAAATTCGGTTGAAACAAATGCTACCTTTAATGCTGATGACATGAGTGAAATTATGATAATGCATGAACTTAAAGATTGTCAACCTGGACTATTCAAAAAAAAGCCGCTACTTTATATATAACAAATACTATATATGCCTTAAGAGTTTTTATCCCCAGCCTAATTTTTCCTGAAGAAGATCAAAGAAATTTCTTTTCGGAGATGAGATTAGAGTAAGTTCATAAGGACAACAACAAACTTTTACCGCCTGATTTTCCCGGAACAGGCTTCCTCTTTGGCCATCGATTGTCAAGTAGACTTCCTCATCTGTATTGAGAAGCTGGATTTCAACCACAGACCGGGAAGAAATGACCATGGGCCTAAATGAAAGTGTATGAGGACAAATAGGGGAAAGGACAATTGCCGGTATGTTGGGATAGATTATGGGGCCGCCTGCAGCAAGTGAGTAAGCTGTCGAGCCGGTGGGAGTGGAGATGATCAGACCATCTGACCGGAGATTGGCCACCTGTTTTCCATCAATCCTGATGATACAACGGATCATTCTGGCCAAGGCTCCTTTGTTAATAACCACGTCATTCAGGCAGTAATACTCTTTTCCCTGGAGATTAGCCTGCAGCATTTTCCTCCGGCTAATTATCTTCCGGTCTCCATCAAAAAATGCTTTTAAGGTCATCTTCATTTCTGAAACCGGCACTTCGGTTAAAAATCCCAGCCTGCCCATATTTACACCCAGAACAGGCACATCATTCATGGCCGCTAAGTGGGCGATACTCAGGAGAGTTCCGTCCCCGCCAAACACTATAACCAGGTCGACCTTAGATGCCAGGTTTTCACGGGGAATGCCTCCTTCCCAACCCATTTTCCTGGAAGCTGCCTCCTCGAGAAGACACTCTACTCCTTTTGATTCCAGGAAATTCAGAGCTTCTCTAAGGGCGCTGTCAATGTTATCCGCATGAGGCTTGATTACCAATCCAGCTCGTTTAATTTTTTTCATCTGAAACCGCCTCCTCGATCCATTTTTTGACTGTCTGCACTGGCGGCCGAGTTCCCCCAAGACGCCAGAGCATAAAATACTCCTGATTTCCCTTCTGTCCCTTGACCGAAGGCTTCATTACTCCCTGTAATCTCCATCCCATATCAGCAGCCTCCAGGTAGACTTTTTCCAGGACATCATAGTGGAGTCTTTTTTCCCTGACTATTCCTTTTTTCCCCACCTGCTTTCGCCCTACTTCGAACTGGGGTTTAATCAGGGTCAAAAAAAATCCCTTATCCAGAAATCCAGCTACAGCAGGAAAAATTTTTAAGACTGAAATGAAAGATAGATCACAGGTTGCCAAATCAATTGGCTCAGGAAAATCAGCCTTTTCCAGATATCTAACATTTTTCTGAATTTGAATGACTCGCGGATCGTTTTGCAGGGTCCAATCGAGTTGCCTGATATCTACATCCACAGCATAAACCTTGCTGGCTCTCTTTTTAAGAAGACAGTCAGTGAATCCTCCTGTTGAGGCTCCCAGATCTGCTGCAGCCAGACCGTTTGTTCTAATCTTGAAATAATTTAGGGCTTCTTCAAGCTTTAATCCTCCCCGGCTGACGTATGGAAAGGATTCTTTTATCTGAATTTCCTGGTCGCGGGAAAGCATATCTCCAGGCTTATTTATGCGGTTATTTCCAGAGAATACCATTCCAGACATGATCATAGCCTGAGCTTTCTGGCGGCTCCCTGCCAATCCTTTTTCCACCAGGATTTTATCAGCTCTTTCCTTTTCCCTGGGCATTATTGTTGAAAAACTCCTTGACCTGCCTGTAAATTCCCTCCTCATCTAATCCGAGTAAGGCTTTGATCTGACTGGATTTTCCCGTTGGATAAATTTCCAGGGGTAAGCCAATCCGTTTGAAAAAAATGTCAAATCTTTTTTCTCTGTCCAGAACTTCCCTAACTGAGCTTCCAAATCCTCCAGCAACCACTCCTTCCTCGAGCGTAACCACCATTCGACCAGCCTGGGAGTATTTCAGAAGGAGCGCTTCATCCAGGGGCTTGGCGAAGCGGGCATTAACCACAGCAAAGCTTACTCCTTCTTTCTTTAGACGCCGGGCAACATTCAAGGCTGGATAAACCATGCTTCCCAGAGCAAAAAGAAGATGCTTGCCTTCCTTGAGCACTTCCCCTTTGCTCAGAGGAACAGGTTTCCATTTCTTATCCAGGGGAATACCAAGCCCTTTTTCTTTGGGGAAACGGATGGCAACCGGATGCGAATAGGAAAGAGCTTCTTTCATCATGTGCTGCAATTCGTTTTCGTCTTTGGGAGACATGATGATCATATGAGGAATATGCCGGAGATAAATAAGATCATTTATACCCTGATGAGAGGGACCGTCATCAGAAACAATCCCGGCCCGGTCGAGAATAAAGATGACCGGAATATCCATCAGGCCCACATCATGGCAAAGCTGGTCATAGGCTCTCTGGAGAAAAGTAGAGTAAACAGCCACTACCGGTTTATATCCCCCCAAAGCCAGTCCAGTAGCGAAATCAACGGCATGCTGTTCGGCTATCCCCACGTCAAAGAAACGCTCAGGAAATTCCTCGCCGAAAGAGGCAAGCCCTGTTCCCTCTCTCATGGCTGCAGTAATGGCAATGATTCTGGACTCCTCTTTAGCCAACTTGATCATTGTCTGACCAAACACTGTAGAATATGAGGGCCGGGAATCATTGGCAAGAGGTTTTCCCGTTTCAATATCAAAGGGAGTGGTTCCATGGAAATATTCCGGATTGTTCTCTGCCGGCTGGTATCCTTTTCCTTTTTTAGTAATGCAGTGGATGAGAACCGGGCCGTCATAAGATTTGGCTTCTTCAAAGACTTCTATCAAGGAACTTACATTATGTCCTTGAACTGGTCCCATATAACGGATTCCCAGCTCAGTGAAAAACATTCCCGGAAAAAATATTTTCTTTATAGCTTCTTCCAATGCTCTGCCTACTTTGATCATCGGCCAGCCCACTTTGGGAAGAGATTTCAGAATTGTCTTGGCATAATCTTTTATCCTCAAATAATGCTGCCCCGAGACCAGATAAGAAAGATACTTAGACAAAGCTCCTACACTAGGAGAAATGGACATCTCGTTGTAATTGAGAACAATGATAAGCTTTTCCCTTAGGTGGCCGATTTGGTTAATAGCTTCCCAGGCGACTCCTCCGGTCAAACTGCCATCACCCACCACAGCAATAACATGATAATCTTCCTTGTTCTTGTCCCTGGCAACCGCTATTCCAAGAGCGGCAGACAGGGCAGTAGAGGCATGCCCGGTATTATAAACATCATATTCACTCTCTTCCCGGCTGGGATATCCAGAGAGCCCCTTATACTGCCTGACAAGAGGGAACCTATCTTTTCGCCCGGTGATTATTTTGTGAGTATAGCATTGATGCCCAACATCCCAGATGATTTTATCCTGGGGAGTACTAAAAACATAATGAAGAGCCAGGGTTAATTCCACCACACCGAGATTAGGGGCCAGATGCCCTCCAGTCCGGGACACCACTTCCACTACTAAGGATCGAATCTCCCTGGCAAGCTGAGGCAGTTCCTTGTCTTCAAGCTTTTTTAAATCCCGGGGAGATTGGATCTTGTCCAGGATATCAAAAGTCATTTTTTTTCATCTTTAATGTCCAGAAGCATTTCAGTCAGGCAAAACAGCTCCGGAGACTTAATCTTTTCCTGTTCAAGAAGGGCCTTTCCCTGGTCAACCAGTAGTTCCAACTTCTTCCTGGCCTTCTCAATCCCGTAAGTGACTGCATAATTGGGTACTGAACTCAAGGGAGAAGATTCATCCTGGAAAAAATCTACTATATCATCTCGAAGTTGAAAGGCGAATCCCAGCTTTTCACCGAAATCTGTAAGAACCCTTAGCTGATGTTCAGAAGCTCCTCCCATCAGGGCTCCGGCTTGCAAGGAGGCGACAATCAGGCTCCCTGTTTTCTTCTGAATCATCTCGAGTAAATTTTCCTCATTAGAATTCTCACTCTGAAAGCCGATATCCATTACCTGGCCTCCAATCAGCCCTTCACCTCCGGCCAGGCGGCTTATCCTTTTGATCGCCTCTTCCTTTCTCCTCAAAGCAGAAGATTCTACAGGAGCTTCAACCATAACTTGAAAGGCCAGGGTCAAAAGCGCATCCCCCGCCAGCAGGGCCAGGGCTTCTCCATAGGCCTTATGGCAAGTTGGTTTTCCCCTCCGCAAATCATCATTATCCATGGAAGGCAGGTCATCATGGATAAGGGAATAATTATGAATCAATTCCACAGCACAGGCAAAGGGCAATATTCCAGACTCCTTGGCTCCAAAGAAATGACCCGTGCTCAAGACCAGGAGAGACCGGTATCTTTTTCCTCCGGAAAAGACTGCATATCGCATAGTCCGGTAAATACTGGTGTCTTTCTGCCCCAGATATTTCCTGAGCTGGTTCTCTACTTTATCTTTCCAGGAAAAGAGTCTTTCTTCAGCTTCCATGGCTTCAGAAAGGGATGTCTTCATCTTCCCTGTTTGTTTCTTCTTTTCCTTCTTTTTCTCCATTTTCCTTTAAACGGTCCCTTTGGGATGCATCAAATGGCACCTGTTTAATTTCTCCGGATTCTTCCTTGAGAAGGGTTTCAACTTTTTTTTCAGCTTTCTCCAGCTCGCTTCTAAGAAACCTTGCCAGTTTAACACCTTCCTCAAAAAGACTCAAGGACTGGTCCAGAGAGAGGTTGCCTTCTTCCAATTTTTCCACAATTTTTTCCAGCTCGGCTAAGGCTTTTTCAAAGTTAAGCTCCTTTATATCTTTCATTGTTTCTCCTTCGAAAACCGGAATTCTATTTTTTTGTCCGGATCAATTTCCCGGACCAGGCAGGTAATTTCTCCCCTGAAAAATGAAACCTGGACTTCTTCCTCAGGCAATATTTCTGAAGCCTCCTTAATAATCCGGTTATCCTTCCAGCAGAGAGTGTATCCCTTTTTTAGAATGCTTAAAGGACTTAAGTTATCAAGCTCACCAGATAAATTCTCCCATTTTGATTGGAGCCGCTGGAGAAGCCGCTGGAGATAACCGGTCATTTTTTCCTCGAGGAGAATGGTCCGGGATTTCCCATCTGATATTTTTCTTTGAAGATTCTGGATGGCTCTCCTGGACTTGCTGTCCAGTTCATCTGCTCGCTGTTCCAGGTTCAAAAGACGGATCCTGAAATTCTGGAAAGCCCGGTGCCGGATCAAATTAAACAGCTTATGCCTCAACTCCTGGAGAGATGACTGAAGCCTGTGCTGAAGCCGCCTTTCCAGGTTTTCGATCCTTTCCACAAAAGCTTCTTCTTTTTCAATAACCATTTCTGCTGCTGCAGAAGGAGTGGAAGCCCGGATATCCGCAACAAAATCAGCAATAGTAAAATCAATTTCATGACCAACGGCTGAGATCACCGGAACGGGACAGCGAAAAATCGCCCGGGCTACTCTTTCCTCATTAAAAGCCCATAAATCCTCAAGGGAACCTCCGCCCCTGCCCACAATTATTACATCAATGTCAGGAAGCTTTCCCAGATAGTCAATACCCTTTTCAATTTCCTCAGCGGCTCCCTCCCCTTGAACCTTGACCGGATAGATAAGGATGTGCAGCTTGGCAAAGCGTCTTTCCAGTGTTCGCAGGATATCAACAATAGCTGCCCCCTTAGGAGAAGTAATCAAACCTACTTTTTTGGGAAGAAGGGGAAGCTTTTTTTTCAGCTCAGCATCAAAGAGGCCTTCCTTCTTCAGTTTTTCCTTTAACTGCTCAAATGCGAGTTGAAGGGCTCCTTTCCCCTTGGGAATAGCCTCTTCCACAATAAGCTGATATTCTCCCCGGGGTTCATAAACATTGATTGAACCCCGGCAAACGATTTTCAAACCATCCTTGAGTTCAAAGGGAATCCTTCTGGCTGCTGAGCGGAAAAGGACAGCCCTTAGCTGGGACCTTTCGTCTTTCATAGTAAAATAAACATGACCGGAATGGTGCTCATGGTGGTTGGAGACTTCCCCTTCTATCCAAATCAGAGGGAACCTGTTTTCCAGCTCTTTTTTAATGAGGGAGGTTATTTCGGAAACTGTATAAATTCTGGTTTCCGGTTTCAAAGTATCAGTCTGTCTGTCCATTTTCTTCCATAATAATTTCCTGCCTTATATCCAGGGCTTTCCCCGTAGAAGCATCAATTTCCAGGAAAACAGCATTGATAATCAGGCTTTTCTTCTCAGGCTCAAATCTCTGCGGCCGACCGGTGAGGAACCTTTCAAGGGCCTGATCTTTCTTTAATCCGATGACCGAATTATACCCTCCCACCATTCCAATGTCGGTAATAAAAGCAGTGCCGCCGGGAAGAATACGGGCATCGGCTGTAGGAACATGAGTATGGGTGCCCAAAACAGCAGAAACCCGTCCGTTTAGGTACCAGGCCAGGGCCTGTTTTTCAGACGACGCCTCGGCATGGAAATCAACCACTACCACCGGAGTTTGTTCCCGCAACCTACTCACTTCCTGGTCAGCAGCTTTAAAAGGACAGTCAATTGGTTCCATAAAAACACGTCCTTGCAGGTTCAGAAAAGCGACTTTATTTTCTTCCTCATCCTTAACAACAGTAGCCCCCAGTCCTGGATTGGGCAGAGGATAATTAGCAGGACGAAGGAGGCGGTGCTCCTGGTCGAGATAGGGAATGATTTCTTTCTTATCCCAAACATGGTTGCCGGAGGTAAGGATATCAACCAACTCAAAAAGTTCAGCTGCTACGCGGCTGGTGATCCCGATTCCGCCGGCAGCATTTTCACCATTAGCTACAATAATAGTAGGAGAATACTTCTCTTTAAGTCGAGAAAGATAAGACCTTAAAACATTCCTTCCCGGCCTTCCTATGATATCACCGAAGAACAGCAGCCTGACTTTACCTGGCATATTCGACAGCTCTCATTTCCCGGATGACAGTCACTTTAATCTGGCCTGGGTAATCCAGCTCATCCTTGATTTTACGGGCGATATCTTTGGCTACAAAAGATGCCCTCTCATCTGTAATCTTCTGGCTTTCCACAATGATTCTTATTTCCCTTCCCGCCTGAAGGGCAAATGATTTGGCTACACCATCAAAGGAATTGGCAATCTCTTCCAGCTTCTCCAGTCTTTTTATATAAGTCTCCAATAATTCCCGCCTGGCTCCGGGACGGGCTGCCGATAGAGTATCAGCCGCTTGAACCAGGACTGCTTCTATGGTGGGAAAATCAACATCCCGGTGGTGAGAAGCAATCGCCTGAATGACTGCATCAGACTCTCCATGTTTTTTGGCCAATTCCACGCTTAATTCAGTATGGGTGCCCTCCACTTCTTTGTCTACAGCTTTTCCTATATCATGGAGCAGGCCGGCCCGAAGGGCCACATTTTCATTAACCTCTAACTCTTTGGCCATTAGGGCGGAAAGGTAAGCCACCTCCTTGGAATGCTGAAGAACATTCTGGCCATAGCTTGTTCGGTATTTCAACTTGCCCAGAAGTTTAATCAACTCCGGATGAAGGTCCTGAAGCCTGAGCTCTAAAATAACAGATTCTCCTTCCTGCTTGATTTTTGTCTCCAGTTCTTCCTTAACTCCTTCCACTACTTCCTCAATCCTGGCAGGATGAATCCTCCCGTCCATAACCAGTTTCTCAATGGCCATCCTGGCCATTTCCCGCCGAACCGGATCAAAGCTCGAAAGAATCACTGCCTCGGGAGTATCATCGACAATGATATCCACTCCGGTCGCCAGCTCTAAGGCTCTGATGTTACGGCCTTCGCGGCCGATAATCCTGCCTTTCATGTCATCGGAGGGAAGGTCAACCACAGAAACCGTGGTCTCCACTACATGTTCAGCCGCTGAGCGTTGAATAGCTTGACTGATTATTTCCCTGGCGATTGCCTGTCCTTTTTCTTTGGTTTCCTCTTCTATCCGCCTCAAGGTTTGCACTGATTCCAGCTTGGCCTCGTCCTCAATGCGTTTCTGTAGTTCTTTCTTGGCCTCTTCCTGGCTCATATGAGACACTTGTTCCAGCTCCTCGATTATCCTCTGAAACTTCCTTTCATACTCAGTCTCTTTCTCCCCAAGTTCCTTTTCTTTGAGGTAAATCTTTTTCTCCTTGGCTGTAAAATCTCTTTCTTTCCTGTCCAGAATCTGATATTTTCGCTCAAGGTTTTCTTCTTTCCGGACTAAGCGGCGTTCCATTTCGTTGAGTTTTCGCTGCTGGTTCCGGGTTTGCCTTTCAAATTCCGTCTTTAGCCTTATGTGTTTTTCTTTTGCCTCCAAAGAGGCTTCCTTTTTAATCTTTTCAGCCTCAGACCGGGACTGCTCTAAAATCTGCTGAGCTTCCTGTTTAACCTTGAAAAAAAATTTCTCCCCTGAAGCCTTTTGATAAAAAAGAAAAACCACGATCCCTATCAGAACAAGGACCGCGGCCCCGAGAATCCATGTTAATTCAGTCACTTTGACTCCCTCCTTCCAGGAGCGTCAAAGGAGAGGAAAGTCAGGGAGGCAATAAAATTTTCACATATCGCTAATCAGCTTGTAAAGACAACGGCAGGAAAACTTGCCAGGGTTAAATGTTCTTATACCGTTATTCCAGTTTATGATTACCTGGAAAATTTTATTCCGTGAGTTTTCCTGCTTCTTTGTATGTATTTTCATCTTTGAAGATATTGTCCTCCAGACTTTCAATCTCTGTTTCCATTTGCCCCAGAACTTCGCACATTTCATCCAGCTTTTTCTGAGTGAGGAAGTATTCATCGGCGATATTTAAAGCAGCCAGTACTGCTATTTTCGCACTTTCTGCTGATTTTGATTTCACAGCTACCTCACGCATTTTCTGGTCAACGTACGAAGTCAAGTGGCTTATGTACTTCTCATCCTCTTCTCCTTTGACCCGAATTCTATACTTCTGTCCGTAAATTTCGATATCCAGGACTTTATCAATCATATCCCTAATTTATCAATTTGATTTATAATGGCGTCGATTTTCCCCTTGACAAGCTCTCTTTCTTCCTGGAACTTCTTTACTTCTCCATCGAGCCTGACCATTTTCTCGGCCTGATCTTCATAACTTTTCTTCATTGCCTTGAGCTCCCGAACCTGTTCTTTAAGGCTTTCGTTTTCAGAAGTAAGCTTGTTTATATAATTTACAACTTGGGAAATCTTACTCTCTAAAATTTTAATTCTTTCCAGTTCACTTGTCAATTTTTCCTCCTTCCCTCAATTGAAAACCAAAGTCAACCATTAATATCTTGATAATTTTTTCCATCAAAACATCAATTTCATCAGTAGTCAAAGTTCGCTGGGAATGACGGAAGGTGAAGCGGAATGATAAACTTACTTTCCCTTCAGGAAGTGAAGTTCCAGCGAAGCGGTCGTAAAGCTCAAACTCTTCCAGATAAGGAAGGGATTTTTTCCTCAGGGATGAAACGATGTCTTGAAAAACATGATTCTCATCGGCCAGAAAGGAGACATCCCGGACTACAGAAGGAAATTTCCCTAAGGATCGAAGCTGAAATACCTGTCTTTGTTTGTCCAGCAAACTCTTTAAATTTATTTCTGCTGCCCAAACTCTATTCTTCAAAGAAAAGCCCTCCCTGATTTCCTCGCTCAAAAGGCCAACAAAACCAATGGATTGCCCCTTGACCAGTAACTGCAAAGAATATTCTGGCTCGAAAAAAGGATGATTTTCTTTTTGAAAAAGAAAAGGCTCAAAGCGAAGCCAGTGCAAAAGGGCTTCACAGGCTCCTTTTATCCGGAAAAAATCTGTTTCTTCTTGTTTCTCTTGCCAATTCTGGGCTCCGAACAAACCGGTAGAAAGCAAGGAAAGCATCAGCTGTTCCATTGTCTCCTCGTTTTTCCATAAATAGATCTTTCCCATTTCAAAAATATGAACCCCTCCATAGCCCCTGTTCATATTCCAGGTTACTGTCTCCAGCAAGCCAGGCAATAAGGAAGTCCGGAGAAGGGAGGCTTTTGAAGAAACAGGATTTCTTATCTCAACAGGTTTCATTCCAGCTGAAAACACTTTCTCGCTGTCTTTATCCATGAAACTGAAATTCACAACCTCATTGAAACCATAGTGAAATAAAATACTTCTAATTTTACTTGTAGTTTTCCTGATTAGAGACGGAGGTGGTTCAAGAGATTTTTGGGGAGGTAGAGTGGCTGGGATTTTACTATAACCATAAAAACGGGCGGTTTCCTCTATTAGGTCTGCTTCTCTTTCGATATCCACCCGGTGAAAGGGGACCTGGATTTTCCAGAGCCCGGTTTGCTCACGGGTAACAGTAAATTCCAATCTTCTGAGAATATCCTCTATTTCACTATCTGGAACATCCACTCCTAAAAGATCAGTAATTCGGTGTTGTCGAAGAATCAGAGTTTTTTTCTTTCGAGGTTTTGGATAAACATCAAAAACTCCTCTGGTGCCTTTACCTCCCATCTGGGTTAATATGGAGGCAGCCATCTGAGCAGCCTGGGGAGCCACAGAAATATCTGCCCCTCTCTCAAAGCGATAAGAAGCATCTGTTTGAATCCCCAGCTCTTTGGCTGTCTTTCGTATGGAAACCGGAGAAAAATAAGCGCTTTCTATGAACACATCGTTAGTTTTTTCAGTCACAGCGGATTCCTGGCCACCGACAATTCCCGCCAAGGCTACTGGTTTTCTTTCATCTGCAATAACCAGCATATCTGTGGACAAGGTTTCTACTTTGTCATCAAGAGTCTTTAAAGACTCTCCCTTGTTGGCCCGTCTGACAATAATTTTTTCTCCCTCAAGCCGAGAGAGATCAAAGGCATGGATGGGCTGGGCGGTGGAAAAAAGGATGTAATTGGTGACATCAACTACATTATTCACTGGATTTAATCCCATGGAACGGATTCTCCGGACCAACCACTCTGGCGAAGGACCGACTGGAACATCCCTGATCACCAGGCCGCAATATCGGGGACATAGAGTTTCTTCATGGATCTGAATATCTACCACAGCTTCTGTCTTCTCCCCACTCTCCGAAACCGGCCAGTTTTCCTCAGTTAACTGCCTTTTTAAAGCGGCTGCCAGCTCTCTGGCAACTCCGATATGACCAAGAGTATCCGGTCTATTCGCATAAGTCTCCATATCAAGTATTATATCTCCATCCCTCTCTTTCCAATCGTCTACAACCAGGCCAATGTTGTTAAAAATTTCGATCAACTGGGAAGGATCCTCATCCCATTTAATATACTGTTTGAGCCAATCCAGACTGATTTTCATTTTCTTATAAACTGCCTGATAAACCTTAAATCGTTTTCATAAAAGCTTCTCAAATCAGAAATCTGATAAGCGAACATAGCTGTTCGGTCTATACCCATTCCAAAAGCGAATCCGGAAAATTTTTCCGGATCTATATTCACATTCTTTAGAACTTGTGGATCAACCATGCCCGCTCCAAGAATCTCGATCCAGCCGCTTCCTTTGCACACCCGGCATTCATTTTCCTCCCCTAAGCAGACAGGACAACTGATATCTACTTCAGCCGAAGGTTCTGTGAAGGGAAAAAAACTTGGCCGGAATCTGATTTTAAGTTTTTCGCTGAACATTCTTTTAAGAAAATGCTCCAGAGTTCCCTTAAGATGAGAAAAAGTAATGCCTGCATCAACCACCAGTCCCTCAACCTGGAAAAACATGGGAAGATGAGTAGGGTCAGGAGTTTCTTTCCGGTAGACCTTGCCGGGTATGATAATCCTGATAGGAGGCTTCCTCTTTTCCATTACCCGAATCTGGACAGGTGAAGTATGTGTCCGCAGAAGAAGATTATCATCCCCTTCAATATAAAGAGTGTCCCAATCATCCCGGGCAGGATGATGGGGAGGAAAATTCAAGGCCTCAAAGTTGTAGTAATCAGTTTCGATCTCAGGCCCGTCTTCGATGGAGAAACCCATATGAAGGAAAATCTCCTCGATCTCCCTTTGAAAATTAAGGATAGGATGGGGTGCTCCCCACTGGATTCGTCTTCCTGGCAGGGTAAAATCGATTCTGGGGAGATCTTTTTCAGCTGATTTTAACGAGGACTGTAGATCCTCCAGCCTTGTCTGAACAAAATTTTTCAACTCGTTGAGCAGTTTTCCTGGCAGGGGTTTATCCTCGGGAGTAAGATTCCTAAATTCCTCAAAAAGACGGGTTAGATAGCCTTTTTTGCGGCTGAGAAACAGGTTCCGGAGCTCTTGCAACTCCTGTTCGTTTCTGACTCTGGCAGATTCTTCCTCGAATCTTTCCCTTAGATTCTCTATTTTCTTCCTGAGTTCATTCATTGACCAAAAAGCCGCTCAGTTGGCTACTCCTTTGACTTGCTGAACAAGCTGTTGAAATGTTTTTGGGGAATTAACAGCCAGGTCAGCTAAAATCTTCCGGTCAAGCTGGATATTTTTTTGCTGTAATCCGTGAATGAACTGATTATAACTCATTCCATTAGTCTCGGCAGCTGCCTTAATCCGAATTATCCATAACCTTCTGAATTCTCTTTTCCGGGTTCTCCTGTCTCTGTAAGCATATTGCAGGGCTTTTTCCACGGCCTCTTTAGCGGTTTTGTAGTTGTGACTCCGGGCTCCCCAGTAGCCTTTGGCTTGTTTGAGGATCTTGGCCCGTCTTTTTCTTTTTTTACTACCTCTTTTTACTCTTGGCATTTTTATCTCCTTATTCCATCAACGGGAATGATGTTTCCCCCCTTAAAACTGCTCCCTGTCCGCAGTAACCTCAGAACTCGTAAGGAAGCATTTTTTTGACTTTTTTCCGGTCAGCCCGGCTGAGAAGAGAAGACTTCCCCAGGTTCCTTTTCCTTTTGGCAGACTTTTTGGTCAAAATATGGCTTTTATTCGCCTTCTTGTGAAGAACCTTCTTTTTTGCTGTTACCTTGAACCTCTTTTGGGCTCCTCGATGTGTCTTGAGTTTTGGCATCTTTTCCTCCTGGTTTTTTCGGGCTAACGAGAATGGAAACAGCCCAGGGTTGTGTTCTTACGCTTCCGTCACGCTGACCGAGATCCTCGATATCACCGAATACTCTGTCAATAATTTGATGGGCCAGCTCTGGTTTAGCCTTTTCCCGGCCGCGCAGCATCACTGTTATCCTAACCTTGTTTCCTTCTTTCAGGAATCTCCGTACGTGCCGGAGCTTGAAATTATAATCATGTATGCTTATCTTTGGCCGAAACTTTATCTCTTTAACCTGGATCCTTTTTTGGTGCTTCTTGGCTTCTTGGTTTTTTTTGTGAAGCTCATACAGAAATTTCCCATAATCCATCAACCGGCAAACCGGCGGGTTCGCCTTCGGTGCAACCTCAACAAGATCAAGATCCCTCTCCTTGGCAAGACCGAGAGCTTCATTAAGCGACATAATGCCGATCTGTTTTTTGTCATCGTCAATTATTCTGAGTTCTTTTGCCCGAATCATTTCATTGATCCTGTGAGGTTTGCTTTTGTTCTTAGCAGGTTTGAAGATACGTCTTCTGATGTTAGACCTCCTTACCATTTATAATCGGTAGTTTTATTTTTAATCAATTTATTAATTTTTTCAAGAAAATCACTGAATTTAACCTCTCCTTTGTCTCCTTCTGTATGAATTCTGACAGAAACGCTTCCCCGTTCTTCCTCTTTGTCACCCAGGATGAGAATAATTGGAATTTTTTCCAATTCAGCCTGGCGGATCTTGTATCCAATTTTTTCCCGTCGAAGATTAACCACCGACCGGATTCCTTCTTTCCTGAGCGACTCCTCCAAACGCCGGGCATATTCATTGTGGCGGTCAGCAATGGGAAGGAGAATAACCTGGATTGGAGCCAGCCACAAAGGGAATCTTCCACTGTAATGCTCGATGAGGATACCGAAGAACCTTTCCAAAGAACCAAGGATAGCCCGGTGAATGAGAAAAGGGCGGTGAGGCTGACCGTCTTCACCAATGTAAGCAAGGTCGAACCGCTCAGCTAAGTTAAAATCCAACTGGATAGTAGTACACTGCCAGGAACGGCTAAGGGCATCTTTGATTTTAATATCAATTTTTGGCCCATAAAACACTCCTTCCCCTTTGTCAATTTGATACTCAAGCTTTTCTTTTTCCAGGGATTTCCGGAGCGCTTCTGTAGCCTTATCCCAATCATCGGGGCTGCCTACAAATTTCCCGGGCCGGGTGGACAGGAAAATATCGTATTCATTGAAACCGAAAGTCTTCAACATCCTAATGGAAAAAGCGATAACTTCCCTTATTTCATCCTCAAGTTGGTCACTCCGGCAAAAAATATGGGCGTCATCCTGAGTAAATCCTCTTACCCTGAGAAGACCGTGGAGAACCCCGCTTCTTTCATACCGGTAAACAGTACCCAGTTCCGCCCAGCGGAGGGGAAGCTCCCGGTAGCTTCTCTGGTCTGACTTGTAGACCATGATATGAAAAGGGCAATTCATTGGTTTCAATTGGTATTCAATTCCTTCACTCTGGAAAGTAGGATACATAGCTTCGTAAAATTCAGTATGACCACTGGTTTTCCATACATCAAGCTTGGCTATATGGGGCGTAAAGAGCTGTTCATAACCACCATGAAAATGCGACTCTCTCCAGAAGTCCTCAACCTCCCGGCGAACAGCACCTCCCTTGGGATGCCAGAGGATAAGGCCGGCGCCCAGATCTTCATTGAAGCTGAACAGATCAAGCTCCTGCCCTAATTTCCGGTGGTCTCTCTTTTTAGCCTCTTCAAGAAGGTAAAGATAATTCTTTAGCTCATCGGCAGAATAAAAGGCAGTCCCATAGATTCTTTGAAGCTGGGCTTTTTCCTCATCTCCTTTCCAGTAAGCTCCGGAAACTGAAAGAAGTTTGAAATGCTTAATTCTTCCGGTGGAGACAACATGGGGACCAAGACAGAAATCAATGAAATTGCCCTGACGGTAACAGGAAACCTGAGAATCACCTTTTTCCCTGATGAGCTCCACTTTCAAGCCCTGAGCTATATCTTGGAAAAGCTTAATCGCCTCTTCTTTGCTCAGAATAATTCTTTTTATGGGAATATCCTGACGAGAAATCTCCTTCATCTTCTCTTCAATAGCCTGCAAGTCTTCCGGAGTAAACGGCTTTTCCCTAAGGAAATCGTAATAAAATCCATTCTCTACCGCTGGTCCTACACCGGTCTTTGTCCCTGGAAATAATTCAAGAACAGCATGGGCAAGGAGATGGGCCGCACTGTGTCTCAGAGTTTCCAATTCTTGATTATTCTTTTCTTCTGCCAATTCTTCCTCCCTTCGGCTCCATTAGCTTGAAACCGGAGGTTTTTCTGGCCTTCTCACTGGAAAGTAGGAATGGTGATTGAGAAATCCTCCCCACTCTTTTTTGCTCTCTCCTCAAGCGCAGAAACTATTCCTTATTGTATTCTATTCTCAATTTGCTTTTATTACTCTTGAGAGAAGACGGGTTTAGTTGCCTTTCTTCTTACAAAAGCCTGATGGTAGGCGCGGAGGGGATCGAACCCTCGACCTCTTCCGCGTCAAGGAAGCACTCTTCCACTGAGCTACGCGCCTTCCTTGTTAAAACCTTTATATGTTAAACATTTAGCCTTTTCCTGTCAATACATGGAGGACGCAGGAATTCCTCCAACTTTTTATAAAAAAGCCATTTAAGTTCTTTTAATTCAGATAAAAGCGGGCCTTAGAATCTATAATTGTAAAATTGTAATAATTTTTTACCTTGCTTTATTTTTTCCTCCACGTATTATAGGGGAAAAATGCCCTTTGATTGTGCCTATAACGTAATAAAGTCTGGAGCACGTCTTTTCTAACTTTTTTAGGGAGGAACATCATGATGGGACTTTGTCATTATTGTAAGAGTATTAGCCTTAAGAAAAGAATATCCTTTATGAGCTTACTTCTTTTTGCTTCTGGTTTTATCCCGGTCTCTTCGGCAGTGAACAAAAAGGATATTCTCAACGCGGTCCGGTCATACAGAATTGAAAACGAACAGGACATCGTTAAGGAATACATTGAACTCCTGTCTATTCCCAATGTTTCCGCAGACAGAGTTAACATTAGAAAAAACGCAGAATACATTAAAAAAATGATGGAGAAAAGAGGGATAAAAACCCTCATTCTGGAGACAGCCGGCAATCCGGTTGTTTACGGTGAAATTAAGGTCTACGGCCCCAACACCAGCCTTCACAGCGGCCATTACGGCAACTGGGCTCCCAATCCGGCTATGCGGTTGGCTGAGCTTCTTGCTACTATGAAGGATGAAACTGGAAAGGTAACTATTGATGGCTTTTATGACAGTGTGGTACCTTTGTCCGAGAAAGAAATGGAAGCTGTCCGGAGCGTACCCAATTTCGAGGAAAATATAAAACAAATCTACGGCTTCACAGGCACAGAGGGAGGCGGAATAACCTTAATGGAGGCCCTTCAACTTCCTTCCCTTAACATAAATGGCCTTTCAAGTGGATGGGTGGGGGATCAATCCCGCACCATCATTCCTCCCACAGCAACAGCTTCTATCGATATAAGATTGGTCAAAGGGTGTGATCTTTTTTATATGCAGAAGTGTGTAATTGAGCATGTAAAAAAACAGGGTTATTTCGTGGTCTCCGATGAGCCCGATCACAAAACCCGGATGTCTTATCCCTTCCTGGCCAGGATTAAAAGTCGAGAATCAGGTTACCCTGCTTATCGCATCTCCATGGACATACCTGTAGCCAGTCGCTTAGCCGATGCCTTAAAGGATTATTATGAATACAACCCGGTTTTTTTGCCTACCCTGGGAGGATCACTGCCAATTTATCTATTCGATGGCACCTTAGGGATTCCAGTAATTGGAATTTCTATAGTTAACCATGACAACAATCAGCACCAACCCAATGAAAATCTGCGCCTCGGCAATCTCTGGTCGGGAATAGAAACGTTGGCTGCTATTTTCATGATGAATCCTGAGGAACAATAACAAACTTTTACGACAAAGGGAGGATTTCAGCTTTATCTTTGTCCAGGTCGTAAATGGCTACTGTGTTTTTACCGGTAACCCAGCCACCTACTTCACCCGGATTTATGATCAGGAGTTTTCCCTCCCGTCTTATTTCCGGCCGGTGGGTATGCCCGAAAATGTAGACATCCGTTTTCTCCTTAAGAGTATCTGTTTTTTCTTTTAAAGGAATATGAGTCAATAAGAACCGCTTTCCTTCAAATCTTAATTTATGAGGGGCCGAAAATATCTTACCAACCGGCCTCACGGCTTCCCGCAAGCCTTCTTTCTCTCCATCACAATTTCCGTAAACTGTCAGCAGGGGACAGGACAGCCGGTGAAGCTCTCTGGCGGAGAAAGGGGCCACAAAGTCTCCGGCATGAAATACCAGCCGGCAGCCATGCGAGTTGAACAATCTCACTGCCTGCCTGACAGCGTTGAGATTGTCATGAGAATCAGCCATAATACCGATCATTTTTGTTTTCTTTCTCATTCTTCCCGGTTTAGGAAGACTCAATAAGCTCTTTTTTTATAAGTATAAAAAAATTCCTTTTGCCTGTCCAATCTGCCCCTCCCTCTCTCCACTTTGAGCCCCTGCCACAGGAGTTCCCCCCAATTTTCAAAGTTTATAGACCTAACTGCTTTCTTTGAAATAAGTTGAAGTGTTAACCGAATGGAAAGGAATGGGGGGGCTCCACCCGCAGCGTAGGGTACCTCTCGTCGCCTGGAGAGTTACCATCAGAAAAATTAAATACTTTTTAGATTATATTTTTTGCCTTTACTCATGGTTATTCTCTCTCAGGCTAGGCGGCGACGGGTGAGGAGCGAGGATGGAGACACCCCATACCTTTCCCAAGCTTTATCCGATAGAAAATTGGGGGAACTCTTGTTCCTGCCGATATTGCATCTTTATGGGGACTGTATTATACTAACTTCTTTTTTCATAAGTTCTTATAGCAATATAAGGAGACCAAATAATGAAAAGAGCATTAATAATGGGCGCTGCCGGACGGGATTTTCATAACTTTAATGTCTATTTCCGTGATAATGAATCCTACCGGGTTGCTGCTTTTACGGCCACTCAAATACCTGACATTGAAGACAGGAAATATCCTGCCAGTTTAGCAGGTAAGCTTTACCCGGAAGGAATCCCCATCCATCCTGAAGGCGAGCTTTCTTCTTTAATCAAAGAACTTCAAATCGATGAAGTTTATTTCTCTTACAGCGACGTCTCCCACGATTATGTCATGCATAAGGCATCTGAAGCCATGGCCGCTGGAGCCAGCTTTGTCCTTTTAGGACCCAAAGAAACCATGCTTCAGAGCAAGCGTCCCGTGGTTTCAGTCTGTGCTGTCAGAACAGGCTGCGGCAAAAGCCAGACCACTCGGAAAATATCTATCCTGCTCCGGGATAAAGGAAGAAAAGTGGTGGTCATCCGCCATCCCATGCCCTATGGAGACTTAGAGAAACAAAGAGTTCAACGTTTTGCTGCTTACGACGATATGATTAAACATGAATGTACTATCGAGGAAATGGAAGAATACGAACCTCATCTTAAAAACGGGATTGTGGTTTATGCTGGTGTCGATTACGGTGATATTTTGGAACAAGCAGAGAAAGAAGCTGATGTCATCCTCTGGGATGGAGGCAACAACGACATCCCCTTTTATGTGGCGGATTTAGAAATTGTGGTGGCAGATCCCCATCGCCCCGGCCACGAGCTTCAATACTACCCCGGTGAAACCAATTTCCGGCGGGCCGGAGTAGTGGTCATCAACAAGGTAGGAACAGCAGATCCCAAAAATATCAAGCTGGTCGAAGAAAATATTCGGAAATATAATCCTAAAGCCACCATTATAAAAGCTAATTCACCAATTTTTGTAGAAAATGGTGAGGAAATCAAGGGGAAAACAGTCCTGGTGATTGAAGACGGTCCCACTCTGACCCATGGGGAAATGCCTTACGGCGCTGGTGTCATTGCTGCTGAAAAATACGGCGCCGCCAAAATTATAGATCCCAGGTCATATGCAGTGGGAAGTATCCAGAAGACCTTTGAAAAATACACTCATCTCGATAAGGTTCTTCCTGCGATGGGCTATGGGAAAAACCAGATCCAGGAACTGGCCCAGACTATCGATAAAGTGCCCTGCAACCTGGTGATAGGAGCAACTCCCATCGACCTGAACCGGTTGATAAAGACTAACAAGAAAATCCTAAGGACTACTTATGAATTGGAAGAAATCGGTTCTCCCAATTTGAAAGAGTTGTTGGAGAGATTTTGAGGATTGCATGAATAGAAAAATCGCCCTGATTGCCTTCGGCGGAAACGCCATCCTCCCCAGTCACCAGCGGGGACTCCAATCAGAACAAATGAAGAATGCTCAGAAAGCGGCCAAACTGATGATTCATATTGTCAAGAAAGGATACGAGTTAATAATGGTCCATGGAAACGGGCCTCAAGTTGGCAACCTTCTGATCCAGATGGAAGAAGCAGTAACCAAAATCCCCCCTTTTTCCCTTGAAGTTTGTGATGCCATGACCGAAGGCAGCATGGGTTTTATGCTGGAAAAAGCAATTATCAATGAACTGCGTAAGAATTCAGTAGACAAGGAAGCAGCCACTATCGTTACCCAGGTGGTAGTGGATAAAAATGATCCTGCTTTTGAAAATCCCACCAAGCCTGTTGGCCCATTTTACACCAAATACCGGTCCCAAATCCTATCCAGAGAAAAAAAATGGAAAATGGTTGAAGACGCAGGACGTGGTTACAGGCAGGTGGTACCGTCTCCCAAACCCATTGATATTGTTCCTAAAAGAATCATTCATGAGCTGGTTCGCTCAGGAAGAATTATTATCTGTGCCGGCGGAGGCGGAATTCCAGTGATTATAAATGGGAACGGATTATTTCAGGGAGTAGAGGCTGTCATTGATAAGGACTACGCTTCAAGCCTCCTGGCGAGGGAGGTGGGAGTGGATCTTTTTATTATTCTGACCAATGTCCCCCGGGTTTACCTTAATTTCGGAACACCAGAAGAGACGCCGGTACCTGTAATGGCAGTAGAAGAAGCCAATAAATATCTTGAAGAGGGACAATTTCCTCCGGGTTCCATGGGACCAAAAATACGGTCGGCCATTGAATTCATCGCCAGCGGAGGAAGCGAGGTTTTGATCACTTCTGCCAGTCATCTAAAAGCTTCCCTGGTAAACCGCGCGGGAACAAGGATTGTTCCCACCTTAAAAAGAAGGAGAAAATGATGTTTACAGATTTTCTTTCCATTCATCAGATATCAGTCTACGAATTTAACGAAATACTGGACCTAGCTATTAAAATAAAGGAAAACCCTGACCGGTTTCGTGAAAATCTCAAAAACCGTATCCTGGCCATGATTTTTCAGAAACCATCTCTCAGGACCAGGGTTACTTTCGAAACCGGAATGCTCCAACTCGGGGGAGAAGCCATTTATCTCGCCCCGGGAGATATCCAGTTAGGCACGCGGGAAACTCCATATGATGTAGGAAAGAATCTTGAACGATGGGTAGATGGAATAATGGCCAGGACTTTTTCCCATTCCATAGTGGTCGAACTGGCAGAGGCTGCCGGGATTCCGGTAATAAATGCTTTGACCGATCTTCTTCATCCCTGCCAGGCCATGGCTGATTTCTTGACCATTAAAGAGAAAAAAGGTAATTTGGCAAGGATAAAACTGGCCTACATCGGCGATGGGAATAACGTCTGTCATAGCTTACTCCTTGCTTCTGCCAAAGCAGGAAGTGAAATGACCGTGGCCACTCCAGAAGGCTATCAACCAAAGGAAGAAATCATTCAGCAGGTTCGCCAGGATGGAACAGAAACTGGATTCCGACTTCTTCTGACAAGCGATCCCTCGGAAGCAGTCAACCAGGCCGATGTCATCTACACCGATGTCTGGGCCTCAATGGGTCAGGAAAGTGAAAAGGAACAAAGAAATAAAATATTTTCTCCCTATCAGGTTAATTCGCCTCTGGTCGCAAAGGCAAAACCGGATTATGTTTTCATGCACTGCCTTCCTGCCCACCGGGGCGAAGAAGTCACTGATGAGGTTATTGATTCTTCTCGTTCTATTGTGTTCGATCAGGCAGAAAATAGACTTCATGTCCAGAAAGCGATTCTATCACTATTAATGGAAAGCAAAAAATAAAATGGCAAAAGAACCTGAATTGACCAAAATCAAAGATGAAGATTTATCTTATCTATCCAATGAGCTGGCTCAGAACGCAAACCCGGTTCACATTGACGAACTGACAAAAAAACTCGCCTTCAAAAAAACTGAAAGTCAGCTTAGCCAACCAGTCAAAAAATATGACCCCTATTGCCGCTACGAAACAGGTGATCTTATTTACAAAGAATACGATGAACCGTTAATGGTCAGCAGCAAGGGAACCGAGGATTTCAAAGGCGGTGTGGTTTTGAGCGTGGTTAACAAAATACCATATAAAAGCTACAACTGTGAGATGCTGGAAGTGGACTATGCCGGGGGAGGAACCCTTAGGAAGCACGTAGACTATATGAAAAAAACAAAAACCCAGGTTCTTCTCCCCAGCAATATTGATGGGAAAAACGCTACTCCAGAAACATTGTCCAGCGAAAAAGATCCCAGGCGTCATGAACTCCCCTTGACCGAAAAAGATCTAAAATCGCTCAGGAAAAATCTCCAGGGAGCTCTTTCCAGTGATTCCCGCTTTTTCTCCTGGGGAAACTTCTGGCAGCAGGAAGAAAAACGACTTTCTATCCCGGCCGAGAAAATAAGTGCCATGGAAAATCATATCCAGAGCCAGGGAATCTCTGTTCCAACAGAAACATTAACCAACAATTACCTAAATATTCCTTCCTCCAGTAAAGATTTCGAACTTGCTTGCATGAGCTTGAATTATATTCTCAACAAGAAATACAAGAAAAAATTTCTTTACGTTTTTCCGGAGAATTGGGGAAAATGGCATCTCAAAAAAATTCTGGATGTTATGAAAAAAGGACTTCCTCTTGACACACCCAAAGCTGATGTTTCTGCAGAAGCGAGGCAGAAACCTGCTCCTGATGCTTCAATGGTAGAATATCCCCTTAAGATTTACCTTGCCTGGAGAGAAATCCTCTCCGGAGCCATCAGAATGCCGGAAGTCTTAAAAAGAGAACTCTCCCGGAACACCGAGTATATTTTTCACGATACTGAAAACAATAAAGAATACTCGGTCTTCTTTTTCCCAAGCCTGGGAGCGTTCCTGGGATTAAAAGAATATTACGATGAACACCATATTCCCCAGGGAGCCAGTCTAACTCTGGAGAAAAAATCTCCTTGCCGATTCAGTTTTTGGCTGAAAACCTCAAAAAAGAAGCTATCTGTTGTTCAGATTACCTATGACGCCAAGACTGATCAGTTCCAAAAAACCGGAGAAGAGATATTTACTTTTGCTGTGCCCAATAAAATCATCCACCTTGAAGAGGAAACCCTGGACAAGCTGTTCTCCTGTTACGAAAAGCGAGACCACCGTGACTTGCGGGAGCTTCTCATCCTGATTTACAAGAACTTCAGCTTAGAAAAAGAGCACACTCTTCACTATCTAAGGGCTTTCCATTTGGTTGATATACTCAAACAGACCTCCCAGGAAGATGTGGAAAGAACCCTTATTGCTTCTCCTGAGTTTACAGAATCTGAAAAAAATAAAGGCGTTTTTATCTACAAAGAAAAGATTAAAACCGAAGAAGAATTCGCTCAAGAGATCCGGGAAGAAGAAGAGGCGCCTTCCAGGCCGCCCACTTTGTCTGAAACCATAAAAGAACAGATTTTACAGGAAGAGAGAAAAGCGGCTGAGGCTGAAACGGTTCCTCCTGAAGAAGAACCTGAGATAGAGGAAATCGAAGGAGAAGAAACACAGGCTGAACTCATGGAAAAAGAAATGCCTCTTGAGGCCGAAATAAAGGAGGAAGAAGAGGAAAAAACCATTCTTCAAGAAAAAGAAGCCAAGAAGAAAAAAATCAAAGAAAAGATAGCAGAGCCTGAAAAAGCTCCGCGGCGCCGCAAGGGAGATAAAAAACATATCGAGGAAAGAATTGAGATGGAGGAATCGGAACAGGAAGCCCTATTCGCCATTAAAACAGAGGAAGAAGCCGAAGAGGAAGCTTCTGTTAAAAAAGAAAAAGAGAAAGAGGAAAAGGAAGAGTTTAAACCTCCTGTTTCTCCTCCCCCGAGTTTTGGAGGAATCTTTGCCGAGAAATTAAAATCTGCCCTGGAAGAGAAAAAGAAGGAAAAAAAGAAAAAATAAGCATTCTCCTGCCTTTTAAAGACCGGACCAAGGAGGATTAATCAAGATTGAAATTAAGAATCCTTGATCAGGAAAAAGTCAAAAAAGCCATATCCATACAGGAAGCCATTCAGATTGTAAGAGAAATCTATAAAACAATCTATAGGAAAGAAGCTGTTCTTCCTCTCCGAACACAACTCTCTGTGGAAAAGGAAAAAGGAAGATGCCTTTTCATGCCCGCCTTCATACCTTCAAAAAAGGCCCTGGGCACAAAAATCATCTCCATTTTTCCTGAAAACCTCCGGAAAAAACTTCCTACCGTCCAGGCTCTTATCATGATAATGGACGATGAAACCGGAATACCGATAGCCCTCATGGATGGCGCATTTATCACTGCTCTCCGTACTGGAGCAGCTTCAGGGGTAGCCACTGAGCTTCTGGCCAGAAAATCGGCCCGGGTCGCCTCCATCTTCGGAGCCGGACGGCAGGGAAAGACCCAACTTGAAGCTGTTTGTGCTGTTAGAGAAATCCAAAAAGCCTGGATTTATGATCCTGACCAAAAGGCGGCCGAGGCTTTGCTGAAGGAAATTAAGCAAGAGGGCTCCCATTTAAAAGGAGAAATTCAGATCGCTGACTCTTCCTCCCAGGCTCTCTCAGAAGCAGACATTATCTGTACAGCAACCACTTCTTACCGGCCGGTTTTTTCAGATAAAGAGCTAAAAGAAGGAGCTCACATAAACGGCATTGGATCTTTTACTCCGGAAATGCAGGAAATTCCAACAAAAACAGTTCTCCGGGCCAAAATTGTGGTTGACTCACTCTCCGCCTGCTTGGAAGAGGCAGGAGATCTACTTGTTCCTATCCGCCAGAGATTGCTCTCTCCTTCCGAAATTCACGGGGAAATCGGAGAAATCGCCCTTGGCCTACTTCCCGGAAGAGAGGACGAAAAAGAAGTGACTTTTTTTAAAACCGTAGGTCTGGCCGCTCACGACATCACAGTGGCCAGAAAAGTCTATGACTATGCCCTCCAACGGGGAGAAGGCTTGGAAGTCGAAATATAAAAAGCTTATGAAAGGAAAAGCGCCATGCTTAAAGATTGGAGTCCTCCCTCAGGCTGGCTGCGCCTGACATCAATCGAATCCCATGCTGCCGGAGAACCTTTCCGGGTGATCATTTCTGGCTATCCTGCTCTCAAAGGAAAAAATATCATTGAGAAACGAACCTTCGCCTCCAGCCATCTGGATCACCTGAGAAAAGCCCTCATATGGGAACCCCGCGGGCATGCGGATATGTACGGCTGCCTTCTGACTGAACCCGATTCATCTGAAGGAGACCTGGGAGTGCTTTTTATTCATTCTGCCACGCCCAGGACCTCGGTTTCAGGCTTGTCCCCGAAGAATTTAAGGATTTAATCGAAGCAGGAAAAAAAATAAAAAATGAATTCTTAATCAACCCAGATGATCCCCTTGCTAATGGCTTTTTTCTAAGATAAAGAGGAAAATAACCTACCCCACTCATCATTTTTCATCTGTTGTAGGTTTAATAATTTCCCTGGTAGAAGGCCCTGAACGCCGGGTCACGCCCATCCTGTCCAGAAGTTCAAGAAGGGGAATGGCATATTTGCGAGTCAGTCCTGTTATTTCCTTAAATTCAGATACAGTTATTTCTTTTTTTTCACCAGTTCTTAGTTTTCTGATGAGCTCCTGCAACCAATCAGCATGGAGATAAAAGCCTTCCTTGCCTTGAATAATTTTTTTTCTATCCGCCAGTATGGAGAGGAGCATATTCAGCCGTTTGGGCGGGAGATGAAATCTATTCTGAATATCTTCTAAGGAGACAGAACGCAGTTCTCCTCCCTTGGTCATTTTCTCCAGCTTCATAAGAACCTCTTGCTCCTCCGGCGAAAGAGAGAGGCGAAAATCTTTAAGGGCAACATAGTCCTTCCGAATCATGATTTTATTTTCTTTAAGAAGATGGGTCAGGACGAAATCATCCAATCTGGAGGGAACTTTGAATTTTCTTCTTAGTTGTTCCCTTGAGACACCTAATTCGCCGGGATTTTTTTGGTGGAAATCAGACAGGAAATTCAATAGTTTCTCTTCCAGTAAAGAACGGCTTTTCACCGAATAGAGCAGTAGAGGCGCAAAACTTAAAATCCGAATCCTTCCTTCAGCTTCTAATTTCTGGACCAATGAAAGAAGCTCTCCTTTCTCAATCCTGGCAAAGAAAAGAATCTCATCTTCTCTAAGACCATTGATTCCTCTCTCATCTGCCAGAACACACACCATTTCTTCCTTGGTGCCAGCCAAACGGGGAAGAAAATGGGCCCGCCTCCTTTTTTCCCGATGAGACAGATTGCCTTTGTCGGGATAGAGCACCAGTCCCTCCCCAGCAGGATTTTTCTCCTCGGGCAAATAAACCTGAAATCTTTCTTTCCATTTCAGAGAAAAAGATTTATCGGTTATTACCCGGACAAAAATCTGGTTGTCTTCTACCAGGCTCTGAGGGTATGACATAAAGGTGGCTAAAGAAGATTCATCTCTGAATCTGAGCTGCCCCTGAAAAGAACCTTTTTTTGGCGGCAGGAAAAACAAAAGGGCATCAAAGTGATGAATCTTCATGACTATCTCCTCTTCGCCTGGCTCATTACCAGTGTCATCCTCTGTAAAAACGGATCTACGGAAGCTATAATCACTCTGACCAGATCACCCAGCTCATATGACCTGTTATATTTTCTGGCAAAGAGTCTTTCCTTCTGCCTGCGGGGAAAATTTTCAGGTAGGTCAGCAAAATCAACCTGTCCTTCCACAAAATAGTCCTTTAACTCTACTGCTAAGCCATCAAAATTAATATCCACAATCATTCCTTCCACCTCATCTCCCATCTTTTCTCTTAACAATCTGTAAATCCTCCACCGGAGAAGGTTTTTTTCGGCTTCATCAGCATTTCGTTCCCTCTCGGAGCAGTGAAATCCAAGCTCCGATAAAGAACGATCTGCCTCTGGTCTACCGAGGAGGGCTTTTCTTAGAACACGGTGAACCGTTAGATCAGGATAACGCCGGATGGGAGAGGTGAAGTGGGCATAAAATTCCTTACCCAGTCCGTAATGGCCAGTATTGCGGTCAGAATACATGGCCAGTTTTAGGCTTCTTAGAAGTTGAACCTGAATGAATTTCTCTTCTGGCCGGTTTTTGACCTTTCCCAACACCTGCTGAAGGTCTTTTGATCTTATCCGCTTGGAAGGAGGAAGAGAAAGGTTGAAATGAGCCAGGATTCTTTTCAATCTCTCCAGGCTTTCAAGCGATGGATTGGGGTGAATCCGGTAAAGGAAAGGATATTTTTTCTGGAAGAGAAAATGGGCCACTGCTTCATTTGCCGCTACCATAAATTCCTCAATGAGACGATGGGCTTCATTGACTTCAAAAGCTGCTACTGCTTGAAGCTTCCCTTCTCTATAAACAAGTTCCGGTTCAATAAGGTCGAAATCGAGGCTGCCCTGTTCAACTCTTCTTTGCCTGAGCAGACAGGCACAGTCCTTCATAAGCAAAAGATCAGAAACTAAAGGCGAATATTTTTCTTTTTCTTGCCGGTCTCCCTTAAAAATTTTAAAAACAGAAGTGTAAGTCAACCGTTCTGCAGTCCGTATAACGGATGGATGAAAATCGGCTTTAATCACCTGCCCCCCGGCATCAATTTCAAGGAGAATCGACAGAGTCAGCTTGTCTTCCCGAGGTCTGAGACTGCAAAGATTATTGGAAAGTTTTTCCGGCAGCATGGGAATGGTCCAGTCAGAAAAGTAGACGCTGGTTCCCCTGTTTAGAGCTTCTTTGTCAAGAGAAGTTCCAGGTCTTACGTAATAGGAGACATCAGCTATATGAATGCCTAAAATAAAACCGCCGTTTTTTAAAGGGCGAATACTAACGGCATCATCAAAATCCTGGGCTTTTTCTCCGTCTATGGTAACTGTAAGCCAGTTACGAAAATCCTTTCTTTTACTTATCTCGGAAGAGGGAACAGTCAGCGGGATTTTCTCTGTCTCCTGACTAACTTCCGAGGGAAATTTCGAAGGCAGCCCAAATCTCTGGATAACAACTTTAAGGTCTACTCCGGGCTCATCGGGAAAACCAAAAACATCGGCTATCTGCAAAGAATCCCGGTCAACAGAGATTATTTCACCCTGCTTGGGAGAGAGCCCTTTGCCTGAAGAAACCGGAACCTCTTCCGGTGAGGCAGAAACAAAAGGCACCAGAAAACCTTGCCCCATAACCTCTCTATACTTACCGACCAAGCGGGAAGAACTTTTCTGAACAATCTCAATAATTTTGCCTTCAGGTCTTCCTTTTCTTCCTTTTATTCTGACAACAGCATCAACCACATCGCCGTCGAAAGCTCCTTTGGTATAGCGGGCGGGGATAAAAACATCACGGCCTTCTCTTCCTCGCACAATCAGAAAACCATAGCCTTTTCCTGAAGAGGAAAATCTTCCTCTTAAAAGCTCCATTTGGGGATTTATAAAATAGCGTCGCTTGAGGTTGATAATAATTCCTTCCTTTTCTAACTTTCTCAGCAAATTTCTCAGAAGATTTCTTTTGCTGGATTTCCAGCCAAGGGCTTTAAAAACCTGACTAAAACTCATGCCCTGGCGGGAATATTTTCTCAGAAGTGAAAGCAAGCTGGCAGAATCCTGACCTTCTTTCTTTCGGAAAGCTTCAGATGAACGGGCTCTGTCTCTGGTTTCTTTTTTCTTCGGCATATATTCTCCTTCCTTTTTTCAGCAGTAGCCTTGAACAGATAGGCTGCTTTCTCCTGGCAATTATATCATGAAGGGGGGACATTCCCCAAAGGGACACTCCTTCCCCAGAAGAAGTAAATTTTTCATTGTAATCTCGTCTCCCGCGACTGATGAAAATTTAGATTGCTACGCTTCAAAGGACCGCTTGCTAACAGAGGTAAAAAATCCAATAAACTCAACAAACTCAATAAACACTATAAACTCAAATCCTGCTTTTTTTATGTGTCCAGGGGAAGGGGTGTCCCTTTGGGGAACGTCCCCCTCTTCTTCTGGAGGAAAAGTAAGCGCCTCTTCAACAATTTTGATGGAACAACATGTTTCGGACCTTTCTCCTTCTTTGGATCAGGTAGCCGCTTCAATTTTTTCGGCCTCTTTTCCTAAGAAAATCCTTCAGATTCTGATTCATCCTCAGTTCTGGATAGATTGAAAAAGAAATGACCCGATGTCAGTTCTATTTTCTTGTCGCCTGAAGGATAAATTTCCGCGTTTCAGGTTCCAGCCATTTTTTAATCCGGTAAAATGCTTTCTGGGATAATTCTTTTTCAAAATAGTTCAGGAAAACTCCAGCCATTGTTTTAATTTCAACCTGAGGCTCCTGGAGAAGGTGTTCACAGAAATTTAGAACTTCTTCTTCTTTCCACCTATTCCTGACACGCTTGTGAATCTCTGCTGCAACCTGCCGCACCTGCTGAGCTGTAACACCATAACTTTTAACCGTTTCTTTGAAATATCTCTGGACCTGGCCGGCTTTTTCCGGGTCAGCCTGGCTCCTGATTGATTCAACAGCCTTACGGGCAAGTGTCTGAATAGATTCAGGCTGGCTCATAATATCCTCCTTTGTAGTTGCGATGTTTTATTTAGTTTATTTGGTCTGTTTAGTTTATTTAGTTTATTAGGTTGGGTTGGTTTGTCTCGTCTGCTATTTAGCGTTTTCATATTTGGTGGATTAAAGTATGGCCTTAAGAATCACTAAGATTATCTCTTAAAAACACTAACTTCAAGTAAAAAGAAGGGAGACGTTCCCCCTTCTCACCCTTCTCAATTGACCATTTTGTTTTCCCTGTGCTATATTCTTTGCTGTATACCGCCAGAAACAAAAGAAAGACTGGCCAGATTTGCGAAAAAAACCAGAGGAAAAGAATGTCCAAGCAATTACCCAAACACTATGACCATTCAAGCCATGAAGGCCTAATATATAAGAAATGGGAAAAGGCTGATGTTTTCGCCGCTGTCCCGGATGAGCGGAGCGATATTTACGTCATCATGATGCCCCTGCCTAATGTGACCGGCGCTTTGCACATGGGCCATGCCATGGACAATATGATGCAGGACCTCCTCATCCGCTGGCACCGGATGATGGGTGATAATACTTTATGGATGCCCGGAACAGACCACGCCGGCATCGCCACCCAGGCGGTAGTGGAAAAACGCTTGTTCGAACTGGAAGGAAAAACCCGGCATGATATCGGCAGGGAAGGCCTGGTCGCTAAAATCTGGGCCTGGAAAGATGAATATCAGCAGCGAATCGTCCGCCAGCTTCAAAGCATGGGCTGCTCCTGTGACTGGGGCAGACAGCGCTTCACCATGGATGCAGTCTGTACCAGGTCAGTCCGGGAGGCTTTTTTCCGCTTATTCCAGGACAAGCTGATTTACCGGGGTGACCGGCTGGTAAACTGGGATGTCCAGCTTCAAACTGCTATCTCCGACGACGAAATCGTTTATGAGAAAGTCCAGGGACATTTCTGGCATATCCGCTACCCGGTGGTGGAACCTCAACCAGGAGAACCTGAATATATCACTGTGGCCACCACCAGGCCAGAGACCATGTTGGGGGATACTGCGGTAGCCTGTCATCCTGACCCGGCATCTGAACTGGACAAACTTATCCAAAGCCTCTGGGAAAAAACCAAGAATGCTCCCAGGCGGGAAGTTCCTCACCTGGAAGATCAGCTCAAGGAGGCAGAAAGCCGAAAACATAATCTATTGCCTTTCCTTCTCAAACTGAAAGAAATGGCCCAGCAAGGAAGAAAAATTCTTCTCCCCCTGCTCAACCGGGAAATCCCCTTGATTCTTGACCCCTGGGCCAAACCTGAAATTGGGTCTGGTTGTGTCAAAATTACACCTGCCCACGACCCCAATGACTATGATGTCTGGAGCCGCCACCGCACTGAGATCGATATAATTAACATCCTGAACCCTGAGGGCACCCTTAACCACAAAGCCGGACCTTATGCCGGCCTCGACCGGTTCGAAGCCAGGGCCAAGGTGGTTGAGGATCTGGAAACGGCCGCTCTTCTGGAAAAAGTGGAAGACCGGGAAATTGAAATTGGACACTCCGACCGCTCCAAAACTCCCATTGAACCCTATCTTTCCAAGCAGTGGTTCATCCGCATGGGAGATATAGAAGGAGGAATTCTGTGCGGGAAAGATACCAAAAAGGAATTTAAATCAGCCGGATTGGCCCAAGTCGCCGTGGATGCTGTGGACCGGAATTTCCAATCACCTTCAGGAAGGAATCTAACCTTTCACCCCGATCACGAACGCTACAGCAGTACCTATTTAAACTGGCTTAGTGAAAAACGCGACTGGTGCATCAGCCGGCAGCTCTGGTGGGGGCACCGGATTCCCATTTGGATGCGCAGTTGTTCGCCGGAAGAGCTTCACTCCATAATAAAGGGAGTCTTCCCTGAAGGAGCCGACAATAACGTTTGTATCCGGCTGGCCGATCAGGAAGGAAATATATTCGACTTGAATGAAAGCCAAAAAATCCAACAGCTTTCTTCCCTTAATCTTCTGGTCTGCCTGCGAAACAAAGAGGCTGAGAATAAATACGGCCAGAGACTGGAAGCACAAGGATTGAAACATGATCCGGATGTCCTGGACACCTGGTTCAGCTCAGCTCTATGGCCTTTCAGCACTCTTGGTTGGCCCGACCCGGAAACAGCCGAGGTTGATCCCGGACAGCGCCTCCTGGGAAAGACCGGCAACCTCCCCGACTGTCTTAGTTATTACTATCCCGGCTCATGCTTAGTCACCGGCAGGGATATTATTACCCTCTGGGTGGCCCGGATGCAGGTTATAGGGCTTTATTTTCTGGGAGATGTTCCTTTTACCGACTGCTTTATCCATGCCAATATCCAGGATGGAAAAGGCGAGCGGATGAGCAAAAGCAAAGGAAATGGTATTGACCCGGAAGAAATAATCGAGCGTTATGGAGCAGACACCATGCGCTATGTACTCTGCGATATGCAGACTGGAACCCAGGATATCCGGCTGCCCGTTCAAGCCATATCGCCTTACACCGGCGAGTTGGTTGACCTGGCCACAGCCAAGCACGGCCGGACTATCTTCACCTACATTTGCCCCCAAACCGGCAAGGAATTCGATGTTTTAGGAACAATGCCCGACCTGCCTTTGGCCAAAATCATCAGTAAACGTTTCGATTCAGGGAGGGCTTTTTGCACCAAACTATGGAACGCTGCCCGCTTCTCCTTGATGAACCTGGGAGAACACCGGTTCTCTCCGGTTGATTTTGATAGCCTTCTTACTGAAGACCGTTGGATTCTCTCCCGCTTGTCCCGGGCCATTGGAAAAGTTACTGTTCAGCTTGAAGCCTACAACCCGTCGGCTGCCATCGGCGCAGCCAGGGATTTTTTCTGGTCGGAACTGTGCGATTGGTATTTGGAAATAATTAAACCCCGGTTAAAAAACAACTCCGCTGACCAAACCGCCAGGACTGTTCTTGCCCTGGCTATGGACAGGGTGCTCAGGCTGTTTCATCCTTTTGTTCCCTTCATCACAGAAGCATTGTGGGAACATCTCAACTCTCTCTGTCCTATCCGCGGATTGGAACAAGAGGAAAAAATATCTCCTTTCCTTATTTCTGCCGCCTGGCCTGAAACAATAAAAAAATGGGAAGACAAATCACTCGAAGAGGAATTCCAGTTAGCCCAGGATGTCGTAAGAGCAGTAAGGGATCTCCGGTCCCGCTACCAGATCTCTCCCCACAAAGAACTAACGGCCCTGATAAAAGCCAAACCAACTAAATCCGAAGTTCTGGTTCGGCTTTCTCCGGTTATCTGCCATCTGGGGCATTTATCAAGCCTTAAAACAAGCCATGACATAGAACGGTCTCCCACTGCCGCCATCCAGGTTCTGGGGGATATGGAACTCTACCTTCCCAGTCTGATTGACCCAGCCAAAGAAGCAGAACGGTTAAGAAAACAACTTGAGAAATTAATCAAAGACTTAGCCCGAGCTGAAGCTAATCTTAGCAACGGGCAGTTTCTGGAACGGGCTCCTTCCCACGTTGTGAAAGCTGAAAAAAAGAACCACCAGGATTTATTGGAACAAATCAAGGTGATTAAAAATAACCTGACCACCCTGGAAACCAAAAATATTTAACAAGCTG
>CAYTTR010000023.1:0-44236 GCA_964440805.1 uncultured Eubacteriales bacterium
GGTAGTATTTGTGATATAAAAGGTATCGGCCTTTTTTATGAATAGTTCAGGTTAAGTATATATATGGAAATACTCAATAATAATTTTAGAACATGAAATTAAAAAAAATAAATAACAATTCCCTCAATTCACTTTTTTATCCGTCAACCATTGCCGTGATCGGTGCTTCCAGAAGGCCGGGAAGCGTAGGTCATTCCCTGCTTTCAAATCTTATCGACAGCCGTTTCCAGGGAATCATTTATCCGGTCAACCCTAAAGCCAAAGGAATTCTGGGCTTAAAATGTTATCCATCGGTTGAAGACATTCCCGATTCAATCGACCTGGCGGTTATTATTGTCCCGGCAGAAAGCGTAGCCGGGGTTCTTCGGGAATGCGGCCGAAAAGGAATCAGGGCTGCCATTATTATTTCTGCCGGATTCAGAGAAACCGGACCGGAAGGTCAGCGCCGTGAAGAGGAAATAAAAAAAATCATCCGGGAATTCGGAATATCGCTGGTCGGCCCAAACTGCTTAGGAATAATTAATACTGATCCCCGGTTATCCATGAATGCAACTTTCGGGGCTCAGTTTCCCGGAGAAGGAAATATTGCCTTTATCTCCCAGAGCGGAGCCCTTTGTGTGGCGGTCCTGGATTATGCCAAAGAAGCCAACATCGGTTTCTCTAAATTTATCAGTATGGGCAACAAGGCCGGCTTGACTGAAAACGACCTTCTTGCTTATCTTCAAGACGATCCTAAAACAGACGTCATTCTTATGTACTTGGAAGACCTGGTGAACGGCCGGGAATTCATGTCTATTGCCAGTAAAATCACCAGTCATCCGGAACACCCTAATCCCATTGTGGCTCTGAAAGCAGGCCGAACCTTGGTCGGCGCCAAAGCTGCCTCCTCCCATACGGGATCATTGGCCGGATCGGACAAAGTCTACGATGCCATCTTTCAGCAATGCGGAGTTCTAAGGGGAGAAACATTGGAAGAAGTATTCGATTATGTCAAAGCCTTTTCCAGCCAGCCTCTTCCTCAAGGAGCCAATGTGGTCATCGTCACCAATTCAGGGGGACCGGGTATTCTGGCTACCGACTCCTGCATTGGTTACGGATTGAACATGGCTCCTATCCCCAGCGAAGCTAAAAAGAAGTTGAGAAAAATCCTTCCGCCGACAGCCGGAATAAATAACCCCATTGACCTTATTGCTGAAGCTCAGGCCGAGCAATATCAAGCCGTACTTGACCTGATGCTTCAGGAAGAAGAGTCCCATGCAGCATTGGTAATCCTCACTCCTACTGCCTTTACCAAGGTTGAAAATATAGCTCAAGCCATAATCAAGATGGCCAAAAAGCATAACAAGCCCATCCTCTGCTGCTTTCTGGGAGTTTATGATGTATCCAGGGCCATTGATATCCTGGAAGAAAACGGTATCCCCAACTACAGATTCCCCGAGTCGGCAGCCCGGGTTCTTTCAGAAATGTTTAAGTTTTCCCGTTGGCTCAAGCGGCCGGAAACATCGGTTAAAAAATACCGGGTTCGAAAGAAGGATGCTTTATCAGTCATTGAAAGAGTAAGAAGCGAGGAAAGAAAATTTCTCCTGGAATATGAAGCTTATCAAGTTTTGGCCGCCTATGGATTTCCGGTTATCAAATCCACCGTTGCCCGGAATACTGATGAAGCAGTGAAAAAAGCCAAAGAAATCGGTTTTCCGGTTGTTCTTAAAATATCATCTCCTGATGTTATCCATAAATTCGATTTGGGGGGAGTCAAGCTTGACCTAAATAACGAGAAAGATGTTCATAATGCTTTTCAGGAGATCATAGAAAGCATCCATAAACATAAACCGGATGCTGAAATTCAAGGTGTCATAGTGGAAGAGATGGCGGCCCCGGGCCGGGAAGTAATTCTGGGAATGAACCGGGATCCTCAGTTTGGATCCATTTTGATGTTCGGAATGGGAGGTATTTATGTTGAGGCTCTTGAAGATGTAACTTTCCGCTTGGCTCCAATCACCGAACTGAGTGCTTCCAGAATGATTACCCAGACAAAAACCCATAAAATATTAAAAGGATTCCGGGGAGGGCCCGAATACGATGTTCCGGCCATTGAAGATTGTCTTAAAAGACTGTCCCAGCTGGTGATAGATTTTCCTCAAATAAAAGAATTGGATATTAACCCTTTAATCGTCAGGGAGAAAGGAAAGGGCTGCCAGGTAGTTGATGCCCGTCTTATCCTGGAATAAAAATCTTAACAACCGGATATTAAATTGACAAATAACCTCCCTCCTCTATAATAAGTTATTCTATGTCAATATTCAGAGGTAAAAAGAAAAACAAAGCCTGCGTCGTCGGACTGGACGGAGTCTCTCATTCTCTTCTTCTTGACCTGACCAACAAAGGCATTATGCCTTTCACCGCCCGTCTCCTTGAGATAGGCAAACTTCACCGGATGAAAGCCAGCCTGCCGGAAATATCTGCCGTAAGCTGGACGGATTTCATGACCGGTGAAAATCCGGGAACCCACGGAATCTTCGGTTTTACCGACCTGCGTCCCGACTCTTATGAGCTTCGTTTTCCCAATTTTCTGGACTTAAAATGCCCCACTTTCTGGGATATTTTAGACCGTAAAAAAAAATCATGTATTATTCTTAATCAACCCTCTACTTATCCGGCCAGAAAAATAAACGGCATATTGGTTTCCGGTTTTGTGGCCATTGAACTATCTAAAGCGGTCTATCCCCTATCTCTGAAATCGAAACTTGAGTCACTCGGCTACCGGATCGACATCGACACCATGAAAGCCAGAGAAAATCATGATTACCTGTGGAGTGACCTTTCTCAAACCCTTGAAGGAAGAAAAAAAGCTTTTCATATGCTCTGGAAAGAAGATTGGGATTATTTTGAGCTGGTAATAACCGGAACTGACAGACTACATCACTTCCTTTGGGACGCCTGCGGAAACGAATCTCATCCTCATCATGAAAATTTTCTTAACTATTACCGTCAAGTAGATTCTTTTCTGGAACAAATCTTCCTTTCCTTTCAAAAAGCCGGCAATCCGGAGGAAAACCTCTTTCTTCTTTCAGACCATGGATTTACCGGAATTACCCAGGAAGTTTATCTTAATACCTGGCTGGAAGAGGAAGGATATTTGAAATTTGAAAATTCTTCAGAAAAAAGCTTAAGTAAAATCCGGCCTCAAAGCTTGGCCTTTGCCCTTGATCCCAACCGGATTTACCTTAATTTGCGGGGAAAATTCCCCCGGGGAAATGTTGACCGGTCCGACTCGGAAGCAGTAAAAAGAGAAATAACGGAGAAATTGAAAAAAATCGAATACCAGGGGAAAAAAATAATCCGTCAGGTCTTTGATACTTCCCAGGTTTACTCAGGCCCGCAGCAGAAATTCGGACCGGATCTGATTGCGGTCTCAGAACACGGGTTTGACCTGAAAGGTTCACTCAAGAAAAATCAGGTTTTCGGCCGGACTGTACTTCAGGGAATGCATACCTGGGATGATGCCTTTTTTTGGTCAACCGAAGACTGGGGAGATGAACTAAAGATTTCAGATATTGCTGAGATTATTTTAAAAGTGTATCCATAAAATAGAAGTTAAATGAAAAAAGTTGCCGTATTTTTTATCTTCTTAATAATTTTCACCTCTCTTCCCCTTGGGGCATATGTCGGACCGGGAGCAGGCTTTGCTTTTCTATCCTCGTTTTTAGTGCTGTTTCTTACCTTCTTTCTGGCAATTTTTTCCTTTCTCTCCTGGCCTTTTAGACTCCTCCTCCGCCTCATTAAAGGACAGCAGGCCTACAAGAAAAGCATTATCAAAAAGCTGGTTATTCTTGGTCTTGACGGCCTGGAACCCTCCTTGGCTGAAAAATTCATGGCTGAGGGAAAACTTCCTCATTTTTCCAGGCTGAAAAAAACAGGCAGTTACGCCCGGCTAAAAACCACTATTCCCTCCATATCGCCGGTAGCCTGGTCGTCTTTTATGACCGGCTCCCATCCCGCCAAGCATAACATTTTCGACTTTCTCAGCCGGGATCCCAAGACCTATCTGCCCGACCTCTCATCAGCCCGAATCAATCCTCCGAAAAAAGTTTTGTCCGTTGGTAAATACAATATTCCTCTCTCCAAACCTCAAATCAGAGGGCTGCGTAAAAGCATCCCTTTCTGGAAAATACTGGGAGATCAGGGAATTTTTTCCACCATCCTGAGAGTGCCGATAACTTTTCCTCCAGAGAAATTCAAAGGCCATCTCCTTTCCGGAATGTGTGCTCCCGACCTCAAAGGAAGTCAGGGCACTTTTTTCCTCTACACTTCAGATGAGGAAAGGATTAAAAGCCGGGAGGGAGGGATCAACATTCCAGTTCGTATTAAAGAAAATCGAATAGATACTTATCTTTCCGGCCCGGAAAACACCTTAATTAAAGAAAAAGGAGAAATATATCTTCCTTTGACCATCTTGCTTGATAAGGAAAAAAATGAAGCTTCCATTCATGTTTCAGGGAAAAAAATCAAGCTCAAGGAAAAAACTTTTTCCGATTGGATTAAGATTACTTTCCGGCCAGGATTGGGAATTAAAATTAAAGCTATCTGCCGCTTCTATATAATCAGGATGCAACCTCATTTTGAAATGTATGTTACTCCTTTAAACATTGACCCGGAAAAACCGGCCCTGCCCATTTCTCATCCTTTTATCTATTCCGTTTATTTAGCCAAACTTATGGGGAGTTACATAACTCTCGGTGAAGCCAATGACACCTGGGCCTTGAATGAAGGAGTTCTTAATGAGGAGGCTTTCCTGGAACTTTGCCGATACAACCATCAAGAATGGGAAAAAATGCTCTTTTCGACCTTAAATAAAGTAAAGAGAGGAGCGATTGTTTCCTGGTTTGAAACAACCGATAGTACCCAGCACATGTTTTTCCGTTACTTGGATAAAAACCACCCTGCTTTAAAACACGGCCCGGCAGCCATGAGTTCAGACGTCATCGAAGATTTATATAAAAATATGGACGATATGGTCGGCCGGGTACTGGATAAGCTTGACCGGCAAAGCCTTCTAATCATCATGTCAGACCACGGATTTAAATCCTTTCGCCGCGGCTTTAATCTTAATTCCTGGCTTTATCTAAACGGTTATTTAGCTTTAAAAAATGATAAGAAAGAAAGCCAAGAGTGGTTCAAAGATGTTGGCTGGGAGAATACCAAAGCTTACGGCCTTGGACTGGGTGGATTATACATAAACCAAAAAGGAAGGGAAGCCCATGGAATAATAAGTCCAGGCCGGGAAACAGAGGAATTAAAAAAAGAGCTGATGGAGAAACTCTCCGGCCTCAAAGATCCGGAAACAGGTGAAACCGCCATAAAGATTGTTTTCGATAGAGATAACCTCCCGCCGGGACCTTATAAGGAAAATTGCCCTGATCTCATTATGGGTTACAATGAAGGATACCGGGTCTCGTGGGACTCAGTCGTGGGCAAAGTGAATTCCATTGGTTTTGAGGACAATATAAAAGCCTGGAGTGGAGACCACTGCATAGACCCCCGCCAGGTTCCCGGAGTTTTTTTCTGCAATCAAAAGATTAACAATGAAAACCCGGCCATTGTGGATATCGCTCCTACAGCTTTGAAATTATTCGGGATTTCTCCCCCGTCTCATATGGACGGAAAACCTTTGATTGACCCGGAAAGTCTTTCCCAGAAAAAAGGTAAGGCAAAATGAGTTCTATAAATAGAAGAGATTTTCTAAAATTAGCCCTTTCAACGGGCATGCTTTCGGGGACGGGCCTCGGCATGTCCGGATTAATTAAAACTTCAGGGAAAAGTGCGGCCGCCAAAAAAATGCTCATCCTCGGGTTCGACGGCATAGACCCGCATTTACTTCAGATGTTTATGTCTCAAGGAAAGCTTCCTGCCTTCAGCCGGCTGGCATCACAAGGAGATTTCAAGCCTCTTGGAACAAGCATTCCGCCTCAGAGTCCGGTAGCTTGGTCTAATTTTATCTCAGGGACAAATCCCGGCGGTCACGGAATTTTCGACTTCATTCACCGGGACCCTCAGAGCTATATTCCCACTTTTTCAGCCTCCGAAACTGAAGAAGCCCGCCGGACTATTTCCGTTGGTAACTTAGTCCTTCCGCTTTCCGGTGGAGAAGTAAAACAACTTCGCAGAGGAAAAGCTTTCTGGAAGCACCTGGAAGATTACGACATTCCGGCTACCGTATTCAAGATTCCGGCCAACTATCCGCCCGACAAGACTTCCCAGCGGACTATTTCCGGTATGGGAACTCCTGATATCTTAGGAACATACGGCATTTTCAATTTTTATACAACCAGAACTGCCCAGGTAAATGAAGATATCGGTGGAGGCCGGATTCATGAGGTTTATGTAATCGGCAATCAAATAGAGGCTAAGATTCCCGGACCCGTCAACACTTTCAAGAAGAACAGGCCGGAAACATCCATAAACTTCAAAGTCTATCTTGATCCAGTCCATCCGGTGGCCAAAATCGTCCTCCCGGATCAGGAATTTATCTTGAAAGAAGGAGAATGGAGCAGTTGGAAACGAATCCGCTTTAACCTTCTTCCAACTCAGTCAGTAAGTGGAATCTGTCATTTTTATCTGAAACAAGTCCGTCCTGACTTTAAACTCTATATCTCGCCGGTTAACCTTGACCCGGCCAACCCGGCTTTGCCTATTTGTACTCCTGAAAGTTACTCGCGGGAACTTGAAAAAAGATTCGGCCCTTTTTTCACCAAAGGCTTGCCGGCCGACACCTCCGCTCTTGATAATGATGTCCTTGACGACGGGGAATTTCTTCAACAGGATGATTTTGTGCTCAAAGAACGGATTGATATGTTTGACTATGAACTGTTACGTTTCGATTCGGGCCTTCTCTTTTATTATATTTCCAGTACAGATCAAAGACAACATATGTTCTGGCGGCATATTGATAAAAAACATCCCTTGTATGATCCTCAGTTAGCCCTAAAATACGGGGATGCCATAGAAAAAATATATCAAGAAGCAGATAAAATCCTTCAGAAAGCCTTGAACAAAGCCGACAAGAATACTCTTGTAATGGCTATGTCCGACCACGGTTTCACTCCGTTTCGTTATTCCTTCAACCTCAACACCTGGCTGAAAGAAGCCGGTTATCTCAGTCTTATTAATCCCTGGAGGCAGGGAGAAGAAATATTTTTTATGAATACCGATTGGTCTAAAACCAGGGCTTATGCTATCGGCCTAAACGGGCTTTATATTAATCAAAAGGGACGGGAAGCCGAAGGCATAGTCAAAGAAAACGGGAAAGAAGCTTTGGTACGGGAAATTGCTCATAAACTGGAAAGGTTTGTCGACTCCCGGACCGGTGAACATCCGGTGCTTAGAGCTTTTGTTTCCCAAGACGTTTATCATGGTCCTTTTATTAAAAACGCTCCCGATATAATTCTTGGTTACAACCGCGGTTACAGAATTTCCTGGGGTTCTCCCTTAGGAAGAATTCCCAAAGAAATAATTGAACCAAATACTGAAAAATGGAGCGGTGATCACTGCATGGCCCCGGAAATCATTCCGGGGATTCTGTTGACAAACAGAAAAATCAGATCCGATTCACCGGTTTTGGCAGACTTAACTGCCACTATCATGAATTTCTTCGGCATAGAAAAACCGGCCGACCTTACCGGACGCTCCATTCTTTAGAGGAGAGATTTAATGGGAAAAGGAAAAGTAAAACTCGATAAAACGTTGCTGGAAAAAGTAAAAAAATTTGCTGCCCTCTCCGGCTACTCTTCCCCCGAAGAATTTATTGCTCACTGTTTAGAGAAAGAAATAGCCAAACTGGAAGAATCTGATTCCGAAGAAGAGATTAAGAAAAAACTCAAGGGACTGGGATACATCTCCTGACATAATATTCCCGGTTCCTTGAGATAGGTGAAAAATTTGTATAAATTTATTTTGAAACTTTCTGGCTGAAGATGTGGATATTTAATTATATTATTGGAAAATTCTTTGATATTCTCTTCTTCCCTTTTCGTAATTTAGATCCCTGGTTCGGTATGATATTTATCTCTTTACTTACCGGGGTATTCATGCTTTTTGTATTCGGTAAAACATCCAACCAGGAAGGTATCAGGAAGATAAAAAATCTTATAAAAGCTCATCTCCTGGAACTCCGCCTCTTTAAAGACAATTTCGCTTTAACCATGAAATCCTTGGGAAATATTCTTCGATGTAATTTGAAATACATCGGCTTTTCTGCAAAACCCATGCTTATCATGATTATTCCCTTGGTTCTGATTATTATTCAAATGAATTTCCGCTTCGGCTACCAGTCACTCGCTCCTGGTGATACAGCCTTGTTAAAAGTAAAGCTTAAAGATAATATCAATCCTTTAAATGTAAATATTGCCTTGAATCCCTCTCCCGGCATTAAAATCGAAACACCCTCTTTACGAATAGAAGAAGAAAGTGAAATTAACTGGAGAATTAGAATTTCCAGAGAAGAAGCTGACTCCATTAAACTTGAAATAAGTAACGAAAATATAAAGAAATTAATTACCGTATCGCCTGCTCCCTTGGAAAAAGTTTCCCCTCTTAAAGTAAAGCCTAAATTCATTCCCTCCCTTCTTTACCCCACAGAACCGCCCATTGATAAAAACTCGGAAATAGAATCGGTAGAAATAACTTATCCCCCGGGAGAAATGAAATTTTTAGGATTAGCCGTTCATTGGTTAATTATTTTCTTCATTCTCTCGATTGCTTTTGGTTTTGCTCTCAAAGGATTCCTGGGAGTGGAAATCTGATTCATTTTTATTATTATCCAAGCTGTTAAACCAAACAATTTCCTTTAAGGTTTTTCTTTCCTTAGGCCGGCGCGGTCTTTTGGCTGCATAACCCAGAGCTATAAGAGAAATCAGTTTAAATTTTTTGGGAATACGAAAAAATTTCCTGGCTTTTTTTTGGTTGAACCAACCAATCCAGCAGCTGCTCAAACCCAGCTCTTCTGCTTGAAGCACTAAGTGTTCTCCGGCGATACCGATATCTATGAGATAGTAGTTTACTCCTTGGATTTGTTTGCCGATTCTGTTGGCCAGAATGTCCAGTTTGGCTAAAATCAGAATTAAAACAGGAGCATTTTTGGCAAAACGGGACGGATAGTATACCCCGGAGAAGACTTGATCAGCGAATTCATTCTTTATTTTCTGGTCATCAATAACCAGAAACCTCCAAGGCTGGACATTCTCGGCAGAAGGAGCCTGGCGGGCAGCTTCCAAGCATTGAATAACTTTTTCTCTTTCCACCGGTTTTTCGGAAAACCTCCTGATGCTGCGGCGGCGGTGAATAATTTCTTGAAGATGAGAATAGTTTTTTTTCGAAATATTCATTTTTCTATCAATTTCCTTATCATTTTTTGTCAGGTTTCATAATTAGAGAAGAATATATCTTTCCCTAATAGAATTGATTTATTAAGAGAGAAAGAGGACGGGATGAGGAATCCCCTATGAGGGCTGAGCGGGCATGGTTTCTCTCCGAAGGAAAGGAGAGCGAAGCCCGAATGTGAGCAAGATTCCCCGCCGGGGAATCGAGCGGGTGACGAATCCCATATCCTTCCTCTCTTAATGGCTTTTTAAGCTTTTTCATAACCTATTATATCTTGAACTATAATCAGCAGTGGACTATGATGAATTGATGAAAAACAAACGGGGAGGCTGTAATTGCTTAAAAAATTATTTGCCGTTCTGATTTTTTCAGGATTTTTTCTCATCCTTTTTCTTTATTCTTCAGAGGAACCGTTATGCCCTCAAGTGGCTAATTATACCATGAACATTCACCTGGATATAGAAAAAAACCTGATTACTGGAAATGAAATCTTGGCCTGGACTAATACAACTTCCTCTCCAGCAGAAGAACTCTGGTTTCATCTCTACTGGAACGCTTTCCAGAATAATAGAAGCACTTTCTTTCTTGAAGCCTTACAGGAAGGTTACGAAATTCCCCGATTTAAAAAAGAAGACTGGGGATACTGCCGAGTTAAATCAATAAAAATTGTGGAAAAGGCTCCATTTAAAGAAGCTGATTTGACTTCTCTTATTTATTTCAGGCAACCGGATGACGACAATCAATTCGATCAGACAGTTTTTTCGGTTAAGCTTACCCGGCCGGTTCAACCTCAGGAAACTATTGTCCTTGAAATCGAATTCGAAGCTAAGGTACCAGAGCCTGTATCCAGGAGCGGTGTTTACAAGGATTACTATTTTATCGGCCAGTGGTTTCCCAAAATAGGAGTATTCCAAGGAGATGCCTGGAACTGCCATCAGTATCATTTATACAGCGAGTTTTTCTCAGACTATGGAACCTATGATGTCCGTATTACCCTGCCTTCACCTTTTATTGTGGGAGCAACCGGGGAACTGCTTTCTTCCACCTTTAACGGAGACGGAACCACAACCCATCATTTCTATCAACACAGCGTCCATGATTTTGCCTGGACTGCCAGTCCCAGGTTTCTAAAATTTACGGAAATGTATCCCCTATCTCCGGGAAAAAAGGTCGAAATAACTCTGCTTCTCCAGCCGTATCATAAACACCTGAAAGAACGCTATCTGACAGCCGTCAAAAATGCCCTCAAATACTGCAGCCGGTGGTTGGGAGAGTATCCATATACGACTGTAACCTGTGTTGATCCGGCTTATAACAGCCGATCAGGCGGAATGGAGTACCCGACTATATTTACGGGCGGGGCATTTTTCATCTCTCCTCAAGGCAGCCAAAGGCCTGAAGGAGTTACTATTCATGAATTTGCTCACGGTTATTTTTACGGCCTGATAGGCAGCAATGAATTTGAAAATCCCTGGATGGATGAAGGTTTTACTTCTTTCCTGGACACGGAAATATATTATGCCGCTTACGGTCCTCCTTTATTTACTAAAAATTATTTCGGCTTTCCTGTAGTCTTTCGAAACATTGAAATTCCCATAGAAGCCCAAGGAATCTCCAGGCACCGGAAAACAGCCGACATGGACATCCTTCAACGCTTTGCCTGGAAATTCATGTCCGGCAAAAGCTACAGCGCCAATTCCTACAGTAAGGCTGAACTCCTCTTAAGAAGCCTCAAAAGATTTTTGGGAGAAGAAACTTTCAACCAAATGCTTAAGGCTTATTCCACCCGATGGTGGTTTAAACATCCCCGGCCCGAAGATTTTTACTCTGTGGTAAATGAGTTTGCAGAAAGAGACCTAAGTGATCTGCTTGATCAATTTGTCTACGGTTCGGGTATCTTGGATTACTCGGTGGAAAGCATAAGAAACACAACACTTCCAACACCTGAAGGTTACTTTAACAAGTCTTTTAAGGGACAAGACGACACAGGAGACAAGGAAAACCAAAATATTTTCCATTCGGAAGTTCTGGTCCGCCGGCTGGGCCAGGTTAAAGTTCCGGTTGAAGTTGAGATAAATTTCGATGACGGAACTACGGCAAGAGAAGAATGGGATGGTCAATACAGGTGGAAAAAATTCAGCTATTCCGGTCCGGTCAAAGTGTCTTCAGCTGTTGTTGATCCGGAATCCATCTGGGTCCTGGATATCAACCGGACTAATAACAGTCTGAAAACAGATAAAAACAGGTCTGCCCCCTTTAAATGGGCGGTGAAATGGCTTCTCTGGCTTCAACATGCTCTTGAAACCGCAACCCTTCTGGGCAGTTAAAGGAGAACTCTGATGAAAACCATTCTCAGCTTAGCCAAAGGATTCAGTTTAACCAGAAAAAACGCTCCTTTGATTCTTATTTTTTTCTTAACCAATTTAATTTTATCCCTCGTCCTTACAGCTCCTATATATTCATCTCTTAATTCTTCTCTAAGCCGAAGTCAAACAGCAGAGGCCGCCTTAGAAGAATTTGATTATCTTTGGTGGCAGGAATTTAGAGATCAGGCCCAGGGCATCGAAAAATCTTTTTCCCCTACCACAATAACAGGGAAAGGACCATTTTTGGATAACCTGGTTCTATTGAAAAACATAGGATTTTTCAACCTCCCCTACTCTATGGCGGTTGGGTTTCTTCTCTTTTTGTTTGTCAAGGCTTTTCTTTCTGCCGGATTATTATCAATTTATAACCAAGAGCAAGTTAATTCCCGAAGCCGTACTTTTTTTGGAGAAGGCATAAGATTCTTTCCCCGGTTCCTAATAATTATGTTTGTCTCCTGGATTTTCTTTTTGTTAGTAGGTATTTGTCTGAATCAATTTTTAGGGTTAATAGTTAAAAGAGTGGCTGAAAACTCAGTTTCCGACCGGACTCCATTTTTTCTCAATCTTTTCTTCAGTCTATTTGTTCTCCTGCTTCTCTTTTTCATTCAAATGCTTTTCGACTATGCCCGGATAAATGTAGTTGTTCAAAACAGCAAAAATATCATCAAATCTATAATCCAAGCTTTCTCATTTGTATTTAATAATTTAGGCAAAACTCTCAGCTTGTTCTATTTAATAATACTTATCCAGTTTGTTTTAGTTATCGCCTTTATTTTCGTTGAAGGCCGACTGCCTCAACACACCTTTCCGGGTATTATTGTTTTGCTTGTCGTACAACAACTTTTTATTCTCGGAATAATCAGCCTCAGATGCTGGCTTTACGCATCAGAACTCAGCCTCTATAAAGATATTATACAAAATGGGATTCGGGGAAACTCCTGATAAATTTTATTGCTCTTGTCTTTTTTTTCTGATATAGTCATTTGAGCTTCCGAAGGAGGAAACTATGAAAAAAAGTTTAATTTTTGTACTGGTTCTCTTGCTGGCAGCATTCTCTTTTATGGCTTGCGAGAAAAAAGCTCCCACGCCAGAAGCCGGAAAAGCCACTGCTGAAGATGTACTGGCCTTATTCCCCGTTGACTCCAGAGCTGTCTTTTTTGCTGATATTCACCGGGCCATGAACCTGGAACCTGTCAAAGCAGCTATCCAGAAAGATGAAAACTACCAGAAATACCAGGAATTCGTGGAAAAAAGCGGTCTTGATCCTGAAAAAGATATTTTTTATATCTGTGGTGCTATGTCTTCTTTTGCCGGGCCTGATAATCAACAAGGAGCTGTTGTGGTCAACCTTAAATACAACAAGGAAGACCTGCTAACTTTTATTGAAGAAAATGCCCAGGAAGAAGGACCCTCATTTGTAATCGAAGAATACAGCGGTTTTACTTTTCATACCATGGAGAAAGAGGGTGAGCCAGGAGGATTCAGCTTCCTTGATGAATCAAATATTCTTCTTGGTAATAAGGAGCAAATGAAAGCAGTTATTGATGTCATCCAGAAAAAGAAAGAAAACCTTTTTGCCAACAACGAACTAAAGTCTTTACTGGAACAAACAAACAAGACAGCTCTTATATGGGGAGCTGCCCTAATTCCTGAGGAATCAATGGAAAAAATGGGAGAGCAAAATCCCATGCTGGGAACTCTTCAGTATGTCAGAGCTGTGACCATGTATTTTGATTACTTAAACAATAATTTTTCTGGTGAAATAAAGGCTCTTGGTACTGATGAAGTTAAGAACCAGGAATTGGCTGATTTCCTCAATGGATTAAAAGCCATGGGCTCTATGGCTGCTGCGGAAAAACCTGAGTATGGAGAACTTCTTAACAAAATCACCATTTCTTCTGGACCTGACTACGTAAGTATTTCAGCCAGCATTCCCGAAGAATTAATCACAAAACTGGAAGAACTATCAAAAAAGGCCGAATAAATCTTTTACTGATTCTCAACCGGTTTTTTTTAACTAATTTTCTATAGGTTCTGGCCGCCTGCAACGGATGAAAATGGTTATTTCTGCCTATACCGATTCCTTTTCTCGCCCACTTCTCTCGTTTATCTGGTTTATCTTATTTATCTAGTTCACCTTTTACAAACCAAATAAACCAGATAAACTAAATAGACTTAACAGACTAAATAGACTTAACAGACTGAATAGACTTAACAGACTGAATAGACTTAACAGACTACATCATTCTTCCAAAATATATTCTTTCCAGGAAAAAATAACGCATCCAAGCAATAAAAAAGCGCCGGTCAGACCAAAGAGAGCCAGGATGGCTAAGGGAGGTGGAGTTGGTTCAAGCTTGAATAAAAGAAACGGGAATCCCTCTTGAGCCACCGGAGGAAGAAGAGACTTTAAATAGTGAACAAGGGCAAAACGCTGGGTTGTACCAGGAAAGTACTGAATAACACTTTCCCAGCCAAAACAAAAAATCAGACCGAAGAAAATTGATTTTTTAAGAAAAGTACCCACAAAAGTGAATAAGGCCGTATAGCAGATTATACCCAGAGATAGGACAGCTGCATCCCGAAAAAGAACTCTATAGATAGAGATATCCTTCAACAGCTCAAGATTCATTACCAGGAATGAAAAGAGCAGGCTCAAACTTACCATGAGAGTAACCAGTAGCGTATAGGCAGCATATTTTCCAATAATAAAAGCGGCCTTGGGAATGGGCCTGGTTAGAAGATAGGTTAAAGTTTTTCCCTCAAGTTCTTCCGAACTGACTGAAGTCCCAAAAAAAAGAGAGAGTATCAGAATCAGGAATTGAAGATAGAAAGCCATAATCATGTTGGAATAGAGGAACATCCCGGATAAACCAGGTCTTTCTGAAAATATCCTGGAAAACCGGAAGATAAAGGCCATGAGTACTGGAAGAAAGCTAAAGAGAAAAAAAATGCGGGATTTCTTGGCTTTTTTTCCTAAATAAAAAAAGAATTCAAAAACATTCTTAAGAGCCGGCCAAAACATATTTTCTTTATCTTTTTTTATTTCATTCATTCTATTTTCCGATTAAATAGTCAAAAACAGCCTGAAGATTATCATCTGAAGAAACAATTTCTTCAACTTCAAGCTCCATCTGATTGATTAAAGAAAGAAGCAATTCAAAGAATTTATCCCTGTTATTGGTTTCTATTCTTAGATTGTCCGGACTGCTTTCTAAATCTATTTTCAAAACAAAATCTTCTTTAATCAGCTCAGCTGCCAAATCTCTCACCCGGCTGCATCTGAGAGAAACAACATGAGGATGAGTCTCAATGAGGTCTCTTATGTAATGAATGTTTCCTTGAGCAAAAACCTTTCCCTGGTGAATAAGAATGATTTTTTTGGTCATAGCTTCTATCTCAGGGAGGATATGACTGGATACAAGAATGGTTTTCCCGGCGGCCCCCAATTCTTTGATAAGCCGGATGATCCTTCTTCTTCCAAGCGGGTCCAATCCATTCAGGGGTTCATCAAGAATCAAAACATCCGGGTCATGGGCTATCGCCTGGGCAAACTTCAGCCTCTGTCTCATTCCCCGGCTGTAAGAACGGACTACCCTGTCTTTAACCGGAAGCAGTTCCACCACGTTCAAGGCAGAATTGGCTTTTTCTTTCTCTTCCTCCTCATCACCATTATGAAGCTTTATAAGATTAACCAAGAAATCCCAGCCTGAAAGCTCCTCGTAGAATGAATCCTGTTCCGGGCAAAATCCAATTCTGGAATAGAGGGAGTAGTTATTCCAAATTTTTTGGCCATAAATTCTCACTTCTCCGATATTTGGCTTAAGCTGACCTGTTATCAGCTTGAGAAGAGTCGATTTTCCGGCTCCGTTGGGCCCCAGAAGTCCAGTAACTCCGGACTCAACTCCTAAGGTAACATCATTCAAGCCGAGCACATTGCCGTACCACTTGGAAAGACCGGAGGTTTCAATAACATAACTCATTTGACGATTTCTACCCCTTTAACTCTTTTTCCCAGCACGAAAACCGCTAAACTGCATACAGCAGCCAGTACCAATAAAGACAAAATCCAGGGGACTTCATAAGCAGTTTTTTGCTGAAAGATAACTGCTCCTACTTGCTGCAAGTTCAATTTCAAAGAAAGAAGGGAAAAATAGTGATGACGGAAATTGCCGTAAAAAATTCCAAAGAGAATATCTGAGAAAAAATAAATACCAAAGATTAAAATGGCAGCATATCTTCTGTTTTGACTAAGGGAAGACATAAGGAGAGTATAACAGGAAAAAAAGAAGGTGAGAAAAAAGGAATATATCAGAACTGATAAAATAATCCAGGGATGTTCGAATAAAAAGCGAAAGCTCCCTGAAAAAACAAGCTTCATAACCAGAAAAATGATTCCCGGAAAAAGAGTGACTATCAATATAAAGAAAGCCAGGATGGAAGCTTTTCCGATAAAGTAATCCATTTTTTTCAAAGGCCTGGCAAAATACATTTGAAGGGCGTTATGCCTTAAATCATCAGAAATCAAACTCGCTCCCACAAAAACCATAATCATCATGAGCATAAAAAGAATAAAATCATTGGTAAAATAAGATTTAAAGTAAGCGGGAGTAATCTGAATGAAGGGAGCAGAATCACTGATCATGAAGCGGAAATCCTCCAGCCTTTCTGAAATATAGATTCCTGCCAAATAAATCACAGCAGGAACTAACGTCATTAAAAAGAAAAATTTGAAATGTTTTTTCTGGAATGCCAGTTTTATTCCATATCTCATGATAGGAAACCAGGGAAAAGAAGATTGCTTCAGTTCTCCCTGCCAATGTGTATAACCCTTTTCTCTGATAGTCATCCTTCTACTCCAACCACCTTGGCAAAAAGGTCTTCCAGGGTGGACTGACTCTTAACAAAATGTCTTACCTGTATTTTTTCTTTCCAGGCCAGAGTTAATAGCTCCCTGGGATTGATATCAGCCGGAATAAAAACTTTCCATAAACCGTCTTCAAGTATTTCCACCTTGACATCTTTTTCTCTCAGTGATTTCAAGAAACCTTCCGGCTTACCTTTTACTTTTAACTCAAAAAGGTTATAACGGATTCTTTTAAGATCATTTAGATCCCCTTGAGCAGCCACTTTTCCCCGATTAAGAATAACTACATGAGAACATGTTTCTTCTATATCAGGAAGAATATGTGAGGATATTAGAACCTGGATATCCTTTTTGGAAGTTATGTCTTTAATCAATTCCAAAAACTCAAGTCTTCCCTTCGGGTCCAGGCCGCTGGTGGGTTCATCCAGAAAAAGCAACCGGGGGTCGTGGACAAGGGCCTGGGCTAATTTCAATCTTTGGAGCATGCCTCTTGAATAAGATTCAACTTTCCGGTAACGGCTTTCCTCAAGCCCAACATAGAAGAGAACCTCATGGGCTCTTTTCATGGATTCCTGTTTGGGCATACCACTAAGCTCCCCCAAGAAAGAGGTGAAGGTCACTCCATCTAAGCCGGGTATCATGCTGTTGTCTTCCGGCATATATCCTACATATTTCCGGATAAATGACTGTTCTGTCCGGATGTCAAAACCAAGAACCCGGCCTTCTCCCCGTTGAACCGGTAAAAAACCGAGGAGAAGCCGGATTAAGGTGCTTTTTCCTGCTCCATTCGGTCCCAGGAGACCAATAGCTCCCTGGACAAGGTTGAGGTTAACTTCTTCTAAGGCTTTGATCCTGCCGTATTGGAAGTGAATATCCCTGACTTCTATACTCATCAATATAAACCGCTTATTTATTGCTCTTTATAATCATACGAAAAGACCGGGAAAAGAGTTTCTCTAATTTAATCCATATATACATACCTACCCTTCCCTTTAACTAAAGCAATATAAGTCTTTTCTATTCTATCCCAATTCTCTTCACGGTCCAGGGCCCAAAATCTTCCAATGACGGTGACCACTTTTCCCATTTGAAGTTCCCGGCTCATTTCCTCAACTTTGGAAACATAAACAGCCCCGCTTTCCGGTCTTTCTCCCCTTCTCCCTATCAAAGAATGAATATAAACATTCGATAATCCCATTTTCTCGGCTAACTGCAGTAAAGAATACAAATGTTTAATGGTTCCATGTGAGCTGTAATGAGAAACAATTCCTAGAAGATGAAGAGGCCTATTTTTTTGGATAGCCTGTTCCATTGCCCAAAGGAAGGCTTCATTTTTAAAAAAATCGCCGGCCTTTATGGATTCATCTATCCTTACTCTGTCCAGTAAAACCCTGCGGCCGGATCCGATATGAAGATGGCCGGCCTCTGAATTACCTACGGTATTAGAAGGCATGCCCACTGCCTCCCCGGCAGCCTTGAGCAAAGCCCCGGGAAATTTTTTCCATAAGAAATCAAAATTTGGCGTCCGGGCCTGAGCAATTAGATTTCCTGACTCTTCCTGTCTTATTCCCCAGCCGTCCAGGATAAGAAGGAGAATTTTTTTACGAGTAAAATTTCTATCCTGATTGATCAACAGACTCTTCCCGGTCATTTCCGGAGGCGCAGGAATGTTTAAAAGGTCCAAGAGTGTCGGAGCAACATCGGCCAGTTCTCCTTCCGATTTTAAATTCAATCCAGTTGAAGAAAAAAAATCGGCCAGAATAAAAGGAACCGGATTCTTAGTGTGGCCGGTGTTTATGGTCCCGTCTGGATAATTCCATTCCTCAACTGTGCCGTGGTCGGAAGTTACTACCAAAGTAAATTTATTATCCCTGGCAGCTTGAATAACTTTTCCCAGCTGCTCGTCAACGCATTCAACGGCCTTAATTACTGCTTCTCTTTCTTCAATGTGTCCGACTACATCCACATTGGCATAATTGATCACAACAACCCCGTCTTTGCTTGAATTTATCCGGCTGATTATTTCCTTGGTAACACCGGCAGCATTCATTTGCGGCACCTCGGCATAAGAAGAAACATCCTGGGGAGAAGGAACAATGATTCTTTTCTCACCGGGAAAAGTAATTTCCTGTTTTCCGTTCATAAAAAAACCTAAATGGATTGCTTTTTCCGATTCGGCAATCTTCACCAATTCCAGGCCTCGAGAGGCAACCACTTCACCAAAAGTATTTTTAACAGCTCCTTGAGTAGGAAAAGCCACTTTAGCCCGGAGAGAAGGATGATATTCAATCATGGTAACAAAGTTAAGGTCCAGGTCTTCAATGGAGAAGTGATGAAAATCATTATTTTTCTCCGTTAAAGCCTGGGTAAGTTGAATTTCTCTTTCTCCTCTAAGGTCGTAGAAAATAACCGAATCCCCCCGGCTTATCCTGCCAATGGGATTACCGTCTTTGTCTACAAGCACAAGCGGTTCCAGAGCCTCATCTTCTTGACCGGAATGGTAAGCTTCTCTTATAGCCTTAATCAGGGGAGAATCATTGATTTCTGTCAACATCACACTCTCTTTTTCCTAATAGATTGAAGCCTTAACTATAGAAATCAACATGAAAGTTGTCAATATGAGGATAACTTAAAAAGTGAATTTGATTACTTCATTCAGGAAAATTTAGCGACAGCAGGGACAACGGATCCACCCGGCTGTCATTAATTCTGACGCTCCAATGAAGATGAGGACCGGTTACTCTGCCGGTGGCTCCCACCTTTCCTATCAGCTCTCCCTTTTTGACCAAAGCCCCTCTTTTGACTGCAATCTCCGACAAATGACAGTAAAAAGTAAAAACTCCCAGGCCATGGTCAATGATGACTGTTTGGCCGGCAAAGTAAAGATCAGAGGCCAAGACAACTTTGCCCGAATTGCTGGCTATGATTGGAGTTCCCGAAGGAGAGGATATATCCACTCCGTTGTGGGCGGAGCGGGGCTGGTTGTTGTAAACTCTTCTCTCACCGAAATTAGGATTTACTTCACCGTTTACAGGCAACAGAAAGCGGCCTTCTCCATACCATTCAGGACTTATCAAGGAGAAAATTCCTTGGAGAATCCTCGCTTCCCGCTGAATTCTTTCTCTCACTTCAGGAGGAGGAGTGACGAATTTCTCTTCTACCCAAAGCCTTTTGACTGGAAATGATTTTTCTTTAACAACAATCTGTTTTTTTTCAGTCAATAAAGAACCGTCGGGAAGTATAAGAGTTGCTCGAAGACTGTAAGTTCCCGGTTGCAAGTCCATATCAAGTCCGATAACGGTTATCAACTTACCATCGTCCCCAAAATTTATTAAGGGAATCTTCTTTTCTTGAAATCGGAGAATCGCCTGTCTGAATGAAGGAACATTTTCCAGCCGGATAAAAATCGCTTCTCCCGGTTGAGAGCTTCTGCTTTCCAAATCAAAAGAAAGAATTCGGCTCGGTGAAGTTTCCTGGGGATAACATATCGAAGTTAATCCGGTAAGGCATATAAGAATAAATAAAGAAATGTTAAAGATAAGATAAATTTTTTTCTCTAAATTCATTTTTAATGACCTTTTAAAAAAATTCAAAAATATGGTTTATCCGGAATTTCTTTTCTCAACACTTTACCGGGCAGATTTCCTGTCTGTTCTCCCCTGTCAATAACCATTTCGCCGTTTGTAAAAACATACTCAACTCCTGCAGAATATTGATGAGGTTCAGTCCAGGTCGCCCGGTCTTTAATTTTATTAAAATCGAAAACAACCAAATCAGAAAAATAACCATTCTTTATAAGACCCCTTTGAGTCAGGTTAAATTTGCGGGCTGGAGCTGAGGTCATTTTTCTAATCATTTCCGGAAGAGGAACTATTTTTTCTTCCCGCACATATTTGCTTAGGGCCCTGGGAAAAGTGCCGTAACTCCGGGGATGCGGTTTTCCTTTTGCTAAAAGACCGTACGGAGCGAGAGTGGAACCATCTGAACCTATTCCAACCAATGGATGAGCCAGAATCCTTTTTAAATTTTCTTCCTTCATCATAAAGGTTACCATCCCAACCTTGTTGTTTTCTTCAATAAGTAAATCTCTCATAAATTGGAAAGGACTCTTGCCTGTCTTTTGTGAACCTTCCAGGACACTCATTCCTTCAAATACTTTATTTTTCTCCGAAACAACCGAAGAAATAACCACCTTTTCCCACGAACCCAATTTCTTTTCCTGTTCCGATAAATAGGATTTGAATTTTGCCTCAAGATTGGGATCTTTAAGACGGGAAATAAAATCATCTGTGGTTCCCTGGCGAGCCCAAAGAGGGAAATAAAAACTCAATCCTGTTGAACCGGCAATATAAGGATACCGGTCACAGAAAACCTTGATTCCACCGGTTGAGGCTTTTTCGATTTCCAGGAAAACCCGGTCAATTTTATCCCAATTTCTGGGATAGGCAACTTTTAGATGAGAAATTTGAAGATTAACCCCTGTTTCTTTGGCTACCTTAAAAGATTCTTGCAGCGATTCGATTAAAAAATCGCCTTCATCCCTCATGTGGGTAGCATAGACTCCATTTAACCGGGCCACTATTTTAGAAAGCTCTATGAGTTCATCTACTGAAGCATAGCTTCCAGGAGAATACTCCAGTCCGCTGGAAAGCCCCAAGGCTCCATTCCGCATATTCTCCTCCACCAGGGCTTTCATTGTCTCAAGCTCTTCTTCACTGGGAGGACGATCATTATAACCCATTGCTTTACCTCTTATAGTTCCGTGTCCGACCAGGGTGGCATAATTAAGGCTTATCCCCTGCTTTTCCAGCTGGGAAAGAAATCCTTTGATATCCATCCAGTCAAGTTCCAATCGATATTGTTCATTCAGCTCTGTTTTCATCTCATCATAAACAGCTTCCGAAACAGGAAAAGGAGATGAGCCGCAATTACCGCTTATTAATGTTGTTACTCCTTGACGAACAGCACTCTCTGCTTTGGCATTAACCAGCAGCTCGATATCTGCGTGGCTGTGAGGGTCAACAAATCCGGGAGAAACAACCAGGCCGGAGGCATCACAAATAAATTGGCCTTTGTTTGAGTTTATTTTTCCTACTTCCCTGATTATTTCGTCCTTTATCCCGATATCTCCGATAAAACCTTCTTCTCCTGAACCGTCGACAATCATTCCATTTTTAATTATCCAGTCAAAATCTTTTTTTGAAGAACAACCTTTAAGCAGGAGACCGTATCCTGCTGCTATAGCTGCCTGAGATGAGCGTTTTAAAAATTCCCGTCTGGATAAATTTTTCATTCAAGGCCTCCTTTCAATTTTATTCATAATATTACTCTCTTGAGATAAATTCAATAATACAGTAAATTCTCTACGTACGCCGAAGAAACTTCATTTATTATCTTATTGGTTTATGTTTTTAAAGAGGTATCTTTTTCATGAATAGTCCAGGCTAAATAAGAAGAAAATGGGATAAGAATCTCAGAGAGAAGTAAAATACGACCAGTTTTAATGGTATTAAAAGGAAAGGCTGAGAGTTAGCGAGGATTTCCTGGGTATTAATGAAATTGTCACCCGGGAATCAGGAGCAGGGTTATTTGAATGGATTCCGGATATCATTTTTCCCACAAAATAGCCTAAAGCTGAACCAGCTACAGTATCGGAAAGCCAGTGCTTTGAATCATGAATCCGGGATAAAGCAGCCGCAGCGGCCAGAGTATAGACAGAGATATCTAAAAAGATGGAATCTGATTGGCCGTCAATTACTGCTGCCACAGCAAAAGCAGTAGAAGAATGTCCGGAGGGAAATGAATGCTTGCTTGAGCGAAATGAAAATGGTTGAAATTGGAAGGAATAATTGTTATTATCCGGCCTTTGGCGGCCAACAACAACTTTAAAAGCATTGACAATAACACCTGAAATTAGCCAGCTTTCTAAGCTGAGCAAGGCGGTTTTTCGAAGCCCCTTCTGGTCAAAAACCTCTCCTGTTAGATAAAGAGCCCCTCCTATACCAGCCACAAATGCTCCATGGCCAAAGACAGAAAAAACACCGGAGATATCCTCAGAAGTCCCGGTCCGGTTGTCCACAACCCAGTTCCTAATATCTTCATCAGCCAATGAAAATAAAACAATCCCTCCTGTAACCACGGATAAACAGAGGAAATCCTGTCTCTGCCATTTTATTGGAGAAGTAACGACTTTGCCGAAATCACTAAATAATGAAGAGCCGAATTCTTTGTTAAGCCTGTAATCAAGCCTTAGCGAGTCTTCAGGATAAGTAATAGCTCCTTCCAGTTTAAACCAAGGACAGATAAAGAAGGTAAGACAAAATATTGACACCCTGATTTTCATTCTTATCTCAAATCAGATAGAGACTCGATTAAAGACTCCAGCATTCTTTCTGTTTTAACTGTTGCTCCTTGGAGAGATTTTAGGGTGAGCCGTGCTCTTTTCCCCATTTCTTTCAGTTTTTTTTCATCTTTTAAAAGAAACATCTTTAGTAAATCATCATCATCCCTAATTTCTTTGGCCGTACCTTCTTCAAGAAACCTCTCCGCCAAGTCAAAAAAATTGTCCATATGAGGTCCAAAAAATATCGGTTTGCCGTAATATGCCGGTTCCAATAGATTATGCCCTCCCCATGGAATAAGACTTCCTCCCACAAAAGCTACATCAGCCAGAGCATAAAAAGAGGAAAGCTCTCCGAGAGTGTCCAGAATTAATACTTCCCAAGAAGAAGAGGGAGCGGCCTTGGTTTTACGAACCGCTTTCAATCCCAAGGTGCGGCAAAGATTTTCTATCTCAAAAGTTCTTTCCGGATGACGGGGAGCCAGAACAAGAAGAATTGAGGGATTGCTTTTGACTGCCTGGGAGAAAGCAAAGAGAATTTTTTTATCTTCACCTTTTCTTATGCTCCCGGCCACAATCACCTTCTTGTCCTGGCTAAAGCCCAGTTTTTCCTTTATAGAAATTATCCTTTCTTCAGGAATATCTGGAAGGACAATATCACATTTTAAATTTCCAGAAATAGATATTTTTTCCGGAGAAACACCAATATTTATCAAACGCTCCCTGTCTCTATCCGTTTGGACAAAAAATATATCAAGATTTCTCAAAACCCTTTTTATTAAAAACCTGAGCACTCGATAGTTCTTGTAAGATCTTCTGGAAATCCTGCCGTTAATTAACACAACCGGCTTCTCCAAGGCCCCGGCTGTTCGTAGAAGATTGGGCCAAAACTCTGATTCTGCCAGAACAAAAACATCCGGGTCCAGCCACCTGAAAAACCTTTTGGTAACAAATTTGAAATCCAAAGGCAGGTAAAAAAGAACATCCACGCCCTTAAGTTTTTCCTGTGCCAACTTCATTCCTGTCTCGGTTAAGCAAGAAAAATATATGACCCAATCCGGGTGATCATTTTTGAGCTTCTGGATAAGATCTTTCAGGGAAAGCACTTCGCCTACCGAGACAGCGTGAAACCACAGGGAGCCGGTTCCTTGTTTAAGAGGGGGAAGACGGATTCCTAATCTTTCTTTGAGAAAGAGAGGTTGATTTTTCAAAATCCTTAACTTTACCCAGTAAACAGGAATATAAAATAAAATAAGAGATAGAGCTAAGAGAAAGGAATACACTCCGTACATGAACTCAGACTATAATAAAATACCTCTAAAATTCAACCTGCATTTCTTTTCTTTCCTCAATTATGCTGACAAAATAGGTTGCCCTTTCGTTAAATTTTTTGTATTCTAAATAATCTTGATAAAGAAAATTAGCTAAAACATCATTTTTCCTAAAGGAAAGCAAAAAATGGCAGAAGAAAAAAAAGAAGAAAAACAAAAAACCCAAGAGGCTGCTCAAGCGCAGGAAAAACAACCTGAACCAAAGTCTGAAAAAGAGCAAAAAAAAGAAGAAGCCAAACCGGAAACCAAAAAAACCAAAGAAACAAAAGAAACTAAAGAAACTAAAGAACCTTCAGCTCAACCTTCACCAAAAGAAGTCACCAAGAAAAAAGTAAATAAGATGACCTTGGAAGAAATAGAGGTCAAATTAAAAGAGATCCAGGAAAAGATGGGAGGATTGGACTCTCTATATGCCAAGCATCTTCTTCGACGGCAGGAACTTCTTACTAACAAAGCAAATAAGAAATAGCCTGATTTCTTCTTTATTCGAAGCCCTGTCTTTCCCCTAATTTTTCCCTGAACTTATAATAAGGTATTAAAAGCAAGAGTATTCCAAAAAGCATATAGAAGTAGTATGAATTGATACCCTGTTCCAGATGATGAGCCACCAGAATTAGACTTTTTTCCAGATGAATGAAAATCAGATTGATAAATATCAGGGCCAGAAAGGAAACCTCCTTTTTCAAGCCGATTCTTTTATTCTCTGTTGATTCTTGGCTAATCCTCTCACTCTTCTTTTTTACTGTTTTAATGGATATCCAGGGAAAAAAGAAATTTAGCCCTGTCTGGGTTATAGGATAAATAAAAATAAAGACTGATTTTGTTCCTTCTACATTCTGAGTGCCGAAAATTCCTACCCAGTATGGTATTTCAGTGGGGAGCCTGGGGTAAGAATAGGCAATCATCACCCAGCTCGCAGCTACCAGAATAGCATTAAGCAGCAGAAGAAATTTTATCTTTCTGGCCATATTTTCACCTTTTGTAATAAATATTATGACAAAAGAGTAATCTCATCAAGGAAATCCGACTTTGTCGGACAGGAAGGATGTATTGAGCACGCCTCAGATGAGATGGATTAGCCTAGGATTAACACAGAATAAAGTGAAACATTTTGGATCACTCATGCGGAGTTCCGCAGCCGCCGAGAAGAGTGGTAAGAGAATGGCGAAAAAGCGCCGCGGTTAAGCGGAGGGTATATCCGATGCTCTCTCAGCCAACAGGATTTACCACACAAAATGGAAATTCAATAAAATTTATGATTTACATGCCCGGCTTTTTTTGTTAATATACATAAAAAAGAAAAAGAATTTATAGGAGACAGGAATAAAGTGTTGACCAAGGATGAAACAAAAAAAATCGTTAAAGAGCACAAATCACACCCTAAAGACACTGGTTCGCCAGAAGTCCAGATTGCTCTTTTAACAAAAAGAATTAATTACTTGACAGAACATTTCAGCAAAAATAAAAAAGATTTTCATTCCAGAACAGGCCTGATGAAACTGGTAGGCCGTCGAAAAAGACTCTTGGCTTACCTCAAGAAAAAAGATGTTGCCCAGTATGAATCGCTGATTAAAAAATTAAATCTCAGGAAATAACCTGAGTCTCGGGGAAAAAATGTCTAATAACACTATTTCTTTAGAAATTGGTGGTCGTCTTCTTTCCATAGAAATCGGCCGGATGGGCCGTCAGGCTGATGGTACAGCCTTTATTAAATATGGAGACACCATCATGTTTATTTCTGCCACTTCCAAGAAGGAAGTCAAAGAACCAAAACCTTTTCTGCCTCTTATTGTGGATTACAGGGAAAATACCTATGCAGCTGGAAAATTTCCCGGTGGTTTTTTCAAAAGAGAAGGCAGGCCTTCAGAAAGAGAAATTCTAACCAGCCGCCTTATTGACAGACCAGTCCGGCCTCTCTTTCCTGATGGATATTTCAACGACACCCAGATTGTCGCTCTTCTTCTGTCTGCTGACCTTCAGAATGAACCAGACACCTTAGGCATCATCGGGGCTTCGGCAGCCCTTTATTTTTCAGACATTCCTTTCACCACACCTCTTGGGGCGGTCAAAGTTGGCTACCTTAACGACGAGTTCATCATCAACCCTACTGTGGAACAACTGGAAGAAAGTACTCTCAATATGGTGGTAGTGGGCACAGAAGAAGGCATCATCATGGCCGAAGCTGGAGCTGAGGAGCTCAAAGAAGAAACTATCGCTGAAGCAGCAGCTTTTTGCCAGGACACAATTCAACAAATAATAAAAGCCCAAAAAGAACTTTACCAGAAATTAAATATCATCAAAAGAGAATTCAAACCCAAAGAACTCGATCAAGAAAGATATAAGGAAATCGAAAATAGAGTATCCTCGTCTTTAATAGAGGCCATTAAAACAGAGGGAAAAAAAGCCCAGGAAGAAAAAATTAAAACAATATTGGATAAACTTCTATCCGAAATTCCTGAGGAAGACGAAGATAAAATAGAAGAAACCAGGGAAATCTTTTTTCAACTCGAAAAAAAATTGGTACGCAGAACTATTCTGGAAGAAAAAAAACGGACCGACGGACGAAGCCTTAATGAAATTCGTCCCATTTCCATAGAAGTGGGTATTCTTCCCAGGACTCATGGCTCAGCCGTCTTTACCCGGGGAGAAACACAATGCTTAGCTACTGTTACCCTGGGCTCATTTGAAGATGTCCAGAGACTTAATGGCTTGAATGAAGGAGATTTTAAACGTTTCATGCTTCACTACAATTTTCCACCTTTCAGCGTGGGAGAAGTTGCTTTTCTTCGTGGTCCAGGCCGGAGGGAAATCGGCCATGGGGCTCTGGCTGAAAAATCTATCCTTCCTGCCATCCCAACTGAAGATGATTTTCCTTACACCATAAGAATTGTTTCTGACATTCTTGAATCCAATGGTTCCTCATCCATGGCTACAGTCTGCGGAGGAATTCTCTCTTTAATGGAGGCAGGAGTTCCATTATCCATGATAATTGCAGGCATCGCCATGGGTTTGGTAAAGGAAGAGAATCAACATATTTTACTGACAGATATTGCTGGACTTGAAGATCACTTTGGTGACATGGATCTTAAAGTAGCTGGTTCAGAAAATGGAATCACTGCTATTCAAATGGACTTGAAAATACCTTCCATTCCTCTTGATGTATTCAAGGAAGGACTGGTCAGGGCAAGAGAAGCCAGGTTGAAAGTATTGGAAAAGATGAAAGAAGTCCTTCCTCAGCCCCGCCCCGAAATTTCTCCATTCGCACCGAAAATCATCATCATTTTCATCAATCCTGAAAAAGTAGGAGATGTCATAGGTCCAGCCGGAAAGCATATCAAAAAGATTCTGGCTGAAACCGGAGCCAAGATTGACGTGGAAGAGACAGGTAAAATCGTTATAGCTGCCGAGACCAAAGAAGCAGCCGAGAGAGCCAGAGAAATGATCAGGGAAATCACCATAGAAGCAGAAGTGGGAAAAGTATATACCGGTAAAGTAGTCAGGGTTGAAGACTATGGAGCTTTTGTGGAAATTCTTCCCAACATTGTCGGGCTTCTTCATGTATCCGAAATTGCCCATCAGAGAACAAGATCCGCCCGTGATATTTTCAAGCTTGGAGATACGGTCAAAGTTAAAGTCCTGGCTATAGACCAAGACAATAAAATAAAACTCAGCAAAAAAGCCCTAATAAAACTCGAGGACCGCCCCTTTAACCGGGACAACTCGTTGCAGAAAAAAAGTCATCCTAAGCACGGTTATAAAAGTGACCGTTTTTGACCTTTCGAAGGGAAATGAGATCTGAAATCTCCACCAAAAAAGGGTTTACTCTTATCGAAATGCTGGTCACCTTGACCATCCTCTCCGTCCTGGCTGCTGCTGCCATCCCCTTGGCTAAAGTATCTATTAAAAGAGAAAAAGAAATCCAATTAAAGAGAAATCTGCGCCTCATTCGCGAAGCCATCGATGAATATAAAAGATTGGCCGATGAAAATAAATTTCAGGTAGAAGAAGACAGTGAAGGTTATCCTCCCGACCTCGAAACTCTAATTAAAGGCGTTGAGGTAGAAGAAGTGATTCAGGGCAAAAAAGTAAAAAGGGTCATCAAGTTTCTCAGAAAAATTCCGCAGGATCCCATGACCAATTCTGTTGACTGGGGCCTACGCTCCTACCAGGATGATCCAGATTCTACCATTTGGGGAGGAGAGAACGTTTATGATGTTTTCACCAAAAGCCCTGGAACTGCTCTTGACGGAACAAAGTACAGGGATTGGTAAAGTACTTATGGTAATGAAACCCTCATCTGGTTTTACTCTCATCGAAATCATCATTGTTTTCACTCTGATTGGAATTCTGGTGGGAATGGGTATTCCTCAATATCAAAATGCCGTCAAGAGAGCCAGGGAAGCTGTCCTCAAAGAAAATCTTTTCCAAATGAGAACTCTCATAAACCAGTATTATACTGATAAAGGCCGCTATCCTTCATCCCTCCAGTCACTGGTTGAGGAAGGATACTTGAAAACCATTCCAGTGGATCCCATAGCTCGCTCAAAAGAAACCTGGGTGGAAGTAAGAGAAGAATTCACCGAAGAAATGATTATGGCTGGTCAACAACCCGGAGTGGTTGATGTTTTATCGGGGTCCGAGGAGAAAGCTCTCGATGGTACACATTACAGCACCTGGTGATTTAAATAAATGCCCTGAAAAGGGAGAAAACAAGCGGAGCCGGGGATACACTCTTTTAATACTGGTTTTCTTCGTCTTTATCCTTGGACTGGGATTGATGGTGACTGTTCCTGTATGGGAGACTCAAATCCAACGAGAGAAAGAAGAAGAGCTCATTTTTCGGGGAAAACAATTTGTGGAAGCTATCAGGATATTCCAAACAAAGTTTCCCGGCACTTTTCCCAGTTCCCTGCAAGAGCTGGAAGAAAAGAAGTGCATCCGCCGACTTTACCAAGATCCTATGAGCAAAGAGGGAGAATGGGATTTGATTTTACCTTATGAAACAGGAACTACTCGTCCCCGCCGACAACCATCTCCACAAATCCCTTCAGGACAACCTCAATCATCAACTCAAAAGGTTATGGTGGTACCGAATCATCTTCTCTCCCAAGTAGATAATCCAAGGATTATTGGTGTAGTCAGTTCATCTTCTCAAGAATCAATCAAGGTATACTTTGAGCAGAGGCAGTATAACAAATGGCTTTTTTTCTATGGACAGGATCAGAAAAATCTCCCTGAAATCGTCTATTTCTCTGGAAAATGAAATAAGAATGAAATCTGTACTTATTGTGGCAGGGGAAAATTCTGGAGAAAAATATGGTGCTTCCTTCATTCGGGAATTCAAGAAAAAACATCCTCAAGTTCAATTCTTTGGAATCGGCGGAAAAGCTATGGAGGCAGCTGGCCTTAAGAAAATTTTCTCTCTTCAGGATTTGAACGTTGTTGGAATGGTGGAAATAGCCTATCACTTTCCCCGTATTCTGAAAATATTCCATCGCCTAAAAAAAATTACCCGGGAAAAGCAACCTGATGCAGCTGTGTTGATTAATTCTCCGGATTTTAACCTCAGGTTAGCTCGATTTCTAAAAAAAATGGGTATCCCGGTTCTTTATTATGTAAGTCCCACTGTCTGGGCTTGGAGGGAAGGACGTTTAAAGACAATAAAAAAAAATGTAACTAAAATGCTCCTTATTTTTCCATTTGAAGAAAAAGTTTACAAGGATAACCACATCCCGGCAATATACATTGGACATCCTCTCCAGGAAGAAATCCGTTTAAATCTAAGCCGCCATCAATTTTTCCAAAAATATGGCTTGGACCCAGCTAAAAATCTTATCAGTTTTCTTCCTGGTAGCAGACTTAGTGAAATTAAAAACCACCTGCCAGTGTTAACAGAAACTCTGCATCTCCTTCACGGTTCCTTGCCGGTTGAATCACTTTTTCTCCTGGCTGAAAACCTGGAAAAAGACTACCTGCAAGAATTTCTCCCTTCCTGGTTCCCCAGCTCACGCATACTCAGCAAAGATCATTATGAGGCTATGGCCTACAGCGATCTTGTGCTTTCATCTTGCGGCATAGCCAACTTGGAAGCCGCCCTTCTGGAAGCTCCTTTGATCGTCTTCTACCGCATTTCACCTTTGAGTTACAAATTAGGAATCCGGTTTATGAAAATAACTAATTTCAGTATTGTTAATATTCTGACTGAGGAAAAAATTATTACTGAATTAATTCAGAATAACTTCACCGGGGAAAATTTGTTCAGTGAAGCCAAGTACCTTTTAGAAAACCCTGAAAGACGGCAGCAACTGAAAGCCCAGCTACAGGTTGTCAAAAGCATAATGGGTGAAAATAAAGCATCAATTGAAGCTGCCTTACAATTGGAAAAAATTCTTAACCTGGATCATTCATAAGACAGGATAAATTCAAGGCGCTCAAATAATTCCAAACAATTTTCTACCACACTGCCAGCTTTAAGTTCCAGAACATAGAGAGCCGGCAGGTCCGGACTGTAAGAGGGGCAAGGCTCCCTCCTGCAAGGCGGAACATTCTTTTCAATATGAACAATCCTTTTATCTTCATTTAACCATAATATATCAATGGAAAAATTCACATTTTTCATCCAAAATGAATAGAAGCCCTCTCTTTTAAAAATAAAAAGCATGCCCTGCTCTTCGTTAAGAGGTTCTCTAAACATAAGTCCTCTTTGCCTTTCTTCATCAGTGATCGCCAGCTCAACTGTAATTTTTTTTCCGTTGGGCAAAAACAGAGAGATAAACTTTTCTTCGGAATTCAGGACAGGCTGCAAATAAACTGATAGAAAAAGAAAAACCAGAGCCATCTTGTAAATTTTCATGGTTCTTTTAATGAGTGGAAATCAAGGGAACAAAACGGACGGGAAGAAGTCTCTCCTTTTTAATTTTGTTTCCATCTTTGATAATCAAGTATAAATCCTGAAAACCTTCGCCAATAGGAATAACCAGCCTCCCCTTATCCTTAAGTTGCTCCAGAAGCTTCTCTGGAATCCGGGGAGGAGCAGCAGTAACAATAATAGCCTCATAAGGAGCAGGCTCTTCCCAACCTTTGGTTCCATCACCAGTGCGGAAACGGATGTTCCCGTATCCCAGTTTATTTAGAATGTTTTTCGCATTCTGTTGAAGACTGGGAATTACCTCCACCGTGTAAACTTCATGAGCAATCTTGGCAAGTATAGCTGTTTGATAACCGGAGCCAGTTCCAATTTCAAGAACTTTGTCATTCTCCTGAAGAGAAGCTTTTTCGGTCATATAGGCGACAATATAAGGCTGGGAAATTGTCTGCCCCTCCCCAATAGGGAGGGGTTCATCATTATAAGAAAGATGTCTCAAATTTTCGGGGACAAATTTATGGCGGGGTACTTTCTCCATAGCTTTAAGAACTTTTTTGTCTTTAATTCCCCTGCTTTTGAGTTGAGTAGAGACCATCTCCCGGCTTAATTTATTATAATCCTTCATCTAATCATTTCCTTGTAGAGCCGATAATGCTTATAAACAATGAAAATGAGATTACCATTTACACTTCACTAAATTATCAAATTTATAGAATTGAAAATCATGACCAAATTGATTCTTCTAATCGAAATTCATTTAATTTTCAATAAGCTCTGGCGAAATAGGCAAAAGCCTTGACTTTTTTGCCACAGCGAATACATTCCTCGTCAATGTTTTCCTTTTTCCCGAGGGGAATAGCCCTGATAGTGGCCATAGTCTCTTCTTTAATAGCTTCCTCACAATGGGAATCCCCACACCATGAGGCTTTAATAAAACCTTTTTTTGTTTCCATTAGGGAACAAAATTCCTGATAAGAATCGGTTTCATGGGTATTTCTCTTTTGAAAATCCAAGGCTTGTTTAAACAGCTCCTGTTGTATTTCTTCCAGAAGAAGAGACACTCTTTCTCTCAGATTTTCTAAGAGAGCCTCGCTTTTATCCATGGTATCTCTTCTTACCAGCCCAGCTTTTTTTTCTTTAATATCTCTTGGTCCGATTTCCACCCGAAGAGGAACCCCTTTCATTTCCCACTCGGAGAACTTCCAGCCAGGAGTAAATTCCTCTCTTTCATCCAAGAAAACTCTAAATCCCGCTTCTTTCAAGTATGCGGTCACCTTTCGGGCATGAGGAAGTACAGTCTCTTTCCAGTTACCCACTGAAATAGGAACAATGACCACTTGAACCGGAGCCACTCTCGGAGGAAATCTGAGTCCGGAATCGTCTCCATGGGCCATGACTAAAGCTCCAACTAGTCGGGTAGATACTCCCCATGATGTCTGCCAAGCATACTGGAGATTCTGGTTCCTATCCTCAAACCTGATGTTAAAAACCTTGGAAAAATGCTGCCCTAGGTTGTGGGAAGTCCCCATCTGGAGGGCTTTCCCGTCTGACATCAGGCCTTCTATGGTGTATGTTTCTAAGGCACCAGCAAATTTTTCTCTCTCTGTTTTCATGCCGGCAATCACTGGAATGGCTAATTCTTTCTCCACAAATCCCTTGTAAAGCTCAAGGATCATCAAAGTCTCTTGCTGGGCTTCGGTCAAGGTTTCATGAACTGTATGGCCTTCCTGCCATAAAAATTCAGTCGTCCTCAAAAAAGGCCGGGTCACCTTTTCCCACCGGACAATATTGGCCCATTGATTGATTAAAATAGGTAAATCTCTCCAGGATTTTATCCACTTGGAATACATATGCCCTATAATGGCCTCAGATGTTGGCCTGACAGCCAGTCTTTCTTCTAATTCTTCATCTCCCCCCTTAGTCACCCAGGCAACCTCGGGCGAAAATCCTTCCAAATGTTCTGTTTCTTTCTGCAGGAAAGATTCAGGTATAAACAAGGGGAAATAGGCATTGGCATGTCCTGTTTCTTTAATCCGGGAATCAAGAATACGCTGGATATTTTCCCAAACAGAGTACCCGTAAGGCCTGATTATCATCATTCCTTTAATGGGAGCGTACTCCGCCAATTCTGCCTTGCGGATTAATTCCAGATACCATTTGGAAAAATCTAAGCTTTTCGGAGTTATGTGTTTGACTAAACGTTCATCCATACTCAACATTTTCTCCCTGGAAGGTCTCCAGGTCATAATAGCTACGGCCTATTTTTTTGTCAAGAAAAGGAAAAACGGAACGCTAATCTTATTATTCAAAACGGCTCTATTCCATTCAGTTAAGATGTTCTCATATCAAATGGTTTTAAGCCACAAAAAATAGGAAAAACTGAAGATATCCTATAATAATAAAAGGTCTTACAGCCTGGGTTAGTCAAGCTGAGCTTTTTTCACCCTGTATTTCACCTTGAGAGGTGATTGACGGTGAACCATATCCTGTGGCAATCTTGTTTTGTCAAATTAGCCAAGACAAAAGAAAAGGAAGCTTTCAGCATGAGCCGTCCTACAAAAGAAAAAAGAGTGAATTTTACCAGCATCTCTCTCCCTGAAGAAGGTTTTAATCTGCCTTTACCAATGAACGTGGAAGGGGTTGATTCAGAGGGAAATAATTTTAATGAAGAGACAACTCTTTCCTATATAAGTCATTACGGTTCCTCTTTTTGGTTAAGCTGCTCCGTCCCTCTGGGAAAAGAATTAAGACTGAGCATCAATCTTCCAACCAAGCTCTCCCGTGACAAACCTTTACAACTAATCATCAGGGGTGAAGTGATATTTATTGAAAAACCTAAGGATGCTTCTGACAGAAACCGTATATCTCTCAAATTTAAAAACAAATATATTATCAGTGAAAAACAATGAAACTGTTTATTTTGGCGGATTTTTACGCAAATTTGCCGTTAATTTAGGTTGAAAATAACAAATCTTGTCTATTTAGTCTGTTCGGTCTATTCAGTTTATATAGTTTATTCTGTTGAAATGAGGGGCGAAATGAGTGAGACGAGATAGACGGATGAGAGGGGCGAGAAAAGCAATTAGCAGGGAATTAGCCGCTTCGGATGATAGTTATAACCAAAAAATCACCCCAAAAATCATCCTAAAAAGCTATTGCGGCCCAGGAAATTATCAGGCAAAATTTTTTGTCAAAATAAATGAATTCAAGAAATAATCTCCCTCTTCCCTTCTCTCAAAGCTTTGTTAGGGCTTCTAAACAAGAACGGTCCTTTGAGCTCTCTCTTCCTGCTTTGGTCTCCGGCCTTGATGCCGGAGGAAGGAAATTTAAGGAAAAAACCATGATTTCTTCCATTAGCTCCCAATTCACCTCTTTTCATTTAAAGACAAGAGTTACCCTGGGAGCTATCCTCAACTTGACTCTGGACATTCCTAAAACCTTTCTTCTGGAGAAAAAAATGAGAATGTATCTTTCCGGCCAGGTTAGCCGAGTTCAATACAACAAAAACGGCCAAAAAGACCAGCTTATTAGTTTGCATTTGAAAAATAATTATAAAATCCAGCCTTACTTTCCTTCCTAATTTTTCTCTGCTTGACATTATTCTTTCTATTTATATAACATAAGGGAAAGTTGAACGGTGATGACTCTTTTGGATCTAAAAATAAATAAGGGGGGCATGAGGAAAGGTTGATGAAAACCAAAAACAGTTCCTCAATAAAAGAAACATCAAAAATTAAAGTTCTTATTTTTTGTCCATCTGAACTAATTCTTTCTGGAATCCTGAAAGTCTTGGAAACAGCCAATGATATTGAAATAAACGGAGTTGAAAAAGGAACAATCGACTCCCTTTTGAATTCCATCAATAATCTTAAACCTCAGGTAATAATATTTGCCAATTCAGAACCTGTTCCCAATATGAGAGAAATCTGTAAAGCTATAAAAGACTTAAGCAAGGAAGATAAAAAACACCAGCTTCTCCTTCTGGGAACTATCCCTTCTCATGAAGAAGTAGTTAATCTAATGAACTCCGGCATGAGGGGTTTTTTCGACCTAAACGATCATTCCAACCAGCTTGCAGAAGCAATCAGGATTATTCACAGGGGAGAAATCTGGCTTCCCCGAGATAAAATGTCCAGTATTATGGATAGAATAATTTCAGTCGTAGGCCGGGACCTTAAAGAAAAAACACTCGACCAGCTAACTCCCACAGAATTTCAGGTGTTAAGGCTCATTGGTCAGGGAAAAAGCAATGATGAAATTGCCCAGGCCATGTTTATAAGCAAAAACACAGTCAGATCTCACATAAAAAGCATTTATGCCAAACTGAACACCCACAGCCGTCTTCAACTGGCTCTTTATGCCATTAATTCAGCTTTATTTTAACCTTAAATGAAAAGAGAGGATTCCATGAAGAAAATCGGGAAAGAAAAATCACCCCCATCCCCCCAGCGAAGTAACCATGAAAATAATCTAGCCAGTGAGCTGGACAGGAGAAGAGAATGGAGGTTGGCTCTTCCCTTGGCGGCTGAAGTTGAAGGGGTTCTCCCAGATGGACAGAAATTTAAAGAAAAAACAACCTTGGATAACATAAGCTCCACCGGCGCTTACTTTGATCTTGATTCGGGAGTAACCGTTGGTTCCAGATTGAAGCTGACCGTTGACCTCCCCTCCAATTTAACTGAAGGCAAAAAAATCCATCTTCAGTTGGAAGGCAAGGCTGTTCGCCTGGAAAAACCGGAGAAATCGGACAAAAAGCAAGGAGTTGCCCTTCAGTTTGATAAAGAATTCAAATTCATTAATTATAAAGAAAAATCGCAAAATTAATCCTTTTCTTTCCTGACCACTCTCTATGAATCCCTGAAAAACAAATGCTTACAGTTGCTCTAACCGGTGGAATAGCCTCAGGTAAATCAGTGGTCACAGAGGTGCTTCATAATCTTGGCTGCTATATACATCAGGCTGACCAGGCAGCTCATGAACTAATTCAGCCAGGAACCCCTGCCTGGCAGAAAATCAAGGATCATTTTGGCCCTTCTATTCTTAATTCTGACAAGACCATAAACCGTAAAAGTTTGGGCCGCCTAGTTTTTGAAAACCCAGAAGAGCGCTCTTTTATGAATAACCTTCTCCATCCATTAGTCATGGAGAAAAAAAAAGAGCTCATTAACCGGTTTAGAGCAGAAGGCCGATATAAAATTTTCATTTCAGAAGCTGCCTTGACCATAGAATCAGGCTATGCTTCTTTTTTTGATAAAATAGTAGTGGTTTATTGTCCAAGAGAAATTCAGTTGAAACGTCTGATCGAAAGGAACCATCTCAGCTTGGAAATGGCCCAGAAAAAACTTCAAAGCCAGATGGCACCAGAAAAGAAACTTCCCTTCGCCGATTATATCATCAATACATCAGGCTCCATAGCTTCAACCATTGAACAATCGGAACGTTTATTCAGGCATTTAATGATGGATTACATGATGTTATATAAGTAATTTTTTAGTTCGAAAATAACAAAGATAGTCTATTTCGTCTTTTTGGTTGAAACTAAAGGCAAGATTGAAAAGACAAGATAGACGAGATAGACGAGACAGACGAGATGGACGAGATGGACGAGACAGACTAAATGGACGCTCGGGAAAGGCGAGAAAAGAGAAAGACATCTATCAGAATGGCGAAAAAACTTTCATTTTTTGCGGGTGGAAAGGCTGGCGTGGAAAATCAGTTAAAACCTTAACAAGTGATAATCAAATCTGAAGGGCTGCAGCCAGAAGGGGTATCATAATTTCATGGTGCCCGATGAAATAATAACCTTTTCCTTTTCCCCTTAAAGGCCTTTTCACCACATTTTCTTTTGGCCTGTAATGAAGATTAAAGTCGAAAACAGCAGTAACAAAATTTTCCAGCTTTGTTCCCCTGTTTCTTATATAAGAGACAGCTTTGAGAAAAATCTCAGGCAGGATAACCGCTGATCCAATATTCAGATAAATTCCTCCTCCCTCCAACTTTTCTACAAGGGAACAGAAAAGGAAAAAATCCCTCAAGGAAGTTTTACCCAGGGCCTCCCCGCTTACTCCGGGATGGAAATGGATAATGTCGGTTCCTATGGCCACATGAACTGTCACTGGAATATTCAAACAAAAGGCATTGAATAAAAGGCTGTGTTCTTTGTAGGGGAAGTTCTTTTCAGCCATCATTTGGCCTACAGCTTCCCCCAAACCAATATCCTGCCGGAAGCCTTCCTGAATGGCGGTATTCAACATCTCTCCAGTTTCCTCCACTGCACCAAATCGTCCGTCTCTAATCATTAAAGAAACATCTTCTGAAGTTTTTCCAGCCAAAGCTATTTCGAAATCGTGAATTATCCCTGCTCCATTCAGGGTTAAACAGGAAATCCAATCATTCTTCATCAAATCAATAAGTACTGGATTCAACCCAACTTTTATAAGGTGGGCTCCAGAAGCGAATATGATTGGTTTTTTCTTTTTTCTGCTTGATTTACAAGCATTCACAAACTCTTTGAAATCATGGCCGGCAAGGGTTCGCGGCAGGCTGTCCAGAAACCGGTTAAATTCGTCTCCTGGCTGGAAAACACGGGCAAAATGAGAAATATCCGCTTTACTCGGCCTTTCCAGAAGAGAAATTGTCTTTAGTTTCCCGGGAAAAAGAGGTTTTATTTTATAGCGGCTCATAGTATTTATTAAATTTATTCCCCTTCTCTTTTCCTAATAAAAAATTTGGCAATTTTGCTGCAATATAATAATGAAATTTTTCAAGAGACTTCTATATTTTGAAAGGATTTGTAGTCACTTGGAAATTATATGTTCTTCAATTCCTGACCGGGTCTAAATTTAATCCGGTTTCCACCTTCTATTTTAATTTGTTTTTTTCTCCTGATATCCCGGCAGTATCCTGTCTTTTTGGGTACAATTTTAAAGCTGGCAAATCCCCTGATTTCTATTTTTTCCTCGCTGGCTAAAGCCTCTTTCATGGCACTCAAAATTTTTTCCACCATTAGCAGTGATTTGGCCCTTGAGAAGTCGGAGTTTTTTTCAATAGCTAAAGCAATATCATTTTTAATCATCCGCTTCTCCTTTTGAATCGATTCATTAAGTATATTTAAATTATTGAAAATTAAAAGTCAAGGGAATTATAATAACCAGTAAGCATTTCCAAAACCGTGATCAATGAACCAGAGCATTGGGAGATAGTTTGAGCGATATTGGAGGATTTAGCCTTCACCAATCAACCTTGGAGGGAATCCGACGAAGCCGGACGGTGAGTATGTATTGAGCCCGCCACAAGAAATGTTGCGGGATTTGGATTAACACAAAATAAGGTCTATTAGTTCGGGGCTGTCATGCGGAGTTACGCAACCGCCGACAAGGTTGAGGAGGGAACGGCGTATAAAACCCGACGGGAGCGATAACATCCCCCAATGCTCTGTTCAGCATTTTGTTTTTTAGCAGCACGGTTTTGGAAACGCTTCCTAAGAACCAAAATATTCGGGGTAAAAAACATTGACTTTAAACAGGAATCCTTTTTATAATTTAAATAGTGAAAAAAGTATTTTCTTTTTTTCTAATTTTATTCCTGTTAACAGTCTTTGTGGAAGCAACTGTTGTCAAAATCACAGTTGATGCCCCTATTCATCCGGTCACATCCGAATACATTCAAAAAGCTATTGAGCAGGCTGAAAAAAGACAGGCTCAATTGTTAATCATCTGTCTAAATACTCCGGGCGGACTGGATACTTCCATGAGAAAAATCATTGAGAGAATTCTCGCATCAAATGTTCCGGTGGCCGCCTATATCACTCCTCACGGAGCAAGAGCAGCTTCAGCTGGATTTTTCATCGGAATGGCTTGCGATATTTTTATCATGTCTCCAGGAACAAGCACCGGAGCCGCCCACCCTGTAGGCATCTCGGTTACCGGTCAGCAAATGGATGAAACCATGGCTGAAAAAGTCACTGAAGATGCCGCCTCATACATCCGGACTTTAGCTGAAAAAAGAGGAAGAAATATTAAGCTGGCTGAAGATGCTGTCAAAAAAAGCCTGTCTTTTACCGAAACAGAAGCTCTGAAGAACAATCTGATAGACCTGGTGGCGACAAATGAGCAAGAGATTTTGGATTACTATCATGGCAAAACCATAGATCGATTTGACGGCAAAAAGGCCGTCTTGGATTTGAAAGGGAAAGAAATTGTTCATATCCCTCTGACCGGCCGGCAAAAATTTCTGCTGACAATTTCCAACCCAAACCTGGCTTACATCCTCCTGATGATAGGACTACTGGGGCTTTATTTCGAATTCGCCAATCCTGGAGCTATCCTTCCCGGAGTATTGGGAGGGATTAGTCTTCTTTTGGCCATATTTTCTTTCCAGATACTTCCCATTAACTACGTAGGATTAATTCTGATTCTTTTAGCTATCGGATTATTTATTCTGGAAATTAAGATACAAAGTTACGGGATTCTATCAGCAGGAGGTGTAACTGCCATGTTGATCGGCTCAATTATGCTTATAGACAGTCCTGTGCCTGAATTAAGGCCAAGTCTCAAATTCATAATACCTGTAGTAATCGGTTTGTCCATTATCTTTATCTTTCTTATTACAATTGCCATTAGAGCCCATAGCCGTAAAGCAACCACTGGGAGAGAAGGACTTGCCGGAAAAATAGGATATGCCCAATCCGATCTCAATCCGGAAGGTTTTGTCTTCGTTCATGGTGAACTCTGGAAAGCCGAATCTGATGAACCTCTTCCCAAAGGAACCAAGGTCAGGGTTATAGAAGTAACCGAGGGATTAAAAATAAAGGTCATTAGAGCTTGAATTGTTTTCAAGGATTTATCCTGGATTATTCATAAATCAGTTTTTATGGATGATCGATACCAGGAAAAATATAAGACAAAGAGGAGGTTGAAATGATTACTTTTCCGGTCATTGTGGCAGCTCTAATTGTTCTCTACCTGATGAATGCTATTAAAATTTTGAGAGAATACGAAAGAGGGGTTATCTTCAGACTGGGAAGGGTTCTGGCCAAACCAAAAGGTCCCGGGTTTATCTTTGTTTTCCCTCCCATTGACCGCATGATCAGGGTAAGCCTAAGGATTGTGGTTATGGACATTCCAGCCCAAGATGTCATAACCAGAGACAATGTCACGGTCAAGGTGAATGCAGTTGTCTATTTCCGGGTTATGGATCCCCAGAAAGCGGTGGTTGAAGTCCAGGACTTTCTCTACGCTACTTCTCAATTGGCCCAGACAACTCTGCGCAGTGTCCTTGGAGAGGTGGATCTGGATGAGCTGCTGTCAGAACGGGAAAAATTAAACGCTCAACTGCAAAAAATCATTGACTTGCACACTGATCCCTGGGGAGTCAAAGTTCAACTTGTGGAAATGAAGCATGTTGACCTGCCGGAAAATATGGTCAGGGCTATCGCCAAACAAGCAGAAGCTGAAAGGGAAAGAAGAGCCAAAATCATCCACGCTCAAGGAGAATTCCAGGCAGCTGGCAAACTCCTGGAAGCAGCAGATATCATATCTAAAAATGCTCAAGCCTTACAACTCCGGTTTCTGGGAACCCTGTCCGAAATTGCCAGTGAAAAAAATTCGACCATTGTTTTTCCTGTTCCTCTGGAAATGCTCAAGGCTTTTAATACTCAAGAGAAAAAATAAATCATGTCTGGCCGAGATTACAGAGAACTGCAGTTGTCCAGTACCCAGTTGGTGATAATTTTTATAAGTCTGCTCACTCTGGGTGTAGTTATTTTTCTTCTGGGTGTTTCGGTAGGTAAAAAACAAGCCATCCTGACCAACGAACAAGCCATCTCGTCTGTTTCCCTGGAACCTGTTGAACAGGAACAACCTGTTCCAGTTAAAGAACAGGCTAAAGAGCCGGCAGAATCCATCAAAGAGGAATTGGCCTCTCACCAGCAGGTCCAGACAAAAAAAGCTCCCTCCCAGCCCCAAGATTCTTCCCTGTCACCCAAGCCTGAAACAGGATATTATATTCAGGTAGGTGCTTTTAACAACCGTGACTCTGCCAGGGCGTTAGCTGACAAATACAAGGAAAAAGGTTTTTCCGCTGTTGTCTTCGATCCTCTTCCAACAGATAGAAAAGCCCTCTTCAGGGTGAGAATCGGAAGTTTCCCCACTCGCGAAGAGGCCGAGTCTGCCCTGGAAAAACTGGTCCAGAATGAAGGCAAAAAAAACACAGATTACTTTATTGTCCGCAGTTGAAAATTGAAACCGTGCTTTTTTGACTAAAGTTTTTCCAAAAGTAAAGAAAAACATAAAATGCTCACCGAGAAGAGTGATAGCGGTTAACTCTACAGCTGCTAAAGAAAATGAAATTATCCGAAATTCTTATAATTATTATTTTTGGAATACTTACTGCCCTGGCCTTTCCCAGATTCAATCTTTCTTTTTTCATCTGGTTCTCCCTTATTCCTCTTCTTTTTCTTTCCATGAAAAAATCTCCTGGAAAGGCTTTCTGGCTTGGACTTTTAGGCGGTATAGGATTCAATGCTCTTTTAATCTACTGGATCCCCTATGTGCCGGCCCATTATGGTGATCTTCCACTATTATTAAGTCTGGCAATATATCTTCTTTTTGTCTTCTATCTTTCTCTTTACTGGGCTTTATTCAGTTACATAACTTCCTATGTGGGCTCAGTTTTTGCTAAAGAAATACTTTTCCTGGCACCTTTCTTCTGGTTAAGTCTGGAATACATCCTCTCTCATTTCCTCACCGGATTTCCCTGGGGACTCCTTGGCTATACTCAACATCAAAATATTTACCTCCTCCAGGCAGCTTCGGTAGCCGGAGTATATGGCTTAAGCTTTCTCATTGTTCTTTTCCAATGTATGTTTCTTTACTCGATAAATTTTAGAAAGAAAAGCCCTTTCCTGACTATCTTAATTATTCTTCTTGTTCTTCATGCTGGAGGCTTTCTAAGAGTCCAGAGCTCATTCCCTGAACAAAACCAATTCACGGCTTCGGTTATCCAGGGAAATGTTTCCTCAGATATTTACTGGGACACAATTTCCCCTGAATATATAGAAGAGCTTTTTCAAAGACACCTTCAACTTACCAGAACAGCCAGTAAGGACGGTTCCCGCTTAATTATATGGCCTGAATTCAGCATCCCCTTATGTTTCAGTTGTCCATACGGAATCTATCAGAAATTCAAGGATGAACTATCAAATCTTGTTCAGGAAGAAAATCTTACCCTTTTGCTCGGTACAAACGAAAAAAAAGAAGATCCTGAAAAGACTCATTATTATAATACTGCTCTTTGTCTGAAACCAGATCTTTCCTATTCAACTTACTATAAAATGCACCTTGTACCTTTCGGAGAATATACTCCTTATCCGGAAATTCTTTCTTTTATAAACAAGGTAACCCATGCCATAGGAGAAATTACACCTGGAGAAATTTCAACGCTCCATTATTATCAGAATATGGCTTTTGCCTCACCTATCTGTTATGAAATAATTTTCCCAGGACTTGTCAGGAATTTCGTCAGGAAAGATGCCCAATTTATTACTACTATAACCAATGATGGCTGGTATGGTACCAGTTCAGCTCCTTACCAGCACTTCTCAATTGCAGTTTTCAGGGCCGTGGAAAACAAACGCTACCTGCTCCGGGCAGCAACTACTGGCATATCAGGAATTATCGATCCATTTGGCCGGATCATTCAAAAGAGCAGCCTCAATGAACAAACTCACTTAACAGCCTCCATTATTCCTATAAAAGAAAAAACCATTTATTGCCGGACAGGAGATATCCTTCCTCTATTCAGCTTGACAATCACAGCAGCTTGTTTTATTCTTGCTCTACGAAAAAAATACAATGAACGAAAAAAGATCAGAAGAAATATTCTCTGACTTGACAAAAAGAGCAGAAGAAACCCTTCTCCGGTTTGAAGACCTTAGAGGTTTTCTTTGAACTGACTTCGAAAAAAAATCAGCTTAATCACCTAAATTCCGAACTTTCCCAACAAGACATCTGGAAAGACCAGCAACGCTTTCAGACACTCCAAAAGAAGAAAAAATACTTAGAAGAAGAGATTAAGTTTGCTTCTCATCTGGAAGAAAAAAAAGAAGAAATTGAGATTTTTCTTGAACTGGGGGAAGAAGGAGAAGCCGTTACAACGGAACTTAAGTCCGCCTTGGACTCTCTTGAAAATTTACTGGACGAAGCTGAGCTGCAAACTTTGTTTAAAGAAGAAGATGACACCCGGAATGCCATTCTGACCATTCATCCCGGAGCTGGAGGAACTGAATCCCAGGATTGGGCTCAAATGCTCCTCAGAATGTATCTTCGATACGCGGAACGAAAAGATTTTAAAACTGAGATCATCGACATCCTTCCCGGCGAAGAAGCAGGTCTTAAAAGCGCCACTATAAGAGTAGAAGGGGAATATGTTTTCGGGATTCTCAGCCAGGAAACCGGGGTACACCGTTTAGTGCGCATTTCTCCTTTTGATGCCAATAAAAGACGCCACACTTCATTTGCTGCTGTTTTTGTTTACCCTGAAGTGGAAGATGATGTGGAAATAGATATTTCACCTGAGGATCTCCGGATAGATACTTACCGGGCTTCCGGCCACGGGGGCCAGCATGTCAATGTTACCGATTCTGCCGTCCGGATAACTCACCTTCCTACAGACATTGTTGTCCAATGCCAAAATGAACGTTCCCAGCATAAAAATAAAGCCAATGCTATGAAAGTCCTTAAAGCCCGGCTTTATGAACTGGAAAAGAAAAAACAGCAAGAAAAACTGGAGAAGCTGGAAAATTCCAAATCCGATATCGCCTGGGGAAATCAGATAAGATCCTATGTTCTTCATCCTTATCAAATGGTTAAAGACTTGAGGACAAAAGTAGAAACAGGCAATGTGGGAAGCGTGCTTGACGGAGACCTTGATGAATTTATCAAAGCCAACCTGCTCCGGCGACTTCAAGAAAACAAAAAGAATCGCAGTTGAAATTAATTTAATCAGGTAATTTTTCCTCAAATTTATGCCAATTAATTATTAACCTGGATTATTCACGAGTCGAGGTCGCCGTAGATACGAGGCACAGGACAC
>CAYTTR010000024.1:0-43456 GCA_964440805.1 uncultured Eubacteriales bacterium
TACGCCATGATAAAACCTCTTAACTCATAGATAGTATTTGTGATATAAAAAGTATGGGCCTTCTTTATGAATAGTTCAGGTTAATAGTAGAGCATCAGGTAATGCCCGCAGCGCCATTGAGGTGCTGGCCTTCTCGAACCACGATTCGAGGGAATCCGACTTTGTCGGACGGCGAGTATGTATTGAGCACGCTACAGATTAGATGGGTAAGATACTTACAAACACAGTATAAGGTGATTTTTATTGAACAACGGTGCGGAGTTATGCAGCCGCCGAGAAGAGCGGTGAGAGAATGGCGAAAAAAGCGCCGAAGTAAAGCGGAGGGTATACCTGATGCTCTTATCTTTATAAGTTTTGTTTAGTTTGTCTTGGTTACAAGATTTATAGTGCAATTGTAAGAAATTGCTTTTTAATCAATCGACTTTTTCTTTAGCTTCATTCCAAAGAGCATCCAATTGGTTTAGGTCAGTATCTTCCGGTCTTTTCCCTTCCTTTCTCAACTGCTCTTCCATATAAGCAAATCTCCGGATGAATTTTTGATTTGCCCTCAATAAGGCAAGTTCCGGATTGCAGCCAAGATGACGGAAAAGATTGGCTAAGGCAAAAAGAAGGTCTCCCGCCTCTTCCATTATATCGGCCGATTTTTTCTGAGCCATAGCCTGTTCAAGCTCTTCCATTTCTTCCTTTATTTTATTAAAAACATCATTTGAGTTCTCCCAGTCGAATCCGACTGAGGCACATTTGCGGCCAATTTCATAGGCAGAGTGAAGAGCAGGAGAAGTCTTGGGAATGCCGTTTAGAATTGATTTCTCTTTTTTGCTTGCATTCTTTATTCTTTGCCATTCTTTTGTAACCTCAGAGGAACGCGTAATTTCTTTGTTTCCAAAAACATGAGGGTGTCTTTCCACCATCTTTCTGTTAATTCTGTCAAGCACTGAGGAAATGGTAAACTCTCCATTTTCTTTAAAAATTTGAGCTAAAAAGACAACTTCCATTAAAACATCCCCTAATTCTTCGGTTAGAGAATCAGTGTCACCAGAAAGCAAAGCTTCAATTGCCTCGTAAACTTCTTCCAAAAAGTAGTTCCGTAGAGTTTTCTCATCCTGTTCCCTATCCCAGGGACAGCCTTTTTCGCTTCTGAGTTTCTCCATTATGCACACCAGGCGTGAGAATTTCCGTCCAGCTCTTTTGGCTTCATCCATAAATGACTTCCCTTGAATTCTAAAAGTTATTTTTGTAATATTTCATTTTACAAAATACTATACTAAAATTTTCCTAAAGATTGAATTCCCTCCCCCGAGGATAAAAAATGAAAGACGATAAAGATAAAAACAACAAACAAAAACATAGACAAACAAACAAAGAGTCTCTTCCCCCCCTTGATTTCAGCACCTTGGTGTTTCCTCTTTACACTCAAGCCTTGATCAGCCTGGGCCAAATGACTGATCCTGAAAAAAACAAAGTCCAAGAAAACCTCGAGATGGCCAAAAGATTTATCGATCTTCTTGATTTGTTGAAAAAAAAGACAGAGGAAAACCTGACAGCCGAAGAAGAAAAATTTCTCTCCTCCTGTCTCCATCAATTAAAGATGATTTATATGGAAAAGGTAAAAGCTATCAATTTGTGAAAATTGTATGGAATTGAAAGTACTCCCGTTTGATAGTTGTCCCCGGGTTGAAAATGAAACAGCCCTGGGAATCGGAATATTTGACGGCGTTCATCTCGGTCACCAAAAAATAATCCAGGCCATTAAGCAAGAGGCTTTTAGGAGAAATCTATCTTCGGCCATTCTTACATTCCATCCCCATCCTGATCAATTCTTTGGTCAGCATCAGATTCATCTAATCCAGACCTTGAAACAGAGAAAAGAAACTATCGGCAGATTAAGCATAGAAAATGTAATAGTCCTGAATTTTGATAAATCCTTTGCTACTCTTTCGGGCCAGGATTTTGTCCGCCTTATCCTGTTGGAGAAGCTTAGAACAAAGATAATTGTGGTGGGAGACAATTTCAGGTTCGGTAAAAACAGAGAAGGCAATACAGCCACTCTCCAGCTCCTGGGAAAACCTTGGGGATTCAAAGTCATCACCATTCCTTCTGTTAAATTGAACAATCATCTGGTAAGCAGCAGTAAAATAAGAGAACTGCTTATTGAAGGAAACATTCAGGAAGCCAACCGTTTTCTTGGTCGCCCTTATCAGATTGAAGGCAGGGTTATTACAGGAAGTTCAAGAGGAAAGTCGATAGGATATCCAACAGCCAATCTGGCTACAAAGAATCATCTTTTCCTCAGGGGAGTTTTCGTCTCGGAAGTAAGCCTGAATAATTCTCGATTTCCCGCCTTGACCAATATCGGACACTGTCCTACCTTCGAAGGTAAAAGCTTCCGGGTAGAATGTCACATTATAAACTATAAGGGGGATCTCTATGGAAAAGAAATGAAAATTGATTTTCTCAAAAAAATTAGGGATGAAAGTAAATTTAATTCTCCTCAGGCCCTGGCTTTACAGATTAAAAAAGACATAGAAGAAGCAAAGAAGTATTTTTTTGAGATTTCTTGACATTTTAAGCAATATGAGGCATTTTTTCTAAAAGTGATAAGCTTTCCCGATAAGAAACATAATTTACCTGAATTATTCATAAATTTATCCAAAGGGCAAAAAAGGCCTATTATAGATAAAATATGGAGAAAGATTTTCATAAAATTACTTCATTTGCTTACGCCAGAAAAATTTCTCTTAAGCCATTAATAGTTTTTGTTGTATTATAAGGAGCGGTCTTTTTCCATGAATAATACAGGTTAAAAGGAGTTGGTTATGGAACAGAAAATTAAAGCCAGAGTCATGGATGCCCGAAAAATTAAACGGGCTCTCGACCGCATAACCACTGAAATAGTGGAAAAAAACAGGGATTTGAAAAACCTGGTGATTATAGGCATCAGGACCCGGGGCATTTATCTGGGCAAAAGAATTTCCAAACTGATTCAAGAAGCAGAAAAAATTAAAATGCCAGTCGGAGTTCTGGATATTACTCTCTATCGTGACGATTTTTCCGAGCTTGAAGCTCAGCATATGGTTAAAAAGACGGAAATCGATTTTTCCATCACGGATAAAGATGTTCTCCTTGTAGATGATGTTCTCTTTACCGGGCGCACCATTCGGGCTGCCATGGACAGCTTGATTGACCTCGGCCGGCCGAAAACCATCCAGCTCCTGATTCTGATTGACCGCGGCCACCGGGAACTGCCCATCAGGGCTGATTATGTGGGAAAATTCCTTCCCACCTCAAAACGGGAAATGGTTCAGGTCTGCCTTAAAGAAATCGACGGTAAAGACGAAGTCATGATTACTGAACCGGCGGAACTTGAGTAGGAGCAACCAAGGTGGCCTTCAAACATGAACATCTACTTGGGATTGAAGAGCTTTCCCCATCAGATATCCTGACCATTCTGGAAACAGCGGATTCATTCCTGGAAGTATCAAAAAGAGAAATCAAAAAAGTTCCAATCCTCAGAGGGAAAACCATTGTCAATCTTTTCTTTGAGCCAAGCACCCGGACTCGAAGTTCTTTTGAACTTGCCTCTAAACGTCTCAGTGCTGATCTCCTTAATTTCAGCCGGGTGAGCAGCAGTGTGGTCAAAGGCGAAACCCTGAAGGATACGGTTCTTAACTTAGAAGCCATGAATATTGATGCCCTTATTATAAGGCATTGGGCAGAAGGAGCTTCTCACTTTGTCAGTTCTTTCTGCCGTTCTCATGTCATCAATGCCGGAGACGGCACTCACGAACATCCAACCCAGGCTCTTCTGGATGCCTTCACCATAAGACAGGAAAAAAAGTCTTTCCAAAACCTGAAAGTGGTCATCGTTGGAGATATCCTGCATAGCCGAGTTGCCCGTTCGAACATTCTTCTTCTGACTAAATTAGGAGCCAAGGTGGTTTGTGTCGGACCTCCTCCTCTCCTTCCCCCTGAATTCAACTCCCTTGGGATATCTGTTGAGTTCAACTTGGACCGGGCTTTAAAGGATGCCGATGTGGTCATGATGCTCAGAATCCAGCTCGAACGCCAGCAAAAAAATTTCTTCCCCTCTATAAGAGAATACATTTCTTTGTATGGCCTGACTCCCTGGAGATTTCAGCAGGCAAAAAAGGATGCTATCATCATGCATCCCGGACCCATAAACAGAGGAGTGGAATTGTCAGCCGACCTGGTTAATTCGGCCAGATCAGTTATCCTCAAGCAAGTGGAAAACGGAGTGGCTGTCCGCATGGCTGTCCTTTATCTTCTGTTAGGAGGAAAAGAACGTGAAGCTTCTGATTAAAAATGGAAGAGTGATCGATCCTGTAAATAAAATCGACGATACATTGGACATCCTCGTCGAAAAAGGAAAAATTATTGATATAAAATCCCGGATAGATCTAAAAGGTATCAATACTGTTGATGCTACCCGGCTGGTAGTTGTTCCTGGCTTTATAGACATGCACGTTCATTTGAGAGAACCGGGACAGGAACACAAGGAAACCATTTTAACAGGAACCCTGGCAGCTGCCAGGGGAGGATTCACCTCGTTAGCTTGTATGCCTAACACATCCCCAGTCAATGACAACGGTGGAATAACTGAATATATCATAGGCCAGGCTGAAAAAGCAGCCGGAGTAAATGTTTTTCCTGTAGCAGCAATTACCCTGGGGCTCAGGGGAAGCCAGTTGTCCGACATGGCTGATCTCAGGAATGCAGGAGCTGTTGCCTTCTCAGACAATGGCAAACCGGTTTTTGACAGCCTTATCATGAGGCGCGCTCTCGAATATAGCAGGCTTTTAGAAGTGCCTGTTATCGACCATTGTGAAGATTTTTCTCTCAGTGCTGATGGAGTTATGAATGAGAGCAAGTGGTCTATTCGTTTCGGACTACAGGGAATTCCAGCAGCGGCTGAAGAAATCATGGTCTTCCGGGATATAATTCTGGCAGAAAAAAGCGGAGCCAGAATCCACATAGCTCATGTCAGCACCAAAGGAAGCGTTGAGCTTATCCGGCAGGCCAAAAAAAGAAAGATTGCAGTTACCGCTGAAGTAACTCCTCACCACCTTCTCCTAACCGACCAGATGCTCTTCAACTATTCAACCAATCTCAAGGTCAACCCTCCCCTCAGAGGAGAAGATGACAGAAAAGCCCTTATCCAGGCTTTACAGGACGGAACAATAGATGCCCTAGCCACTGATCATGCTCCCCATACACCGGATGAAAAAGAGGTGGAGTTCAACCAGGCACCTTTTGGTATCATCGGACTGGAATCAGCCGTGCCTGTTCTCCTGGATAAACTTGTTCATAAAAATATTATTTCCCTTGAAAGATTAGTTGAACTTCTCTCTTCTACACCAGCCCGCATACTCGGCTTAGAATCCAAAGGCCGGCTGACTAAAGGTGCGGATGCTGACTTAACCTTGCTCAACCTACAGAAAGAATCTGTTATTGACGTCAATACTTTTCTTTCAAAAAGTCGTAACTGTCCCTTTAATAGATGGAAACTAAAGGGGATGCCAGTAATGACCATTGTAGGAGGGAAGATTATTTACAGAATAAAAAAAAACAGGTAAAAATAATGGAATCCCTCCTTTACTTGCCATGAACATTGAAAAAAAAATTCTCAGGCAGGAAAAAACGATAGGCTACTCATTTAAAAAACGAAACCTCCTTCAAACTGCTTTGACTCACAGTTCCTATGCTTATGAGCATCAGAACAAAAACATTCAAGATAATGAAGTCCTTGAATTCCTGGGAGATTCTATTCTTGGCCTGATTATCGCCAGATATCTTTATGACCATTATCCTCATCTTGATGAAGGCGATTTGTCAAAATTAAAATCCGCTGCTGCCAGCACCAACGCTCTTTGTTCCTTTGCCCAGAATATTCATCTTGACAAAAAAATTCTCCTTGGCAAAGGAGAACAACAGAGTGACGGACACAAGAAAAAAACCATATTGGCAGGTGCTTTCGAAGCTCTGGTGGCCGCTATATATCTTGATGGAGGGATAGAAAAAGCTACCGAGTTCACCATTCCCCATCTAAAAAAATTATTCAAAAAACTTCATGTGGAAAAGTTTTCTGTAGAGAATTACAAATCTGCCCTCCAGGAATACTTCCAAAGAGATAATTTGCCTTCTCCGGCTTACAAAACCATCAACTCTAAGGGGCCGGAACACAAGAAAAGCTTTACCGTCGAAGTTTCCCTTGGAGATAAAATCCTGGCCAGAGCCCGGGGTTCGTCAAAAAAAGAAGCGGAACAGAAAGCTGCCCAAAAAGCTCTAAAAAAAATACTCGGCAACAAAATAAAAACATTAACAGAAGATATTTTTATCATAAAGAGAAAACAATGATTGACAGTTATTCCTTCGGCCGGATGAAAGTAGCTGGAAAAATCTATACTAAAGATCTCATTATCTATCCCCACTGCGTTTTTTCACCCTGGTGGCGCCAATCTGGTCATAATCTTTGCCTGAAAGATATTGCTGATGTTCTTTCCATTGAACCCCAGACTCTGGTTATAGGAACAGGAGCTTTTGGTGCTATGAAAGTGGAAGACGAAGTCAAAGAGACTTTAACGGAAAAGGGTATTAATCTGGTCATCGACAAAACAGGAAAGGCAGTTGCTAAGTTTAATACTCTCTGCCAGCAGGAAAACGTAGTTGGTGCTTTTCATCTGACCTGCTGAAAGAATTTTTGGGGAACTCATTATAAAAACAAGTTTGACAGAAGCTCTTTTCTATATGTTATTATAGGTCCTTATTATGCCTAAGTGTGTTAACTGCCAGAAAAGAAAAGGAAAAAGAGAATGCCCTGCCCTAAAAGAACTTCTCTGCCAGCTTTGCTGTGGTCTTCTCAGAGAAAAAGAAATTAATTGTCCACCAGATTGCCCCCATCTTCAACAACATAAAGTTTATCAGAAAAGAAGAACATCGCTTAAAAATTCTTCAAATTCCATTCCGTTAGAAGAAGACATTTTCCAGGATGAAAAGCTGGCCTGGCTTGTTTATAATATAGAGAAAACAATCTTAACTTTTTCCAAAAACAATCAGGCTATTGAGGATCAGGATATTCACCGTGCCCTCCAATATGTCCAAGAAGAGATGGATGGAAAAGGCTCCATAATCCTTTCAGATCAACCAATTAAACCTATCCCCCCTCTCGGCAAAGAAATCCTTCAAGTAATTAACAACTGCCGCTACGAAAAAAAAATTATCCTGCCTGATTCTTACCAAACTTACAGAAAGGAGGATAAAGTCAAGGTTATTAGCTATATTCTGGCCACAGTCAAGCTTTTCGGCGGAGGAAAACATTATCTCAGACAGATGGAACAAAGAATTGCCGGGGCCGAACAAATCATCCAGAACCAAAAACTTTCCTTCTGAACCGGTCTGCCTCAGATTTAAACCTGAATTCCCTACCCGGAAATATATATTTTTCACTGAAAACGGTAATATTTCTAATTCTCCCCGGCTACACAATATCACCCCTCAAATCATCAATAAAGATGATTGACTCTTCCATAGCAGTGGTTATAATCAAACGATAGAGTAAAAAAAATTGTTTTAACAATAGATAGCAGATGAGAGAGAAAAAAAAGCGGCCTCAAATGAAAATTCTAATAGCAGAAGACGACTTCATTACCAGCAGGGCCTTGGAAAAAAGCCTAAAAGACTGGGGTTTCGACGTCTCTTTAGCCAAAAACGGCAATGATGCCTGGGCCTTAATCCAGAAAGAGGATATCCGACTGGCCATTATCGACTGGATGATGCCCGGCATTGATGGACTTGAGCTTTGCCATAAGATAAGGGAGAAAAGTCAGGAAAAAGAAGCTCGTTATGTTTATATTATTCTGTTAACCGGTCGAGATAACCAGACCGATATAATCCAGGGTTTAACTTCCGGAGCCGATGATTACATGACCAAACCTTTTGATTTTCTTGAACTAAAAGTTCGCCTGCAAAAAGGAGTCCGGATTATCCAGAGAGAGGAATCCCGCATCCTGGAAGCCAGTGTTGACAGCCTGACAAAACTCTGGAACAGAAAAAAGATTTTTAAGTTCTTCCAGGAAGAATTCGAAAGAGGCCATAGGGAAAAAATTCCCACAGGTGTAATCATGATAGATATCGATCAGTTCAAAAAAACAAACGATACTTACGGCCATCTTGTGGGAGACCAGGTCCTGGTGGAAATATCCCGCCGTCTCCGGCATTCCATGCGAGAATACGATAAAATCGGACGCTATGGCGGAGATGAATTCCTGATAATTGTCCCTGGTTGTAAATTTGAGGACATAAAAAACATAGCCAAGCGCCTTCGCCGGGAAGTTAGACGCCGGAAAATCAGTACAGATAAAGGCAAACTGTCTGTAAACATTAGCTGCGGGATTGCTTCTTCCTCCAGCCTGCCCCGGTGTTCAGGGAGGGAACTTCTCGAAGAATCAGACAAAGATCTTCTTAAAGCTAAAACCAAAGGAGTAAACAGAAAAAACAAAACACCAGATCCATGAAACTGGCCTGCCCATTAAAAGAGTCATGAGGTCAAGCTCTCTGTGGAAACAACCAGCTAAAAAAGGAGAACAAAATGAACCAGAGGGAAAATTTTCCCGATGAGAAGCTTTTTGATATGGATACAGCTTTAAAAAGAGTCGGGAATGACCGGGATTTTCTGAAAGAGCTGATCGGTATTTTTGATGAAGAATTCTCCTCACATATGAAGCAACTAAAACAAGCCGTATCCAGGGGAGGCTTCGAAGAGGTAAAAGAAATCGCACATTGTCTCAAAGGGGCCTCAGCTAATCTGAGCTTTACTTCTTTTCAGGAGCTTTCTTACCAAATGGAACTCTTGGGTTCAGATAAAAACCTCTCCCCAGCCGGTGAACTTATATCCATGATGGAAGAAGAATACAAAAAACTTCAGCAATACTTAGCAAAGCTTAACCTTATTTAATCTTAAATATTCAAGGATTTCTGCTGCTTGACTATTCGAGAAAAAGAAGCAGAAAGCCAAGGTAATCTTTTCCTATTTTCTCCATACCATTTTTTATTTTCATCACCCCGGCGATATAAGAGCCTTTTTGAGTCAGGAATATATTCTGGTAATAGCGATCCTTGATCATAAATCCCCATGATGTTTCCTCTATTGTCTCCGGAGCTCGGGTTTCTAAATATTTTTCAAGCATTTCCCGGGTTTCTTCCGGGCTTTCTCCTTCAATTATAAAACAGTCAAACTCCAGTTCATCCTTGAGATAACTTGCCAGATATCCATGGTGGAGAAATCCATAGCCAAGAAAATTTTGCAAAATAAACTTTTCACTATTAGAAATAAGATTTTTCTGGGGGAAAAAGCTCAGAACCTCAGGCCAATTTCCGGTGCGGCCAATCCTCTGACAAATCTCTCTGGCAAATCCCTTCATGATTTCCTCTGAATTGTCTCCCCCTTCAAAACAAAAAAGCTTGACATAGAATCTATCCACCAGAAAATTCAAAACCCCCTCCTCGATATAACCCTGGAGGCCAATTGGTATAAAATTGCTGTCCATAAAACGTTCTGCGCTGTAAATACCAAAAGCGTTTTCAGTAGAACCCATGTCATAAATTTCTACCGAAACCGAGGCTTGACTTTCTTCTTCTTTGTATTCCGCTGTAATCAGTTCCTGAAAATTATAAGAAAGATATATTTCAGCCGCCCCATTTATGTATTCAAAAAGATTTTCAGGATGAAATCGAAGCGCTTCCCCGCTTACCTGCCATCCTTCAGGGTAAGGAAGAATAGAATCCAACTCAGCTTCTTTTTCCATATTTCCCGAAAAAAGATATGTTCCCATAAAAAATATCCACAAAAGAACCAATGTTTCTTTTTTTCCCATTTAAAACTCCTTTCCTTATATCCCGGCTGTCCGACAATGCCCAATTTCGCCGAAGATCATCTCGGGAAGAATCGCATTTTAATTACTCTCCGGAAAAAATTTATTATCCCAAATTCCTAAATTATACCCAATGTAGCATGAAGAAATACTATTTTAATTTACAGGAGTTCCCCCAAATTTTCAATCAAACCAAGCCTAGTTTTTTTTTAAAAAAAATAAATTTCAGAGTTAACAGAATAGGAGGCCATGGTGTGTCTCCGTCCTTGTTCCGCACCCGTCATCGCCTGGATAAAGAGCGCATATCAATGAATAAGGGCAAAAAGGAATCCCTTAAAGGGAATTGTTTATATATACGGCACCTCTCCAGGCGACGAGGGGGGCCCTACGCTGCGGACGGAGACACACCATGGCCTCCTATTCTCAAGCCGCCTCAAAAATTTGGAGGAACTCCTGATTAATATAAATATGCTATTCACTGAGTTGACATGAATTCATCACAAGAGTACCTTAATTTATAAGAAAAATGACTAAAGTCATAATAGTTCATGGAAAAGATATTCTTCGCTCAAATGGAGAAATTCACTCTTCCGAACTATCTCAACTTATTAAAAAAGCCCTGAATATTCTTACCGGGGAGTCATCAATTAAAAAATCCTTCCAGCGTATCCTTGGTCAAAGAAAAAAAATAGGAATCAAAATAAATACTATTGGAGGAAAAAAAATCTCCACCCGGCCGGAACTCTCTTTGGCCTTGGCTCAAGTCATAATCAATAGCAGTAATTCTTCTCGCCAGGTAATTATATGGGACAGAACAAACAGAGAACTAAAAGGTGCAGGTTACAAATTAGCTCAGGGTCAAGGTCCCATTAGCATTTTTGGAACCGATACCCAGGGAATAGGCTATCATCACCAGCTTTATTCAAGCCCAAACACAGGTAGTTTATTCTCCAGAATCCAACTCGACCAGATTGAAGCATCCATAAGCTTAGCTGTTCTCAAAGATCATGGCTTGGCAGGAGTGACTGCTGGCATGAAAAATTATTTCGGCGCTATTCACAATCCCAACAAATACCATGATAACAATTGTGATCCTTTTATCCCTGAAATTTTTTCCCTTGAACCTCTTCGCAAAAAACACTGCCTGACTATCCTCGATGGACTCAAGATTCAATTCCATAAGGGACCATCATTCCATGAAAGATGGTCAAGCAGGGAAAATCTACTGGTGGTTGGCGTTGATCCGGTGGCTGTTGATACGGTAGGCTGGATGCTCATTGAAAGATTGAGGTCCACTTCCGGACTTCCTTCTTTGAGAGAAGAAGAAAGAGAACCATCCTACTTGAAGACCTCACAGAAAATGGATCTGGGAACAGCCTTGAAGGAACAAATAGAGATTAATGAGATAGAAGCATGAAACGAAGAATATTCCTTAAAACTACCGGCGCTGCCGGAATTTTGAGCCAGGCTCAGTGGGGAAATCTTTTATCCAATGGGGCCGCCTTTGGAGAAGAAGCCAACCTCTCCTGGGTTGAAGCCCGCTATTATGAAAAATTACCGGACAGGGAAATTGAGTGCTTTCTCTGTCCCCGCCAGTGCCGGCTTGGAGACCGGGAAAGAGGATACTGTGGAGTCCGGGAAAACAAAGAAGGAATATATTACACCCTTGTTTATGGAAAAGCCTGCACCATTCATGTAGACCCAATAGAAAAAAAGCCTTTTTTTCATTACCACCCGGAAAGCCGGACTCTGTCCTTGGCTACCGCTGGGTGTAATGTCAACTGCAAGTTTTGTCAGAACTGGGAGCTCTCTCAGGTAAGGCCCGAGCAGGTCCGCCATTTGGATTTTCCCCCTGAAGAAGTTGCAAGAACAGCCCATGAGTATAATTGTCCGGTAATTGCTTATACCTATACTGAACCAGTCGTCTTTTTTGAATACATGGTGGATACAGCCAAGATAGCTCGCTCTTCAGGATTGAAAAACGTAGTGGTTACCGGAGGCCACATCTCCAGAGAACCTCTGCAAGAACTAATAAGGGAAGTAGATGCTATCAAGGTAGATTTGAAAGCTTTTAACCAGAAATTTTATTCAAATTATGTTAGAGGTGAACTCCAACCAGTTCTGGAAGCGATCCAGGCAGTAGCCCAAAGTCCGGCCTGGCTGGAAATAGTTTACTTAGTCATCCCCACCCTCAACGATTCAGCCGGAGAAATAAGAAAGCTTTCTCAATGGATCATGGAAGAAGTTGGCCCCGATATACCCTTGCACTTTTCCAGGTTCCATCCGACCTATCTTCTTAAAAACCTCCCGCCAACTCCTGTTTCTACCCTGGAAAAATGCCGCCAGATTGCCATGGATGAAGGAATTCATTTTGTCTATATAGGAAATGTCCCTGGCCATAAAGGAGAAAATACTTATTGTCCTTCCTGTGGAAAACTTTTAATACAACGGAGGGGATTTGAAATCAGGCAATTCAACCTGGTAGAAGAAAGATGCCCGCAATGCCGGAAGACCATACCGGGAGTGTGGCTCTGAAGCGCCTTTTAGCTCCATTTCTTCTGGGATTTATCGCCCTTTCTATTCAGGTATTCTTTCTCCGTGAATTCTCAGTCTATTTTTTTGGAAATGAATTCAGTTTCGGAATTTGCTTAGGGGCCTGGCTTTTTTGGGTGGGAATGGGAAGTTTCCTTGGATATAAAGTGAATACCTCGTCCTCTCTGCTTCCCTCTTCCTATCTGTTTTTGTTTTTAATCATTCCTCTATGTTTTATCGCTCTCCGATGTACCCGTTTTTTTTTCGGTCTTCACCCTGGAGAGACCACTGGCTTTGTTTCCATGTTGTTTACATCCCTTATTCTGTGCTTTTTTCTTTGCTTTCCCTTAGGGCTTCTTTTTGTCTGGAACGTCAGGTTTTTTTCAGGAAAGATAGAATATGTCTATCTTCTCGAGGCGGCTGGATCGGTGGTGGGAGGAATAACTGCCTATTTTCTTCTTGTCCCTTTTTTCTCTAATTGGATGGGTGTCACTCTGAGTGGAATAGCAGTTACCGGGGCGGTCTTTTTTTCTTTTGGAGAAAAAAAAGGGGGCAGCTTAGCCCTGGTAATAACCGCTTTCTTAATCATATTCGGCAGTCTTGATGTTTCTTTAGAAAAGGCTTATTGGAGTCCTTTTTCCCTTTCCACAACCAAAGATACCATTTACGGTAAACTCCAGATAATTGAAACAGAAGGGCAAATTTCCCTTTATGACAACCATCTCATTGTCTATTCTTATCCAGACCTGGCTTCAGCAGAAGAGTCGGTTCATTTTGCCCTGCTCCAAAAACCACTGGCCCAAAAAATCCTTCTAATAGGAGGAGGATTGGGTGGAAGCCTGGAGCAGATATTGAAATATCCCCTGACTGAGATTGATTATGTTGAACTCGATCCCGGTCTTATCCGCTTGTCCAGGATGTATCTTCCAGCAAAAGAGATTGAAGCCTTGGAAAATCCCAGGGTTAAGGTCCATTACCAAGACGGACGGACTTATCTACAGGAAACTGAAAAATATTTTGACATTATTATTGTCAACCTCCCTGATCCTGTAACCCTCCAGCTAAACCGTTTTTATTCACTGGAATTTTTCAGGCTGGCCCAAGAGAAAATGAATCCTGATGGAATTTTTTCCTTTAGAGTGACTTCGGCTGAAAACTACATCAGCCCGGAGCGGTTAAAATTTCTTTCATCTTTAAATAACACTCTCAAAATGGTTTTCCCTCAGGTGGAAGTAGTTCCTGGAGGAAATAACATTTTTCTGGGCTCTTCTTCCAAGCTCAGCCTGAACATAAATATATTAACTAACCGGATCCGTGAGTTTGACCTGAACAATACCTATGTTTCCCCCTCTATACTTTTCTCCCGTCTGGAACCTTTTCGAATTAACAGCCTGAAAAGAAACCTTGCCAGCCAGACTGCTCCTGTTATTAATAAAGATTTTATTCCTGTTAGCTATTATTTCACTTTCCTTCTCTGGAGCAAACAATTCAGGTATTTTGACGCCACCTTACTTAATTTCTTTCTTGATAAAGGGAAATTCTGGCTGCTTAATTTTCCCCTACTGGTCTTTTCCCTGCTTCTTATCTTTTGGATACTACGGAAAAAGAGAACTGTTTACTATTTAACTCCTCTTACTATTATGGGCCTTTCTTCCATTGTTCTGGAAATTATCATCATCCTTGCTTTCCAGGTCAGGTTTGGCTATCTCTATCAGCGCTTAGCCCTTCTTTTTTCAGCTTATATGCTGGGGCTTTTTCTGGGCGCACTATCAGGCAAAAGGGCTAAAGGTTCTGGCCGTAAGAGATTGATCCTGCTTCAGCTCAGCTTCACTATCCTAATAGGCCTGATGAGTTTCTGTCTTGGAAGTGCCCTCAATGAGCCCGCTTATTTTATGCTTCTTCTTGTTCTTGGATTTCTCGGTGGAGAACTATTCATCACCGCTAACAGGCTTTATCTTGGTCAAAGAAAACACTACGGATTGGGCTATGGATTAGACCTGATGGGTTCCTTCCTGGGTGCAGTGGGAGCCTCTTCATTGATAATACCCCTTTTTGGAATTCCAGTTGTTCTAGGTTATATCTTCCTCCTTAACTTCCTGTGTTTAGTGTTTATTTTCTTTGGATTACAAAGAAAGTGAATAAGTTTCTTTGGTTTCTACAGTTTGTTTGATTTATTTCATTCCGATACGCGTTGGTATACAAACAGAATAAAAGAGCATCATTTAAAGACATTTCCAGAAACAGGTTAGCTCCCCATGACAGATGAAAATGAGTTCGTAGTGCTCACTTCTTTAGCCCTTGATAACAAGCATTTTAATGCTAAATGGAAATGAATTAAATAATGAAATAAAATTAAGAAAGATAACAGCAAAATTCTTTTAATTTCCTTGACACCACCCAGGAATTGTGGTTTACTTTAATGTCTTTTTATAAGACAATGGACGATAAATCGTCATTATAGTATTCATAATTTTATTTTTTCCTTGAAAGGTTGGTTCAAATGAGAATCAACATATCCCGTAATATTATAAGAGATTCTTTTGTTTCCAAGGTGGAAGAACTTAGCGGACAAAACCTTCTTGCTTGCTACCAGTGTGGAAAATGTTCAGCCGGATGCCCGGCCGTCTCTGACATGGATATTCTTCCTAACCAGATAATCCGTTTGGCCCAACTGGGCCTGAAAGACGAACTCCTTCACTCCAAATCCATCTGGATCTGTGCTTCTTGTATGACCTGCAATGTCCGCTGCCCCAAAGGGATTAATATTGCCGAAGTTATTGAAGCTCTCCGTCTGATACTTCTACGCAAGAGAGAAGACCATATCCACGTAGAAGAACTTTCGCCCGAGAGAAAAAGTGAAGTTCCCCCTATAGCGCTTATTTCAAATTTCCGGAAGTTTACTTCTTAGAGACTAATTATTTATTAAGTCCGACAATGTTCATTCTTAGAAGTAATCTCATAATAAAGAGGAATTTTTATAATGAAATTAACTTACTTCCCTGGATGTACTTTAAAGAACCATGGAAAAAATTTTGAGGATTCAGCTCTCTGTGCCTTGGATCGCCTGGGAATAGAGGTTAAAGAGCTTGACCGATGGAACTGCTGTGGAACTGTTTTTTCCTTAGCTACTGACGACTTGATTCACCATGTCGCTCCTGTCCGTATTCTTGTCCGCGCCAAAGAAGCCGGGGCTTCCAGCGTCATGACTTTATGCGCCATGTGCTACAACACTCTAAAACGAGCCAACCAAAGAGTGAAATCAGATCCTGAAAGCCTGGACATCATAAATGACCTGATGTACCGGGAAGAAACCAAATATCACGGTGATGTTGAAGTTACCCATCTTCTGGAAATCCTTAAAAATGAGGTGACCTTCGAAGCCATTACCGCGAAACTTTCCAAGCCCCTGAAAGACTTAAAAGTGGCCAGCTATTACGGTTGTTATTTAGTCCGGCCCCGGGAGATTGGCATTGACGACTCAGAAAATCCTGTAATAATGGATGATTTAATGTCCGCCCTTGGTGCTACTCCTGTTGATTTTCCTTATAAAACTGAATGCTGTGCTGCCTACCAAACCGTAGACAAACCGGACATCGTTGCCACCCGGACCTACCAGATCCTTACTTCAGCCAGGAAACAGGGAGCTGAGGCAGTCGTGGTTAGCTGTCCTCTCTGTGCTTTCAACTTGGACACCCGCCAGAAAGAAACCTTGAAAAAGTATCCTGATTTTAAAACCATTCCAGTGCTTTACTTCACCCAACTCATGGCTTTAGCTCTCGGATGCCCTGAAAAAGCACTGTTATTTGATCTTCATTACATCAATCCCAGACCATTACTTGAATCCAAAGGATTCATTTGAGGAAAAAATGATATATTTTGGAAATTTAAAACCTAAAAAAGGGAAGATCCATATCATAAAGGATCGTTGTAAAGGGTGTGGCTTCTGTGTGGAGTACTGCCCAAAGGATATTTTGGAACTCTCTGATGAGTTCAACACCAAGGGCTATCATCCTCCCTTCGTAAAAAACGAGGATGAATGTTGTTACTGCCAGTTGTGTGAAACAATATGCCCTGAATTCGCCATTTTTGTAACCCCAAAAGAGGAGGAAGACAGTGAAAAAGGTGAAAGCCGACCCTAAGGGAGTTCTTAGCGGGGCTCATTATTTAGACGGAGACTATGCCATTGCCGAAGGCGCTTTGGCTGCAGGCTGCCGGTTTTTTGCCGGTTATCCCATAACTCCTTCCACCGAAACAGCCGAACGGTTCGCTGCCAGAATACCAAAAGTGGGAGGAGTGTTCATCCAGATGGAAGATGAACTCGCCTCCATCGCTGCCTTGATTGGAGCAGTATGGGGAGGCAAAAAGGTAATGACTGTCACTTCCGGGCCGGGATTTTCTTTAATGATGGAAAACATAGGCTTAGCTTGTATGATGGAAACCCCTCTGGTTATTGCCAATGTTCAAAGAGGCGGACCTTCAACCGGACTACCCACTCTGACCGGGCAACAGGATATGATGCAGGTCAAATGGGGCTCCCATGGCGATTATGAAATAATCGCTCTCTCGCCCGATTCCCCCCAGGAATGCTTTGACCTGACTATCGAAGCTTTCAATCTGTCAGAGATTTACCGCGTCCCTACTTTTGTCATGACTGATGAATGTGTCGGTCATATGCATGAGAAAGTTATTATCCCCTCTGCCGAAGAAATAGAGCTTGTGGAAAGAAAGATGTATACAGGCCCCAAGGACAAATATCTTCCCTACAAGCCTGATAAAGACGGAATTCCTTTTCTGGTTAAAGCCGGAGACGGATACCGGTTTCATACAACCGGACTGACTCATGACGAAAAGGGATATCCGGTTATAAATGCAGAGTGCCAGGATATTTGTGTCCGCCACCTGTGCGACAAAATCAGGAATAATGCCGAGAAAATAATCAAGATCGAAGAAGACCAAACAGACAATGCTGAAGTAATTGTTGTATCCTACGGCATTACCTCAAGGGTGGCTGTACGGGCTGTCCAACAGGCCCGCAAGGAAGGAATAAAGGTGGGCACCTTAAGGCTGATTACAGTTTGGCCTTTCCCCGAGAAAATAATCCGTAAACTTTCCTCCAAAGTAAAATCTTTCGTTATCCCGGAAATAAACTACGGACAGGTTTTTTATGAACTGGAAAGATGTGTCGCCGGGAAAGCCAAAGTCACCCATGTTCCCCACTGCGGTGGCTGGGTCCACAATCCTGAGGATATCCTGACCGCCATCAAGGAGGCAGTCAAATGAAAAAAGAAGATATGCTTGAAGAAAGAAATCCTATTGAAGATCTCTTGAGAATGGATCGTATTCCTCACATCTGGTGTCCTGGTTGCGGCATCGGAACCGTTGTTACCTCTTTTGCTGAAGCCCTGAAAAAGACCAAAATTGAGCTTAACAAGGTCAGCGTAGTATCAGGAATCGGGTGCACTGGCCGGGTAGCCGGTTATGTCAAGCTGGATTCTTTTCATACTACCCACGGCCGGGCAGTCCCTTTTGCCACCGGCCTCAAGCTGGCCAACCCAGAACTCAAAGTGGTGGTTTTCAGCGGTGACGGCGATTTAGCGGGAATAGGAGGAAACCACCTCATCCATGCAGCCAGAAGAAACATGGATCTGGTCATAATCTGTCTTAATAATTTCAACTACGCCATGACAGGCGGCCAGGTAGCAGCTACTACCCCGCTCAAAGCCAACGCCTCCACTGCTCCTTATGGAAACTTCGAGTTCCCTTTCAGCCTACCTTACTTGATGGAGGCCTCCGGAGCAACTTATGTTGCCCGCTGGACTGCTCTTCATCTCCGCCGGGTAACCAAGTCAATCAGTGAAGCTCTCCAAAGAAAAGGATTTTCCTTTATAGAAGTTATCACTCCCTGTGTCACCCTGTATGCCCGGAGAAACCGTCTAGGTGACGGTCTTAATCTTCTAAAATACTACTATGAAAACTCAGACATCCAGCACGGAGCTGACACCAAGACATTGGATATTGACTATCAGGGAAAGCTGATAGTTGGGAAATTTGTAGATAAAGAAAAACCCACTTTTCTGGATGCCATGGATGAACATTTCATCTCCGTTTTTGGAGATGATTACCAATTATACGGGAGAATTAAAAAATGACAGAGATAAGGTTTTCCGGTTTCGGTGGACAAGGAATAGTCCGTTGCGGATTGATAACAGGAAAAGCCCTGGCTCTTTTTGACAACAAACAGGCTACCATGAACCAGAGTTTCGGCCCTGAAGCCAGGGGAAGCGCCTGCAGCTCCCAGTTAGTGGTCTCTGACGACAGAGTTCTCTATCCATATATCGCTAAGCCAGAAATTTTGGCCTGCATGTCCCAGGAAGCCTACGATAAATATGAACCTGAGCTCAGGGACGACGGCATTCTCATTATTGACAAAGATCTGGTTAAACCCAAGGCTGTCCGGGGCAAAATAAAGATTTATTCCATTCCGGCTACCAGGTTTGCTGAAGAGCTGGGGAACAGGATCATTGCCAACCTGGTGATGCTTGGTTTTTTTACTGCCATCACCAAGGTGGTCACTCCTGATTCCATGAAAAAAGCACTGCCGGGACTGGTACCTGGCCGGTTTCTTGACTTAAACATCAAAGCCTTTGATAAAGGTTACCAATATGGACTTCAAGTTCTGGATGAAGAATCAAAGGAATAAAAGAGTGTCTTTTCTGGAAAAAAATTATCTTATTCCCAGGAGTAATCTCCAACTCATTGAGGAAAAATCATGAAAAAGAAACGTACGGGAGTATTCGTTTGTCATTGCGGTATAAATATCGCTGGGACCGTTGACGTAAAAAAAGTGGCAGAAAAACTTTCCCAGCATGATGGAGTTGTATTGGCTCAGGATTACGTTTACATGTGCTCTGATCCCGGACAAAAACTGATTACTGAATCAATCAAAGAACACAACCTGGAAAGTGTGGTGGTCGCTTGTTGCTCCCCCACTCTCCATGAATCCACTTTCAGAAAAACAGCCAATTCTTCGGGAATTAATCCTTATCAATGTGAAATTGCCAATATCCGGGAACAATGCAGTTGGGTTCACAAAGATAAAGATAAGGCCACTGAAAAAGCCGTAAAAATAATCAAAAGCATAGTGGAGAAAGTCCAGAGAAATGCTTCTCTGGAGCCGATTAGCGTTCCTATAACCAAGCGGGCTCTGGTTATTGGCGGAGGAATAAGCGGCATTCAAGCTGCCTTGGATATAGCCAATGGAGGCTATGAGGTTATTCTGGTCGAAAAATCACCTTCCATCGGCGGTCATATGATCCAGCTTTCTGAAACCTTCCCTACCCTGGATTGCTCTCAATGTATTCTTACTCCCAAGATGGTAGAGCTTTCTAAACATCCGAATATTAAACTCCTGACCTACAGCGAAGTTCAAGATATTTCCGGTTTTGTGGGGAATTTCAAGGTGAAAATTTTGAAAAAGCCAACTTATGTCAAACCTGATGTCTGCACTTTGTGTGATGATTGTACTGAGGCTTGTCCGGTAGTAGTCCCCAATGAATTCGACCTTGGTCTGACCGGCAGAAAGGCCATTTACATCCCTTTTCCTCAAGCCATTCCAGCTTCCTACACTCTGGACAGCAGTGCTTGCCCCGGTCTTCTTCCCATCGCTTGCGGCAAGTGTGCCGATGTTTGTGAACCGAAAGCCATTGATTATGATATGAAACCAGAATTAATTGAAGAAGAAGTAGGAGCCATCATTGTGGCTACCGGCTATGACCTTTATGATAAAAAATTTATGGCTGAATACGGGCATGGAAAAATTCCAAATGTCCTGGATGGTTTACAATTTGAACGCCTGTGCTCTGCTTCTGGACCTACCAGGGGTGAAATACTTAGACCATCAGACAAGAAACCTCCCAAAGAAGTGGTTTTTATCCAATGCTGCGGCTCAAGAGACCCGGAACTCCATAAAACTTACTGTTCAAAAATATGCTGTATGTATACAGCCAAACATGCCATGCTCTATAAACACCACATGCCCGACGGCCAGGCTTATGTCTTTTACATCGATATCCGTTCCGGCGGCAAGGGCTATGAAGAATTTGTCCAGAGAGCCATCGAAGAAGATGGAGTGGTTTATCTTAGAGGCAAAGTCTCCAAGGTTTTCAATGAAGACGGAAAAGTCAAAGTGTGGGGTGTGGATACCCTGACCGGAAAAGACATTCAGATTGATGCTGACCTGGTTGTTCTGGCAATGGCCATGCAGCCTTCTCTGGGAACAGAAGAGGTAGCTAAAAAACTCAAGATTTCTTCCGATAAAGACGGCTTCCTTTCTGAAGCCCACCCCAAACTCAGGCCGGTGGAAAGTGTCATATCAGGAATGTTCCTCGCTGGAGCCGCCCAGGGACCCAAAGATATTCCGGAGGCAGTAGCTCAGGCAAGTGGAGCGGCCAGCAAAGTTCTGGCCATGTTTTCATCCGACGAACTTTCTCATGATCCTATTGTGGCCGAAGTGGATGAAGATGTCTGCAGCGGCTGTAAGTTATGTATTCCCCTCTGCCCTTATGATGCCAGGGTTTTTGATGAGAAAAAAGGCATAGTGACAGTTAATGAAGTTCTATGTGAAGGCTGCGGTTCCTGTGTGGCTGCCTGTCCTTCCGGCGCCGCCCAGCAGCGCAATTTCACTGACGAACAAATTTATTCCATGGTAGATATCATTTTAGAAGGAGATAAATAAATAAAAGTGGCTAAATTTGAACCCAAAATCATCTGTTTTGCCTGCAACTGGTGCACATCAGCAGGTGCAGATTTAGCCGGAACATCCAGAATGGAGTACCAGCCCAACAGTGTTATTATCCGGGTGATGTGTTCCTCCCGGGTCGACCCTCAACATGTACTCTGGGCCTTCAAAAAAGGTGCTGACGGAGTTTTCATAGGAGGCTGTCATCCTGGAGATTGTCATTATCAAGACGGCAATTATAAAACTTTAAGAAGGGTAAAACTTCTGAAAAAATTACTCCAGGATTTTGGAATCGAGCCTGAAAGACTCCGTCTCGAATGGGTCTCCGCAGCTGAAGGGAAAAAATTCGTTAGAGTTATGAACGAATTTATCGAACAAATAAGGGAAACGGGAGAACTCCGTCTCCCCCAGGCTACCTTAGGTTCGAAACCATAACAATGCTTTTCTTCAAGCGGAGAACAGACAATCAATGGATGTTTCCACTGGAATAACCTTTACGGAGGAAAAAATGAAAGATGATAAATCGAAAAAAAAGAAAACACCTGAAACCCGGAAAAAAAGCACAGGCAAAAAACCAGAAGTAAAAAAGGATTTTGTCACTGTCTATATTATGGGACGAAGTTATCAAGTACCAGCCAGTTCGACAATTATGGGTGCTATTGAGTATGTCGGCTACCAGATTAAAAGAGGAGCTGGATGCCGGGAAGGATTTTGTGGAGCCTGTGCTACTGTTTACCGCCTGCCCGGGGATTACAAAATCTACACCGGCTTAGCCTGTACCACTATGGTTAAGAAAGGCATGTGGTTAAGCCAACTTCCAGCCATTCCTGCCCAAAAGGCCGTGTACAAACTTGAAAAACTCGAACCTACAGTTTCTACCATTCAAAGCCTCTACCCGGAAGTTTTCCGCTGTGTTGCTTGTAATACCTGTACCAAAGCCTGCCCCCAGGATCTCGAGGTCATGGATTACATTCAAGCGGCCAAACGGGGAGATATCGAGAAAGTTATGGATCTTTCTTTCGATTGTCTTTGCTGCGGTCTTTGCGCTATCCGCTGCCCGTCAGAAATAGTTCAATACAATGTGGGCCTTCTGGCTAAGCGGCTTTACGGAAGATACCTTTCCCAAAAAAGCAAGCATCTGAATGATCGCATAAAAGAAATAAAGGCTCATAAATACGATAAGGAATATGAGAAATTTCTGAAAATGAGCCGGGAAGAGCTGAAAAAGCTCTATTATGAACGGGATACTGAGGAATAAAAGGAGGGAATAATGTATCCAGAATATATGAAACCATCGCTTGAGAAAGTGGCACAAACCAGATCCAAACGATTCGATCTGGCCAAATCAGGGAAACCGGTATTCCCTCCCATGTCGGCTGATGAGCGAGAGGATGTTTTAAAGAAATTTCACCCAGACTATAAACCTGGCGCCCGCCGGAAAATAAATGTCGGTCCCAACAAGGACGAAATAATGACCATGGAAGTAGCTGATTTACTTGAATCCCATACCCGGATAAATCCAGATAAATTTGATCTCAACAACCCAGACTATGAAACAGATATTCTCATAATAGGAGGAGGCGGAGGAGGATGTGCAGCTGCCATCATGGCCCTAAAAAAAGGAGCCAAGTCCATAATTTCTACCAAGCTTCGTCTGGGTGACGCCAATTCAATGATGTCCCAGGGAGGAATGCAGGCAGCTTCGATGCCCCAGGATTCCCCCTCTCGTCATTACTTAGATGCCATAGGCGGAGGTCATTTTGATAACAAACCTGACCTGGTTCGAGCTTTGACGGAAGATGGTCCGGAAGTAGTCAACTGGCTGGAAGAACTTGGAGTTGTCTGGGATAAACAGGACGATGGAACCATGCAGGTTCTTCATGGCGGTGGCACTTCCCGAAAACGCATGCATTCCTGCCGGGATTATACCGGAGCCATTATTATGAGAACCTTGATGGACGAAGTTCGTAATCACCCGGACAAGATACAAGTCCTGGAATTTATTCCCACTATAGAACTGCTTCTGGATGAGAAGGGGCAGTGTGCCGGAGGCATTCTCTACAACATAGAAACAGAAGAATATTTCACCGTTAAAGCTAAAGCTACCATCATTGCAACCGGAGGATATGGAAGGCTTCATATCCGCGGTTTTGATACTACCAATCATTACGGCGCCACTGGAGATGGCCTGGTTATCGCCTACCGGGCAGGTGCCAACCTTTTATTCATGGATTCAGTCCAGTACCATCCTACAGGGGCTATCTATCCTGAGCAGATAGCCGGATTTCTTATCACTGAAAAAATAAGAGGAGCTGGGGGACAGCCTATTAACAAAGAAGGTCAACTTTTTGTCTTTCCCCGGGAACCAAGAGATGTGGAAAGTGCCGCTATAATCCGTGAATGCTTGGAGAATAAAATGGGAATTGAAACTCCCAGCGGCCGCCTGGGAGTGTGGCTGGATTCTCCCTTAATAGAGATGCTCCAAGGAGAGGGCTATATAAACAAGCAGTTCCCGGCCATGCACCGTCAATTCATTCGCTATGGAATAGATATCACCAAAGAACCAATGCTTATCTATCCTTCGCTTCATTACCAGAATGGAGGAATAGAAATAAATGACCGGGGAGAAACCAATATTCCAGGACTTTTTGTAGCTGGAGAGGCTTCTGGTGGAGTGCACGGCCGTAACCGGCTTATGGGAAATTCTGTTCTTGACTACAATGTATTCGGCCGGCGTACCGGAAAATTTGCAGCAGAATACAGCCGGAAAGTTAAATTGGGGAAATTAACTCTTCAACATATCTTTAAATATGAGAAGGAACTGAAGTCAACAAGAGTTAAAACCGACCGGATTGCTCCGGTTCTTCTCCCCTCTTATACACCGGAAGTGGTTAAAAAGAGACAGTTGACAGCTCATTATGAAGGCACTCTGAGATAAATAGTGTGCAGCATGCCGTAAGTCCTGCAATGTAACAAACATCAAATAATATCCCCCTCGCATCCTTGCTGCCCGCGGCAAATGAAAATGTTCATATTCATTTCAATGTTGTTTATCTCATTTGTCTCGTTTATCTTATTTATTTAGTCTCAATTTCATTCCTACTTCGTCTTTTCACCCAGTTATACCAAACAAACCAGATGAACTGGATAAACTGAACAAACAGAAAAAACTGAATAGACTGAGCTGACCGAAAGCTATTTATTCCTTTGACATTTAGCCGGTTTTTTAATAATCTATAGAAACATTAAATACGAAATAAAGGGGAGATTGACGAAAGAAGGAGGTCCTGATGGAATACAAGGGGCTGGAAAGACGTGCCTGTGTCCGGTTCGAAATCCCTGGAGCCGCTGTCAGTTATAAAAAAAAGGGCTTTCTTCTTTCTTCAAAATCTTACGGAGAAGAATTTTGTCCGGTTCTTGATATCAGCCGGGGTGGTCTCCGCTTCCTTGCTTTAAAACCGCTTAAAATAAATACTCCTGTTACCATGAAAATCTCTATCCCCGGTGAAAGAATTCCTCTTTTACTTAAGGGGAAAGTTCGCTGGTCAGGACCCCATGTTGGTAAAAACTACAAATACCAAATCGGCGTTCAATTCAATCCCTATGGACAAAAGAAAGATCAGAATTATCCCGGAAACCTGGTGAAAATAATCGCTCTGGAACAAAAATTCTCTCCTGAAGAGAAGCAAGAAAAAAGGGAATAATCAAAATAATAAATAAGTCTATTCAGTCTATTCGGTCTGTTCAGTCGATTTATTAAAGAAATATAGAGGAACGGGGGAGTCGGGCAAGATGCATCTATGAAAAAACGAATGAAAGTTTTAATTGTTTGCAGACAGCAAGACTGGCGGGGAAAATTAGTTTAACTATCCCCCTGAACAACAATCTGGGAGTAATCGGCAACCTGGAATAGAAGTCTCTGGATTTCTTGAAGGAGAGCCAGCCGGTTTCGACGTAACTTCTTATCTTCAGTCATCACCAGTACCTTATCGAAGAATTTATCCAGAGGAATCCGAAGGCGGAAAATTATTTTTTGAGCTTTGGCAAAATCACCTTTTTTTAAAATAGGAACAACATTTTTCTTTATAATAGATAAGGAAGAATAAAGCTCTCTTTCCTGTTTCTCAACTAATAAATCCTGTGATATTCTATAGTGAGCCTGGTCCCTTAGAATATTATTCACCCTTTTGGCCAGTAATATCATGGGAACAAAATGAGGGCTTTCTTTTAGCTCATTAAGTGATTTTAAACGGAGAAAAGAAAAATAAAGATTATCTATTCCGGGTCCAAGGGCAGCCTTAATCAGGTCGTAGCGATATCCCTCTTTTTCGAAAAGATATTGAAGCCTGCTTCTGAAAAAATCCAGGCAGTAGTCCTTGATTTCCTTGGAGTTCATCTTCAAAGTAACCTGGTATACTTTAATTGATTTATCAATTAAATTGGGGAAAGAAAAACTAAGCTTGTTTTCAAGGATAATTTTGCATATCCCCTGGGCATCCCGGCGGAGACCAAATGGATCTTTAGAACCAGAAACCTCTGTTCCACTACTTAATATACCTATAATATTATCCACCTTATCAGCCAAGGAAAGAATACTCCCATGAAGAGTTGAAGGAATTTCATCTTCCAGACTTTGTGGTTGATAATGTCCGTAAATGGCTTTCCATACAGGCGATGGATAACCTTCTTCCCGGGCATAAAGTCCTCCCATTTTGCCCTGGAGAGAGGGAAACTCCCGAACCATTTCAGTCAGCAGGTCAACCTTACAGAGCTCACAGGCTTTGAGCAGATATTTTTTTTCCTTAACCAGGCCGGTTTTTCCTGCCAGATAAGAAGTTATTTTGACTAATCTCCGGGCTTTTTCCTCGTAAGAACCTAAGGATTCCTGAAAAATTATCTTTTTCAAGTTATCTTTTCTCTCTTCCAGGGAGACGGCCAGATCCTGCTCCCAGAAGAAACGGGCATCTTCCAAACGGGCTTTTAAAACCCTTTCGTTTCCTTTCTGGATATACCCCTTGACATCCTTATCAGTATCAGCAATTCCGATGAAGAAAGGGAGCTGTATTCCTCTTTTAGTGATCGAAAAGAGCCTCTGCCCTTCTCTCATAGCAGTACTAAGGACTTCAAGGGGAAGTTTTAAATAATTTTCAGGAAACCGGCCCACAAAAATATAAGGATGTTCCACATCATAAAGCAGTTTTTCCAAAAGCTCCTCATCCGGAAACATTTTAGCCTTCAATTCTAACATCCTGGAGGCAATCATCTCTTGAGCTACACGGCGCCGCTCCTCGGGATCAAGAATCACCTTGTTTTTTCTTAGAAATTTCAAAAAAAATGAGACGGAATCAACTGTTTTCTCTTCTGGTGATAACAACCGGTGTCCCCTACTTAAAGCAGTTGACTGAATGCCATCAAGCTCAAAGGACAGAAATTTTCCGTCAAAAAGGCAGAGGATGTTATGAATGGGGCGGGAAAAACGCAGTGACTTTTCCCCCCATCTCATCATTTTGGGAAAAGAAAGTGATGCAATCAGAGATGGAAGGATATGAACAAGAATATTTTCCGTTGGCTTTCCTTTAATTGTCTTCTTTATTCCTAAATATTCTCCCTTGGCAGTGGATACAAGCTGTAACTGATTTAGATTGACACCCTGGAATCTGGCAAATCCAGCGGCCGCCTTGGTAAAAGAGCCATCCTTGTTCAAGGCAACCTGCTTGGGAGGACCGGTGAGTAGTTCTTCCCTGTCCTTTTGCTTGGAAGCCAGCTTTCCATAGAGAACCAAACGCCGGCAGGTTCCCAGGGCCGTTAGACCGCTTGTTTCCAGGTCTCTTGCAATAAGCTCATTTTCAAATTTCTCTTTAAGTTGATAGAGCCCAGCTTTCACATGAGGACCAGGCATTTCTTCGGTCATTATTTCCAGAAGAAATTCTTCCAATTTTATTTTTTCTCCGTGTTACTGAATTTTTGGGCAATTTGAAGAACCTGTTTCCTTATTTGAGAAATCATCTTTACTCTTTCGGTCACACTGATAGCCCCTCTTGAGTCAAGAATATTGAAAAGATGAGAACATTTCAAACACATGTCATAAGCCGGAAGAAGCAGATCCCCCTGGATAAGTTTCCGGGCTTCCTGGAGAGTCCTGGAAAAAGAATCTCTTGTAAAACCGACATCTGCCTGGTTAAAATTATAATCTGAGAATTCCTTTTCCTCTTTGAGCCTGAGATCCCGGTAGGTAACATCCTCTGACCAGTTCAGGTCGTAAATATCATCCTTTTCTTCAAGAAACATTTCCAGGCGTTCCAGGCCATAGGTAATCTCTACCGGAACAGGAAAAAGATCAATGCCTCCAGCTTGCTGGAAATAGGTGAACTGGGTTATTTCCAGTCCGTCAAGCAGAACCTGCCAGCCTACCCCCCAGGCCCCTATGGTAGGAGATTCCCAGTTGTCTTCATCAAAACGGATATCATGTTCGAGGAGATTTATGCCCAGGGAAGTCAGGCTTTGGAGATAGTTATCCTGGATATCCTTAGGGGAGGGTTTCATGATCACCTGGTATTGAAAATGCTTTTGAACCCGGTGAGGATTCTCGCCGTAACGTCCATCGGCGGGACGCCGGGAAGGTTGAACATAAGCCACCTTCCACTCTCTTTGATCAAGGACCCGGAAAAAAGTATCTGGAGTCATGGTTCCAGCTCCCACTTCCAAATCATAGGTGGGAGCAAGATAGCATCCCTGCTCTGACCAAAATTGATGGAGACTAAGAATCAGATCCTGGAGTGACATGAAATCAAAACCTTTGACCTTTTACTTTATCCATGCTTCCTACTTAATCTGTTTCTTTCCATTTTAACTTAGGATTCCTGGCAGCCGCTGTCTCGTCGAGACGGCGGACGTAGGAGGAATGGGGAGCCTCTTTGAGTATATCTGGATTGGATTCAGCTTCCTGGGCGATTTTTTTCATGGCTTCTATAAACATATCCAAATCTCTTTTGCTTTCCGTCTCCGTAGGTTCAATCATTAAGGCTCCGTGAACTATTAAAGGAAAAGACATGGTCGGAGGATGGACTCCATAATCTATCAGCCGTTTAGCAATATCCAGATTGGAAATTCCATGTTTTCTTTGGTACTTATCGGACAAAACACACTCATGGAGAGTGGGCGTAGGAAATTTCAGGTGGTAAATACCTTCCAGATTTTTACGTATATAGGTGGAGTTCAAAACAGCTGTTTCGGAAACAAGTCTCAATCCTTCAGCACCCAGAGTCAAGATATAAGCCAAAGCCTTGACCACAACCAGAAAATTTCCATAAAAACTCCTTGCCCGTCCAATTGACTGGGGCCGGTTGAATTCAAGATAATAAGAATCATCTTTCTCTCCAATAACCGGAACCGGCAAATAAGGCTCCAGACTTTTTTTAACACCCACCGGCCCTGCTCCCGGACCACCGCCTCCATGAGGGGTGGAAAAAGTTTTATGGAGGTTCAGATGGATAACATCAACATCCACATCCCCGGGACGGTATCTTCCCAGAAGAGCATTCAAGTTAGCGCCGTCCATATAAATAAACCCACCATCAGCATGGATTACCTCAGCAATTTCTTTTATCTCTGATTCAAAAATTCCCAGTGTATTGGGGTTGGTGATCATCAAGGCAGCCACATCCTTGGTCATGGCTTTTTTCAAGGACGCAAGCTCAACAGTTCCCCGGGCGTTTGAGGGAATTTCTTCAACTCTATAATCACAAATATGGGCACTTGAGGGATTGGTTCCGTGGGCAGAATCCGGAATAAGAACAACTTTCCGGGGATCACCCTGATCTTCCAGGAAGGCTCTAATAATCATCATCCCAGCCAATTCTCCATGAGCTCCCGCAGCCGGTTGAAGGGTGAAAGCATCCATTCCAGTAATCTCCGTTAGCAGTCTTTCTGTTTTCTTCAGAATGTTCAGATTTCCCTGAACATATTCCTCCGGCATTAAAGGATGAGACTGAACAAGTTGATGAAGGGAAGCAAGCTTTTCATTAATCTTGGGATTGTACTTCATAGTACAGGAACCAAGAGGATAAAATCCCTCATCCACGCAATAATTTGTTTTTGAAAGCCTGGTAAAATGCCTGACCACTTCCGGCTCAGACACCTGAGGAAAACCAGGTATATTTTCTCTTAATGGAAGGTTCTCAAAAAGACTCTTTTTTTCAGGAATGTCCAAGGGAGGAAGAGAATAGGCATGTTTTCCCTCTCTGCTTATTTCAAATATAAGTGGTTCTCTTATCATTTCAGTTTCCTCTCAAACCGGCGGCCATAATTTTCTTCAAAGAATCTACCAATCTCTGGATGTCTTCTTTTTGGTGAGTTTCGGTGACACAAACAAGAAGACAATTTTTAAGCTCCGGATAATCTGATTCCAGGGGCACGCCGGCCACAAGACCTTCCTTGCGTAAGGCTTTATCTACCTCTGGCCAGGGTCTGCTTATTTCAATAACAAATTCATTGAAAACCGGACCAGAAAACTTTCTTTTTATCCCTTTTAATTGTTTCAGTTCAGCCAAGGCATAATTGGCCTTTTGGAGATTGTGTTCTGCCAGTTTTCGCAATCCCTCTCTTCCTAATATCTCCAGGAAAATGGTGGCCCTTAGGGCGCACCAGGCCTGGTTGGTACAGATATTAGAAGTAGCTTTTTCCCGGCGGATATGCTGTTCCCTGGTGGATAAGGTCAAAACAAAACCTTTTTTTCCCTCCACATCCTTTGTTTCTCCAGCAATTCTGCCCGGGAAATGCCTCAAGAATTCTTCACGGCAGGCCATAAATCCTACATAAGGCCCGCCGAAACTCAGAGGAATCCCAAAGGACTGGGCCTCTCCGGTGACTATGTCGGCTCCGCAGTCTCCTGGTGACTTAAGAAGACCGAGGGATAAGGCTTCAGCTACAACAGCCACAGCCATGGCATCCGATTTATGGGCAGAGTCAAAGATATCTTCCAGATCCTCCACAACTCCGAAATAATTGGGCGACTGGACCACGACAGCAGCAGGGTTTTCCTTTATCAATTTTAGAAGTTCATCCTTATCCACTCTCCCCTCATTGTTAAAAGGAATCTCTTTTAATTTCAATCCGAGATTCTTTGTATAAGTTCTGATGGTATGACGGTACTGAGGGTGTACTGAAGCAGCCAGAATGATACTTTCTTTCTTTTTCAGGCGATGGCTCATAAGTACGGCTTCAGCTCCAGCTGAAGCTCCCTCATACAGTGAAGCATTGGCAATATCCATCCCTGTCAACTGGCAGATAAGAGTCTGAAACTCAAATATAACCTGGAGAGTTCCCTGGCTGACCTCCGGCTGATAAGGAGTATAGGGGCTTATAAATTCACCACGCGAACTCAAATAATCCACCACAGCCGGTATAAAATGTGAATAGGCTCCGCCACCCAGAAAGTGAAGTTTTTTATCTACTTTATTTTTGTTTATTAGGTCCTGGAAAAAGGCTTCCAGCTCTGGTTCAGACAGAGGCCCGGGCAGATTGAGCTTACGGGTGCAGCGTATTTTTTCTGGGATAACAGAAAATAACTCTTCTGCCTCAGCTACACCTATGACCCTTAACATATCTTGCTTGTCTTTTTTAGAAAGAGAAAGATATCTCATCTTCTTAATCCACTTTAATAATCAGATAAAAATCAGTCTTCCAGGCCTTCCAGAAACTTTTCATAATCAGAAACAGGCATCAGTTTCTGGAGTTCCTCTTCATCTTTAATGGCTATCTTTATAATCCATCCCTTATTATGAGGATCTTCATTGAGGAGTTCCGGCGAATCATTTAATTCTTCGTTGACAGCTATTACTTTCCCCGATACAGGAGAAAAAACGTCAGACACTGCTTTAACCGATTCAACCACTCCAAAGGACTGGTGGAATTCAAGTTGAGTTCCCACCTGGGGAAGTTCAACATAAACAACATCTCCCAATTGCTTTTGAGCAAATTCTGTGATACCTATGGTGCCTTCACCATCCTTCACTTTCACCCATTCATGGTCTTTCGTGTAGTAATAATGGCGAGGATACATATTTTTCCTCCTTTTTTTGTTTAGATATTAAGTTTTCCTTTTATAAAAAGGAGTTGGGACAACCTTCGCACCTGTTTTTCTACCCCGGATATCAAGATGGATCTCTGTCCCTTCTCCGGTATTTTCAATAGGAAGATAAGTCAGGCCAATGCTTTTCTTCAGGAATGGAGCAAAGGTTCCAGAAGTTACTTCAGACACCTTCCGGCTTTCCAGGAAAACTGGATAATGAGGCCTGGGAATTCCCCTGTCAACCAATTCAAATCCAATCAGCTTTTTTTTCAGACCTTCCTCTTTCTGAGTTAACAAAGCTTCCTTTCCCAGAAAATCGCCTTTATTGAATTTAATTAGCCAACCCAACCCTGCTTCAAGGACAGTGGTAGTCTCATCAATATCGTTTCCGTAGAGCATCAAGCAAGCTTCCAGACGAAGAGTATCTCTGGCTCCCAACCCTACCGGATGTATTCCATGAGAAGAGCCTTCTTTCATGAGAGCCTTCCATGTTTTGCCGGGATCAGTAGAGAGAGTATAAATTTCAAAACCATCTTCGCCTGTATAGCCTGTCCGGGAAACAATGACCTCTTCTTTAGCAATTTTTCCCCAGCTAAAATGAAATGATTTTATCTGGCTCAGATCAATATCCATCAACGGCTGAAGTGTTCTTTCGGCAAAAGGGCCCTGTAAGGCAAGTTGAGTATAATCGTGGCTCCGGTTTTTAACAGAGACATCAAAATCTTTTTGATGTTCGGTGATCCAGTTGAAATCTTTATCTGTATTGGCTGCATTAACCACTAAAAGGAACTTTTCATCTTCAAGACGGTAGATTAAGAGATCATCTACAAATGTTCCTTGAGGAGTCGTCAGAGCTGAGTACTGAGCCTTACCTGGTTCGAGCCGGGCTGCATTATTGGGAGTCAGATACTGAATGAAATCCAAAGCATCTTTACCGGAAACTTCAATCTCACCCATGTGACTGACATCAAAAAGACCAACTCTTTTTCTAACTGCCGTATGTTCTTCCACAATGCCTGTATATTCAACCGGAAGTTTCCAGCCGAAAAAATCAATCATTTTTCCTCGATGCTCTTGGTGAATGGAAAATAATCTTGTTTTTTTCATAAAAAATTCTCTCCCAGACTAATTTGATATCATAGAATTTCACCCGATGCAAGGGAAAAAGGAAGCGGAGTTCCCCCAAATTTTTGATTCGGATTAATTATGGGAGACCATGGTGTATCTCCGTCCTCGCTCCGCACTCATCATCGCCTGGTTAAAGGGCTTATACTTATGAATAATAGTAAAAGTATAATCTATAATTAAAATATTTATATCTAAGGGATAACTTCCAGGCGATGAGGGATCCCCTATGCTGCGGGCGGAGACACACCATGTCTTCCTTTAAAATAACAAGTTAAACGATCTTTGATTGAAAATTTGGGGGAACTCCTGAAAAAAGATATAAGATGAAAAAGTCAATTCAGTCCATTCAGTCTGTTCAATCAATTTATTTTTTTTGGTCTTGAGAAGAAGGATATTTTTGTTATAATTAGTCAGGACTTTTAACAAGAAAAGCTGCTGCTTATATATGGCAAAATTACAGGCTAATAATTAAAATATGATTCAATTAAAGGAAAAAATTAAAAAAGATATTTACCATAAACTCAAGCAAGACTATCCACTCTCTCTCGAACAATTAGACATGGGTTATCCACCTTCCAGACAAATGGGGGATATTGCCTTGACTTTTCCTTTCAAATTAGCCCAGGAACTCAAAAAATCCCCCAGGAAGATTGCTGAAGAAATCATCCCTCTCCTTTCCGGTTTGGAAGGAGTGGAAAAAGTAGAAGTAGCTAAAGATGGATATCTCAACCTTTTCCTCGACAGAAATCAATTTATAGTCAATCTTTTAAAAACCCGTTCCAGGACTTCACTGCAGAGAGAAGTTAAGAAAATTATCATTGAGCATACTAATATCAATCCCAACAAGGCCGCCCACATCGGCCATCTAAGGAATGCTGTTCTGGGAGATACTTTAGGAAGGTGCTTGCAATACAAAGGGGAAGAGGTGGAAATCCAGAATTACATCGATGATACAGGGGTCCAGGTAGTGGATGTAGTTTTCGGCTTTCTTGATCTGGAAAAAAAAGATCTTTCAGAGATAAAAAGTATCCCCGGCAAATTTGATTATTACTGCTGGGACCTTTATGCCAGAGTTTCTGATTATCTTCAAAAAAATCCTCTGGCTGCTAAGAGAAAAGCTGAAATCCTAAAAAAAGTTGAAGGAGGAAAAGGGGTAGAAGCTAAGGCAGCTCATTACATCAGCCGGACTATTGTCAGAAAACATCTTGAAACTATGTCCCGGATTGGGATTTCCTACGATGTTCTTCCCTGTGAAAGCAGTATCCTCCGTTTGAAATTCTGGGAAAAAGCCTTTCAACTTCTCAAGAAAAGAAAAACCATCCGCCTGGCTATGGAGGGAAAAAACAAAGGCTGCTGGATAATGGTTCTGGAAAACGATCCGGAAAGAGAAAAAATCATTGTCCGTTCTGATGGAACCGTGACTTATGTGGGAAAAGATATTGCTTATCAACTATGGAAATTCGGCCTTCTTGACAAGGATTTCTACTATCAACCTTTGGTTCAAACCGACTCCAAAACCACCTGGATTACCACTGAAATTCCCAACGAAAGAAACCTCCATTTTGGACGGGCCAGCCGCGTCTATAATGTCATCGACAGCCGTCAATCTTACCTCCAGGAAATAGTTGTTCAGGGATTAAGATCTCTTGGATTTGAGAAGGAGGCCCGGAAATCCATTCACTTTGCCTATGAAATGGTGGCCCTCTCTCCCCGGAGTTTGAAAGAAATGAAACTTGAGCTTCCTCAAGGCGAGGAAGAAAAAAGTTTTTACCAAGTATCTGGAAGAAAAGGCCTTGGTGTTAAAGCTGACGATTTACTGGACCGTCTGGAGGAAAAAGCCAGGCTGGAAGTGGAAAAAAGAAACCTTCACCTCCCCGGAGAACAGAAATCAACCATTGCCCATCAGATTGCCTGTGGAGCACTTCGTTACTTCATGCTTAAATATACACGGAATTCACTAATTGTTTTCGACTTCGAGGAAGCTTTAAGTTTCGAGGGGGAAACCGGGCCTTACCTTCAGTATACATTGGTCCGGATGGAAAGCATTTTCCGGAAGCTCAGAAAAAGAGAAGGGCTCAAGGCCGAAGACATCGTGGAAGTTACAGATGAGCAATCTTTATCCCTAACCAGGTTATCTTCTACTGAAAGGGAGGACACCTGGGATCTCCTCTTCTATGCCTCGCAATTGGAAGAAGAAGTGGAACATTCCATAGGCTCACTTGAATTTTCTCACTTGTCCAGGTTCACCTTTAATCTCTGTCAAAAATTCAATGCCTATTATCATAAATATCCTATCCTGGCTGAAAAAAAACCGGAATTAAAAATCATCCGGATATTGACTGTTTTCTCAGTCAAGGATATTTTGAAAAAAGCTCTGGATTTGATGGGTATTCCTCAACCAGAAAAGATGTGATAAAAAATAATATACCTACCGGATTGAGCCGGTGAATTAATTATTTAACCTGGACTATTCACGAGTCAAGGTTGCTGCAGATGCGAGGCACAGGGCACGAACCTGTAGTCGTCCACCGCACAAGTGCCCTGTAACGAAGCAGATGCGCCAAGCGCGGCTCGCCTGAATGGTAAAAAAAGGCCGATTTTATTAATAAAAACTGATGACAGAGTTTAAAAAACTTGCTTTCACTAAGTACAACTTGAGAAATTCTCTTAAGTCATTCATAGTCTTTATGATATTATAAGCATTGGCCTTTTTTATTATTAGTTCAAGTTAAAGAGGTGAGGTAAAATGATTGAAGTTGAACACCTTACTAAAAAGTTCGGCGATCTTGTCGCCGTGAAAGATCTGAGTTTTCGGGTTGAGCGGGGAAAAATATGGGGGCTTCTGGGCCCAAATGCAGCCGGTAAAACAACTACCATGCGCATACTTACAGCCTACCTCCCTGCTACTGATGGAAAAGCCATAGTGGCCGGTCACGATGTTTTCGAACATCCTCAAGAAGTCAAACAAAAAATCGGTTATCTCCCAGAAGTTGTTCCTCTTTACCTGGAAATGGTTGTGGAGGAGTATCTTCAATTTGTTTCAGAGATTAAAGGAATTCCATCCGCCAGGAGAAAAGAAACCATTGACTCTGTCAGCGAAAGAGTAGGATTAGAGCCGGCTAGAAAACGGTTGATAAAGAATATTTCCAGAGGATTCAGACAGCGGGTGGGACTGGCTCAGGCTCTTATTCATGACCCCGAAGTACTCATTCTGGATGAACCCACCATTGGCCTTGACCCGGCCCAGATAATAGAAATTCGCCAACTAATACGCTCCCTTAAAGGAGAAAGAACAATTATCCTTTCTACTCATATTCTGGCTGAAGTCACTCAGACCTGTGATGGTGTGGTAATCATCAATGAAGGCCGGCTGATGGCCAACGGTTCTCTAACTGAATTATCCGATACCTTTAAAGACAGAGAAGGTGTCTTTATCCGTCTGAGAAAATTGGATAAGGAAAGCATTGAGCTCTTGCAGACTCTTCCCGGAGTAAGTGAAGTCCGCCAGGAAGATAACGGTCTTCGCATTGAATGGCCTAAGGAAAAAGATCTCCATGACCACATTACCAGGATTGCAGTGGAAAAAAATCTGGGGCTTCTGGAGATGAGACCCCTGGCCATGAACATTGAAGAGCTTTATCTGAAAATCATCTCAGGAGGCACAAGGCAATGAAAAACATCTGGGCAGTTTGCAAAAAAGAAATAAAGACCTATTTTACATCGCCTATCGCCTATGTGGTGATTACGGTGTTTCTGGTTCTGGTAGGATTTTTTTTCTACAGCCTCATGTGGTGGTTTAACTCCCAGTCACTTCAAATGTCTCAAAATCCCTATTATTTTCAACAGTTGAACATCAATCAAATGGTCTATTCACCTCTTTTTCACAATATCAGCATCATTCTCCTGCTGATGATCCCCCTTCTTTCCATGAGGCTTTTTGCTGAAGAAAAGAAAATAAAAACAGATGAACTCCTCTACACCTCTCCAGTTTCGGTAAATCAGATCATCCTGGGCAAATATCTGGCCTCTTTAACAGTGCTCCTGGTGATGCTGCTTCTGACCGGCATTTTATCCATCTTCACTTTTGTTTATGGCAATCCTGAGTTTGCTCCCATTCTCAATGGGTACCTGGGTTTATTTCTTATGGGAGCAGGCTTTATGTCCATGGGCATATTTTTTTCGTCCCTGACAGAAAATCAGATAGTAGCAGCCATTCTGACTTTTGGAGCCCTTCTTCTCTTCTGGGTTTTAAATTGGACTTCCTACTCAGCCAGCGGCATCTGGAAAGAAGTTCTTAATTACCTGTCTTTTTTTCAACATTTTGATGATATGACTCAGGGTATACTGGATACCTCTGACCTGGTTTATTATATGAGCGTGATTTTCTTGGGTCTTTTTCTCACCCACTCAGTCATTCAATCCCGCAGATGGAGGTAAACAAATGGAAAAGATCAAGAAGAACCTCAATTATATAGGACTGCTTCTTATCCTAAGCGGGCTCATTGTCCTTAGAATTTGGCCTTATAAAAAAACAGCTGGTTTTGTTCTAATAATCCTTGGATTTTTAGGCTTGGCTGCCTATATATTGCTTAACATTTCCATGCTCAAACAGGGATTTAAAAGAAAATCCTTCATCTACTCAAGCAATCTTTTCCTGGTTATAATTCTTGTTCTGGGAATTTTGGTTATCATTAACTATTTCTTTTCCCGGCACCACTACCGTTTTGACTTCACCGAAGCCAAAATTCACAGCCTTTCCCCTCAATCAGTAAAAGTGCTTAAGAGCCTTGAGGAAAATGTTTTCGTTCGCTGTTTTTTCAGGGAAGGAAATTTCAACCGTTCCAAAATGGAAAGTTTTATGGGAATTTATGCTTATCATTCGGGAAAATTCAAGTACGAATTTATAGATCCCGACAAAAATCCGGGCCTGGTTAAACGTTACGATGTCACCGAAGACGGAACATCCATCTTCGAATGTAGAGACAAGGAAAGCAGGATCACTACAGTCACAGAAGAAGACATTACCAATGCTCTCATTAAAATCACCAGAGAAGCGAAAAAATCCATTTATTTCTTAGCTGGACACGGTGAAGTTAGTATAGAAGATGCTGAAGCCGGCGGTTACTCCCAGGTCAAAACAGAACTGGAAAAACTAAGCTATGAAGTAAAAACCCTCAATCTGGCCCTGGCTGAAAATTTTCCTGAGGATATATCCCTCCTGGTAATTCCAGGCTCCAGGAAAGACCTCCTTCCCCACGAGTTGGAAACCATTGGCAATTATCTCCAAGAAGGAGGAAGAGTGTTCTTTATGATCGATCCTGAAACCACCAACTCCTTGCATGATTTTCTCCTTGATTTCGGCATCCGGCTCGAAAATGATTTAATCGTGGACACAGTCTCCCGTCTCCTGGGAGGAGACTATTTTATGCCCGTTGTAAGTGACTATCAATATCACTCCATAACTGATGGTTTTCGTTATGCTACCTTCTTTCCTTATGCCCGTTCTGTGAACAAAACAGAGGAAACACCTGATGGTGTATCAGTCAATATCCTGGCCAAAACCAGTCCCAATTCCTGGTCAGAAAGGCAACTCGACCAAACCGAAGTCTCTTTTAACGAAGGAAAAGATGTAAGAGGCCCCTTGCCCGTTGCTGCTGTGGCCGAATTTTCTATTGATAAACAAAGTGAGATTAACCAGGAGACAGAGGATGACACAGAGGCAAGGGAAGAAGACAGCCAGGCACCAAACAATGAAACTGACACAAGCCTGACCAAAACAAAGGGGAGATTAGCTGTTTTTGGAGATTCCGATTTCGTGACCAACCGCTACTACAATCTTTCTGGAAATGGTAATTTCTTTCTTAACACAGTCAACTGGCTTACTCAGGAAGAAGATTTGATCTCTATCCAGCCAAAATCATTTACTCCCCGAACCATCCATATAACTCCCACCCAGGGCCGGCTTCTTTTCTTTGTCTCTGTTATCATCCTTCCCTTGTTAGTCCTCATCCTCGGCTTATCTGTATGGCTGCGGAGGAGGTCTCTATGAAATTCAGAACAACGATTATCCTTTTCGCTGTTTTCATGGTGCTTCTCTTTTTTCTTTTTCTTTTTGAATCCAGAGAAAAAAAGAAAACAACCCAGCAAGATAAATTTGTCAATATTCCCTTGGAAAATGTTCAAGAAGTTTTACTGAAAGAAGGAGAAGAAATCATCCGATTCACTAAAAAAGACGAGGATGAATGGATAATCCAGGAACCACTGGAAGCTGCAGCCGACAATTATGAGGTAACCAGGTTGGCAGAAGATTTTTGTCAGCTAAGATTGGAAAGGGTGGTAGAAGAACAACCTGAGGATCTTTCCAAATATGGAATTCCGCAAAAAGAAATCACCTTAAAGCTCAAGGAACCTGAAAGTTCGGTCGAAATCCTTATCGGAGACCAGAATCCCCTGGATAATACTCTTTTTGCCAAGAGAAGTGACCAGGATCAGGTGGTCCTTCTTCCCAGTCGTCTCAAAAGCCTGTTGGAAAAGGAACTAATTGATTTCCGGAAAAAAGACATTTTTTCTTTCGAAACCGGGGAGGTAAAGGAGATTTTGCTTGAATCCAGGCCTTCCCACTGGAAAGCTAAAAAGGATAATGAAGACTGGTTCCTGGTTGAGCCCTTTGAATCCTTAGCTGATAAGAGTACTCTATCCGGCCTTCTCTATTCTCTGTCCAGTTTAAAAGCCAAAGAATTTGTTGTGGAAGAAAAAAATGAAATCGACCTGAAAAAATTCAGCCTTGATAATCCCGAATTTAAAATTACTCTTATAATGCCTGAGCAGACTAAAACCATCACTTTCTTTTTAACCCAAAATGATGAAGCACTTTATGCCACTACCTCGTTTTCACCCAAAATAATTTCCACAGAAAATACCATTGTCAATGATCTGGAAAAACCACCCCAGGAGCTAAGAGAAAAATCCGTGCTTGATTTTTATACCTGGGAAACCAGGAAACTTTACTTAAAAAAAGGTGAATTAGATTTTACTCTCAGAAAAGATGAAGATAACAACTGGCTTTTTGATCCTTCCGGAGAAACGGCTGATAAGGAAAAAATTGAAAGCTTCATCCGGAAAATTAACAGCCTTGAAGCAGAGGAATTTATCGATCCTCCTTTAAAGCTGAAAGATTTTGGGCTTGATCCTCCTCAGGCAGAATTATGGTTATGGACAGGTGAAGAAGAAAAAGACAGAAAAGAAATTAAATTGCGCATTGGAGAAACCAAAAAGGAGGAAAATATAGTAGTCGTTAAAAACGATCATCTGAATTATCTTTTCCGGGTTAAAGCTGATTTTCTTGAGGAATTTCCCGGCTCTCTAAATGATTGGAAAAAAACCGAGCCAGAAGAAGATGAAGAAGAAAAACAATGATAAAGTTTCATCAATTTCCCCTGGGCAAAGAGCTTATTAGCTTATTCAAGAGGAAATTCCCATATGATAAGTCAATTGGGCTGAGAAAAAAAGAAAGGGGATAAAAATTAATGAATTTCCGGGATTTTTTCCAATCATCTCTTAGTGTTCTTTTTGACGGAGCAGTAGGAACACAAATCTACAGTCGAGGAATCCCTAAAGGCCACTGTTACGATGAGCTTAATCTTTCTTTCCCAGAGACTATTCTCTCCATTCACCAGGAATACCAGGAAGCCGGCTCCCAGGTGCTAACCACTAACACCTTTGGAGCCAATTCTTTTATGCTGGAAGAATAATTCGCTCTTGGAGATAAAACAAGAGAGATCAACTATTATGGAGCTCGTTTGGCCCGGCAGGCAGCTAAGAAAGATACCTTTGTAGCCGGCTCAGTTGGACCCATCACCCGGCCTCTGGATACAGATAAAAAACTGGGCTCAGTTACAAGCAAGCCGCTCTCAGCCATGCCCAATGCCGGTTTGGCCCGGTTTGTCCGGGGAAAGTTTTATTATCCTTTTAATCCTGACTATTTTGCCCGCTACGGCAAAAAGTTTCTTTAGGCAGGAGTAAAAGTAATCGGAGGATGCTGCGGGACTACTCCTGATCACATTTGTGCCCTGCGGGAACAGATTAAAAACATTTCACCCAGAACCCGCAAGATCCGGCTGCTGGAAAAAGAAGAAAAAGGTGAAATACGCCTTAAAGAGCAGGTTCAATCACCGCTCAAAGAAAAAATGGAGAGCGGTAGAATAATTTCTGTAGAAATTGATCCTCCTAAGGATCCTGATTTTCCGGGTTTTCTCAAAAAACTGGAACTTAAAGAAAAAAACATACCTCTTCTTGTTTCCATTCTCCCTCTTTTTTCTTTCAGAAATGCTGAGTAAAAAGAAAGAGGGGCGTTCCCCAAAGGGACACCCTTTCCCTGAACAAATTGGTTTATTGCGTGAATTGCGTTTATAAAGTTTTTTGCGTTTATCTCGTTTATTAAGTTTGTTTGGTTTATTTGGTTGAGAAGAAAAGCGAGACGGGCGAGAGGGGTTTTTAGCGTTTCTCGCGTTTGTTGCATCAATTCAGTCTATTCGGTCTGTTAAGAAAAAAATTGAGACTAAAATTGAGATTGGAGAGACAAAATAGACAAAATAGACAAAATAGACAAAATAGACGAAATAGACTAGATAGACGGCCGAGAATAGCGGGAAAAACAATCAGCATACTCAGAAATGACAAATGAACATTTTCATTTGTTGTGGGTGGCAAGCCCGCCATGGGTAATTAGTTAGAAAACAGATGTCATCGCGGGCGACCGAAGGGAGCGTGGCGATCCTAAAGTAAACCGGAAATCACAATTAAAATTTTGTGGGAACTTCAGTCTGCTTGAAGAACAACCTCTTTTTTTATAAAATATCATAAACAAAAGGAGGATGTTATGAAAAAAATTCTTTACACGATCTTTCTATTAATGATTTCCGTAACTCTGCTTAGTGCGGATTACTACATCAAGCAAAAATCCCATTCTGATGAAGTTTCCATCATGGGACAAACTCAACCTGCCACAGATGAAGAAATCGAAATCTGGATTACAGAGGATCTGAAAAAGTTTGTTAGCCACTCCCCCAGCCAATCGGTTATCATCATCCTGGAAAATAACACCATGACTATGGTCAATCACCAGAAAAAAACCTATGTGGAAATGGAACTCCCTTTGGATTTATCTAAGTATTTTCCAGATGAAATGTCCAAGATGGTTGAATCCATGATGGATTCGGTAACCATCAACGTCTCCCCTACCGGAGAGGAGAAAACAATAGGAGAATGGAACTGTGCCGGATATGAAATAAACATGAATGTCATGATGATGAAGATCAATATGAAAATCTGGGCCACAACTGAGGTTCCTTTTAATTGGGGAAAAGTTTCTGAAGATATGATGACCAGATTTTTTCAGGCACAACTTCGTTTAAGCGAAAAAGCTGTTGAGGAGTTTCAAAAAGTAAAAGGTTACTGGATTGCCACCGAAACAAACACTACAGTCATGGGAAACACTTTTAAGGCAACTACTGAAGTGGTCGAGATGGATGAGAAAGAAACCCCTGCTGCTGCTTTTCAAATCCCTGAAGGTTACACCAAGCAGGAAAAATTCTCCCGGGAAGATATGCAAAGAAGGTAATATTTCTTATATTGATCAAATTTTTTACGGCTGATTGAAGTATGAATTAAGTTTTAAAAAACTGCTCTTTTAATCTGTATAAGAAAAACTATTAAATAATAGAATTTTTTTTAGCTCTGGGTTATAATTTATTCAACTGTAGGTTTTTTTATGAGAGGACGGGTCTCTAAATACTTATTCCTTTTTTTCTTAATAATTCTATTTACCTTCAATGGATTTTTTCCTCAAAGGGAAATTTTTGGAAACAGCCATGCTCTCCCCGATAAACTGAAAGACAAAAATCTTACTGAAATTTTGCAGGATATTTTTTTAGAAATAAAAGAAATGGGAAATTATGAGGGGGAAAATTTTGCCAAAAGAGAGTTTTTCCTTGAGCTTGATGGAAATGAAGAAAACAAAGAAGAACAGGTAGTTATCCTTATCCATGATTTCATGAACATGGAAAAAATGGTAATTCAGGTAACTTATTTTACTTCAAAGAAAGAAAAATATGTAAAATATGCCAGTATGACCAAAACAATTGAAACTGTTTTCCTAAAAGAAGATTTGGCTCTTATAAAAAATGATTACTCCCCAGAAGAAACCCTGCCAATTTTAAAGACTGTGCTTACAGGAATAAAAAGCAAGAAGAAAATTCTCATAGAGAAATAGTTTTCCTATTTTGTTCTCTTTTTGTTTTAGGCTGGTGGGCGAGAGGTAAACAACTCCCTTTTTTACCCTGTTTGTCTTTTTCTTTACTCTTTTACTTATGCTTAGTATAATAAATTCCCTGGAGAGGTGCTGGAGTGGCTGATCAGGGTCGCCTGCTAAGCGACTGTACCGACAAAAATCGGTACCGTGGGTTCGAATCCCACCCTCTCCGCCATTTAAGGCATGACCAGTTATGTCCTTTATTATTATAGATAGAGGAAAAATCAATCCTTGGAAAAAAATGGATTTTTAGCTTAAAATGTTATGTTCAATGAAAAGGAGAATCCAATGTCACTAGACATAAAACTAACTAAAAAACAATTTGAGAATCTTATTAAACTGGTCAATCTGGGAAACTGGATGGTCAATTCTTATAGAGAAGAAGATTCCGATGACGATTTCAATGAACTGGAAGAATACATATTCTCCATTGCCGAGGACAATGGCTTTGAAGAACTTATTGAGTTTGACCCTCACTTAGATGGCTATTATCCCACTACCCTAATGGAAGATGAAATTTTTGAAATAGTTGATGAATACAACAATGAAATGTTCTGGGACGAGCTTGTCTACCGGATGGCCCGCCGGGATTTGATCCGTGAACTTGGAGATAAGGACATCTCAGAATTGGATTTTGAGGAAAGAATGGAAAAACTTCTTCCTCTGCTTGAGAAATACGAAACTGAATTTGAGAAAAACGGACTCGATAATTTTTATTTGAAGAAAACAAAGTAAGTGGCGGAGGGAGAGGGATTCGAACCCCCGTCACGATTTCTCGTGAAGCGGTTTTCAAG
>CAYTTR010000025.1:0-41733 GCA_964440805.1 uncultured Eubacteriales bacterium
TAAAATTAAAGTGAAAAGAAGGAGAAAGGGACAATTTTATATTCCTTTAAAAATTGATCGAAGATGTATCCTTAATGAGTCCTATAGGAGAAATCCGCACACTGGGTTCTGTGAAGGACCTTTAACTGAAAGGGGGTTACAATGAAAAATCGGCAAACCAATATTTGTCTATTTGCAGCGGACAGGTCGCTGGGGCAAAAGCTAAGGAGAAAGAATAACAAATTATTAATTTTATAGGCATACTTTTTTACGTTGAATTTTGATTGATAGCCCTTATTTCTAATATCTTATTTTTATCAATCATTTAAGTAACATGAGTGATGTCAGAAGGGAATCTAAGATATTCTTTGGAATGCAGAATTTCATCAATTGCTTCAAAGCCAAGCTGTATTTCATCATCTTTAGTATAGAAATGAGGGCCAATGCGGATGATGTCTTTTTCGCCGTTATTTCCTTTCCTGAAATCTACTTTAATTTTTCTTGCCTCCAATGCCTGTTTAACCTGGAAGGCATAAGGCAGGGATAAGGATACGGCTCCTCCGCGACTGCTACGGTCTCCCGGAGAATGGACTTCAAACTCTCTTTTCCGGGCTTCATTGATAATCATTGTTGTCTGGCTAATTGATTTTTCCCTAATCTCGGAAACACCGATTTTCTTGATAATATCAAGTCCGGCTCCGGCTGTGTAAAGGCTGGGGACCGGAAAAGTCCCGGACATAAATTTATATGAATTAAATGTATATTCCATCCGGGGAGAAAAAGAGAAGGGATTTTGATGAGCCATCCATCCGGTTAAAGATGGCGCAAGCTTTGGGGAAAGGTCAGGCCGGACATAAAGAAATACATTTCCCGGTCCACCGCATAACCATTTCAGGCATCCTCCAATATAGAAGTCAACTCCGAATTCCTTGACATTTACCGGGATGGTTCCTACAGCATGATAGCCGTCAATAATCGAATAGGCTCCTCTTTTTCTGGAAAAATAAGAGATTTCATTAATGTCTTGAATAAATGCACTCTTGAAAAATACATGAGAGGTAGCCACACAAAGAGTTTTTTCATCAATAGCAGCAATAATTTTATCAGTATTTATTCCCGGTTTTCCGTCACTCTTTACAATTTCCACTTTCCAATCCATTGCCAGAGCAAGGCTGGATATAGCATAGATAATAGATGGAAAATCATGATCGGTCATTATGATTTTATTTCTGTTTTTTTCTTTTTGCTGGAAGAAAGAAGAAAGCGCTACCCAATGAGCCTGAGTGGCATTGGGAATCATAGTAATCTCGTTGTCTCCTGCCCCAATGAGCTTCCCGACGGAGTTTCCTACTTTCCGGGGCAAGTCCCACCATTCCCTGCTCCAGGCAGTAACTCCTTCTTCAGCCCACAGCCTGAAATACCTTTCCAGATCTTCTTTTACCTGTAAGGGAACAGCTCCCAGAGAGTTGCTTATTAAATATACACTTCTTTTAAGAACCGGAAATAGGCCTCTGATTCCTTCCAGATTTTCTTTCAAATCCCAGGACATATTAATCTCTCCTGCTGCCATAATTTGCCGAGACTTTATTCTCTCTTTGTTTATTTTTTTATTTTAATATGTTACTTAAAAATAAAAAAGAGTTTATTCGGTTTCTTCAGTTTATTCCGTTTATTCAGTTGAGAGAATTTGTTAAAGTTTAGATTTTGCGAGACAAGCGAGACAATCGAAAAAGGCGAGACGGGCGATAAAAGTTTATGGTCATTCCGGGCCTTGGCCCTGAATCCAGTATAATTAATTCTGGATTCCTGCCCCTGTACCTGCTTTCGCAGGAATGACATTTTCATCCGTCGAGGACGGCAAAGCGGCCATGGGTAATTACTTAAAAAATAACTATAAGAATAGGCCGGAAATGATTACCATTGGGTCCGGATAACAGATAAAATTACGACTGTAGAAAGTCCGTTCCCAGTCTGCTTTGGGGAAAAATTGAAAATGGAGTTATTACATTTGTGATCTGGAGAAATGAGTCCCTGGTCACAGATTAGCTTTTAGCTTATATTTAGTAGAAAACTATTCAGCTTTCCTTACGAACTGCGGTCCACTCAACGCTTTGGTTAGCAATAATGACTGTCCCGGACATTGAGTCTCCTTCTACTTTTCCGGTATAAGTCATACTTAATTTACCTTGTGGTATTGAACGGCTGACTGTCCATTCGATTTCATTGTCTTTTATTGTTCCTTCTCCTTTCATTTCAGCCCCGGGCACACCTTCTTCCATTATCACTTGGAGTGATTCTCCATCCTGCTCAATTTTCATATTTTGGGTCAATTCTGTCTCTTCAGTTTGTATGGTTACTTTCCATTCACCGCTTACATCAGTGTTCGCGTAAGAGAAAGTAAAAACCAAAATTAATAGGAAAAAACTGGTTGTAAATAATTGTTTCATAATTCCTCCTTTTCTTTTAACCAAAAATTTCAAAAAACTTAAACAATCAAAATCATTGTTTTTGCATCCTTTATTCACTGAAAAATTCTTCCAATTATTTTATTTTTCATCATATTGGTTTGCCTTATTTTGAAGATTAAATGGTCAGGCAACCTAATAAATTAAGGGATTAAAACTTTTTGTTTGCCTTGGTTTTAAAAGATAATTTCATTTCTCTTTGATCAATCATTGCTTGCTGTACATAATAAAAATATCAAATTACTTTTCTTTTTTCAAACCAACTAAAAATTGGGGGATATCTCAATCATGTGCCCTATTTTATATCTAAAAAATTATCAGGTTGGCTCCATCATAGAAGTTAAATATGTAAAGTGTCCCTATTTTTTTGGGAGGAAGGCGTTTCTCATCTTGAGCTGAAGGAACACATCAAAGATAAAACTAAGGAAATCATCAAACCCGAAGCGGGAGGGAAAAAGTAGCTCCAATAGAATTCAAATAGACTTTGGATATTATTTTTTTCATCAGACTGGAACAGGTGCTACATTCCTAAGAGAAATCTTAAAAGCTTAGGGTTTTAAGGGTTCTAATTTATGGTAGAGAGGGCCGCTTCCTTCTCCGATATTGTCCGGGGCATTTTTAATGGCTCGGGTAATAAAATCTTTGGCTGCTTCAACGGCATTATTTATGCTCATTCCTTTGGCTAAACATGCAGTTATGGCAGCAGAGAAAGTGCATCCTGTTCCATGAGTATTTACTGTATCTATTTTCTCAGCTTTAAAATATTGGAATGAATCTCCGTCGAACAAAATATCAACTGCTTCTTTTTCTATTAGATGACCCCCTTTAAGAAGGACAAATTTAGGTCCTTTTCTCTTGATAATTTGAGCGGCTCTCTTGGCATCATCCACACTTTTAATTGAAGTGCCGCTTATTATTTCTGCTTCAAACACATTGGGGGTGACCAGAAAAGTTACCGGTAAAAGTTCGTCTATCAGAGTTACTTCTGCCTCTTTCCGAAGAAGACGATCTGAGCTTTTGGCGACCATAACTGGATCAACTACCAACTGCTTTATTTTATATTTTTTTATTCTATCCACAATGATTTCTATTATTTCTTTATTGGAAACCATACCCGTTTTTACTCCATCAGCACCGATGTCTTTTATCACAGCGTCAATCTGGGCACCAACTATTTCAGCAGGGATATCGTGCACCGCATAAACTCCTTTTGTGTTTTGGGCGGTTATAGAAGTCAACACAGACATTCCGTAGACACCAAAAGTCTGGAATGTTTTTAAATCAGCTTGGATACCTGCTCCGCCTCCTGAATCGGAGCCGGCGATGGTAAGAGCTTTTCCTTCATAATTCATTGTATCTCACCTATTTTTTTATTATGAAAATAAGAATGTATTGTATTAAAAACCAATAACTGAGTAAACATATTGATGAGTTAAACAATATACTGTCTAACTCTTTTCCAGATGGCCTCTATTGCTTCCGTTACAGATGATTTACTGAATTCAACCACAGAAAGGCCGGACATTTGAGCTTCAGTTATTTCTTACCAGGGTTACCAGTCTTCCTGAGTTTTCTTCAGCAATTCCCAGTTTTGCATGACTCATGGGGCCAAATCTTGTCTCTGAAATATACCATTCTCCGTTAACAGCATCCATTATCTTTACTGCATTATCTTTGCATACAAGATAACAAACTCCGCATCCTTCACATGCAAACTGGTCGATGTAAAAACGTGATTTATTATCGGTTAATTCCTCATCGACAGCAAAAAAGCGGCAGGCCTCTTTGCATTTACCGCATCCTGTGCATTTTTCTTTGTTTATTTCTGCAATAACTCCTCCGCTGAAATCTCCCTTCTCTTTAATTTTAGGGGAAAGAATAAGATATAAATCCGCAGCATCAACGTCACAGTCGGAAATGACTATCTTTTTGGCCAAAGCAGCAAAGGAGGCGGCAATAGAAGTTTTCCCTGTTCCGCCTTTACCGCTTATGACGACAAGCTCTTTAGGCCTTTTTCCTCCTGAGTAATCATATGGAGCTGCCTTTTCCATTTTCTTTTTTTCTTTTATTTGTTTTTTCTTTTTAGATTTTTTGACGACATGCTTTTCTTTGGTGCCCTTAATAATTTTGTCAGCTATTTCTTCAAACAGCTTTTTATATTTGGGTAGCTTGTCTACAATCAGCTCTCCTTTAGAATATATTTCGGCAATTTTACGATCGTCCGGAATCTCCGCCACTGCTTTTAGTTTTTCACGTCTTAAATAGTTTTTTAAATTATTATCTCTATAGTCGGCTCTATTCACGGCAATCATTGGTTCCAAGCCAAGTTGTCTTAATATATCAACGGCTAATTTTAAATCGTTTACTCCAAAAGGAGTGGGATCTGTTACCAGAATACACAGATCCACGTCTTTCACTGTCTCCACAACCGGACATGCTGTTCCGGGGGGAGAGTCGAGTATATTGATCCCTTCTCCTATGTTGGTTTTTACTTTTTGGACTAACCTTGGCGACATTCCTCCTTCTACGGTTTCAAGAAGAGCGTAGTGAAAATTTATGGGGCCACTTTTTCCTTGTCTCAATATACCTATTTTTCTTTCTTCTTCCACTATTGCATCTGTGGGGCAGACGATTTGACACGCCCCGCAGGCATGACATAATTCTCTAAAGAACAGAATTTTATCTTTTATCATTGCGATTGCATTGTAGCGGCATGATTCAGCACATTTACCGCAGTATATACATTTATCTTCGTCGATCCTGGTGGGAGAAAGAAGCATAATATCCTCTTCCTTATCAATATGCGGCTTCAGAAAAAGGTGCCCATTGGGTTCTTCTACATCACAATCCAGATAATTAACTTTTTTCCTTGTTTTGCCAAAGTAGCCGCTATGTTGGTAGAGATAAAAGTTTTACCAGTCCCTCCTTTTCCACTGGAAAAAGCAATTTTTGTAATCATTTGTTTCCTTGAGGAGGAATTCGTGGCCTTCCCTTAAATCCATAAGCATGAGTCAAGAAGCGGGCTACTAAATCCCTTAATTCCTCAAGCCCTGAGGATGGGCCGTAGTAAATTTCTTTCTCAGGAAAAATTCCCACTACCTGTCCTTGATCACTGCGAAGGAAGTCTTTATTTGCTGAAGAGATAGCTTTTGCTTGTGCTGCGATGTCAGGGATTATAGGTTCTGAAGATATAGTTTGGAAATGATATTTCCATTTATGATATTCAGACATCTTTCTCATTATCAACAATCGAAATTGATAATGATAACCATTTTCAATAAGGATGATATAACTAATTGAAAATTTATTCAAGAAAAAATTTAGTTATCCAGACAAAAAGTTTTGCTGAAGAAAATGTCTTTGATTTTAAATGGGAGGCAAAAACGTGAAAATTAATAACAAGACTCTGAGTTAATTTTCTGGAATATTAAATTGGAGGAATGAATGAAATAAAAAAAATAATTAATTGAATTGCCGAATTGTTACTGTCTTTTAATAAGAATATAATTAAAAAAAACAGTGATAATTTTGAAAATTAAATAGAATCTGATATCTTAAATTTTTACAAAAAGGATGGCAAAAGATGAAAAAATCAGATAGTTCTACTCCCAATAAGAATAGGATAAAGAATAAAGCTTCCTGGTTTTTCCGCAAAGGCTGGGTAATGGCGCTTCTTTTAACCATTTTTGTGTTTCTTTTAGTCTTTTTATTTTTCTTGTTCTTCTCGACGAAAGCTCCGAGATACCATGAGGAATATGGAGAGAAAATTAAAAGTGATTTAATAACTGAGCAGATGACCCTTATGGATGTGGAAAAAGAAACTGGAATTTCTGCAAAAAAGATAGCTGATATATTGGATTTGCCTCCTGAAATTTCACTGAACGAAACAATAAAGGCACTTGGAGAGAGATGTGATTTTAATCTTCAAGATGTGAAGGATGTATTAATTGAACAGTTAAAAAAAGAACAGGAACTAAAAGTAAAAGAAAAGATGAGTACAGAAGAACCGTTTCATCAGGAGTCCAGGGAAAGGCTTGTCAGGGGACGAATGGCCTCTGTTCCTTCCGGAATTCTTATTACAGGGCAAATGTCTCTGTATGATTTAGAGGATATAACCGGTATCCCTGCCCGGGAAATTGCTGACGAACTGGGCATTCCTTCAAATGCACCTCTTAATGAACACTTGGGGAGATTGAGAAAAAGATATTTCTTTAGTATGCAGGATGTAAAGAATGTAGTGGCTGATTTGATGAAAAAAGAAAGAAGAAAAAAATAAAAGATGCCGGCCAAAAAACATTTCTCTTTTCTCCATTTTTCATCATTTTGTGGAAAAGCTGTTTCTGATGGACATTTTATGTCCTCGTCATATTTGGACTTAATAAAAATTCTAATAATATTTTTATTTTTAAATATCATTTGCTTGGGAAATTATTTATATGAATTTGAGACTATTGAACATAATGGTTATTCCACGAAACTTATTCATTATCAAACAGAAGCAAAAAAGATCTTCAAATTATACTTTGAAAGCAAAGGATTCAAAACAGGGATTATAAAAATTCCCGAGCTCGATGTTGAAGTTATGCTTGAAGAAAATCAATTTTATAAGATAGAAGAAGAAGTTCAGGATGTGTACGAAAGAATAAATGAGATAAGAAAAGAGTTTGACCTTTCAACTCCTTATCGTCACTTTGCCCGGGGATATGGTTGGTGCGGTGTATTAGAAGTGGAGTATTCAAAAGAAAAGGCCTACGGATATATAGTTTTAATCAACAAGAAACTCAATGATGCTAGTATGCTTTATACAAAGGCTCATGAAAACGGTCATTTCCTCTGGTATATTGGTAAACAAGAAATAATTTATAAAAAATTTAAGAAATCAGATATTGTAAAATCATATATTACTAATAATGAAGACTTTGGAAATTTATGTGGGTGGATTGCTTTGAAAATGGCAGGCTATAATCTGGAAGAATGCTTTATAGTTAACACAGAAAATCACGAAGCAGAAATCCGAGTTGCTCGCTTAAGAAATATTGTTAGGAACTATCTTATAGATTAAATTTGATTTTAATATTTTTTCTGAGAAAAAATATGAATTTTGTCTTCGTATATATATCTTCAAGCCCAGAAAAAATTGTGAGCTGAAGAAAAATTACCGGAATTAATTAGAATTTACTTTTATATTTTGTTATTTTGTAGGCTTTGATATCATTTCTTAGGAGTATTAATATGAAAACAATTGGCTTAATCGGAGGGATGAGTTGGGAATCTTCTCTTGAATATTACCGCATCATAAATGAAAAGGTTAAAGAAAAACTGGGAGGACTTCATTCGGCTAAGTGCGTGATGTATTCTGTTAATTTTGCAGAAATTGAAAAACTCCAGCGAGAAGGGAAATGGGAAGATGCTACTGAAATGATGATTGATGCAGCCCGAAGAGTGGAAAGAGCCGGGGCTGAAATTGTTTTAATTTGTACTAACACCATGCATAAAATGGCCGATGAGGTGGAAAAAAGCGTGGGCATCCCTTTGCTCCATATAGCAGATGTTGCAGCCAAGGAAATAAAGTCAAAAGGATTTGAAACAGTCGGTCTTTTGGGAACACGGTTCACCATGGAACAGGATTTTTATAAAGGAAGATTGGAAAAAAGACATAATATCCGGGTCATTATACCTGAAGAAAAGGAAAGGGAAACTGTTCATAGGATTATTTTTAATGAATTGTGTTTGGGGATTGTAAAAGAGGAATCTAAAGAGAAGTTTAAGAGCATTATAGAAAATTTGGTAGCCCATGGAGCCGAAGGGGTGATTCTGGGATGTACAGAAATTCCGTTGATAATAAAGGCAGAAGATAGTTCTGTTCCCTTTTTTGATACAACATATATCCATGCCTCTCAGGCCGTAGAATTTGCTCTTGGAGAAGGATAGAAGTCCTTTCTCCAATCAGAGTCAGAGGGCTTGTAAATAAACTACCGTTCATAATTAATAAATATATAACCTGCCTCCTGTTTATTTAACTTATTTTGCTGTCTGTAAAAAAACTTAACTCTTGAGCTTTATTATTATTTCGTCGGTTCCCTCAAATATTGATGATCGTTTTATTTGGCATAAATATTGCTTAATATAATATATGTCAAATGTTGCCTGTAAATTGAGGTGACGGGTCTAGCAATTGAACCAAAAATGATGGAGGTCATTATGATTAAAAAATTTTTAACCCTCCTTGTTTTACTTTGTTTAATTGTAATTTTTATTTTTCCTGCCGACAATCGGTTCCAAACCGAAATCAGAATTAGATGAAATTTTATAGAAAAATATGGGAGGTGTTCTATGAAAAAGATATTTATCATTTTATGGGGACTAACGGTGCTTTTCATACTTGATGGATTTCTTCCGGCACAGGAAAAGAATCAACCCGGTCTTTCCTTGAAAGAAACATTTGTTATTTATGTCCAGTCGGTCCAGAATTCAGACCTGGAAAGTCTTTTTACTACAGTTACTGATGAAGAGAGGCTTGTTTTCCTCACCGCAACCGGAAGACTCATTGATTCCCGCCAGGGTTACTACTCTTTTCATGAAGAATGGTTCAGAGAAGAAGACTGGGAGATGCCGGTCGAATTGTTGGAAATCAATGAAGGCCAAGAATTTGGATACACTATTGCCAAATTTTTTTACAAGGGCCGCACCAATGAAGGCAGTTATGCGGCAATCGACTCTTATTTCACCCTGATCTTCCGAAGGGAAGAGGGGATGTGGAAGGTGATGGCCGATATCTGTACTCCTATAAAAAGATATTATGTGGAGAAAGATTCGAATTTGGAATACTCCGGTCAGCAGACTTATCTCTTCGACATCATAAAAAATCGCCGCACGGTAAGAAAATTTAAATCCACGCCGGTCCCTCAAGAACACATTTTGAAAATCCTGGAAGCTGCCAGGTTTGCCCCCACAGCCGGGAACCAGCAGCCCTGGAAATTCCTGATTATTCAGGACCGGTATAGATTAGATAGTCTTAAAAATGCTGCTCTGGAATGGTTCATCGAGAAATATAAAAAAATGATACAACCGGCCGTAGAGGAGCTTAAAAAGACCCGAGAATCTCTGAAGCAAACGCTGGCCAATGTCTTGTCGGCACCGGTCTATGTGGCCGTACTGGTGGATTCAGAGGCCAAATATCCTGATTATGTAATCTATGACGGAACTCTGGCGGCCGGGTATCTAATGATTGCAGCCCGGGCGCTCGGTTATGGAACCGGTTTTTTTACTACCTTTTTCCCTGAAGAAAAAATGAAAGATTTATTTAATATTCCCAAACAGTATAAACTAATTTGTTTTACTCCTATCGGTATCCCGTCTGAGTGGCCGGATACTCCTCCCAAGAAGAATCTGGAAGATGTGGTCTTTTTTGAATCCTTTTGAAAAAATGTTCAAGTTAAGTATTGTCAGTGAGTGAGAAGTGAGAAAATGGGTAGATTAATTTCCTCCGATTCTCTCGATAATAAAATTTCCGTAAGAATCAACCAGCAACTTCCAGGAGGGACCGATGAAAGTAGTAGAGTCGAGTTCTTTTATAAGGGCAGGGCCTTTGATTTCATGACCTGCTTTGAGGTTATCTCTTCTGTAAACCGGGCACTGGGCTAAATAGGCCTTTTTCTTCCCGGGAATCTCTGGCAGCCAGACCTGTCGCACTTCTTCCCGGGCTTTTTCTACCGGCTCTTCTGCTTTTTCCACTTGAGGAAAGCCCGGTTTTTTTACTTTTCTCACTGCCCGCAATCTCAGATTGACTACCTGAATTGGCTCTTTCTGGTCAGAGTGGCCGTAGGTTTTTTTATGTGCTTTATGGAAAAGAGAGGCTAAGGATTCAAGCTCAGCCAGTGAAAAATTTTCATCGGGCAGGGGAATACTAAGCTCGAAATTCTGGCCCACATAGCGGAGGTCTGCCGAAGGAAAATAAGCTCTCTTTTTCTCAGGAACTCCGCCTTCCTGGAACCATTTTTCAGCCTGCTGCCGTAATTCCAGGAAAGTTTGACGGATGGAGGGAAGGGTTTTTTTATTTAGCTGAATAAGTTTTGTTTTGGTGAAGTCAAGAGTTACATCAGAAGAAAGTAAGCCGGCTGCAGAAAAAAGACCGGGATAACAAGGGATTACAACCCGCCTTATATTCATTTCTTCAGCCAAAGTGGTGGCGTGAAGGGGGCCTGAGCCTCCGTAGGCAATCAGGGTAAAGTCACGGGGGTCATATCCCTGGCTGACAGAGACCAGCCGGAGGATATTCAGCATATTAGAATTAACCACAGTCAGGATTCCTCTGGCTGCCTCCTTAATTCCAATCCCCAAAGGGCCGGCTGTTTTTACTCCGACTGCAGCTTCAGCTTTCTTTGGATGAAGGGCCATTTTTCCCCCAAGAAGGTCATTTTCACCCAGATAACCCAGCACTATATAAGCATCAGTTACAGTGGGATTTCGACCGCCCCGGCCGTAACAGGCCGGTCCAGGCTCAGCGCCGGCGCTCTGCGGACCCACCTGGAGATGACCTCCTGGGTCAATCCAGGCGATGCTTCCCGAACCGGCTCCGCATTCGGCCACATCAATCATGGGAAATCGGACTGGGTAGCCGCCGTGGCTTCTTCCACCCCGGTGGATATCACCTCCCACCTGGTAGTCGGTAGTATATTGCGGTTTTCCTTGAAGAATAAGGCCGGCTTTAGCTGTGGTTCCTCCCATGTCAAAAGCAATAACTCTGGGAAGGCGGAGAAGACGGGAAAGCCTTGATGCAGCCATGATGCCTGCAGCAGGCCCTGATTCAACCATCACATGGGGGTGTTTGGCTGCCTCATCTGAGGGAAGCATTCCTCCCCCTGAATGCATAATGAAAAGGTCTGGTTTTTTCCAGCCGCTTTCCTTTAGCTTTTGGAAAATAGTCAAGAGGTAGTTTGTAACCAGGGGAGCCACTGCTGCGGCCACTGTGGTGGTGCTTGTTCTTTCGTATTCCCTGAATTCAGGAGAAATCTGGCTTGAAAGAAAAATACGATGAGGGGGAAAAAATTCTTTGGCAACTTGGTAAATCTTTTTTTCGTGCCCTGGATTTAAAAAAGAAAAAAGAAGAGATATAGCCAGGGATTCCACTTCTTCACGCTGCATCCTCTCCATATTCTCCCTAATAGATTCAAGATCAAGCTTTTTTGCCACCCGGCCGTCTGCTCCAATTCTCTCCGGTATTTCCATGACCAGGTGGCGGGGAACCAGTGGGGGCCTTCTTTCCACCTGGAGGTTATAGAGTTCGGGCCTGTCTTGCCGGCCTATTTCCAGAAGATCCCGGAACCCTTCAGTAACCAGAAGCCCGGTTTTAGCTGTTTTTCTTTCCAGAAGAGAATTGGTAACCAGGGTAGTGCCGTGGATGACTGCTTCAGCCAGGGAGACATCCGAACCGGTTAGTTTAAAAACCTGGGATAATCCTTCAAGCAGGGCTTTTTCCGGTTGGCGGGGAGTCGAAGGGAGCTTAAGAGGCCACAGTTTGGATTTCTTCTGGTCATAAAGAAGGATATCGGTAAAAGTTCCTCCTGTATCTATGGCTACTCTCACTGTTTTTTCACCTTATTTTGCTCAATCTGCTGCCGGAGCTTTACGGTTTCTTCCTGATTTATTCTTTTTTTTCCTTTAAATATAACGCCATAAGCTTTTTTTGCCTGGGCCTGGCTTATTTTTCCTGCTTTGAAATCAGCCAGAACTTTCTCAGGCAGCCTCTCTGAAGGAGAGCCGTAGCCGCCTCCTCCTGCTGTCCGGGCGCTTAAGATATCTCCTTTTCCAATAAGCAGGCCGGCAATTTTAGAGGGGATTTTTTTTCTTTTTCCTGGATTTAGTAGAAATAGCCCGGTCTTTCCTGGGAATCCTCCCTCAAGTCCCCAGGGAGGAATAAGGTGACGGTCGGAGTGGGCGGAAAAAAGGACTGGAGCTAAGGCCAGAATGTCTTTTTTTATAGCCAGGCCTCCCCGGTATCTTCCTGGCCCGCCTGAATCCTTGACCAGGCTGTAGAGTAAAACCCGGAGAGGATATTCCATTTCCATGGCTTCAACTGGAAGGTTGGAAGTGTTAGTGATATGAACCTGGACCCCGTCTAATCCATCTCTGTTGAAGCGGGCCCCCATTCCCCCACCGAGAGCTTCGACATAAACGAAATTTCGACCAGAGAGTTTTTTTGATCCGCCGAAAACAAGAGCAGTGGTAGCTCCGTTTGAGGCAGCCATTATTTTTTCTGGCACAGCCCGGCTTAATGCTCCCAGAATAACATCAACTACCCGCTGGCAGGTATCTGTCCGGCCGCCTACTGCTGCCGGCTCCCTGGCGTTCACCAGGCATCCTTCCGGGGCAATGATTTGAACTGGTCTCTGGAAGCCAGCATTCATGGGGACATTCGGTGCGGTTAGGGCTTTTACGGCATAATAGACAGAAGCTTCAAGAGCAGGCCGGACCATGTTGATTCCGCCTTCAGCCTGAGGAGATGTTCCATCAAAATCAAAGGTAATTAAGGGGGCCTTACCATGAGAAATCTTGACCAGAACTTTAATCAGCAGTTTTTGTTTAGAGATTCCGTCATCGTCCATGTAATCCTGGAAACTGTATTCCCCTTCCGGTATTTCCCGGATTTTCTGTCGCAGCCTCCTTTCGCTGTAGTCAAGAATTGAGGCTAAGCATTTGCTGATGGTTGGTTTTCCAAAACGATTGAATAGTTCCTGGAGCCTTTTTTCTCCCTGGTTCAATGAAGCCAGTTGAGCCCGGAAATCACCGGCTCTTTCATCTCGCCCTCTCATGTTGGACAAAATGAAATCGAGCAGTTCTTCCTGAAGCCGGCCTTTTACCTGGATCCAGGTGGGCGGCAGGCGGAATCCTTCCTGGTAAATTTCAGTGGAAGCTCCGGCTGTTCCGGCTCCGGGAAAAGAGCCTCCTACATCCGACCAGTGGGCAATATTGGCGGCAAAGGCAGCTAACCGGCCTTTCACCGGAACCGGCCGTATCAAGGTGATATCAGGCAGATGGGAGCCTCCTCCAAGATAGGGATCGTTGGCAATTATAACATCACCTGAGTGGAAAGAGTTTGGGTCGTTTTCCCGGGTAATCTTTTTCATCAGGCCCAGCATTGAACCCAGATGAATAGGTATGTGTTCGGCTAAGGAGATAAGTTCACCTTTAGGTGAAAAGACGGCGCAGGAGCAGTCCCGGCGTTCCTTGATGTTGGTGGAATAGGCTGTCTGAATAAGGGTAACGCCCATTTCTTCGGCAATACCCTGAAAAGCTCTTCTTATGACCTCGGTGGTGATAGGGTCGGTTGAATTTTTCGGATTATGCCTCATATGTATTGAGTCCGGCCGATTTCCTCAAGGGGAATCTTGTCACCAAAAAAGCTTTTAAAAATCCGGTAATAAAGAAGCTCTTCTTTGGAACGAATATGGAAGTTTGCTCCCAGCTCTCTTTCGGAGGCAAATTCCTGATCACTTATTTTCTCTTCTGCGTATTCGGCCAGCAGGTCCCAGACTCCGGCACCCTGCCAGAACTTTTCCTTTTCCCTCCATATAATTTCTTCAGGCAGATGTCCCGTCAGAGCCTTTCGCAAGGGCCATTTCTCTGTTCCTTCCGGTTCCCGTATTTTCCAGCGGGCGGGAATAGCCAAAGCGTATCGGACTACATCCGGATCAAGAAAAGGAGTAATCACTTGAGTGCCGTGAGCACTGGCCGAGCGGTCAACCCGCTGCAGGGCTGTATTGTGAAGGGAGGCAATGGCATCCTGGATGCATAGGGTGAGCTCAACCTCGCCCTGGCAGTCCTTTTGGTAATCATAGCCGGCAAAAAGCTCATCTCCTCCTTCTCCTGAAAAGACAAAAGGAACATGTTCTGAAGCAAGCTCTGCTACCAGATAATTACCGATAGCGCTGCGGACTAATGGGGCGTCGAATGCTTCTAAATGGTAGATGACTTTATCCAGCACGGCCAGCATTTCTTTCGTGGTATAAAGGCGCTCGTGATGTTCGGCTCCTATATGCTCGGCTACCAGGCGGGCGTATTTAAGATCAGGAGCTTCCTTAATGCCGGCTGAAAAAGTAAGAAGGCGGCTAACGAAATTTTTTGCCAGGGCTGCTACAGCGCTTGAATCAACTCCTCCGCTTAACCAGACGCCTACTTCAATCCCTGAAGCCGGAAGAGCTCTTTGCACTGCCTCTTTAAGGCAATCATAAAGCCCGGCGACGCTGTCCATGGGAGCCTCAAAGCTTACCTGCTCCGGCATGAAATGTTTTAAAGGGAAAATTCCCAGGTCAGACAGCATGAAGTGCCCCGGCGGGAATTCTTTTACTTCGTCCACAAAATCAACCAGGGCTTTTATTTCAGAAGCGAAACAGATTGCCGCATTTCTGAAGCCGTAATAGAGGGGGCGAATGCCCAATGGGTCTCGGGCCAGTATCAAACGGTTTTTTTCAGCAATAGCCAGGGCGAATTCACCCTCCAGTTTATCAAAAAGTTTTATTTCGCAGTGATTGTAAGTATCCAGAATTTTCTCTGCTTGGATTTTTTTGCCGCTGCCTGAGGAATGGAGTTTTTCCTTGTGGGTAAGCCTTCCGTCAATAACGATGTTTGTACCGCTTTTTGGCTTTTTCAAAGGGCCTGACTTTTCTTTTATGCTTTTAAGTCCATGGGCTCCCAGAGTGGTACTAAAACCTTCCCAGATCACTCCGTCCGTGGAATCTTTGTATTTCATCTTTTGAAGCATCCGGGAAACGATCTTTTCCCCTTCCGGTGTCATAATTCCAGCGATTCTGCTCATAAAAAAAAACCTCCTTATCAGCTAATTACTCATTGTAGGCTCGTCATTCATAAACGGAGATATGCATATTATTGTGATGGAGTGGATTTTATTCACTTTTATCACAGTGATAATGTACATGTTAAAACAAATCTCTCATAGAGGAATCACCACTCCTGGTAATTATTTATTTTTGTGAAGGACTCTATCGTAAGAGCCTGTTTTTGCTTTTTTTTAAACAACTTGAGTCTATCATACTCAGATAATTAAGTCAAACCTGACTGGAAAAAGGTGTTCTCATACAATTTTTAATTGGTGCAAATTCAAGGCAAAATGTGGTTCAATAAGTATTTATAAAATCATCTTTTTAAACCCGCAACTTAACTTTTTTGGTCCAAATTATTTATTTCGGCTGTTTATTGTTATTATAGTTTACAGTTATTATAATATATATATTAATAGTCATGCTTAAAAGACGGAACTTTTTATGGATGACAGGAGTGGGGACGGCAGCTTTTCTTTCAAGAGCTGCTTTCCCGATTAAAATAAATAGATCAAAGGAGGAGAAAACGATGTCTTACACAGCTAAAGATTATTCTCATCTTATTGGAATGGAAGGGTTCAGTCAGACGCTTTTAAAGAATCATTTTACTCTTTACCAGGGCTATGTGGCTAATACCAATAAAGTTCTAGGTACGCTATCTCAAATGCTTAAAGAAGGGAAAACAGGCCTTCCGGAGTATGCTGAGCTTAAAAGAAGATTGGGATGGGAGTTCAATGGTATGAGGCTGCATGAATATTATTTTGATAATCTTGGCGGCAAATCCGGTCTGAATAAAGATGACAAATTAGCGGCCAGGATAAAAGAGGATTTCGGAAGCTATGAGCTCTGGGAAAAGGATTTTAAAGCAACAGGCATGATGAGAGGAATAGGCTGGGTGGCTCTTTATCAGGATGTTGATTCCGGCAGACTGATTAATTTCTGGATAAATGAACATGATGTCTCCCATCCTGCCGGATGCCGGTTAATTTTGATAATGGACGTTTTTGAACATGCTTTTATGCTTGATTACGGTTTGAAAAAAGGAGATTACATAGAAGCTTTTTTCAAGAATATTAACTGGGCTGAAGCAGAAAAACGGCTTAAGTGATATATTTTAAAAATAAAGCAATAAGATAAATCGGTCCTGAGTAAGGAATGATTTATCTCAATCTGGGATTTCTTCAAAGCGGCTCTGGAAAAATCTGAGTTTTTCCGGCTCATAAGTAAAGCGAAGGCCTTTAATAGTATCTCTTTTTTGGTAGAGCCGGATTATGCCTTCAGCTACTGCCCTCATATGGTCTCGTGTGTAAACGCGACGTGGGATAGTCAAACGGACCAGCTCCAGGGCCGGACGGTAGTTTTGGCCGGTTTTGGGATCGCGGCCTTTGCTTACGTTTCCTCTTTCCATGGCTCTTACTCCTGTCTCAATAAATATTTGAGCTGCCAGCACCTGGGCTGGATACTGGTTCTGGTCAAGATGAGGCAGGAAACGGCGGGCATCGAGAAAAATAGCATGTCCTCCAGGAGGGAGAACAATGGGAATTCCTGCTTCCTGGAGAAGTTTACCCAAATATTCAGTCTGGGCTAATCGGCTTTGAATATAAGCATCATCCACCATTTCTCTCAAGCCCTGGGCATGAGCAGCCATGTCGCCGGCTGATGTACCGCCGCTGGAAAAAGAGCCTTCAAACAGTTGAAGCATCTGAAGTCCTTTTCGGTACCAGTCTTCATTGTCCTTGAATATAAGGCTCCCGGAAAGATTGCTGAGCATATCCTTTTTTGAAGATATTGTGGCTCCATCTCCGTAACTGAACATTTCCCGGATAATATCGGCAATGGGTACTTTGTGATAGTGGGAATCACGTTTTTGAATAAAACCGGCATTTTCTGCGCACCGGGTGGCATCGAAAAAGACCGGGATTTGCCGTGATTGACAATATTTATATACTTCTTTGATATTGTCCATGGATACCGGTTGTCCGCCGGCCATGTTGACATCAAACTCAAAGGAGACATAGGCAATTTTTTTTCCTTCTTTTGAAGCTTTCCGGTAAAGTTCATCGAGTTTTTTTAGGTCAATATTTCCCTTCCAGGGAAAATCAGAGGTTGTCTGATGGGCTTCATCGACAATGACATCGACAAAAATTCCGCCGGCCAGTTCTTGATGAAGTTTGGTAGTAGTGAAATACATGTTGCCGGGGACATAATCACCCGGTTTGATGAACATTTGAGACATGATATGCTCAGCCGCTCTTCCCTGGTGGGTAAGAATAATATATTTATAGCCGTAGGTTTCCTGAGAAGCTTTGATTATTTCAAGATAAGCATCAGGTGTTGCCGGAGTCTCTTGGGCTTCTAAGTATCTGGTCCACTGTTCGACACTCATGGCGCCTGTGCCGGAGTCGGTGAGAAAATCAATGGTTACATCTTCTGATTTGAGGAGAAAAGTGTTGTAGCCGGCTTCTTTTACTGCTCGAGCCCGTTCCGCACGATTTCTTATTCCCACATGTTCAACAGCGTGAATGGAATAGGGTTCACAGGAAAAAGAGTACTCCTGAAGATGAGGGGCCTTCCAGTTGAACCGGGCTTCATAATGATAGCCGGGATCATTGAGAAGAATAATAGGATATATTTTCTCTCTCTGTTGACAAAGCCGGATAATTGCTTCGGCAATTTGTTCGATTTGGCTGTGCATAAGAGCCCGCCGGGGGATTAGAATAGGCAGCTTTGAGTTTTGCCGGTATGGGCCTTCAAGGAGAGCTCTTATGCCGGAGGTTAAATATAAAGAAGCAGAAAGAGTTGGAGCCTGTTCGCTTTTGATATGAGGTAAAATTTCATCAGCCAATAAGAAGATTCCGTTTAATCCTCTCTGAAAGGGAATTCCCCCTTTTTTCATATGGTCTTCAAGCAGGGAGACCTGAGCGTGAATCCATTCGGCCAGAAAGTCGTTGACCATCTCTCTCAGCCCTACCGCTACTACTTCCATGGTTCTTCCTGCCATGCCGCCGTAGGTATGAAGACCTTCAAAAACCACAACCTCATTCTGATGCTTTTCATGTTCCCCGGAATTGTTGGTGGCTAAAAAACCGCCTACATTACTCATAGCATCCTGGCCGGCATCAAACACAACCGTATGTGCCAGGCCGGCCGTTTTTTTTACTATCTCTTCCAGGGGAATGTCTAAAAATAAATTTTTATGTTTTTTTTGATAAAAAGCCCATTCGGTAATATTGGAGGAATTTATTATCAATTTTATTTGAAATAAATCGGCTGTTTCCTTCAATTTAATAAGATTTTCATATGACAGGAAAGCTCCGTTTTCGTCTTCAAAATCTATGTAAAGAAAGGGAATTTTCCCTTTATTTTTTTCAAGAAATTGAGATGTTTCTTTAACATCAATTTCTCCCGGCTCATTATTTTTACCGTGGAAGGGAAGCCGGCAGTATTTTCCTTTGAAATATTCCACTGTTTGACGGGGAAAAGATGTATTACCGGCTACAACTAACCCAGGTTTAATATAGATTGAACACAAGAGTTTTATTCCTCCGTACAGATTATGAACAGGGCAGACAAATTTAAGGCTGAAAGTATCATTTACAGCCTGGACCAATTTATGAAAATTACGGGCTCCGGCATAAGCTTCATCACCTATGAACAAAGAACCCATTTGATCTTGGCTCATGGCCGATGTGCCTTGAGTAACCATATCAAAGGTAACCCGGGATGAAGGCAACAAACCGACATTAAAGGAGGCTTCCCGGAGAAATTTTTCCCGCTCAGGCAAACTGAAAAAATGAAGCTTCCTTACCGATTTAATTTTATAGGGTTCATGATTGGCCATGTTCAACTCTTTTATAAATTCAGTATATAAAAAAACAGCTTATGCTATATCACAGGAAATTAGCTGAGTCAATTAATGAGAGCTGAAGTAAGCATCTCTAAAGCCGTGATAAGAGGAAGGGTATGGGATTCGTCACCCGCTCGATTCCCCGGCGAGGAATCTCGCTCCCATTCGGGCTTCGCTCTCCTCTCCTCCGGAGAGGAACCATGCCCGCTCAGCCCTCATAGTGGATTCCTCATCCCATACCCTTCCTCTTTTTTATCTAAACAATCTATATCACGGAATTAGAGATGCTTCTAGATCTGAAGGCCTTCCAACTTTTTGTGCCTGGTTGAGCATGGGAGGGAATGGTGTATCTCCGTCCTCGCTCCGCACCAGTTAATCTCGTTTATATGGTTTATTTAGTTTCAGTTACCTCGTCCTTTTCAAATCAGTTATACCAGATAAACCAGATGAACTATATAAACCAAACAAACCAGATAAACTAGATAAAACAAATGAGCGAGGTTAACACTATTAATGCAATAACTCTTCCTTACCGCCTCTCCTATTTTCTTTTAGCCAAAAGGGCTTCTATTTCATCAATCTCCTTAGGTGCGTCCTTAGTCAATATTTCACATCCATCCTTGGTGATAAGGACAGTGTCCTCAATCCTGACTCCCAGATTTTTTTCCGGATAATAAAGTCCGGGTTCAATAGCAAAGACCATCCCTTCCTGAAGAGGAACTCCCCTGGGACCGACATCATGTGTAGCCATTCCAACATAATGTCCGATACCTCCTTTCTGGCCGCGGGTGTCGATGCCTTTCCGATTCATGAATTCGGCCACATGTTTTTGGACATCTTCAGCGGTTACACCGGGCCGGTAAAATTCAAGACAGGCTTTTAAAATTTCGAGAACCACTGAGTAAACTTCCCGTTGATCCGGAGTGAATGTGCCGGAAACAGGCCATGTCCGGCTGATATCCATGCACATATAATCGAGGTCCGCTCCGAAGTCCATTAAGACAACATCTCCGCTTTCCATTCTGCGGTCATTCTTGCTGTAATGCCAGATGCAGGAGTTGGGGCCTGAGCCCACAATCGGAGGATAAGCAAAGCTGCGGGCTCCGTTTTTTAAAATTGTGTACATGGCGGCTGCTTCTAACTCGTATTCGAAAGCACCCGGACGTGAAGCCAGCATAGCTTGTTTAACCGCCTCGGCTGAAATCCTGCCGTTCCGGCGTAAAACAGCTATTTCTTCAGGTGATTTGATTACCCTTAATAGATCGATGCTGGGAGTTATATCCAAGAATTCAACGGATGGATACCTTTCTTTCAGTTTAAGAATGCGGTAGTTGTCCAGAGAGATTTGATCGTTGTAATGTATTCTGTTTTTTCGGCCGAAAAAAATACGCGTTTCCCAGCGGCTGCTGTCTACTTCATCCCGGGGCATTAATCTCAGATAGAATTTCAGTCCGTGTTGAACAACATTTCGGGCAATGAATTCATCAAAATAATTTAAAGGGAAAATCTCGTCCATTCCGGTTTTTTCAATCCCGGCCGGGTCTTTGAGAAGATTAGCCCCATCGATCATTTCTTCCCGGGGGGTTTGAGAGGGAAGGAAGAGGAAAGATTTTCTGTCTTTCGGAGTCATAACCAAGACGGCATTAGTATCTTCCACCCCGGTAAAGTAATAAAAATCATTATCCTGTCTGAAATGCTTTCCGGCAGGAGCCATCGGTTCACCAAAAAGAATGACTAAGCCCTCTTCGGTTTTATTCATCAAGGCCTCTCTCCGCCTGATAAATTCTTCGGTGGAATAACCTGTTCTTTGAGCCCAAGAAGTAATCGGAAGAATAGAGATGATTAGGAATAAGGAAAAAAACCGGGCACAAGAATGTCTTTTCATTGGTCTCTCCTTGTCTTTTTCCATGAAATAGTATGAAATAATATAATAAATTAATTCAAAATGTTTTTCATATTAAAAAAAAAATCGAATTTCAAAAGGATAGAGAAAGGGAGGGGTTGATGTTAGAAAGCAGTTTAAAATTTAAAGGGAAAAAGGATTTTCTCGGGGTCATAACACTAAGCCTGGCAGTTGCGGTCATAGTGGGCGTTTTGTCTTGGTTTCCGGCTCAAGCTGATGTGGTTCCTTTTGGGGCTCCTGTAAATGAGAGGTTTGTTGATTTTCAGTCTAAGGTAAAGCAGGAAAGATGGCCTGCTTTTTCCGAGGAAGGATTTCCTCTTGGTTGGAGACCCTCTCCATTGGATACTTCTTATACCCTTGGCTTTAGAGAAACTCCTCTTCAAGCGCTTCCTTCATTCTATGACCTTAGAGAGCAAGAGAAACTAACTTCAATCCGCAACCAGGGAAGTTGCGGTTCCTGCTGGTCTTTTGCCACTTACGGTTCCTTGGAGTCATTTCTTCTTCCCGGGGAGGAGCGTGATTTTTCTGAGCAGAACATGATAGACAATCATGGCTTTGACTGGGGACCTTGCGAAGGGGGAAATATTGACATGGCTGTGGCCTACCTTACCCGCTGGAGCGGGCCGGTTAACGAATCAGATGATCCTTACCGCTATACCTCTCTTGCTGCTTATCCGGTGAGAAAACATGTGCAGGAAGTAATTTTTATTCCTCCCAGGAAAAACTCTAAAGATAATTCCAAGATAAAGCAGGCCGTAATGAACCTGGGAGCAGTTTACACTTCAATGTATTGGGTCAGCAATTACTTTAATCCTGTCCATAATGCTTATTTCAATCCTGATGATGAATCCGGAGGACATGCAGTGGCCATTGTCGGCTGGGATGATAATTTCAGTAAGAACAAATTTACTCAAATCCCTCAAGGAGACGGTGCTTTTATCGTCAGAAACAGTTGGAGCAAGAATTGGGGAGAATTGGGGTATTTTTATGTTTCTTATTATGACGAGTATTTTGCCCGAAAGGGTTTTAATGCTGTAGTCACAGCTGAGCCCACATCAGGATATCTTACCAACTACTATTATGATAAATATGGCTGGACTTGGAGCTTAGGCTATGGTTCAGAGACAGCCTGGTTTGCCAATATTTTTACCGCCAAAAATAACATACCGCTGACAGCAGTCGGTTTCTTTGCAACCGGGGACAGTAATGAATATGAGATTTATATTTACAGAAACATTTCTTCAGGTAATCCTCGAAGCGGAAATTTAGTCAGGAAAGAGACGGGAATAATTCATGAGCCCGGTTATTACACTGTTGATCTTAAAAAATCTGTTTCAATTGTTAAGGGACGGAAGTTTTCGGTAGTAGTGAAGTTGAAAACAAAGGGATATAATTGGCCTATTCCCATTGAATATCCCTGGAGAGATTACAGCAGCAAGGCCAAAGCAGCTTCCGGTCAAAGCTATATCAGCTCGAACGGCTCCAGTTGGAGCGACTTGCATACTGTTTCTTCTGGAGCCTATGCTAATTCCAATGTCTGTTTGAAGGCTTTTTCCGGTTTTCCCCTGCTTTATCCTCCAGCCAACGCTTCTTTGGAAAGACTGGAAAATGATTTTATATTTTTTAAGGAGTATATTAATCATCTTACATGGGAGGATAATCCGAAAAACAAAACTCAGATTCTTTCCTACAGAATCTACCGTAAAGAAAAAAATGCTCCGGAGTCAGCTTTCCAATTACTTACTGAAGTAAATCCGGATATATTTTCATTTTATGACCGGGGTCTAGGCAGAAATGATTATTTTACCTATCGTATTACCTGTTTCGATGAATATAACCGGGAGAGTGATCCGGTGGATATCAGCAATGATTGAAGGGAGAATTTTAATGATAAAAAAAGCAAGTGTGATATTGTTGCTCCTTTTTTTACCTATGAGTTTACCAGCATTTCAGGTGGAGGTCGGAGCCCTGTATGGCTTACGGACAGTTTTTGACAGTGATGTCAAGGATGTTTATGGAGACGGAATGGTCTATTATCCTTATTTAACAGTGGATATAGGAGGAGGGCTGTATATTGGGGCCGGATATGAAGGTGGATATGAGAAGAGCGGAACAATTGGTCTTTTTGATGAAGCGACCACTATTAAGGTTACAGGAATAGAAGTTTTCGCTGGTTACCAACTTAAAATAAGGAGTGTTGTTCCCTATTTTCGGGCCGGTTATGGAATATATTATTACCAGCAAACAGTGGATAGTCCATATGTCGAAGATTATAAGGTTGATCACAGAGGGTACGCCCCTTTTGTAAGCGGAGGGCTTAAAATTTATTTTAGTAGGAACATTTTTCTATCCGGAGATGTTAAATATGTTCCCCTCAAGGTAAAACCATTTGAGGAAGAGGTTGACCTTAGCGGATTAAGAATTCTGGGGGGGATTGGATTTTCTTTTTAAATGTAGACTAAAAATAACAAATTTTGTCTATTCGGTCAGGCGGGCAAGAGGCAAAAAGTTTTTTACCTTAAGTTTTAATTAATTTTTTTGCTCCCTCAGTAACCATCCGGGTATCTCTTATGGCTTCTCGGGCATCTTCACGCGTGTATTCTTCAGTGGGTATGAAGTCAATATCCCCATAAAACGCCAATTCTCTGTCCCATTTGGTATGTGGGAACAAGTATTCAAGACTTCGGCTGCTACGGACAACTCTTGATTTTATAGATGCAGTGACTGTTAATAATCAAAATTTCATTCCAATTGAATTTTTTATGAAATTCAGTTTCATTTAAACTTGCTTTTTTGACAGAAAACAAAGTAAAATTAAAAAAAAATGGATCCTTTATTTAAAAAATTAGAAGGAGGAAGTATGAGCCGGAAAGTTCTTTCCATTATGGGTGTTCTCATTATCTTATTGGCTTTTCAAAGTTGCGCTTCAAACCCGGAGAAAAATTTACTTAAAAGGTACTTCGATGCTGTTTCCCTGAAGGATACTTCAACCATGTCAACCATGGCTTTAAGCCCGGTTTCAATTGAGTTCGAAAGATGGGAAATAATCAGCGTCAGTGAGGAGGTAGTAGAGCCTTTCAAGCTTCCAGAGATGGATAAGAAAGAGCAGGAACTGAAAAAGAAAGTTGAGGAGTCAGTTGGAATAACCCTTGATGCCCGGGATGCGCTGGATGATGCCAAATTTGATCTTGAGAGAGCCAGAACAACTGCTGCCAAAAGAGCTGCTCAGGCACGGGTGGAAGAGATGCAAGAGAAATATGATGAGCAGTACGAAAAGCATAAAGAATTACAGGCCCAGTACAACGAAGCCAAGGCTGCGGCAGCCAGAGAAGAGGAAATCGCCACTTTTTCCCTGGGCGTAGGAGATATTCCCACCATAAGAAGTTTTACCGGAAATTATCATTTTAAAACTGTCGATGTGGCTGTTACTGATAAAGAAGGACAAGAAGAAAATTATCGGTTTTATTTAAAAAAATATGAACTTAAAGATGAAGACTTGAATATTACCCACCGGGGACGCTGGATAATCGGGGATATTAAGAAAATTGGAGAGGAAAAAGTGGAAGAAGCCGAAGCCAGTCAAGCAGAATCTCAGTTGACGGAGGAAGAAGAAACAGAAGAGGCCGAGACCGAGGAAGAAGAGAAATAGAGTAGAGTAAAGTTAACCTCACATATTGACTCAGTCCAGATATTAGTTTATAAATAACCATCTTTATCCTAGGGCCGTTAGCTCAGAGGGAGAGCACCGGCCTTTTAAGCCGGGTGTCGCTGGTTCGAATCCAGCACGGCTCACCAAAAGCGCCCCTGTCGTCTAGCCTGGTCTAGGACATCGCCCTTTCAAGGCGGCAACACGGGTTCGAATCCCGTCGGGGGCGCATCCTATTTTTATCATATTCAGAAGAAATTGGACGGACTTTATAAGAAGGAAGAGTCTCTTTAGGAGCTAAATCGAAAAGAATTACTCCCAGCTTCAAATCAAGAAGAAAGCGGGAAAGTTTCTGAAAGGCTGCTTCGGCCGCGGGAAAATCTAATTTTGTTCTCCTTACTTGAATATAGATTCCTTCTTCTGCTGAGTTTCTTTCTATTAGAGGAAGACGGCCTTTGTTTTCTAAGCGTAAGGCAACGAGAATTTTTTTACCGGGTTCAGCCTGTTTAGAAACAGGGAATTCTTTTTCAATTTCTCGGCTCGAATTTCCGAATTGGAGGGAAAAAGAATCCACTTTTTGTCCATTGACAAAATACTGTCCCTCTACAATTCCTACTCCAGTAAAAGTACAGGAGAGGTTTACCGGACTTCCTTTAACCTGAATCCCGGCGGCGACCTCGACTCGTGAATAATCCAGGTTAGTCCAAAAGAAAAGCTTGCTGTAAAGGAAATTAAAAGTGCAGTAAAAATCAAGATATTTTTTTTCATTTTATTTCCCCCGGCAGTAAGGAATAGATGAAATACTCATTACAAGCGGAAAAATCCTATCAATTCCAGAAGAATGAGTCAACTGGGAGATTCTCTCACTATTTTGTATTAATTTTCCCGAATTGGGGGGAGAATTACTTATTTTTTTGTTTTTTATACAGCCAGAAAAGACAGACAGCAGGAATCTGGTAAACGGCCAGGATAACCGGAGATAGAATGAGCCAGTACATGTTAAAATCAAGAGCGAAAAGAATTATAAAAGCAGCAAGACCGGTTAAGAAAGCCAGAATTGAGCTTGCGAGGAAAAATGCAGCTGCTATCTTATTCCAATTCATGTTTTGGATATTGTCGGCTTTTTATATTATCATTCTGGAAAAGAAAAACCGTTTTTGAAAAGCTTGATACATGCCCTGGCTGCCTCAGGATCATATAAAACACCTTTGTTTTTACTTATCTCTTCTAAGGCATCATTGATGGTTAAGGCTGGACGGTAAGGCCTGTGAGAAGCCATAGCCTCGACTACGTCGGCCACTCCCAGGATCTTGGCCTCGGGCAAAATTTCGTTGTTTTTAAGGCCCTGAGGATAACCGCTTCCGTTTAATCTTTCGTGATGTTGATAAACAATTTCAGCCAGCGGCCAGGGAAATTCAATGTTTTTCAGAATATCGAAGCCAACCTGAGGATGAATCTTGATGAGATTGTATTCGGTGTCAGATATTTTCCCTGGTTTGCTGAGTATTTCAGCGGGAACATAGATCTTACCTATATCGTGAATATCGGCGGCCAGCCTGAGACCCTGGATCCTGTCTTTGGAAAGATTTAGTTCTTTGGCAATTGCACAGGCCAGGACTGATACCCGCCGTTGATGTCCGGCTGTATAGGGATCGCGGGTTTCTATGGTTGAAGCCATGGCCTGGACTGTTCCTTTCATGGCGTTCATCATTTTTTGCCAATTTTGCTGGGACTCTTCCTCTGCTATTTTACGCTGGGAGGTGTCAGAGAAGGTTAAAACCACTCCCATGGGAGATTTCTGTTCTCCCAGAATAGGAGCAATTCTGGGCTCTACAGGAGTTGCCTTGCCATTTTTTGAGAGGATCAGGCTTTGACTAGGAAAGGTAAAGTGATTGCCTTTAAGAACAGGCGTAAGTACTATCGGGCATGTTTTTTTGGTTTCTTCAGCCATTATAGTAACTATTTGATTTATGGGCTTGCCTAAAGCCTTGTCGTTTTTTACTCCTGTTAAATTTTCTGCCAGAGGATTCATGAAGGTTACTTTGCCTTCATAGTCAGTTGCTACAACTCCATCCCGGATACTTGTCAACATAGTGAACAGCCAGTGTTCCCTTTCTTTAAGGTGCTTCTCCATCTGGAATTTATAGAGAGCTACCTCTATAGTTGTTCGCAGCTCTTTTTCTTCAAATGGCTTGAGAAGGTAACCAAAAGGCTCTGATTTTTTAGCTTGCTCCACAGTTAATTCGTCTGTATAGGCAGTTAGATAAACAATAGGGATATCCAAATTCAGGTAAATATGGGAAGCTGCATTGACACCAGATCTTTTTCCCCCCAGCATGACATCCATCAAAACAATATCCGGTTGGAGTTCTTTAGCTTTCTCTATTGCATCTGGAGCTGAACCAACTACAGCCATTACTTCATAGCCAGTGTTGACGAGCATGTGATGAATATCTCTGGCAATTATATTTTCGTCTTCAACAAGGAGGACTTTGGTCTTTTTCACTGTTTAGCCCCTTTTTTAGAGGTATTATATTATACTAATAAGTAAAATAAAAAGAAAATCATAAATTGCCCTTGTAAGAATCTCCGAAACTATAATGATAGGAAAGAAAAAAAGGATGGTGGGCGGTACTGGATTCGAACCAGTGACACCCGGCTTGTAAGACCGGTACTCTACCACTGAGCTAACCGCCCTGAACTCCGTTCTGGAATGACGACTTCTCTAACTTAGAGAAAAGCTTTTTTTTTGTCAAGATTGTCAGGATTAATTGACATAAGAATAGTCATATGTTAAATTTAGAATCCGTCTCCAAGACAGGCGAAAAATAATTTTAATTAGAAGGTTGAAAAATGTTTGCTGTGATTAAAACCGGTGGAAAACAGTACAAGGTCCAGGAGGGAGAATCACTGCAGGTGGAAAAACTTAATCGGGAGAAAGGGAAACCGGTTGTTTTTGACCTGGTTCTTCTGATTGAAAGCGATCAAAAAACCATGATAGGAACACCTTTTATAGAAAAAGCTGAAGTAAGAGCAGTTGTTCTGGAAAATTTAAAGTCCGATAAAATAACTGTTTTCAAGAAGAAAAGACGGAAGCAATACAAGAAAACCAGAGGACACCGCCAGAATTTGACTTTAGTCAGAATAGAAAAAATAATTGCTGGAGAAAAAGCTGTTAAACCTGATAAGAAAGAGGAAAACAAGCTAAAACCAGAGAAAACTGAAAAAAGCAAAGCCGCAGCACCTAAAAAAGCTACTCCTTACAAAAAAGATGAAAAAGTAAAAAAGGCTGAAAAGACAACCAGGCCTTCTGAGAAAAAACAGATTAAAAAAGAAGCCGGTGAGAAAGTAGAGAAAAAGACACAAAGGAAGTCAAAGCCTGGGCCAAAAAAGAAAGAAACTGCGACACAAAAAAAGAAAGCAGCAACAACTCAAAAAAAATCTGTCAAAAAAAGTAAGGGAAGCGGAAAAAAGAAAAAAGTGAGCGAGGAGTCATAAAATGGCCCATAAAAAATCTGGTGGAAGTGCCCGAAATGGACGAGATAGTCGAGCCAAGAGACTGGGTGTCAAGCGTTTTGGCGGCCAGCAAGTCAAGGCTGGTTCAATTTTGGTTCGGCAAAGAGGAACTCCTTTCAGGCCTGGAGAAAATGTTGGCCGGGGAAGAGATGACACACTTTTTGCCAAAGTAAGCGGGATTGTCTGCTTCGAAACAAAAGGGAAAAACAAGAAGTTTGTCTCAGTGAATCCTGCTTAGGAGGCTGTTCCAGTCAGTTTATGTTTGTCGACCAGGTCTCCATAACTCTTAGAGCCGGAAAAGGTGGGAATGGTTGTCTGAGCTTCCGGAGAGAAAAAGGTGTTCCCCGGGGAGGCCCCGATGGAGGAAGGGGAGGCGATGGGGGGAGCATTTATCTCGTTTCAGACCAAAATTTAAACACTCTTTCTTATTTCCGTTTCCATCCAATCATAAAAGCAAAAAGGGGTGCTCATGGGGAAGGGAACAATCGTCATGGGAAAAGAGGAGAAGATCTCCGGCTTAAAGTTCCTGTAGGAACAATAGTCCGGGAAAAAGAAGAAGGCCGTATTCTAATTGACTTTACTCAGGTGGGACAGGTTTTTATGGCTGCCAAAGGCGGACGGGGCGGCAAGGGCAATGCTTCTTTTGCCAGCCCTACTCACCAGGCTCCTCGTTTTAGAGAAGAAGGCAAACCAGGTGAAGAGAAAAAATATGTTCTGGAACTCAAGCTAATCGCTGATGTGGGGCTTATTGGATTTCCTAATGTGGGAAAATCAACCTTGATTTCCAAGGTTTCAGCAGCCAGACCTTTGATAGCTGATTACCTCTTTACGACTCTTGTTCCTAACCTGGGAGTAGTCGATGTGGATGAAACCACAAGTTTCGTTGTGGCTGATATCCCTGGATTGATAGAGGGGGCACATAAAGGACATGGTTTGGGGATAAAGTTTTTGAAGCATATAGAAAGAACCAAAATTCTTGTCCATATTCTGGATGTATCTCCTTATAATACAAGAGATCCGGTTGAAGATTATCATATAATAATCGGAGAACTCAGAGCTTTTAATCCCAATTTGTTGAAAAGGCCGCAGATACTGGTGGCCAATAAAATTGACCTGATAGATAAAAAGCGGGAAAGTTTGGCCAAAATTAAATCTTTGGCCAAAGACGAAAAAATACCATTGTTCGAAATATCAGCAATCAAGAGAAAAGGGCTAAAACCATTGGTTCAGGAATTGAACCTGAGGCTGAAGAAACACAAGGAAAAAAGTCAAAGTGAATAGACGGGAAAGAATAGGATTATTCGGAGGAACTTTCAATCCCATTCACCAGGGTCATCTTAAAGCAGCTCAGTGTGTGCAGAGGAGAGCTATATTAAACAGGATACTATTTATTCCCTCATATATTCCTCCTCATAAAAGCTCAATAGACATTGCTTCTCCTGAAAACCGGATGGAGATGGTCAGATTGTCTCTTAAAAAATATAATGAATATTTCGCTTCTTCAATCGAAATAGAAGACAAACAAAAATCCTATTCCATTCTGACCTTACGAAAAGTCAAAAAGCTCTTCCCTATGGCCAAGATTTTTTTCATCATTGGAGTAGATGCTTTTCTGGACATTGAGACATGGAAGAATTATCATCAAGTTCTGGAAGAGTGTTTTTTTTTGGTTATAAGCAGGCCTGGATATAATCTGGACATGGCCGAAAGTGTTTTGGGTGGACAGTTAAAGAATAAAATGGAACTTCTTTCTGAAGGAGAAGAGCTTGAAGAGGAAATGTTATCAAGGGCTTCAATATTTCTTCTTCCTATTGATGCTCTCCCTATATCGTCCACCGAGATTAGAAACAGAGTCCGTGATGAAAAAACGATCTCGGGAATGGTTGCACCAGAGGTGGAAAACTATATCAAAAGACAAAATCTATACAAGAGAGGAAAATGAACAGAAATACTTACAAAGAATTGACCAAGCGAAGCCTTCCTCCGGAGGTAAAAATTGCGGTCAAATCGGCTCAGGCCAAAAAAGGAGAGGATGTAAAGGTTCTCAAGTTAAGCAACTTATGCTCATTTACTGATTTTTTTGTTATCATGCATGGTCATTCCTCCAGGCAGAACAAATCAATTTATGAGAATATTGAGCTCGAATTAAAGAAAGCCGATCATCGTCCTTTAAGTGTTGAAGGAGCAGAGAATGCTGAATGGATTCTGATGGATTATGGTGATTTTATTGTCCATGTTTTTTCGAAAAGAGCCAGGGAATATTATTCCTTGGAAAAACTATGGGGGGATGCTCCGAAGGTGGATTACTAAATTCCAAAGATTTTTTTTCTTAAAATAAATCCAAAAAAAGATTGACATTCCAATGTATTCTCTTTATTTTATTGCTCAATTAATCGAAATTTTCCAGGAGAGGATTAAGAATATTATTTGAGAAAAATCATGAAGATTAAAATATTATGGCCGGGGAAAACAAAAGTATCTTCAACAGCCGAGCTGACCGCAAGGTATTTGGAAAAGATTAATCGGATGGTCCCTTGCCAGGTGATAGAAACCCAGGAAGCCAAAGGAATTTCTGAAAAAGATTCAGATAAGATTAAAAAAATAGAAGCGAACGGTATTGAAAAACACTTAAAGGATGACTATATTATCTGTCTATTTCATAAGGGAAAGCAAATGAATTCAAAGCAATTTGCCAGTTTTCTGCAAAAGTTGGCTTTCGAGTCTACACGAACAGTTACTTTTGTCGTTGGAGGATTCATCGGGCTTGAAGACCGGCTTCTCAAGAGAGCTGATTTACTGCTTTCCATGTCCAGAATGACTTTCTCGCATGAATTGTCAAGGTTAATGCTTTTAGAGCAAATTTACAGGGCTTTTTCATTTATTGAAGGCCGGAATTACGCAAAATAGGGGGATACAGAGTGGATAAAAAAGAAAAGGAACATTACAAGGCTCTTCTGGATCAGAAAAAACTGGAAATAGTTGAGAAGATAAGCGGCTTTGATGCTGAAAGCAAAGATATTGAGCCTGATGTTGCCCAGGATTTAGCTGACAAAGCTGATAATGCTTATACTAAAGAGTTTTTGCTCAGTTTGTCCACAAAAGAAAGAATGCAATTAAAGCTGATTGACCGGGCTTTAGCCAGGATAGAGACTTGTGATTATGGAAAATGCCAAATGTGCGGGGAGCAGATAAGCAAAAAACGTCTGGATGTTGTACCCTGGACACCATATTGTGTGAAATGCCAGGAGAAAACAGAAGAGTCAACCTGAAAGCTCCTTTAAATATTTTTTTATATGAATGTTTAAAATTAGGGGAGCTGCTGTTTTTCCCTTCGTTTTGCAAGTTATGCGGGTGTTTTCTGGAAAGGAGAAGAGAAAGAGTTATCTGCCGTTTTTGCGGGAAGAGTTTATTCAAAAGGCCGGCCTCTTTTTGCCTTGTATGTGGAAGATTTTTCCAGGAAAACAGCGAACCTCATATCTGTCTTGACTGTCTGAGGAAACCGCCGCCTTTTGTTAGACACCGCTCCTGCTCTTTTTACAGAGGTAAGTTGAAAGATGTTATCCTGCTTTACAAATATCATGGAATCCGCGTCCTGGGAAAAGAATTGGCTGATTTTGCTGATAAAATGCTGGGAGGAGATCAAGAAATTTGGCAGGGCGTAGAGATTATTCTTCCTGTTCCTCTTCATCCACGAAGAAAGAGAGAGAGGGGGTTTAATCAAAGTACAATCCTGGTTAAGGAATTGGCCAAGATCAAAAATATTTCTTTTTCCCAAAATTGTTTAGTCCGTACTGTTTTCAGGCCCCCTCAAACATCCATGGACAGCCATGAACGGGAGGAAAATGTGAAGGGAGTTTTCGAAGTCAGGAAGAAGGAAAAATTAAGCGGAAAAATTGTTTGTCTTGTTGATGATGTTTATACAACCGGGGCTACAATAAGGGAATGCGCCCGGGTTTTAAGGAAAGCAGGGGTGAGGGAAGTCCGGGCGGTAACTTTAGCCCAGGCATAAAAAAAGCGCCCTGGAAACAGGGCGCTTTTTATCAGAGGAGATTATTACTATCTTATTTCTTAGTAGGTTTTAGTACTTTCACCTTTCTAGGTTTCAACTCAGGTTTTTTTGGCATTGAGACCTTGAGGACTCCATTGTCATATTCTGCTTTGATGTCTTCCTGGTCTATATAGGGAGGCAAAGTAAAAGAGCGGGAGAACTTACCATAAGCACGTTCGATGCGATGATAATTATCCTCTTTGGTTTCCTTTTCGAACTTGCGTTCTCCGGCCAGGGTTAAAGTATTATTTTCTATTTTGATTTCCAGATCTTTTTCATCAATTCCCGGAGCCTCTGCAGCTACAACCACTTCATTTTCTGTTTCATAGATATCAACTGAGGGAGCCCAGCTACCGGCCATAATATCTTGTTCTTCTCCCCTGCCGGTGAAGGTATCCTCAAATAAGCGATTCATTCTTTCTCTAAGGCTCATCATGTCTTTCCAAGGGTCCCATCTTACAATAGCCATTTTTTTACCTCCTTTCTTAAAATCTAAGTCCTTTAGTAATATAATATATGAGTGCCGATTTGTCAAGTATTTTAAATAATAATTTTGGAAATTGAATAAGAAAATGTTGTTCAAATTAGAGAAATGGTATTCAGGATTTCCTTCTCTGTTTTCCCTCTATTATCAGAGTGATCTCTCCTTTTAATTGTCCCGGTGAAAAATTTTCCAAAATTTCTTTAGGTGTTCCTCTGATAAATTCTTCGTGAACCTTAGTCATTTCCCTGGATACAACTGTTTTCCTTTTGCCTAATGTCTCCTCCACCATAATGAGGAAATCTGGCAACCGCCTTGTTGGTAAAAAGATTATTAGGGTAGAGGGTTCTTCTTTTAAAGAATGAAGCCATTTGCGGGAAGCTTCTTTTTTTGCCGGTGGAAAACCCAGAAAAATAAATCTGTGAGTAGGAAGCCCGGAGCAGGCAAGAGCTGCGGTAATTGCTGAAGCGCCAGGGATAGGTACTATTTTTATTCCTTCTTGCAATGCTTCTTGAATTAAGGGAAAACCTGGATCTGAAACGCCGGGAGTTCCGGCGTCCGAGACAAGAGCCACGTCTTTTCCTTCTTTCAGGACTTTAATAATAGTTGGTATTTTTTGTTTTTCCTTAGGGTGAAAATAGCTGATCAGATGTTTCTTGATCCGGAAATGGTTGAGCAGTTTTAAAGTCCGTCTTGTGTCCTCACAAGCAATAAGAGAAACCTCCTGGAGTATCTTTAAAGCCCGGAATGTCAGATCTTTCAGGTTGCCTATGGGAGTGGCCACGATGTAGAGCGTCCCCTGAGGGAGAGTAGCCACTTATTTCCCCCTGTCGTATGGATAAAGAAAATCAATTCCAATGGTGCGCCAGGATAATTTTGGGATGATAGGGAGTTTCCTTTTAAATTCAGAAGAAACAATAAAAGAAGTTATCCTTTCAAGATGAGATTTATTAAAGCCGAGCTTTAGGATTTCTTGTTTTGTTCTTCTCTCGTCAACCAGAAGGAATAAAATCTTATCGATAGTTTCATAATCGATCCCCAGTTCTTCCTCGTCTGTCTGTCCAGCCCAAAGTCCGGCACTTGGTTTTTTTTCAAGTATATTTTTAGGAATATCCAGGTATTCGGCCAGGTGCCGAATTTGAGTTTTATAAAGGTCACCAAGAGGGTTGATGGCCGAGGCCATGTCTCCATGAATGGTGCCGTAACCCAGGAGAAGCTCTGTTTTGTTGCTTGTTCCCAGGACCAAAGCTTTTTTTCTGGATGAATAGTCGTAAAGAATAGACATTCTCTCCCGGGCCATTTTATTACCTTTTAAAATCCGGTTTTCTACAGGGCAAGCTTTGAAATAGCAATCTACCTGGGGAGAGATGTCGATAGTTTCGTACTGGAGGCCCAGGCTTTGGGCCAGACTCTTGGCATCTTCAATATCCTGGGGGAAATTATTCCCGTAGGGCATAATTAGGGCGATGACGTTTTTCGGAGAAAGTGCTCTGGCAGCCAGGGTTGCACTGACTGCGCTATCCAAACCTCCTGAAAGTCCAAGAATGCCTTTAGCGTAACCGAATTTGGCGAGTTCATCTCGGATAAAATTGGTTAGAACTTTTTCTGTAAATTCAGGATTTATTTTCATTTGAGCTTATAATCTGCTTAAGAGAATGAAGAATTAATTCAGGTCTATCATCTCTTCTATACATTCTTTTTTTTCTGATGCTGCTTATCTCATCAAGGTCAATTTCCTGGGTGATAAGACATTCGTCCAAGGCCGGTACTTTGGTATATAGTTTTCCTGAAGGACCAAAAATAAATGAACTTCCGGCAAAGCATTTTCCGTCTTCGAAACCAACTTTGTTACAGTAAAAGACAAAAGAAGTAGAGAAACAGGAAATAGCCTCTCCCATTAGTTCCCACATATGCTGACTGGCAAATTCATCTTTTTCCTGGTTCCCGCGGCCAGGAGCAGCACTGATCACTATGATAATATCCGCTCCTCCGGCTGAGAGGGGGTAGCTGGAGGAGTAGTGAAGGAAGTCGTAACAAATAAGCATTCCGGCTTTACCAAATTTAGTGGTAAAAGGGAGGAAATCTTTTCCCCGGGCTAAAAATCTTTTTTCTTCAAACATTCCGTAATTAGGAAGATGGACTTTTCGGTGGATGTGTTTTATTTCACCGTCTTCAATAAAAGCGGCTGAGTTAAAGTACAGGCCTCTTTCTTTCTCTTCTACAAAACCCAAGACGAGAGAAATATCCCGGCTGATTTTTTTAAGCTCATTAAACATCGAATCTTGGAAGGGATTGAGCCCTACATTTTCTACCATGTCCATTAACGAATAGCCGGTTAAACTAAGTTCAGGGAAAATAATGAGGTCGGCCTTTTCCTTGCGGGCGTTTTCAATACACTCAAGATGCTTGTGGAAATTTTTTTCCACATCCCCGAGAAGCGAAGTAATTTGGGCCAGAACGACTTTCATAGTCGAATAATTATCATAAAATCATTGTCTTTTCAAACTAATTTCCCATGGCGGGCTTGTCACTTGCGACGGAATACAAATAGATCGCCACGCGCCCTGCGGTCGCTAGCGATGACATGGAGGGATAGAACGTTTAAGGGAACCCCGGATTTTTTTTAAATGTAGATTTGAAACTTGTTGATAACTATAATATAAAAGGGAAGAAGATAAATGAATCCTACCGAAGATAATCCTACTTATTCATTCTCTTTAAAACATATTGCTCTCTACCTCAGGGACATTTATTTCAACAGGCTAAACGGAAGATTAATTTTCAGGAAAGATATGATTTATAAATTTCTTTTTTTCAGGGAAGGACACCTGGTTTTTGCCAAGACAAATCAGCCCGAGGAGCTTTTGGGAAAAGTCCTGTTCAGATTGGGAAAAATTTCCGAAAAGGATTTTCAGAGGCTGGATGAATTTGTTGCTCCAAAGAAGTTCATTGGAGAAATCCTGGTCAAGAAGTCCCTCATTACCCATGAAGACCTGGAAGCAGGATTAAGATACCAGATGAGAGAAATCACTTTAAACCTATTTCCCTTTTTTGATGGAGAGTTCAAGTTTCAGGAAAAGACAGAATCTGGCCTGGAAGAATTCGAGATCACGCTGGAAGTACCGGTCCTAATTGAAGATGGAATCCGGAGAATGAAATTTAATCCTGCTCTGCAGGAATTTTTAAGAAATAGAACTTTTTTCCCGGCTTCAAAAGATTTATATCTCCGTCTCACCGAAGAAGAAAAAGAAATTCTGAAAAGCATTGATGGGCAAACACCATCTGAGGAAATATTGAAATCTTTTTCTGGACATTCAGATCTTTTCTGGAAACACCTTTACTTATTATATTGTTTGAAACAGATTGATTTAAAGGAGGAAGACTCAAGGGAACAGGAAACGCCAGAAGTAAAACCGGAAGAGAAACAAAAGGAAGAAGAGGTGCATGGAGATATTATAGAGGAAATTCATCAAATTTACAGCCGCTTATCAGAAATGGATTATTACCAAATACTGAACGTTTCTCATTCTGCTGAACCAAACGAAATCAAAAAGAATTATTTTAAATTGGCCCGGCAATTTCATCCGGATTTATTCCCAAGGAATCTTCACCGTGATATCAAAGAGAAAGTTTCTGAAGTTTTCAATAGTATCACTCAAGCCTACCGTACTTTGAGCAGTTCTTCGGCGAGGAAGGACTATGACAAGATACTCCAGTCCAGGAGAGGAACAGGCGGGAAAGAAGTAGAAAAATCAGCAGAAGTCAAGTTTCGTCAAGCCAAAACACTCTATAATCAAGGACGCTATGAAGAAGCTTATGTCTTGCTCCGTGAAGCTACCCGTTTAATGAAAAACAAAGGTCAATATTTTCTCTTACAAGCTTTGACCTTATCAAAGATTCCAGGTTATCTGAAGCAGGCCGAAGAAAGTTTCCTCAAGGCCATTAAATTGGAACCGTGGAATCCAGAGGCCTATGCAGGTTTAGGCTTGCTTTACAAACAAGAGGGCTTGAAAATCAAGGCCCGAAAACAGTTTGAAAGAGCTTATGCCCTTGATCCTGATCACAAAGTTGCCAAGAAAGAATTGGGTGATTTAAAGCAAAAAGATAAAAAAAACCTGAAGGATTATTTCTCCTTGGATATTTTCGGGAAAAAGAAGAAAGAAAAGAAATAAATTTGAGTTAATTCAGTTGGTTATGAATAATTCAAGCTAAATACCCATAGCATTCTTGCTCCCCTCGACAAATGAAAATGTTCATTTTTAATTTCTGCGGATGCCGACTGTTTTTCTTGCTCGTCTTTCTCGTTTATCTCGTTTGTCTGGTTTATCTAGTTTATCTGGTTTGTTTGGTGTGAAAAGGGTTAGCGAGATGAACAAGATAAACGAAACAATCGCAATAAGCTTTTCCTGCCCATCTCATTTATCGATTATTTTTTCTCCTCAGCCTAATAAACCAAACAAACTAAATGGACGAGATAAACTAAATGGACTGAATGACTAAACAGACCGAATAGGCTCTATTATTGTTTTTCTTCAGGGTAAAGGGTGTCCCTTTGGGGAACGTCCCCCTTTTTGACTAATTTATGCCTAATTTTTTCTTTGTTTGTTCAATGAGATCATTGAATTTGTTCAAAGCTTCTTCTTGTGCTTTCTGTAATTTTTCTATGGCTTTTTGCTCAGTTTCAATTTGATCCAGAAGAGAATTCATTTCTTTTTTCTGAGACTCGGATAGATCTTCTTCGGTTTTATCTCCGAATTTACTATTAAAAGTATTGGTTAATTCTTCTAATTTTTTGGATTTTCCGGCAAGTTCATTGACTGTTTCGTTATACTTGAGGTCGGGATTCTGGGTGAAGAAAAGGCTTTCAGAAAGCTGCATGGCTTTCTTGGAAAAGGTTTCAGAAAGAAAGCTTGCCTGAAGGAGATAATCAATAGCTTCCTGAGCTTTGCTGGGATTAGATTTTGCTTGTGAAGCCAGGATAATACCGATATTGTAAGCTACTTCTCCGTTTTTTTGCTGGGAGTAAGCCTCTTTGTAGAACTTTAAAGCCTCGGTATTTTTACCTTGGCGGTGAAGAGATTTTGCGTAAAAAACAAGACTGGGGAAGTCTTTTAAACTGGTAGCTGGGATTTCAAAGGCTTTTTGAGCTGACGAAAATTGATCGTTATCATAAAGGAGTTTTCCTGCTCTCTTTAGAGAATTTATAATCTCTTTGTTTTTCAAGATGCCGTAGGATTTAATATAGACATCCACAGCACCGCTATAATTTTTAGCCTTCTCCATTGCTTGTCCTTGGGCAAAATAAGCTGCTCCTATAAATGTATTCCATTGTTGGGGAGTGGCACCGCTGTTTTCACTGTTCTTGTTGGTTTGAGCTATTTTTACCACCTGTCCTGCATATTCAGCTGCCTTGTCAAGATTTTGTCCTAAGGAACTGTAGATCCCGGAAACTTGAAGAAGTACTTGGCATTTGGTGAGAGCATCGAGACCATTCAAGGCCAGAGCTTTTTCACCGTATTCGATGGTTTCCTGGGGGGTTTTACCTGAATAAGGAAGCAGGCAAAGGTTGGCATAAGCGAAATTTTCATACTTTGTTCCCTTACCCGCGTATTTGGAAATATAGTCTTTGAGCATTTTGGCTTTTTGATTGACGTCAGCGGTTGTCATTGCCTTAATATATTCTTGTTCTGCGCTCGACTCTTGTCCGTATAGAAATACTCCCACTAGAAGTGAGAAAATGAGTAAGACGACCGTGGTTAGCTTCATCTTAACCTCTCCTAAAAATTTGTTGCATGATAGCTTTTCCCAAATGAAATGTCAATATAATATTCACTGGAATATATTAGCAAAGTTCATGCCAGATTGAAATAGAAGGCTTATATCCTTGAATGATTGCATAACATAAAGAAAAAAAAGGGATTGGAATTTCCTTCAGCCTGAATTAGAATAAAAATGTGGAAGAAAGAAAGGCTCGGTTCCCTCAAATTTTTTTACAATCCGTAAGAAAAGAGCTTTCCCTAAGTGTCTCCCTTTCTGAATATTGTAATTTTGGAGTCGGGGGGAAAACTGATTTTTTTTTCCAGGCTGATAACCTAAGTGATCTTATTATTGCGGTAAAGACAGCTATTTCAGAGAAAATAGCTTTCAGAGTGATTGGCGGGGGATATAATATTATTTTCGATGACCAGGGATTCCGGGGTTTGATAATTAAAAACAAGGCCAGCTGGATTCGATTAAAAAAAGAAGACTTACTGGAGGTAGAAACGGGAACTTCCATATCCCAATTGGTAGAATTCACCAGGAATCGTGGTCTGGCTGGGTTGGAATTTATAGCCGGGATTCCGGGTACTGTAGGTGGAGCTGTTTATGGTAATGCGGGTGCTTTTGGAGAAGATGTCGGATCTTGTCTTCAGAAAGCCTGGTTGATGAATGAACGGGGAGAAGAGAGAGAGGTTACCCGTGAATATTTATCATTCAGCTATCGCTGGAGTAAACTGAAATTGACCAGGGAGATTGTACTGAAAGTTCTTCTTTTACTGCGCAAAGATAAGCCCCATTCAGTTGCCTTCCGGATTGATGAAAATCTCAAATTAAGGAAACAGAAATTGCCTCCCCGGGATCTTGCCTGTGGGGGCAGTTTTTTCAAAAACCCCGAGCTTCCCAGCGGAAGAAAGACGGCTGCTGCCTATCTTCTGGAACAAGTGGGGGCAAAAGGAATGCGCGTGGGAGGGGCGGTTGTTTACAAAGGGCACGCCAACTTCATCTACAACCAGGGGGATGCTAAATCACAGGACATCCTTGCTCTGGCCTCGGTTCTTAAAGAAAGAGTTAGGCGTAAGTTCGGTATTGAATTGGAAGAAGAAGTTATTTATCTTCCAGCAAATCCTGCAAAAGGATGAGGCTTGAGGGATCAAGGCGGTCTGCTTCCTCTAATAACTGTAGAGATTTCTTTGCCAGGAGCCGGTAAAGCTTAGCTGTCTCAGGTTGAGAACGGAGAGCATCAACATGGAAAGCAACTGTTTTCTTATCTCCTCTTGACAAAGGCCCACTAAGGGCCTTTTCCAGCCCGCAGTTTTTGATATTATTCCAGGTATACTCTACAAGGGGAAAAAGAATTTTTAAGGACGTCTTTTTATCTATGCCTGAGTCTTTTAAAAGAGCGCTGGCTGTATAAAGGAGAGCTACAAAGAGGTTTGAGGCCATACTGCAAGCTGCATGGTAAGCTGGTTTTTTTGTTGAAGGAACAAAGAAAAGATTTCCTTGAAGTGTTTTGACTATCTTTTGGGCGGTATTAAGGGCATGCTGGTTTCCTTCGAAACCAAAGTATACACCCTGGAAAATCAGGGGTTTTGTGTTTTTCCGGGGAAAGGTTTGAACTGGATGAAGAGAGGCTGTAGAGGCACCTTTTTTTTGAATAGGAAAAAGGAGCTGGGATGAAAGAAGTCCACTGCAGTGAAAAACAATCCTGTCTTTCCAATCGATACTTGAAGATGCCAATTCGTGGGTGACCATGGTTAGAGTGTCGTCAGGGACTGTTAGAAAGAGGATTTTTGCTTGAGCAGCTGCCAGTGAATTATCTGTATAAATCTCTCCCTGACCGATGATTCGCCTGCTTTCCGATGCGGACTTTGTAGACCGGCAAGACAAGCTTTTGAGGTAATATCCTTTTTCAACCAAAGCCCTTCCCAAGGAAGTACCCAGGCGTCCGGCTCCGATAATTGAAAATCCGGTTGTCATTTTTTCTTGAAAATTTCTATCCAATGGTTGGTTTCAAGAGGAGTTGGTAGTGGAGAATCTTTCTTGTATTCCAGAAATTTTTTGTGAGCCCTGAGAATTGTCTTTAATTCTTTTTCAAACTGGGAGCAAGTAAGGCTTTTTATCCCTTTGATTTTAGCGTGTTGGCTGATTTCTCTATCAGAGCTTACAACAAAAAACTTTCTCTTATCCCAGCGTTTGGAAATGATTTCCTTAATCACTTGGTCTGCATTTTTCTCTTGTTCAGGGTAATAAAGGCTGAATTTATCAATTCTCTCCACTTTTTCCATTAAGGAAAAATCAGGTGGACCGTCAAAAACCAGAATAACCCTTGTTTTTTTTATTTTTCTGAAAATTAGAAGTTTCTGGAAAAGGGCCTCTCTTGAGCCAGGATCTTTTAAAGCGCTGGCATCAAGAAATCCGAGAAGGTTGTTTCCGTCGATTAGATAAGCCATTTTTTGCTGTTATGAATAGAGCTTTTCTCCCATTAGATATGAAGTCGTGAGCACAATTCCAGTATTAAGAGAGCGCGTAGGTCTCTCCGGGTTTCAAAATGATGACTTCAGCTAAATGACTGGCTTTTTTCTTGAATTCCTGAGGATCGTTTTCCACTAAAGGGAATGTTCCATAATGTATAGGGATTACTTTTTCTGTTTGGGTGAACTCTACCGCTTTAACCGCTGAAGGAATTCCCATGGTGTATCTGTCTCCAATAGGGAGGAAACTCAAGTGTGGTTTAAAAAATTCAGCAATCAGCTTCATGTCATAAGTCAATCCAGTATCTCCTGCATGGTAGAGGGTTTTTCCATCAAATTCTACAACAACCCCTGTGGGATCACCCTTTTCAGCTGTATGGTGGGCGGTTACCATGTGAACAGTAACGCCTTGCGTGCGGATGGTTCCTCCAATATTCATTCCTTCGGCTTTGATACCCTCAGCCTCGGCAGCTACAGCTATTTCATGGATAGAGACTAAGGTGGCTCCTGTTTTCTTGCATATGGAGAAGGAATCTCCCAGGTGATCTTCGTGGTCGTGAGTGACGATCACAACATCCACCCCGGTTATTTCTTCCGGTGAGGTAGAGGCTATCGGATTTCCAGTCAGAAAAGGGTCGATGAGAATAGTTTTGCTCCCTTTTATTTTTACTGCTGCATGGCCTAACCAAGTAATTTCCATAAGTTACCCTCCTTTTTGAACTATTCTAGAGCCCTTCACAAAACTCGTAACTTATATAATATCAATAAGTTACAGAAGGGC
>CAYTTR010000026.1:0-39930 GCA_964440805.1 uncultured Eubacteriales bacterium
TGGAACTAAAATTTCACGTCACTTTGGGACAAAGCCTAAAAATAAATAAGGTCGAACTCTCAGGTGAATCCTGTTGCTGGTTGTATTTCTGGCAAGACTATGATAGAAATTTGAACCACAGAATTTGGAGAGAGAATGGCTGTCATCAGTAGTTCCTTTCTCAGGAAATATCTCCTCCCCGGCTTTGTTTTTCAATCCATGATCATTGCTGGAGGGTATGGAACAGGGAGGGAACTTGTAGAGTACTTCCTTAATTATGGTCCTCTGGGGGGCTTTTGGGAATGCTGCTGATCACCACTTTGATATGGTCGATTATCCTGGCTGTAACCTTTGAATTCTCGCGTGTCTTCCGTGCCTATGACTACCGCACTTTCTACAGGAATCTACTCGGCCGGCACTTGTTCATCTTTGAAATTCTGTATCTCATCAATTTTCTTCTCGTCCTGGCTGTCATAGGCTCGGCTGCTGGGGTTCTGATTAGATACAATTTTGGATTACCCTAAATGGTCGGGGTTATGATTAGGCTCGCCGTCATAGGCTTTCTGACCTTTGAATGAAGGAGGGGTGATTATTCCGATGAATCCGGCCATTGATTGTATTGATTTTTGGGGTTTATCTTCACCCAAAAAAGCAATTAACCGAACAGGAAATAGAATCGGAAAGATTATCTACACTGTCTCATTCTATTCCTCAAGAGCGTCCATTAAAGCTGAGCCCTGCTGATTGGGTTGATTTTTCTCTTATGCTAAATATTTTTTTTCTAATGGGCATTATTTATTTGAGTTATATTTTTTTTCGCCATGGTCTTAATCTTACTCTCAATAATGTTAACTTGATTTTCCTTACTCTTAGAATATTACTTCACAAAACTGCGAAGTCACTCTTGACCGCCAGCAAAGAAGCGAGCAAGGTTTTGCATGGAATCGTTCTCCAATTTCCCCTCTATTCAGGCATATATGGCATTATTAAAGACATTGGATTGGCTACTCAAATATCTCATTTTTTCATTAAAACATCTAACATCAATTCTTTTCCTACTATCGTATTTTATTATTCTTCTATTCTCAATTATTTTGTTCTCTCTGGCGGGTCAAAATGGGCCATTGAAGCCCCTTATCTAGACTGAATAATTCATAAAAAAAGCTATTTCCCTTCATAACGTATTGATATATAATACGTTAAAACCAAAATGAAGAGGAAACAGCCATGAAAGATTGTACCAAACAATTGCTCTTTTTAAAGCCATTCCCAACAAAAAAATTGAAGCTGATTTTAATTGCGGTGAAGTCAGCTCCGATACCGAAGTTCTTTTCCTCAGGGAGGTTGAAAACCGGATAGGTCTGACCGGAAATATGACTGACTCCTTGAGGGACAGGCGCCATCCCGGTTATGTTAAACATCAACTCCTTGAGCTTTTCAAGCAGAGGATTTTCCAGATTGCCTGCGGTTATGAGGATGGCAATGACAGCAATGAACTGCGGAGTGATCCGATCATGAAAATAGCCTGTGAGAGACTGCCCGATGAGGAGCAGGCACTGGCCAGTCAGCTTACCATCAGCCGGTTTGAAAATAGTATCTCCCGGACAGACCTTTATCGGATCGCAGAAGTGTTTGTCGATGTGTTTATCCAATCGTACAGCGAACCGCCAAAAGGCATCATTTTGGATGTCGATGATACAGATGATCTGACTCACGGCCACCAGCAGATGAGACTTTTCAACGCCTTTCACGTCGATTACTGCTATATGCCCATTCACATCTATGAAGGGCGAAGCGGCAAATTGACAACAAAAGTGCTGCGGCCTGGAAAGCGGCCTACAGGCAAGTAGATCGTCTCTATCCTCAAGCGGGTGGTCCAAAAAATCAGGCAGGCCTGGCCTGAGGTGGGCATCCTTTTGCGAGCAGATTCCTACTACTCCTGTCCTGTGGTTTTTGAATTTTGTGAAGCAAAAGACATGAAATATGTTCTTGGGTTTAAACCCCTCTCTCCCCTGGTCAGACAACTCAAGCCCCTTGTTGAAAAGGCCTCACAGAGGTTCGATCTGGAGAAACGGCCTGTTAGAATGTTCACAGAGACTCTCTATAAAGCCAAATTCTGGCCGAAGAGGCGCAGAGTTATTGCTAAAGTCGAATATACCAGTCTCGGGTCCAACTCCCGTTTCATCATCACCAACCTGGAACACTGGAACCACCGGTTCATTTATGAAACAGTCTTTTCTGGCCGGGGAGCCATGGAACTTATGATCAAGGAACACAAGAACCATCTGATGTCTGACCGAACTTCGTGCCCAAGCTTTTCCGCTAACCAGTTCCGGCTTTTTCTTCATTCGGCCGCCTATGTGCTCCTCCATATCCTCCGTGCGCTCCACTTGAAAGGAACTGAATGGGCCTCGGCCCAATTCGATACCATACGTCTGAAAATAATTAAGATCGGAGCACGGATAAGACGACTCTCTCGGAAAATCAGGATTCATCTGCCCACCTCCTTCCCCTGGAAAGAGGAGCTGCAGAAAATCTGGCTCTCCTGCTGTGGAGCTGGAGAAACGTAACAACTACGGGAAAAGCCATCTATTAGAAAATCACTCATATTTAACGTGAAACCTCTATCCTTTTGAGGAAAAATCACTGCAATATCCCAGAATCTATAACCATCACTACACTTGTTCAATTGAATCCATTCATATGCTGGGTTTTTTAATTGCCCTTGAATCATTTTTGCCCGTACTTTAAAATTTATGAATAGATCAGGCTAATATTCGTTATTGGAGTACTTTGTAATCAGCAGATAACGGAGATCTCGGTACATTTTAACAATTTTTTTCATTCTTGTTTTTGTTAGCTCAGTAAGATACTTTTTAGCTTTTGATGGATTTTTTCTATAAATTTCCAGAGCTTTTTCTTCAATATTCTGTTGTTCTGTGAAAAATTCATCTTCTAAAGGGTCCCTAACTGCCCACAAATCTTTTATAGCTTCCTGCCATTTTAAATGGAGAAGATTGTCTACGAAATCAACAGCCCAACGGGCTGACTTATTACTGAATTTGGACATATCATATGTCTTATAAAGAGGAGAAATCTCTTGGACTCCGGCGTAGATGGGAACATAGGTGCTGACATAAGGATTATCAACATAAAACCAGTAAACTCCTCCTACAGGATTAGGCAGCCATTCTCTAAGTTGGGCCACCATCCCATATCCATGTGAAGCAATCGTTCGATGATTGTTGATACGCAAGAGCTTCTTCATATCTGAAAAGGGAAAAGGATTTGTTAAGGGGCTTTTTTGGTATTTTCCCTCTGGACCTGGAATTAACCACGCAGGATCAGAGGTCATGTCATATACTGTATCTTTGAAAAAAGAACGTTGGAAGACAATGATGTCTTGTACAGATAGTTTTTTTTCTGCCTTAATGGAGAAGGGATAGAAAGAAGCTCCTTCCATATGCTGGTGGTACAAAGTCGAAGGGCCTGAAGGTCCACTGAGATTCCGCTGTGGCCACCCTTTAAAATGAGGAGCGACTCGACTATAAATCAGCCATAATCGGCTGAGGTTGCCTTCTTTTATGGGAGGCGCGTAGGCTTCCTGCCAGATAAAAGGTTTACCGCTTGAGGGATCATACCATCCATGATCAATAGCGACTTGCATGTAATTTTTAGATGCCATGAAGTTTGGATTATCTAAATCGATTTCCCTTATCCTTACATAATTTGGAATCACTGTTATGTGGTCATCAGGAACTCTTCGGGCCGCCCAGATGGCACCCAACTCTCCACTGTCAGGGTCCCAATTTTTTCCCACGCTGAAAATCTCTAATACCCAGAGTTCTTTGGGATCAGCGATGCATAAAGCTTCTGCTCCCCCGCAGGAAGGAAGAAAACCATACTTCTCGACCAATGTGGTTATTAATTTTAAAGCTTCTCTGGCTGTTTTGCATCTTTGAAGCGCAAAGGCTTGGGCTTGTTCAATAGTCATTATTTGTTTGGTGATACCCTTAATATAAACAGTTTCCAGTTCTTTTTTCTGGCTGCAAGTGCTTTCTGCTATAGCTAGTTGATGCTCATTCATATGGGAATATCCTGTATGAAAATAGGCATATGTTTTCTCTGCCTGGGGGATTTCACCAATGACTTGACCGTAGTCTCCTAAAGGCAAACCGGCACGGGGATCCTTTCTTCCAAAATAAACCATTCCCCAGTGAACATAGGCCATGGCTCCTTTTTTGTAAGTCTGGGCAGGAACTACATGAACCCGACATTCGCTCGAACAATCAGTTTGGGAAGTTATAACTGACCCATCTGCAGTCGCTTCTTTTCCAACCCCTATAACAGTACAGCCTTGAGGGTAGATAAAAGGATTATCATCCAACTCAAATGCAGCTAAGAAAATAACTGTTGTAAAAAGTATCAAACAGATTAAATTGAAAAGTCGCATTTTGGCCTTTCTCCTATCTTTAATCAAAATATTAATATTTTTATTCATAAAATCATGTTTATATAACTGTAAAAATTAATAGATGGAATGAATTGTCCATATTTGTAATTATCCTGTCAAGTCATTAAAAATCTAACCAATGGGTTATGTTTATCAATTTATTATTTTGATAAGATCTAACATAGATTTCTTTACCAGAGGTAGAAGTTCCTTTTTTAAAGGAATCTGATTAATTCCTATAATCTCAGCTAGACCAATATATTCACGAGGAATTCCTATAGAGCTAAAGAAAAATCCTTCAAAGTAGTATCCTATAATTACCACATCTCTTCCTCTACTTTTCAATAAAGTAGTTGAAAATAAAATCCCTATTCCAATTAGAATTAGAATAATTCCAACCTTTCTTTTTTTATTTCTCCTCCATTTTCCTTTGACTTTATAATTCCCGTAATTCATCTTAATAGCCATAAAATTTTCTTATTTTATCTTCAATGTCTGCCCATTCCTTATTGATAATTTTTCTTACTTCCTCTTCCGCAGCAAAATAATTCTCAAGTCTCAAGTCTTCATCATCTAAAAGAGCTGTCCATAAAGCATCCTGCAAGGCATCTATTTGTTTGCTCATACTTTTTGATATCATATATTTTCTTTCTAAAAAGAATTCTCTGAGTTCATCAATTTTCTTAATTAATTTTTCTCCATTTCTTGATTTACCTCTTAAGTGAATCGCCAATATTTTTAGTTTGTCAATAAAAGGATTATAAAATTCAATTATTCTCTTCTCCCAAAAACCTGAATTTCTTTTTTCCTTTGTTTCTTTTACGAGCATTTGTGTTTGAATTGCATAATAAAGTGTAATGAGCACAAGTACTATTGTCGATCCCGCTTGAATTTTATTACTAATTGATAGATCCTTAAGACCTATAAAAATAAAACCTTCAATTATAATAATGAGAATCACACCTAGAAATAATTTCCAATCTCTTTTCATTTAACCCTCTTATTTCAGGCTAAACTACAGCCCTGGCACTAGTAAAAAGATTAACCTAGTTCAACTTTAACAAATTCTTGGCCTCCACCCTCCTCAACTACTCAACATCAGCTTAACCTCTGGGATTCCCTAAGATGTCATCACGCCAAGGAATCAATATCTTTTCGACTATGTCCTTAATTTCAGTATCAAGATTTTCCTTAGATAGATGTTCCTGAAGCAACTTTTGAAGATTACTTCCACGCGGTATAGTAAAACCGTGAATAGAAGCTAAATCACAAAACTTTTTATTCTGTTTACCGTGCAAGATTTTCTTTACTGCGTTTTCTTTTTCTGAATCACCTTGCTGCGCAGCGACATGGGCAGACTCAGGAATATAGAACTCTATCTCCCTCTTGGCCAAAATGTGACAGATTTCATTATGTCTGTTTAAAGCATTTGAGAACTTCATACTATTCCTAGAAGGTTTAGCAGTCGGACGAGCATCGCGATCTCTAATCCAAAGCCTGTATGTTTTCCCCGGCACTATATTTGAGATGTTAATCGTGCCTTTGATAATGCCATCAGCAGCACTTCCGGCATATTGGACAACAGCAACAGCAATATCCTTAAATTCTTTCTGATAAAGCCTATGTATAACATGCTCAAAAAAAATCACATCGCTTTGTCCCTCAACAAGTAATACAAGATCATTTTGCAGCAAATCTCCGGGGCGAAGTCCGTGGTGATATGTTCGTCCGGAAGAAAAAATCCGGCCCCCGTACCTACCTCTGTATCGTCGAAAACTACAGAGAAGGGAAAAAAGTCAAACAACGCACGGTGGCCAACCTGGGAAGATACGATCATCTCAAACAATCCGGCAAACTCGATGCCCTGGTAAAAAGCTTTGCCAAATTCTCAGAGAAGGTCGCAGTGCTTTCTGCTTACAAGGAAGATAAGACGCTGAGCTGCTGGGCAAAAGAGTGGAGGAACGTGCTTGTGTTCTCCCGGTTGTGGGAGGAGCTGGGAGTGGGAAAGATCATCCGCAGACTCCAGAGGCATAAGAAAGTGGAGTTTTCGCTGGATCGAGCTCTTTTATGCTGACCCCCTGAGAAGGTGGACACCTCGGAGAGGTAGAGTTTATAATTTCTTTTGGAGGTATTAGGATGAAACTTCGGAAATGGTCGGCTGAAGAGAAAACGGCAATTGTGCTGGAGGGGATGAAGGGGGAAAAATCCATTGCTGAGATCTGCCGGGATCATCAGATCAGTCAGAATCTCTATTACCGTTGGAGGGATCGATTTTAGAGGCTGGTCAAAAAGGTTTAGGGCCAGTGAATGCGGACGAAGCGAAGGCGTTGCGAGCTGAGAGTGAGAAACTTCAGAAGATCATCGGCCGGGCGATTTGAGCCTGTTCTTCAATCCATTTTTCAACCGGACTCGACATTCTGTTTTTCCTTTTTACAAAGACTGACCATAATTATGGCCAAACAAGAGAAAAAGAAGGCTGGAATAAGCTCGTAAAGGCCGGTGGGGTCTTTAAGGAATAATTTCCAGATAATTGTAACCAGGGTTCCGGTTATCATTCCCGCCAGTATACCTCCCTTGGTGGTCTTTTTCCAATATAGAGAAAAAATTAGGCTTGTTCCAAAAGAGGCGCCCAGACCTCCCCAGGCAAAAAGCACTAACCAGAAGATAAGATCCTGGGCGACGTAAGCCATAATCAGGGCTAAAATTCCTGAAAGAAAGACCACTGTCCGGCTCAACTTGAGTTTGAGGCGTTCATCAAAAGTTTTTTTGCTTTTTATAATTTTTTCGTAGATATCTCGAGCAAAGGTGCTGGCCACTACCAAAAGCTGGGAATCGGCTGTAGACAGTATGGCGGCAAATATTCCGCCTATTATTAATCCATAAATTACCGGTCCAAAGAATTCCGAGGAAAGTACCAGATAGATCATTTCCGGATCACTGCCGGGAAGGTTTTCGGTGGATGGAACCAAATTCCGGCCCAGTAATCCGATAAAGACTGCTCCCCAGCCAAGAATCACATTCCAGATTGTCCCGATAACCGCAGACAGGCGGAGTTTATCCTCTTTGTCGATGGACATATAGCGGACCACGATATGAGGTTGGCCGGGGGAGCCCAAACCGATTCCTAGAAAGCCAATGATTACTCCGAATCCAAGAGAAAAGGGATCAACCAAGGCAGGATTGAGCTGAGAAAGGGAGTCCAGAAGAACTCCTGTTCCACCTACCTTGAGTAATCCATATATAGGAAAAACGACCAGGGCAATTATCAAAATGATGGCTCTGACCACGTCATTGTAGGCTACGGCGATGTAGCCTCCCATGATCATATAAATAAGTATCAATATTCCTGCTATGGCAAGAGAAGTAAAGAAGGGTAGATTCAGGGCTGTACTCAAGGACTTGGCTCCAGCATTGAACTGGGCAGCGACATAAGCGGTTATGAAAATGGCTATGATAGATGCACCTGCTTTGCGGAGGGTTTTTTTACTGTCATTGAATCTGCGCTCGAAGTAATCAAGAAGAGTAAGACAATCATATTCTTCGGTTTGACAGCGGAGCTTGCGGCCGATATAGATGAACTGGAACATCTCAACTGTAATATAGCCCACAATAGCCCAGACCGCGCCTGTGCCCTGAGTATAGGCCATACCGCTTACTCCCAGAACAAGCCAGGAAGACCGGCCCGAAGAAACTGCCGAAAGGGCTACTACAAATTTGTTCATCATCCGGCCGCCGATAAAAAAATCCGACTGGTTTTTGGTCCGGCGCATGGTTAAAAGGCCGATGAGCACAGGCAAGAAAAGGGTAATAACAAAGATGAGAAAAGCTACCGGATGAGCAAGCTTGTCGTAAATATCCATTATTTTTTCTCTTTCTTTTTTCTTGATAGAAAAAAGATTAGAAAAGAGGTTCCTATAATCATAAGAGGGAGAATGAATAAAACAAAATGAGCTCCCAGCATGAATTTTCCTCCGAGCCTTAAGAGATTTTATTTCATATCATAAAATCTTTTCTTTTTAAAGAGGGGGACGTTTCCCAAAGGGACACCCTTTTCCCAGGACAAATAAGTTCTTATTTCTTCATATATCTTGTATAAACCATTTTTAAGAAAAATCCGTATTTAATGATGGAATATAAAGTTGTATAATTTTAGAGAAGACTTGAGTTGTTAAAATTTCTTTTATGGCTGATTCTTTTAGTGTTCTGCTGGCCCATTGCTGTCATTGGACTTCTTCTTTATCCCATAGTCTGGCTGCTTCTTCTTCCTTTTAAATTGATTGGAATAACTGTGGGAGCAGTTTTGGATCTCTTCAAGGCCCTGATAACTCTTCCTGCCCGCATTCTGAGAACGGTCTGAATCAAATTCCTCTTCCAGGTAATTCTTTGACTATTAAGTAAGCTCTTAAAAAATTTGAGGGAATTCCTGACAGCTTTACCTCCGTCAGAAAGCCCCGCCATTTTTGGCGGGGATGAAATATATCAAAGTTTAATTCCTATTAGAAAGGGCGGGGTAAAAGCCCCGCCCTTTCTAACGGGGTTTACATATTCAAATCTTTTATTTATTATTATTAATTGAACAACATAAAAAAGAGACAATCCCTGATGAAAGCAACAACAATAATCTGTATCAGGCATAAAGGTCAGGTAGCTATTGCCGGTGACGGTCAGGTGACCATGGGCCAGACTGTATTGAAACAGAAAGCCAGCAAAATAAGAGTTATTCATGACAGGAAGATTCTGACAGGCTTTTCCGGGGCTACTTCAGATGCTTTTGCTCTTTTTTCACGGTTTGAAGCCAAGCTGGGAGAGTACAGGGGCAACCTTGCCCGGGCTGCCATAGAATTAGCCAAGGACTGGCGAATGGATAAAGCCTTGCGAAGGCTGGAAGCCTTGCTTGTAGTGGCTGATAAAGAACAGACATTTTTAATCTCAGGAACAGGAGATGTGGTCGAGCCTGATGACGGCATTATCGCTGTCGGTTCAGGAGGAGCTTATGCCTTAGCTGCTGCCAGAGCGCTTGCCGGCCATACTAATCTCTCAGCCAAGGAAATTGCCCGGTTATCCATGGAAATAGCTGCTGATATCTGTGTCTATACTAACAAAGAAATCACCCTCGAGGTTATTTGAATGCCAATAATTCTTCCTCAGAAAATCAATAATACTTTTTCCTCCAAGAAAGAAGAAGAGCTTACACCGAGAGAGATTGTAGCTGAGCTTGACAAGTACATTATCGGACAGAAAAATGCCAAGAAAGCTGTGGCGGTGGCTCTTCGCAACAGATATCGCCGGCAAAAACTTCCTCCTGACCTGGCCGAGGAAATTGCCCCAAAAAATATTTTGATGATTGGTCCCACTGGAGTAGGAAAGACAGAAATCTCCCGAAGACTGGCTAAACTTACTTCCTCTCCTTTTCTAAAGATTGAAGCCAGCAAGTTTACTGAAGTTGGATATGTGGGCCGCGATGTTGAATCCATGATCCGGGATTTGATTCGTATTGCTGTGGAGATGATCAAAACAGAGAAAATGGAAGAAGTGAGAGAAAAAGCAGAAAGAAATGTGGAAGAAAAGCTTCTGACTCTCCTTGTCCCCCCTCTTAAAAGGAATGATACAGAAGAACGGAATGAGACAGTCAATTTTGCTGAAACACGGGAAAAATTCAGGCAAAAGTTAAGAGCTGGCCTTCTGGATGAAAGAATGGTCGAAGTTGAAGTTAAGGAAACCACTATGCCCCCTTTTGAGATATTTTCCAGTGCCGGAGTGGAGGAAATCGGTATTCATTTGCAAGATATTATACCTGGTTTTTTAGGGGGAAAAACCAAGCGAAGGAGGATGAAACTTAAGGAAGCCAGAGAATATCTTCTAAGCGAAGAGCAGAAACGTCTGGTTGATATGGATCAGGTATCCCGCTTAGCCATAGAGCGGGTTGAGCAGTCGGGTATTATATTTCTCGATGAAGTGGATAAGATAGCCGGACGAGAAAGCGGCCGGGGGCCTGATGTCAGCCGTGAAGGTGTCCAGCGGGATATTCTTCCCATTATCGAAGGAACTACTGTTAATACCCGTTTTGGGTTGGTTAGGACTGATCATATTCTTTTTATCGGAGCAGGAGCTTTTAATGTATCCAAGCCATCTGATTTAATTCCGGAACTTCAGGGCCGTTTTCCCATCAGGGTAGAGCTGACTTCTCTCACCAGAGAAGATTTTATCAGAATCCTTAAAGAACCGGAGAATGCTCTTGAGAAGCAGTATAAAGCTCTAATGGAAACAGAAGGTATTAAGGTGGAATTCACTGAAGATGCTTTAGAAGAGATTGCTGATTATGCAGAAAAGGTCAATGAATTCAATGAAAACATCGGAGCCAGGCGTCTTCATACTATTATGGAAAAAGTCATGGAGGAAATCTCATTTGAAGCCCCAGATTTCAAGGATAAAAAGATGGTCATTAACCGGGAATATGTTCAAAAGCAACTCGAAGACATAGTCAAAGATCAAGATTTAAGCCGGTTTATTCTTTGATGCGCAGTTCGAGGCTTATTACTTTATTAATCTTTTTCGCAGCTTTTTCCCTTGCTTGTGGCAGAAAGGGGCCTCTTTTACCTCCTCTTGTTAGGATTCCTGGCGGTGTTAAAGAAGCAACTGTTTTTCAGAGAGGAAACAAAATTTTCCTCGAGTGGAATATGCCTGTAACATATAGTGATGGAAGCCCGATTCAAAAAATCCAGGAAATGGAAGTCTGGTTTTTCTCAGGAGATAAAGAAGTTTATGACTCTCCTCTCTCCCTGGACCAGTTCAAGAAAGAAGCTAACTTGTTGAAAGTGATTAAGGAGGGTGAATTTTCCCAGTGTTGTTTTGAAAATGAGGAGAAAAAAGAACGATGCAGTTTTATTTATCCTCTGGAAAAGGAAGAAAGTTTCGAGCAAAGCTTCACTTTCAGTTTAAAAATAAAGGATGAAAGAGGAAAAACCTCTTTTTTTTCTTCGCTTCTTTTCATTATTCCCAAAATACTTCTTCTTCCTCCGGAGAACGTAGATGTAGAGGTAATTCCTAAAGGTCTTTCCTTAACCTGGGAACCTCCCAGCGGGAGCCTTGATGGCTCTCCTCCTCCTGAGGTTGCTGGTTATAATATTTACAGGAAGGAAAAGGAAGAAGAGTCCTGGAAAAAAGTCAATGACAAACTTATCAAGGGTACATCATATGTTGATGAAAATGTACAATTCGGGCAAGAATATTACTATGCAGTCAGGGCTTCTGTTTCCTCCAAGTCTCCTTATGAGGAAAGTGAAAACTCCAAAGAAGTGAAAATTGTTCCCCAAGACATCTTTCCTCCTCTTCCTCCTGAAGGACTGACTGCTGTGGCCACCACGGATTCTGTCTCTTTGAGCTGGTCACCGGGATCAGATTCAGAACTGGCCGGATTTCGTGTCTGGCGCAGAAAAGAAGGAAATAAAGAATTCCAATGTCTCACGCTTGAGCCTTTTTCTGAAATTGTCTATGAAGATAGAAAGGTGGAGAAAGATACTCTCTATTTTTATGCTGTGACTGCTGTTGACATGGCGGGAAATGAAAGCGAGAAATCCAATGAAGTCTCTGTTCTTGTTAGAAAGGAGAAGCATGAAGATTTACCGGTGTAAATACAAAGGAAAAATTTTTTACGGTATTTTGAAAGAAAATAAAATTTACCCCATTTCGGGTTCTATTTTCAGAAAGTTCAAGGTTCAGGAACAGGGAATATCCCTTGGAGAGGTAACTTTTCTCCCCCCGGTCAAGCCTTCCAAGATAATTGCTGTGGGGAGAAATTATAAGGAGCATGCCCAGGAAATGGGGAAGCCTGTTCCCAAAGAGCCTCTCCTGTTTCTCAAACCCCCTTCGGCAGTGATTGGACCCGGAGATATAATTATTTATCCTCCTCAGTCTTCGAGAGTGGATTACGAAGGAGAATTGGCTGTAGTAATAAAAAAGAAGATCAGTGGTCTTTCTCCTGAGGATGAAGTGGAGCCATATATTTTGGGATACACCTGCTTTAATGATATTACCGCCCGTGATCTCCAGGAAAAGGATACCCAGTTTACCCGGTCAAAATCATTTGATACTTTTGCTGCTTTGGGTCCTTGTATTGTTATGGGATTGGATCCGGGCCGATTGAAACTAAAGACTTTTCTTAATGGAAAACTGCGCCAGTCGGGAAACACCAGAAATTTTATTTTTTCTGTGCCTTTTCTCATTCGTTTCATATCCAATATTATGACTCTTTTCCCTGGGGATTTGATAGCTACCGGAACCCCGGCTGGTGTCGGGCCCATGTCTCCGGGTGATAGAGTTGATGTCCAGATTGAAGGAATAGGTGTTCTCTCCAATACTGTGATGAGGATTTGGCCTCAGATGTCAGGGGGAGTATCTCCGAAACCCAGATGAGAGGAAGGGTATGGGATTCGTCACCCGCTTGATTCCTCAGCGAGGAATCTCGCTGCCGTTCGGGCTTCGCTCTTCTCTCCTTCGGAGAGGAACCGTGCCCGCTCAGCCCTCACAGGGGATTCCTCATACCATACTTCCTCTCCTATCAGAAACTATCTATATCTCTGAATTAGAGACGCTTATAATATAAGAGCGGGGTTTGTTTGTGAATTTGAATTATGATAGATTAAACAAAAGAAAAAATGAGATTGTAATTAGAGATGGAGGTATAGATGAAAATTTTTCTGGATACAGCCAACCTGGACCAGATTAAGAAGACAACTGAATGGGGACTTGTGGATGGAGTGACCACTAATCCTACTCTGGTTTCCAAGGAAAAAACTCCTTTCAAGGAGCTTATCAGAGAAATTTGCCGGGTAGTGCAGGGTCCGGTAAGTGTGGAATCAGTTTCAACTCAAGCAGAAGAGATAGTCAAAGAATCAAGAGAATTAGCCAAAATAGCTGATAATGTAGTAGTCAAGATTCCAATCTGCCTGGAGGGTCTTAAGGCAACTAAAGAATTATCCTCAGAAGGGATTAAGGTCAACACCACTTTGATTTTTTCACCCCTTCAAGCACTGCTGGCCGCCAAAGCCGGGTCAAGATATGTCAGTCCTTTTGTTGGCCGGTTGGATGATATCTCCCATCCAGGGATGGATATGGTAAGCCAGATAATGGAGATTTTTAATAACTACGGCCTGGAAACCGAAGTTATTGTAGCCAGCATCCGCCATCCTCTTCATTTTATAGAAGCAGCTCTGATGGGAGCTGATATAGCTACTGTGCCTTTTCCGGTGCTGGAAAAAATTATCAAACACCCGTTAACAGATATAGGAATGGAGCGTTTCCTCAAAGACTGGGAAAAACTAAATCAAGGCTGACCAGGACAATGACTATCCAGGAAAAATTAAAAGACCTTGAAAACAAGGTAAAAGCAGCCGAACTGGGGGGAGGAGAAGAACGGATAAAGAAACAGCATCAAGCAGGAAAACTAACTGCGCGAGAGAGAATCCGCCTCCTTCTGGATGATGGCAGTTTCCAGGAAATGGATCAGCTTGTTCTTCACCAATGCCGGGATTTCGGTATGGAGAAAAAAAGAATTTACGGTGACGGAGTAGTCACAGGTTACGGAACAATCGCGGGCAGGACCGTTTTTATTTTTGCCCAGGACTTCACCGTATTTGGCGGCTCTCTCAGTGCAACCAATGCAGCCAAGATAGTTAAGATTATGGACTTAGCTCTTAAAATGGGGGTTCCCATTATTGGTCTCAACGATTCCGGAGGTGCAAGAATTCAGGAAGGAGTGGCTTCTCTGGGAGGTTATGCTGATATATTTTTACGCAATGTTATTTCTTCTGGGGTAATACCTCAAATATCCGCTATAATAGGGCCTTGCGCCGGCGGAGCGGTTTATTCACCAGCCTTGACTGATTTCATCATTATGACCAGAGGGACAAGCAATATGTTTATAACCGGTCCCGAAGTCATAAGGGAAGTAACCCATGAAAAAGTAACCATGGAAGAACTGGGTGGAGCGGACACTCACAACTCTGTCAGTGGAGTGGCTCATTTTGCTGCCGAGGATGAAGAACATGCTTTCAGTCTTATCCGGGAGATCGTTTCTTTTATCCCGGATAATAACATGGAAGATCCTCCTGAAAGAGAAACCTCTGATCCCCCTGACAGAATGGATGAAGAATTAAAAGACATCGTTCCCGATGATCCCAACCAGCCTTATGATATCAGAAGAATTATCCAGTTGGTAGTGGATGACCATCACTTTTTTGAAATCCAGGAGCATTATGCTCAGAATATTATCATTGGTTTTGGGCGCTTAGGAAGTAAACCGGTGGGACTGGTGGCCAATCAGCCTGATCACTTGGCAGGAGTTCTTGACATTAATGCTTCTGATAAGGCAGCCAGATTTGTCCGTTTTTGCGATGCTTTTAACATTCCTTTGATTACTTTCGAGGATGTCCCTGGATTCCTTCCGGGAGTAGCCCAGGAACACGGAGGAATTATCCGCCATGGAGCCAAACTTCTTTATGCCTTTGCTGAAGCCACAGTGCCCAAAATAACAGTGATAACCAGGAAAGCCTACGGTGGAGCTTATTGCGTTATGGCTTCCAAGCATATAAGAGCGGATATTAATTTTGCTTACCCCACTGCTGAAATTGCAGTCATGGGACCTGAGGGAGCGGTGAAAATTGTCTATCGGCGAGAGCTTGACCTGGCAGGAGATTCGAAGATTCTTCAGACAGCCAAAGTTAATGAATTCCGGGAAAAATTCGCCAATCCTTATATTGCCTGTGAGAAAGGTTTTCTGGATGAAGTAATTGATCCTCGCTCGACCAGACCCAAGCTAATTGCAGCTCTGGGGATGTTAGAAAACAAAAGAGATAAAAATCCTCCCAAAAAGCATGGGAATATTCCTTTATGAAGAAATAAAGATATTATGGATGCCAGAGATAAGGGAAAAATAAGAGGAGAAAGAAGAAGAGTGCTCAGTAAAATTCTTGTAGCCAACAGAGGAGAAATTGCTGTCCGTATTATAAGGGCCTGCCGGGAAATGGGTATTTCTCCGGTGGCTGTTTTCTCCGAAGTTGACCGGAAAGCTCTGCATGTAAGGTTGGCGGATGAGGCCTATTTCATTGGACCTGCCTCACCTTCTGAAAGCTATTTAAATATCGACAGGATTATTGAAACTGCCAAGAAGTGCGGAGCTCGGGCAATTCATCCCGGTTATGGTTTTCTGGCTGAAAATCCACTTTTGGTGAAAAAATGTGAGGAAGAAGAGCTGGTTTTTATAGGACCTCCTTCTGAGCCTATGGAAATTATGGGGAAAAAAACAGCTGCCCGGGAAAAAATGACTCAAGCAGGAGTGCCCTGTATTCCGGGAACTCTCAGGCCTATCCAGAGCGAAGATTTATTACTTGAAGCTGCCAGAAAGGTAGGGTTTCCCCTTTTACTGAAAGCAGATGCCGGAGGGGGAGGAAAAGGACTCAGACTTATCCAAAAAGAGGAAGATTTGTTATCTTCCTTCCGCCTTGCCGGGTCTGAGGCTCAGTCAAGCTTTGGAGATCCTGATGTTTATATCGAAAAATATATCCAGGAGCCTCATCACATTGAAATCCAGATTCTGGCTGATCATTACGGTTCAGTGGTCTATCTTGGAGAGCGTGAATGTTCTATCCAGAGAAGGTTTCAGAAGGTTCTGGAAGAGACTCCTTCACCCTTCCTTGACGAAGCCACTCGCCAGAAAATGGGGGAAGCTGCAGTTAAGGCAGCTAAGGCAGTAGGATACAATAATGCTGGAACGGTTGAATTTGTGGTGGATAAAAATAAAAATTTCTATTTTTTGGAAATGAATACCCGCCTTCAAGTAGAACATCCAGTGACTGAAATGGTTACTGGAATTGATCTGGTTAAAGCCCAAATCTCTATTTCTTCCGGAGAACACCTGTCTTTTAATCAGGAGGATATTAAACCACTGGGGAGTTCTCTACAATGCCGGATTTATGCTGAGGATCCGGCTAACGATTTTATGCCTTCACCTGGAGAAATAACTCATTTGCATCCTCCTTCAGGAGGCCTAGGACTGAGAGAGGATACAGGTGTCTATGAAGGATTCAAAGTTCCATTGGAGTATGATCCGCTTCTTTCCAAGCTTATTAGTTGGGGAAATACCAGGAGAGAGGCTATTTCCCGCATGCTGAGAGCCTTGGAGGAGTATCAGATTTGTGGCATTAAGACATCTATACCTTTTTTCAAACGCATCCTGACCCATCCTGTTTTTGTGGCTGGTAATTACAACACTCATTTTCTTTCTAACATGGAAGAGACAGGTACCCACGAGGAAGAAGAAAAGATTGAAATTGCCCTTTTAGCAGCAGGGATCAAAGGATACAAGGAAAGCCGGAGCGGCTTTGTCCATCACAGGAAGCGCAAAGCCAGTCAATGGAAGTTTCAGGGGAAGTTAATAAATTTTGCTAACAGATTGTGACATGAATTTAACTCTCTGGACCAACGGAAAAAAGTATCAGTTATCTCTGGTAGAAAAACAGAATAATCAAATTCAAATTAAATTAGGTGATAAAATCCACCAGGTTTCTGTCGAGGTCCTGGCTGAGGATGAGTTGCTTTTGCAGGTTGATGGGAAGATTTATGATGTCATTATTCATTCCAACAGGACTTGTTACTCGGTTTTTGTCAAAGGTTTTTGTGTGGAAGTGAAAAAAGAATCTTCTTCCCGGATTCTTGGAAGGGCCGGCGGGGGAGGTAAAAAGCGGGATGTGGTGACTACCATGCCGGGAAGGATAGTCAATGTTCTGGCAAAAGAGGGTGATTTGGTTGAAGATGGACAACCTGTCATCATTCTGGAAGCCATGAAAATGCAGAATGCCATAAAAGCTCCCCAAGCTGGAAAGGTAACCCGGATTAAACCTCGGCCAGGAGAGTCTGTAGAGGCCGGTTCTTTTCTTTTTTCGGTGGAGTGAAACTTTTTTGGTTCTCGTCCATTTCGGGTGGCTGGAATCATTGTTTGAGAGAGCATTAGGTATGCCCTCTGCTCTCTTATTCAAAAAATATATCCACCCGAAATGGACGAGAACCAAGTTTTTTTTGTGGGGTTTATGTTTCATGCCCAGATTTATCTTTTCCATAAAAAAATGGTAAAATTACTTGGGAATGAAGTATGAGATTGAGCCGGCGTTATAAGAAAGTAATTATCCTGGGCTCGATTTTTCTATTTGTTTTTTTGGGAGTCAACCTATTAAAAACTTTTTTTCTCAATCAGATTAAATCGAAAATAGAGTCAAATTTTTCCCTTGAATCTCTCCACTTTTCTTTTTTTCCACCTTCTCTGGTGGTAGAGGATATCCAAAGTCTTTCCGAAGAGCCTTTTTTTTCAGCCCGAAAAATTATCTTCCGGATTACTGCCAGTTCCATTTTTAGAAAAGAAAGGCCGCTCGAAGTTATCATCAGTCATCCTGTTTTAAATATTCAACAGCTTCAAAGGGGAGGCATAGAAGAAAAACCAACTGAAATAACCCGGATATTACCAGCAGCGCTGGAAAAAGCTCTTATCCGGAAAGGAGAGCTGCATTATATCGGAAAAGAAGGAGAAGGCAGAATAACTGAACTGGATGCTCTTTTTCAACAAAAAAAAGGCAGGTTTATCATTAAAGCGGTTTCTCCCAGCAGCCTGGTAACACTGGAGGGAAACTCCCGTTCTTTGCAAGGCAAACTGAGTCTTGTGGCAGAGGGAGATGAAAAAGAAGTTTTTCTACAGCGGTTAAATTTTTCCGGTAAAGATGGTTATCTGAGAACTAAGGGAAGAATCAAAGATTTTCTCTTGTCTTCTCTGGAACTTGAGGGTTCTCTTGAACTCCCGGTGGATTTCATTGGAAATTTTTTTGATTTCCCCTTTCCTGAGCAGGGCCGTTTGCAAGCAATAGGGAATCTTCGCAAACAAGAGGAAAGGATTAGTTTTTCAGGCGAATTTCTATCTGATAATCTTGTTTTTCAATCCCTGCCTCTGGGAAGAGTAAAAGGCAAGATAAGGTCTTCGAGTAGTTCTGAAATAGATCTGGAATTAAACCTTAAAAAAAAGGGTAAAGCCGGGGAATATCTCCAAGGCCGCTTCAGCCAGGGAAAAATCGAGGGACAAGTTAAAGGTTTCTATCTTGATCCTGTGATTAAACTTATTGAAATTCCGTGGCCGGTTTCTTCTCCGGTCTGGGGGAGTTTTGCTTATTCTGAAGCTAAACTATGGGCCAAAGGTGAATTCCGGGATCAACTGGAGGTTATTTCTCCGGAACTGTTTCCCTTACAGGGAGTGGTGGAAATTGAACTTACCGATACAGGGCATTTTTCATTTCGATCGGATGAACTGGAAACCTCTTTTGCCAGGGTTAGCCTTGAAGGAAATATGAGCTTGGGAGTGGAGGTTGATGCCAGGATCAAGGGAGAGGTAACAGATATCCAGCAAGCTCGCCGGTTTACTTCTCTTTTTTTACAGAAAGAATTTGTTTTCCCTGAAATTGGAGGCAAAGGGAAGGCAGATATACGGATATTTGGTAAGGCTAAGCTTCCTCAGGTTTTTCTTGCCTTCTCGGCTTCTCCCGCCATTTTTGCTGATTTCGAAGCCCTGTCTGTCAATGGAGAAGCAGAAGTAATTCAAAACGACTTTTTTGGCCGGTTCGATGTGAAAGATCCTAACTTTCAGGGGAAAATAGGAGTAGTGGCCAACAGAGACCAAGTAACAGTTGATCTTAGGCTCCAGGAGGGGCTGGTAGAACGCATTCTTCCTCCACTTAAGATATTGCTTCCCCTTGAAGGAAAAGCCTCAGGAGATTTTTCCTACAGGCTGATTGAGGATTCAGAGGAATTCCAGGGAGAGTTCAGAAGTCAACGTTTGCTTTTTTCAGGCCAGGATTTACTGGATGTTACTGGCCGGATGAGGTGGCAGGATGACACAATCCACCTGTCCGAGGTCTGTTTCTATTTGTATGAGGGACTGGTGGAGGGGAAGGCATCGATAAGCCAGCTCAAGGAGGAGTTTGATGTTGATATCTCCGGGCAGGAGCTGGATTTTTCTGCTTTAGCCAAGGGCGCCAGCGGATTTCTTTCTTTCAGCTTAAAGGGAAAGGGAAGTTTTAACGAAGATAAGGCCAATGGATCCTTTGAAGCCAACAATCTTGTTATTTATCCCTTTCAGAAAACCAGGGCTGAGGGAAACCTGGAAATGGAATTCTCAATTGAAGGAATTTCTTTAGAGGTTAAGGGAAATTTCCTTCCCGGTGAAAATTCCTTCAGTTCAGCTATCCAGATTCCTTTTGGAGGCTTGCCCTTAACCGGTGACCTGGAGGGCAAATTTACTAACCTTGATTTACTTCTTCCCTGGAGTGGGGGAAAAGGAGAAATCAATTATTTAGCCCAGCTCAACGGTTCTAAAACTCAGCCGGAAATCAAGGGAGCCCTAGATTTCAAGGGTAATACTTTGCCCTTCGCCCGTTTTGCTCATGCATTGAGAAATTTTTCAGGGCTGGTGTTTTTTGAAAATGAAAAATTCACTCTTCGCTCACTACAAGGAACTCTGGGAGATGGGCCTGTTCAAGGTTCGGGGTGGATGGTTCTTGGAAAGAGCGGACCAGAAGAAATAAATGTTTCAATAAAAGGGAGTGGTCTTTCCCTTTCTCCCTGGGAAAGAACCCATGCCTTAACAGATGCAGAGCTGAGTCTTATCAAGGATGCCGACAGGTTTGTCCTTGAAGGAGATATTCATGCCCATCGACTGCTCTGGCGCCGGGAATTGATGGAAAAGCTGGAGTTTTACTCTGAACCCTATTACATTTCAGGGAGAAAAACCAATTTATTTGATGATCTTAATTTAAATCTCCATATCAAGGCGGATAACAATGCCTGGATGGAAAATTCTTTAGGCCGCCTTCAGGCCAGGGTTGACTTGAATATCATTGGCAATGTCCAGTCACCTATTCTTCTGGGAGAAATTGAGGTGCTGGAAGGTGAGGTTTATTTCCAGGACCGGGAATTTAAAATTTTAAAAGGTAGAGTAGGATTTTTTAATCCCACTGTTATCGAGCCTTACTTGAGCTTTGAAGGAGAAACCTATGTCAAAGATTACCGGGTGACTTTTGCTCTGGAGGGCTTGATTGATAGTTTAACACCAGAGTTCAGCTCTTCTCCTCCTCTCCCCCCGGAAGATGTCCTGGCTCTTTTGGCTCTGGGAGAAGCCTTTAAAAGAACCTATTCTTATGACCGCAGTACCCAGTTGAGCACTACTTCCTTTCTCTCTTTTCAGCTTTCAGAGGAAGCCAAGAAAAGAGCAGAAAAGCTTTTCAATATTGACCGCTTTAGGATAGATCCCTTTATTCTGGGTTCATCAGCAGAAATGACGGCCCGGTTGACTGTGGGGAAAAAAATATCCAGGAATTTTACTCTTCTTTACTCTACTAATCTGACTGCTCAACGGGAAGAGATCGCCCGCCTCGAATGGGAATTAATGGAGGACCTTTCTATTGTGGGAATGAGAGATGAAAACGGACGGGTAAGTATTGATGTCAAAGTACATAAAAGATTCTGAAACTGTTCCGGGAAAAAAGCAATTCCTGTTTTTCTTGGTGTTTGAAGTGCTTATGATTTCTTTTGGCTTTGCCTGGGAAGACCAGTCTTCTACGGAGCCAACTTTGGTAAAGGGAATTTCCATAAGAATAGAGGGAACCTCTGGTGGAGAAGAATACCTGGACCTGCTTCCACTTAAAGAGGGTGATCCTTTTTCCCTGAAAAATATATCCGGAAGCATCAAACAGCTTTACCAGACAGGACTTTTTTCAGATATTAAAGTTTTTCAACAAGAGCCTGGATATCTTATCTTTTCAGTAGCACCCATGAGATATGTGAGGAATATCATTTTTTTAGGGGTAAAGGATATCCCCCGGAAAAAGCTGGAAGCTAATCTTTATGCCCTTGAAGAAGGGGCCCCGTTCTTCCGGAAAAAACTGGATAAAGCCCGTGAAGAGATTGAAGAATTATTGAGAAAAGAAGGATTCTTTGAGCCTAAGGTTCAGATATTGGCTGATGAGGATCCGGAAAGCTTTAAACTTAATATAATTATTAAAATTGATTCTTTTCAGAGATACCGCCTGGAAAAAATTGAATTTCAGGGTAATGTAATTCTTCCCCAATCGGACTTGAAAAAGACCATGATCGCAAAAGAAGGGGATTTCTATGTTCCTTCTCGTGTAAAGAAAGACCTGGAAAGGTTGAGGGATCTTTTCATTTCCATGAATTTCAGGAGAGTGGAAATAGATATTCAGAATGTTGGTTTTAACAAAGAAAAAGGAACAGTTTCACTGGTCATTTTCATTCAGCCTCATGAACAAATAAAAATTCAAGTGGAAGGAGTTGATATTCCCCAGGAACTTCTTCAACCTATATGGGAAGCAAGGATTTTTGAAGAATGGGGTTTGGCTGAGGGTGAAGCCAAAATAATCCAGTATCTGAGAAAAAAGGGTTATCTTTTCACCTCTGTATCTTCCCGGCTGGAGTATCAGGGTGACAACCTTCTGGTAATTTACCAAGTTAATCCAGGCACCAAATTTAAAATACAGGATTCAAGATTTCATGGAGTTGAATATTTTTCGGAGAAAAGGTTGAAAAGTGAGTTGGGAATTGGGAGCGATTTGCCTTTTTTAGTGGAAATAGAAGGTGACCGCATTTTCCGGCTTCCGAGAGAAATTGAATTGTTATACCAGACTTACGGATATTCTTCTGCCCAGGTGCACCTTAATTTTGAAAGAGAGGGGAATAAAATCTGGCCCATTTATTTTGTTGAGGAAGGAAAACAGGAAAGAGTAGATAAGGTTTTTTTCCAGGGAGCTTCTTTTTTTACTCCCGAGCAGCTTGCCAGCGAAATTCTCTCCAAGGAAAACGAAGCTTTTTTCAAACCAAACCTCCAGAAAGACATAGAAAAACTGGAGACTTTATATTTAAATCATGGATTCCGGGGAACAAAAGTGGAAGCCCAGGCAGAAGAGATAGGAGAAGATTTGTATTCGGTCCGCTTTCAAATCAAGGAAGGCCGAAGGGTTAGGATCCAGAAAATCATTATAACCGGAAATAAAATTACCAGGGGTAACACAATTTATAGAGAAATCAAGATCACCGAAGGAGATTTTGCCAGTTATGAAAAAATTCAGGAGACCAAACGGCGCCTTGAAAATTTAGGAATATTCACTGAAGTTAGAACTGAAGAAATCCCGGTCACAGATGATGAGATTAATCTTCTTATAAACCTTCGGGAAGGAGAAAGAAATTATATAAGTTTGGGATTGGGAGTGGAAACCAGGAATGAACCAAGGTCTTTTGAAATATGGAACAATGTTATTCGTCCCCGGGGCACGGCTGAATTTATCCGCAACAACATTTTTGGTACAGCAGCCCAGTTAAGCCTGGTGGGACAGGTTAGTTTAAAAGAGACAAGAGGAGTGTTTTCCTGGGAGCAACCCTATTTCTTTGGTGTGCCCCTGCAAACCTACCTTAATGCCTGGCTGGAGAGGGAAGAAAGAAAAAGTTATGCCTTTGATCGGAGAGGCTTGAGTTTAACCGCCATCAGCAATCTGTCTAAACCGGAAGATTTAGTCATCCTGTCTACTCTTCGTTATGCCCGGACAACTCTTTATAAATTATATGTGGCTGAGTCGGAAATAGACAGGCAGCATTATCCTTTTTCCACCACATCGATTTCCGGCAGTTTCATTTGGGACAGGCGTAATGAACCTTTTAATCCAAGAAATGGTTTTTTCTTGAGTTCTGTCCTCGAATGGGCTTATCCTTTGTTTGAGGCTGAATCCAATTTTTTAAAAACTTTCTCCAAGTTTCAATATTTTTATCCTTTATATACCGGATTAACCCTGGGGACAACGGTTCGTTTGGGGCTTGGCCGGGGCCGGATACCCATCCATGAGAGATTTTTTGCCGGAGGAAGTAATTCCTTTAGAGGAGCCGAATTCGATGATCTCGGTCCTAAAGATCCCGATTCCGGGAACCCTGTTGGGGGAAAAGCTCTCTTTCTTTTAAATTTTGAACTGAGTTGGCCTTTTCTCCAAAGCCTGCCCGATCTCAATGCCGCTATCTTTTATGATATGGGTGATGTTTTTTCCAAGAGAAGCCAGTTTAATCCTTTGGATTTTCAGCACGCCCTTGGATTTGGCTTTCGCTACAGGACTCCTCTGGGGCCGGTCCGGTTCGAGCTGGGCTGGAATCTAAGGGTTCCAGAAGGCGAAAAAAGATTACATGGATTTATTACCATTGGGAATGTTTTCTAAGCGAGTAAAAACAGGTGAAGTTTTGAGGAAAATTTGTTCCGGATGGAGAAGGGGATTATTTTTTGGTATTTCCCTGTGGGGAATGCTATGGGGGCAAACTGACCTTGCTGACCGGATTGCAGCCATCGTAAATGGAGAGATTATTACTCTAACTGATGTTAAAATTGTTTCTACTTTTAATATTATCCAAACAGGAAATAACAAAGGTGATAGCTTTCCTTTAAAAAAAGGCCTGGATTCTTTAATCAATCAGAAATTAGTCATTCAATTGACAGTCGAAAATATCAATCTTTCCGGTGAAGAACTGGAAAGGAAGCTTCAACAGATTAAACAGGAGATGGGATCTCAACAATTCGAAAGTAAATTAGAATATTTTGGCCTGAAGGAACAGGATCTTACAGAATACTTAAATGAAAGAATCACTTTCCAGAAAATTATACAAAGGCGTTTCAGCCGGAAAGCAGCGGTAAGTCTTAAAGAAATCGAGACTTATTATCAAGATGTCTATGTCCCTTCGATGGAAGAACGAAAGGCAGTACCCAAACCTCTTGTTGAGATGCTGGATGAAATAGAATCAATTCTCCAGAGAGAAAAAGCTGAAGGTCAAATCAATGACTGGTTAGAGAACCTGCGTCAGCGGTCTGATGTGGTTATAAAAATCGAGTAAAAAATAAAAATATTCGAAGGAGAAAAGAATGAATAAAGTTGCTTTTCTATTTCCAGGCCAGGGTTCGCAATATACAGGTATGGGGTGGGAATTTTATGAATCTTCCCCCTTGGCCAGAGATATATTTGCCAGAGCAGACAATGCCTTAGGCTTTAAAATATCTAAACTCTGTTTCGAAGGACCTGAGGAGGAACTGATTCTTACTCAAAATACTCAACCAGCTCTCTTAACCGTCAGCTATATTGCTTACGTCCACCTGGGAATAGAACCGGATTTGGCTGCAGGTCATAGCCTGGGAGAGTATTCTGCCCTAGTGGCAGCAGGAGCCATTTCTTTTGAGGATGCCCTTCTTCTTGTTTATAAACGGGGAAGATACATGCAAGAAGCAGTTCCCGAAGGAGAAGGAGCCATGGCTGCGGTGCTTGGGCTTGATTACCATGAAGTCAAAAAGAATATCTCTAAAGTTAAATCTGGAATTGTGGCTGTAGCAAACTGGAACTCCAAAGAACAGGTTGTCATTTCCGGCCATAAAAAAGCAGTGGAGGAAGCTCTGTTGTCAATGGAAAAGCCCCGTTTTGTCTATCTTCCCGTCAGTGCGCCTTTTCATTGTATGCTTATGAAACCAGCCGAGAAAAAGCTGTCTAAGGATCTTGACCGAGTAGAATTTCATGATCTTCAGTTTCCTGTTATTTCTAATGTGAAGGCAACAGTTATAAACAGGGGAGAGGAAGCCCGGGCCGCATTAAAAAAACAGGTAGCTGAAACGGTACTCTGGTATAAATCCATGCTCAAACTAAAGGAGGAGAAGATTCAAACTGTGATGGAACTTGGAGCGGGAAAGGTGCTTTCGAACCTGATGAAAAGGATCAGCCGGGGTTGGAAAAATCCTCCTGAAATTTATCAAGCAGGAGACCCCCTTTCCTTGGATAGAGTAAAGAAGAGTCTTGGTTGATTCAGGAATGTCTTCTGAGGACTTCAGGGCCGTATTTCCAGTAATATTCTCCGGCTGAAAATAAGGCAGAAATGATGACCAGCCACAATCCTATCTCAGCTAGAATATAGAATCCAGCCAGATTCTTTTCTCCCAGGATTAGAAGGGAAAAAGTAATGGCTTCAGAATTCATCTTGAGTTTTCCCCAGGGAGAGGCAGCTATGGAGATCCCTTTAGAGGAGGCGATAGCCCTGAAGCCAGTAACAGCTACTTCTCTTCCTATGATGACTATAGCCATCCAGGCTGCAATTGAACCAAGCTCTACCAGGCAGATAATCACAGCAATAATAATAAGCTTATCAGCGGTGGGATCAAGAAGTTCTCCCAGAGAAGTTTTCTTGTTTTTTCGTCGGGCCCAGAATCCATCCAGCATGTCAGTCAGCATGGCAAGAAGAAAGATAATGAAAGCGATGATTTCTTTTCCCTGGAAATCAGAAAGCAGGATTATTACCAATATCGGCACAGCCACTATTCTTAGAAGTGTAAGAAAATTTGGTCCGTTCATTTTTATTGAGATTACTACATCCTTCCCTGGAAGTAAAGAGAACCAGAGGAGTCTTGGGGCTTTATTTCAATTAAATTTCTTGGGAGGCCGGCGGTGCCGGGTAGCCTGTTCGTAGGAATAGGATATCTGAAGTAAACCTGCTTCATTGAAGTGTTTGGCTACAATTTGAAGACCGGCAGGATATTTTCCATAGGTAAATCCCATGGGTACGGTAATAGCAGGCATGCCTGTATGCGGAGGAATTAACTGGCTGTTGTCACCGGCCGGGCTTTTATCATCTCCCAGTTTCCGGGGAGGATTATTCCAGGTGGGATAAACAATGTAATCAACATTCTGTTCTTCCATGGCTTTCAGAACAGCCTCACGGAAAGCTATGTTACGGGGTTCGTGGTAGATGTCCTCACAGGGTTTTTGACGGGATGAAACTTCCAATGATTCATAAAGACGGTTTTTTATGTAAAGAGAAAACTTTCCAGAATTGTAAACCTCAACAAGGTTTTTCACCGGAGCTCTACCTTCTAAGGAAGCCAAGTACTGATTGATGTCATAGTGGAAAGTGTTGCACCATATGTTATTGGTGAGTTTCCCAAAGTAGGGAATCTCAAAAGGATCAACTATTATGGCTCCTTCTTTTTTCATGTCCAGGATAGCCTGCTCGAACAATTCAATAATCTGGGGGTCGGCAGTAGGCAAGTTGGGATAGAACCTGAAAACACCGATCCTTGCTCCTCGGAGCCCTTCTTTCTGAAGAAATTGAGTATAATTTTCCGGAATCTTTCCCTGGCAAAGCTCAGTGATGGGATCTTCCGGATCGTATCCAGCGATAATTTCAAGAACCTTAACTGTGTCTTCTACTGTCCGGCACATAGGCCCGCCTATATCGTTCCGATTGTAAAGGGGGATGATTCCATCTCTGCTGGTCAATCCCATGGTAGAGCGGAGTCCTACCAGACAGCAGTGCGCTGAAGGCCCCCGGATGGAATTTCCAGTATCTGTTCCCAGTCCAACTGTACCGAAATTGGCAGCTATTGCCGCAGCTGTTCCTCCGCTTGAGCCAGCAGGAACTCTTTCTAAATCATAAGGATTCCGGGTGATCCCGGCTACTGAACTCTGGGTGACATACGGACTGAAAGCCCATTCCGCCATATTGGATTTTGCCAGAATAATAGCTCCTGCTTCTCTTAGTTTTTTTACCTGGAAAGAGTCATCAGGAGGGATAAAACCTTTTAGAGCTTCAGAGCCGGCGGTGGTAGGCATATCCTTGGTTTCATAATTGTCCTTGACTATGACTGGAATGCCATGAAGGGGTTTGAGTTTCCCGGTGAGGCGGAATTCGTTGTCCAGTTCATCAGCTCTGTCAATTGCCTTGGGATTGATAATCACAATGGAGTTTAGTAAGGTTTTTTTGTCGTATTTTTCGATTCGTTTTATATATGTTTCCACCAGCTCCCGGCAGGTGAGATCTCCGGAAAGATAAGCTCGATGGATTTCTTCGATTGTGGTTTCTACAACCGGGAATTTTTTCTCTTTCGCTGCTTTTTGACATGATGCGAACAAGGCAATTAGTAAGATCACAAAGAAGATAATAAATTTAGGATGAGAAAGGCGCATGGAATTCTCCTTTTACCACGTTCTTTCTGGCAGCCCTGCAACTAACCAAAGCAAGTCAAAAATCCAGTTTCTCGGCACCTATTTCTTAATCAATCAGGCCCTTTCTTTTAAGCAAAGGTTCAACCTTGGGTTCTGATCCTCTGAACCGGATATAAAGAGTCATAGGATCATCGGTTCCGCCTTTAGCAAGAATATTTTCTCTGAAAGAACGGGCTGATTCTTTATCGAAAAGTCCGGATTCTTTGAATGCCTGAAAAGCATCAGCATCCAGAACTTCAGACCAGATGTAGCTGTAATATCCCGCCGAGTAACCCCCGGAGAAAATGTGGTTAAAATAGGTGCTCCGGTAACGAACGATAATTTCTGGAATTAATCCCATTTTCTGAAGACAATCTTCCTCGAAAGCCATGACCTCTTTTTTTAGAGGCTCTTGAAGGGTATGCCAGTCCATATCCAGAAAGGCAGCAGCCAAGTATTCTACGGTGGCGAAGCCCTGATTGAAATACTGGGCCCGGTTCATTTTCTCGATGAATTCCTGGGGGATAACTTCTTCTGTCTGGTAATGCCGGGCAAACAATTTTAACATTTCAGGTTCTTTCACCCAGTTTTCCATTATCTGGGACGGAAGTTCCACGAAATCACGGGGGACAGACGTTCCTGATAATTTACGATAGGTGCAATCGGAGAGAAGCCCGTGAAGGGCATGGCCGAATTCGTGAAAAAGTGTGTTCACTTCATCAAAGCTTAACAGAGATGGGGTGTCTGAGGTCGGCTTGGAAAAGTTGCCTACATTACAAATGAGTGGTAACACTTTTTCACTATTGATTCTGTATTGTTTCCGGAAAGAATTCATCCAGGCTCCACCTCTTTTACTGGCTCTTGGAAAATAGTCAGTGTAGAGTATCCCTATGTGGCTGCCGTCAGCCTCTTTCACTTCAAATACTTTTACTTCTGGATGATAAATGGGAATATCATTCCTTTCTACAAACTGAAGACCATAAAGTTTGTTGGTTAGAGTAAAAACTCCTTGCAACACATTTTCCAATTTGAAGTAAGGCCGGAGCATTTCTTCATCCAGGTCATACTTGGCTTTTTTAAGTTTTTCTGCATAATACCACCAATCCCAGGGTTGGAGCTTAAAATCTCCTTTTTCCTGGTCAATCATTTTTTGTAATTCTTGTGCTTCTTCTTTGGCTTTTTGAAGGGCTGGTTCCCAAACCTGGTTAAGAAATTCATAGACATTTTTAGGATTTTTCGCCATGTTTTCTTCGAGCACGTAATGAGCGTGAGAGGGGTATCCGAGGAGATTTGCTCTTTCAAGCCTAAGAGCAGCCATTTTGGCAGCATTGGCTTTGTTGTCATATTGGTTGTTGTTGTTTCCCAGATTAATATAGGCTTTAAAGATTTTTTCCCTCAATTGGCGGCGTGGAGAGTACTGTAGAAAAGGAATCCAACTTGGTTTATGAAGGGTAAATACCCATTTATCTGCATAGCCTTTTTCCTTGGCTGTTTCAGCGGCTGCCCGAATGACATTTTGAGGAAGACCGGCTAAGTCTTCTTCATTGTCAATTATCATCTCAAAGGAATTGGTTTCTTTAAGAACATTCTCTCCGTACTTGAGAGAAAGAAGAGAAAGTTCTTTGTTTATTTCTCTTAATCTCTCCTTCTTTTCTTCATTTAATTCAACCCCGGAACGAATGAAATCTTTGTAATAATCCTCGAGAAGCTTTTTTTGTTCCTGAGTTAAATCCAGGTCTTTTCGCTGTTCATATACGGTTTTAAGGCGCTGGAAGAGCTTTTTATTCAAGTAGATGTCATCGTAATGCTGCGAGAGGTGAGGAGACATTTCTTCGGCTATAGATTGAAGAGAGTCACTGGTATGGGCGGATAGCATGTTTTGAAAAACGTTTCTTGTTCTTATCAAAAGGCTGCCGCTTCGGTCTAAAGCTTCGACTGTATTCTGGAAGGTGGGAGGTTCTGGGTCTTCTATTGTAGCCTGAATTTCTTCCTTGTGCTTTTGCATCCCTTCAGTTAAAGCAGGCTTGTAATGTTCTTCGGTGATTACCTGGAATGGAGGTGTTCCGAAAGGAGTGTCAAATTCACTAAAGAAAGGATTCTCAGCTTCAGCAGAAGGGATTTCTTCTTTGGCACAGGAGAAGACAAGCAATCCTGAAATAAGAATAAGTAAAAAAGTTTTTTTCATTTATTTTCTCCTTTATCCTGGATGTTCGGTCTAAAAAATAACCTCTTCTTTTATAATATAATAAAAAAACATATTCTTAGACAACCTTTACTTTTTTAGGTTTTACATCAGTCCTTTTCACTTGAAAAAGAAAAGGTCTGTGGTTATAGTTGAACCAGTATTATGGCTGAAAAAAAGAATGTTACTCCCATGATGGAGCAGTATTTCCAGATAAAGAAAAAGTACCCGGATACGTTGCTTTTTTTCCGCCTGGGTGATTTTTACGAGCTTTTTTATGAGGATGCCAAAAGCGCTTCTTCTGTGCTGGATATCACCTTAACTTCCCGGCAAAAGGTCCCCATGTGCGGAGTTCCTTACCACGCTGCAGATTCTTATTTAGCCAAGCTGTTAAGAAAAGGATTTAAAGTTGCCATTTGTGAGCAAGTTGAGGATGCCGGGAAAGCCAAAGGGATAGTCCGGCGTGAGGTGGTTAAAATTTTGACTCCTGGAACAGCCCTGGAAGTGGATACTGCTGAAATAAGGGAGAACTCATATGTGGTTAGTGTGATTTTTCAGGAGAATGATTGGGGAGCGGCTTTTCTTGATCTTGCCTCGGGCATAGTTAAAACTTCCCAGAATTCAGGGGAAGAAAAGAGGATTCTTTCTGATGAGCTTTTCAAGCTGAATCCAAGAGAGATTATTTTTCCATCTGAACAGGAGAAGAGAGTTTTGGAGCTGCTTCAAAAAAACGAAACATCCGGTGTTACTTTGACTCCTCTGGAAGACTGGATTTTTGAGTTTTCCAAGGCCAAGAATTTGCTCTTAGATCTTTTTGAGGTCAGTCTGCTTTCCGGATTCGGTTTGGAAGGCAAAGATCTGGCAGTCTGTGCTTCAGGAGCTCTGCTCCACTATCTCAAGCAGCTCAGAAAAGATTCTCTTTCACTGGTCAAAAGTCTCTCTTTTATCCAAAGTCATGACTTTATGACCCTTGATGCTACTACTGTCAAAAACCTCGAATTGATAAGAAACCTAAGAGATGGGAGTAAAAAGGGGTCTCTTCTGGATATTATTGATTACACCTTGACTCCTATGGGAGCCCGTCTTCTCCGGAGCTGGTTACTCCAGCCTCTCATGGATTGCCAGATTATTAATGAGAGATTGGCCTGTGTGGAAGACTTAAGCCAGAAAACTATTAAAAGACAGGAACTCAGGGAATACCTGAAGGGAATTCAGGACCTTGAAAGGTTGACGGCCAGAATTACAGTGGGAGTAGCTCATCCCAGAGACCTTGTTTCTTTGAAGAATTCTCTTATAAAGCTTCCAGATATAAAACAGAGTCTTGAAGCTTTTAACTCCAAAATAATCCATGATATCCGAAAAAACTGGGATGATGCCCAAGACATTGTCTCTCTCATCGAAGAATCAATAAATGAAGAACCTTCCCATCTCCTCACTGAAGGTGGGATTATCAAGGATGGTTATAACTCAGAGCTTGATGATTTGCGGAAACTTAGCCACTCGGGAAAACAATTTATTTCCCGGATGGAACAGAAAGAGCGGAAAAGAACGGGGATTTCTTCGCTGAAAGTACGTTTCAATAAAGTTTTTGGCTATTATATCGAAGTAACCAAACCAAATCTCCGGCTTGTTCCCCAGGATTATATCCGGAAACAGACTTTGATTAATTCTGAACGATTCATCACTCCTGAATTAAAGGATTATGAAGAAAAAGTTTTAAAGGCTGAAGAGAGGATTGCTGAGCTTGAATACCAGCTGTTTCTTAAGGTAAGAAAAAAAATCGGAGAACAATCATCAAGGCTGCACCAAATATCGAACAGCTTAGCTGTACTGGATACTCTTTGTTCATTGGCAGAGCTGGCTGTTTTGAGGGGATATTCCCGGCCTGGGGTTGATAACAGTGACAGAATCAGGATTGTAGAAGGACGCCATCCGGTAATTGAAGTCATGAATGAAGAACCTTTTATTCCCAATGACTGTAGCTTGGACTCGAAGGAAAACCAGATTTTGATAGTTACAGGGCCAAATATGGGGGGAAAGTCCACTTACCTCCGGCAAGTGGCTCTGATTTCCATCCTTGCCCAAGCAGGCTCCTTTGTCCCGGCCGGGGAAGCGGAGTTGGGAGTTGTTGACCGGATCTTCACCAGGATTGGGGCCATGGATTTTCTCAGCGTGGGGCAGTCAACCTTTATGGTGGAAATGCTGGAGACAGCTAATATACTAAATAACGCAACTCCCAAAAGCTTGATTCTATTGGATGAAATCGGCCGAGGAACCAGTACCTTTGACGGGCTCAGTATTGCTTGGGCAGTGGCTGAGCATCTTCATGATAAAAAAGAGGTCAGGTCCAAGGCACTTTTTGCCACTCATTATCATGAACTAACCGAGCTTTCCTTGACCATGGAAAGAGTGAAAAACTTACATGTATCGGTTCAGGAAAAAAAGGGAGAAGTGGTTTTTTTAAGAAAAATTCTTCCCGGTCCCTCTGATAAAAGCTATGGGATTCATGTAGCCAAGCTGGCCGGCCTTCCTTCTCAGGTAATAGAAAGAGCCAGGGAAATCCTTTTCAATCTGGAGAAGAAAGAATTCGATTCAGAAGGGCAGCCCGTCCTGGCTTATAGAAAAAAAATAAAAAAGAACAGGAACCAACTCTTACTTTTCAGGGAAGACAGAGAAAGGATATTTTTGGAGGAACTGAAAGAGGAAATTGAAAAATGCTCTCTGGATTCACTTTCACCCCTGGAAGCTTTGAACCTTCTTCATAAATTAAAAGAAAAAATTAAAAGTGAAGAGAAAAAAGATGTTTAATCTATATCGTTTCTTTGGTTAATCTGATCAGGATTGAGATTAGAAGTTTTCGGAGTCTTCATCGTAATCTAAATCTTCTTCTTCATCCTCCTCGGAGAAGTCATCGAAACTGCTTTCCTCATCGTAAAGAGTTTCTCCAACTTCTTCTTTCCGCTTTTCTATTGCCAGCAGGAATTCATCCTTATCTTCATACCGGCGAAGAAAGTTTGAAGCGGAATCACTGTAGAGAAGTTCTAAAAAATCATCTTCTATTTTGCAGAAGACTGATTTGAAATGTCCTGACTGAAGATCTCCTACAGTTTCTTTGATCTCGGCTTCATTTTTAATGGTATCAAGAGTTAACCAGCTTGTTATTTCTATCTCTTCCATTCCTGTCTCCCAAGAAAAAAATAACAATTTTTATTAATTTGTCAAGAAGAAAAAAATAAAATAATTATTCTCTCTATCCAAGATACGGCTTTATCCCGCTTTGAAGATGATTTAAAATAATAATGGAGGCCTGACATGCAATGGGATCGATTGACCGTAATGTCGCAGGAAGCTTTTCAGGGGGCTCAAAAAAAGGCTCAGGAAATGAGTCACCAGGAATTAAAGCCGGAACACCTGCTCTGGATTTTTTTGACTCAAGAAGAGAATATCGTCAATAACGTTCTTTCAAAAGTTGGAGCAGATGCTGCAGTTATCAAAAAAGAACTCGAGACCTACATTGATAAGCTACCCAAGGTGGAAGGGATGGGAGAAGTATACCTGTCTTCCTCCCTCAGACAAGTTCTTCTGGCGGCTCAACAAGAAGCAGAAAAACTGAAAGATGATTATGTCTCCACTGAGCATTTATTTTTGGCCATTCTGAAAGACAGCTCCAGCAAAGCCAGTCAGATTCTCAAGAAATGCGGAGTAACTGAAAACGCAGTACTCAAGGCGCTTGCTTCCATCCGGGGTTCGCATAGGATAACTGATCCCGAGCCGGAAGGAAAATTCCAGGCTCTGGAACGCTATGCCCGGGACCTTACTGCATTGGCCAGGCAGGGAAAGCTTGATCCGGTAATCGGCCGGGAGGATGAAATAAGAAGGGTTATCCAGGTTCTTTCCCGGAGGACCAAAAACAATCCTGTTCTCATAGGAGAAGCTGGAGTAGGTAAGACAGCCATTGTGGAGGGATTAGCTCAGAGAATAGCTAACGGTGATGTCCCTCAATCTCTCAAGGACAAGCGCCTAATTGCTCTGGATATGGGCTCATTAATTGCAGGAGCCAAGTACAGGGGTGAATTTGAAGACCGCCTGAAAGCGGTATTGAAAGAAATCAAGGAAGCAGGCGGAAGAGTTGTTCTTTTTATTGATGAGCTTCATACCATAATTGGTGCTGGAGCCTCTGAGGGAGCGGTGGATGCATCCAACATGCTCAAACCCCCGCTTGCCCGGGGTGAATTGAAATGTGTGGGAGCTACCACTCTCAATGAATATAAAAAGTATATTGAAAAAGATGCAGCCCTGGAAAGGAGATTTCAACCGGTTTTTGTAGGCGAACCGTCAGCGGAGGATACTATCTCTATCCTGCGAGGCTTAAAGGAAAAATACGAGGTTCATCATGGAGTTAAAATCAAAGATTCTGCCTTAGTGGCTGCTGCCACCCTGTCCCACCGCTACATTACTGACCGTCATCTTCCTGATAAGGCGGTGGACCTGATTGATGAAGCTGCCTCAAGGATAAGAATTGAAATAGACAGTATGCCTGTAGAAATAGATGAGCTGGAAAGAAAAATCGTCCAGCTGGAGATAGAAAAACAGGCCTTAAAAAAAGAAAAAGATAAAGTCTCCAAGGAAAAACTGGAAAAGCTTAACCAGGAGCTTGCCAGTCTCAAAGAAGAAAAGAACATTCTTAAAGCCCATTGGGAAAGAGAGAAAGACATTATTTCCAGAATAAACGGGCTCAAGGAAGAAGCTGATGCCCTGAAAGTAGAAGAACAGAGAGCTGAGAGGCAGGGAGAACTGGAGAAAGTGGCTGAGATCCGCTATGGAAAGCTGGTGGAGATGGAAAAGAAAATAAATGAGCTTTCTGGGGAGCTGGAAAAGGTTCAGAAATCAGGAAAAATGTTAAAAGAAGAGGTAGATGAGGAAGATGTGGCAGAAATTGTCTCCAAATGGACGGGCATTCCTGTCTCCAAGATGCTTGAAGGAGAGGTTGAAAAATTAATTAAGATGGAGGAAAATCTTACCAAAAGAGTGGTTGGACAGGATCATGCCTTAAAAATCATCTCTGACACCATTCGCCGGGCTCGGGCGGGCATTCAGGATACCACCCGCCCCTTAGGCTCTTTCATCTTTCTGGGACCCACCGGAGTTGGAAAAACAGAACTAGCCCGGGCCCTGGCAGAGTTTCTTTTTGATAATGAGAAGGCGTTAGTCAGGCTGGATATGTCTGAGTATATGGAAAAACATACAGTGGCTCGTCTTATTGGGGCTCCTCCTGGTTATGTAGGCTATGAGGAGGGAGGACAATTGACCGAAGCTATCAAGCGGCGGCCCTATTCCATCATTCTTCTCGATGAAATAGAAAAAGCCCATCCCGATGTTTTTAATATACTGCTTCAGATTCTTGATGACGGAAGGCTTACAGACGGAAAGGGCAGAACAGTTGATTTCCGTAATACTATAATTGTGATGACCTCCAATCTGGGAAGTCAGGTAATTAAGGAATTAAGCCAGGATTATGAGAGAATGGAAAAAGAGGTAAAAAAGATTTTAGAGAATCATTTTCGGCCGGAATTCCTCAACCGTCTGGATGAAATTGTAATTTTCAAAGCTCTCACCAGTGAGGTTCTGTTAAAGATTGTGGATATTCAGTTAGGTATATTAAAGAAAAGGCTTGAAGAAAAGAAAATTAATATTGAGATCAGTCAGACAGCTAAGAACCTTCTGGCGGAAAAGGGCTATGACCCGGTCTATGGAGCCAGACCGCTTAAAAGAGTAATCCAGCAGGACATTCAAAATCCCTTGGCCTTGAAAATACTGGAGGGCCAGTTTAAAGAAGGAGATTCAGTTCTGGTGGATGTGACTGAAAATGAAGAGCTCAAATTTATTAATAAATAAAAATTAAAAAGAGGAATCATGAAAGAACAGGTAGAGAAAGCAATCCAGGAGCTAAGACCTCATCTTCAAGCAGACGGAGGGGATGTGGAACTGGTTGAAGTAACCAAAGAGGGGATTGTTAAAATCCGCCTTCTGGGAGCCTGTGTAGGCTGTCCCATGAGGCAGGTCACTTTAAGCCAAGGTATCAGCCGATTTATAAAAAAGAAAGTTCCTGGAGTCAAAGAAGTCCAGGCAGCTTAAGGGGGAACGTCAGGGATTCCGCGATTTATTTTTTCCCCTTAATTGACTTCCTATTTTCCTGTTGATATATATTGAGAAAGCACTGAATAAATTGAATTAATAAAAAAGGGAGGTATCATTTTCATGAAGATTTTAGTGTTTGGCGGCTCTGGAGCGATTGGAAAGGCGGTAGCCTGGGATCTGGTCCAGGAAAAAGATGTTGAGGAAGTAGGCATTGTTGGCCGGCGGGAAATAGCTTTGAAGCAAACCAGAGACTGGATAGGAAGCAAGAAAATCAAACCTATTTCCCATGATATTTTAAACCAGGACAAAACCAAGAAACTAATGGAGGGTTATGATGTGGGAGTTATAGCTCTTCCGGACAGGAAGACCAGTTACGGCTTAGCCCACAGTGCAGTGGAAGCCGGTTTGGATATTGTGGACATGCTGGAGGAATACCACCGCAAACCGGATCTTTACGAAACAGAAGGGCTGAAGCTTCCCGAAGGAATGTCCTTTCATGAGTATGGAGAATGGCTTCACAGGCAAGCTGAAAAAAATGGGGTAATTTTTCTTGACGGGATGGGATTTGCTCCCGGCTTAAGCAATATCACCGTTGAAGAAGGGATTCGTAAACTAAACAAGGCTGAGTCGGCAGTAGCTAGAGTAGGAGGTATCCCGTCCAAAGAGGCATCTTTAAACCATCCTCTGAGGTACATGATTACCTGGGCTTTTGAACATGTACTTAGAGAATATATGGTCAAGTTGAATGTTATAAAAGACGGTCGGGTGGTTGAGGTGGAGGCTATGTCAGACCGGGAAAGATTTCTCTTTGACAAATTCGGAAAAAACGAGGAACTGGTTTGTTCTGTTACCCCGGGAATGCCCAGCTTCATCTATACCCGTCCCCAGTTAAAAGAGTTTGCTGAAAAAACCATCCGCTGGCCCGGACACTGGGAAGGAATTCAGACTCTCAAGGAATGCGGCTTGCTTGATTTAAAAGAGGTTCAATTTGATGGCCAAAAAATAAAACCCAGGGAGTTTCTTTTAGCCTTAATTGTACCTCGCTTAAAGCCGCGAGAGAGTGAAACTGATGTTTGTGTTATGTGGAACACAGTAAAAGGCGAGAAGGACGGCCGTAAAGTGAAAGTGAATTACTACATGTGGGACCAGGCGGACAGTCAAACCGGCCTCTCTGCTATGGCCAGGACTACCGGATTTCCTGTTGCAGCGGGAGCTCTTTTTCTGGGAAGAAAAATGGTTAAAGGAAAAGGGATTGTGGCTCCTGAGGATGGAATAAACGGACCGCTCTATGGGGAATTCATGAAGGAAATGAAAAAAAGGAACATCCAAATTCTGGAAGAAGTCAAGGAAGACAGTTGAAAGTCTTTTGCTTACTCATCGTGAAGGACAGCAAGGGGATGAGAGTTTTTAATTGACAAAGAAGTTTAAATGTCATAAACAGAGGAAAACCAGAGAGGAGGTTTTGCAATGAAGAGAGGGAAAAAAATTATAATTATTTTCTCTGCCCTTGCTTTTCTGTGTTCATTATCATTCAGTAATGGTTTGAATCTTGACGGATTGGGCTCTCGCGCCATAAGCATGGGAGGTGCATTTGTTGGCTTAGCTGATGATTATTCTGCCATCTACTGGAATCCAGCCGGTGCAGCCTTTTTTTCGAGCAAGGTCTTTGGTGTTTCCGGACTGGATATTCTTCCTTCTTCTACCTATGAGATGTCTATACCTGTTCCTGGAGTAGGACCATTAACTATTGTTGATGCCAAGACAACAACCAAGCATTATTTAGCGGGTATGGCTGCCTACTACCATCCGGTAAGCCCCAATATAGTAGCCGGGATTGGAGTCTATACTCCGTCTGGTCTTGGTGCCAACTGGGACGGCCAAGATTTTGCTGTTATCTCAGGTAACAACCCCGCTATCAAATGGCAATCCAAGGTTGGAGTTGTCAGTTTTTCACCGCTTATTGCGGTTAAACTGAGTGACCAGATAGCCTTTGGAGCCACATTCAACCTTAATTACGGCATGTTCGACCTGGCCATGCATGCCGGAGAGGTGATAATTCCCATTGCTGTTCTTCCTTACTACATGTATGTGGATCTTGGTCAATACGAAGAAAGCATGACCGGCTGGGGCTACGGGGCAACTTTTGGGTTTATGTTTAAACCTAATGAGGTGTTCAGTTTAGGAGCTTCATTAAAAACACCAAGCACCATTAAATTCAAGGGTGAAGCCAGCATATCCAACTTATCTTTAATAGGGGCAAACGCCACTTCGGATTCAGAAAGAGATGTGACCTGGCCGCTGTGGATTGGCGCAGGAATCGCCTTCAATCCCACGCCTGGACTGACTTTGACCGCAGATATCCAGTGGACCCAGTGGTCCACCCTGGATAACATTAGAACCGATTATAAAGATCCTTTCTGGCAGATAATGATGGAAGAGAGCGGAGATGACAACCGGCCTCTTCGCTGGAAGAATGTTGCTCAATTAAGGTTCGGTTTTGAGTACCTGATGAGAGAAAACTTGGCTCTTCGCGGAGGGTATTGTTATGATCCTACTCCAACTCCTGATGAAACCCTGAATGTCCTTCTCCCCAGTTACACTTTTAATGTTTTTGATATCGGATTGGGTTATAATCTCAATGGGCTTTGTATTGATTTTGGCCTTGAGTATCTTGCCGGAAAGGAAAGAGAAGTTCTCTATGAAAAGTACGTGTTAGATCCTGATTACGCAACAGCTCAGCCTGGTATTTACAATATTAGTATCTTTGTGCCTCATTTTGCCATAAGTTACAAATTCTAAAAAGACTGCATAATTCGCTACCAGGAAAAAGGGGAAGGAAAGCTCCTTTCCCTTTTTCTTCTAATTATTCAAAAACTTCTATTTTTAGTTTTTCCAGGATTTATTTGGATTCAGAGAGAAAAAAGTTTTTATGTTATACTAAAAAAAAAACAAGATTTTCGCCATGATCCGACAAAAGGGAATAAAAAAATATTTTATAAATATCCAAAGAGGAGATTTTTGATGAATGTTAAAAAAGCGGTTATTCCGGCGGCTGGCTTTGGCACCAGATTTCTTCCTGCCACCAAGTCACAGCCTAAAGAGATGCTTTCTCTTGTTGATAAACCTCTTATTCAATATAGTGTTGAGGAGGCAGTTCAATCCGGAATAAAAAAAATCGGCATTATAGTCAGCCGGGGCAAGGAAGCCATTCCGGATCATTTCGATGAAAGTCCGGAGTTGGAATCATTTCTTGAAGTTAAGGGAAAGAAAGATGAGCTTGAGGAAGTAAAGCGAATCGGGAACCTGGCTGATTTTTGCTTCATAAGACAGAGACAGGCGCTGGGGCTGGGTCATGCTGTCTTGGTGGCTGAGGATTTTATCGGCCAGGAACCATTTGCTGTCCTCCTTCCGGATGATATCTTTGACTGCCCGGTGCCCTGTATAAAACAGCTTCTCGAAGTTGCTCAGGAGAAGAAAGCAACGGTGATAGTCCTTATGCCAGTAGGAAAGGAAGGTACAGAGAAATACGGCATAATTAAACCCGGGCAGATTTCTGACCGGCTTTATGAAATAAAAGGGCTTATGGAAAAGCCCGGGCCGGAAAAAGCTTTTTCGGATCTGGCTGTTATCGGCCGTTATGTTTTTACTCCGGAAATATTTGATGCTATCCGGGAAACCCCGCCAGATCACCGGGGGGAAATCCAGATAACAGATGCCATTAATCTCCTGTTAAAAGAGCAGCCTGTTTACGGCCTGGTTTTCGAGGGCAGGCGCTACGATGCAGGCGACAAGTTTGGTTTTCTGGAAGCTACTGTAGAACTGGCCCTCAAACGTCTGGAGTTTAAAGAAAGATTCCGGCACTTTCTTAAAAATATATGATTTTTTTTCTTTGACCTGATAATAAAAGAAGTGGCGAGGGACGGAATTGAACCGCCGACGCAGAGATTTTCAGTCTCTCGCTCTACCGACTGAGCTACCTCGCCACTTAAATACCTCAGTTCAAAAGTATAATTTTCTTGTCCTTCAAAGTCAATTAACCTGAACTATTCATAAAAAAGGCCGATACTTTTTATATCACAAATACTATC
>CAYTTR010000027.1:0-38293 GCA_964440805.1 uncultured Eubacteriales bacterium
AGTATTTGTGATATAAAAAGTATCGGCCTTTTTTATGAATAGTTCAGGTTAATTAGTTCGAAAAAACAAAAATAGTCTATTTCGTCTATCTTGTCTATCTGGTTTAAAGAGGGCGAGAAAAGTAAAAAGAGTTACTTGCGTTTATTGCGTTAGTTGCGTTTATTGCATTTGTCTGGTTTATCTGGGCTGGAGAATGCGAGAAAAGAGAAAGATATCTGTAAGAATAACCAATGAAAATTTTCATTGTTTATGGGCGGAAAGGCCGCCGGGAAAAGCAGAATACTTAAAAACTTATTAACTTTCAATTAGGTTGGGTAAAATTCAAACAAATAAGGTTTTATTCTTGCCAGAATTCTTATTCCTGTTTAAAATACAGGGAAATGGAAAAAATTCAGGTAGATTTTCATCAGAAGGAGCTTTTCCTCCGGTATTTTGGTAATAACATCTATGCCGTTGGCGGATATGTCCGTGATCTTCTTCGCAAGCAGCCCACTGAAGAGGTCGATCTGCTTATTCTTAATCACACTGTTAATCAGGTAGTAGACAAGCTTCAGCCTGAAGGCAGAGTTGACCTGGTAGGCAAGAGTTTTGGCGTAATTAAATTCACTGTTGACGGCCGGACCTATGACATCGCTCTTCCCAGAATAGACCAAGCTGAAGAAGCGGAAATCCGCGGTCACAAGGATTTCCGGATTACTACTGACCCTGACCTTCCAATTGAAAAAGATTTGGAAAGACGGGATTTCCGCTGCAATTCTATTGCTTTACGGTTAGCAGACGGAATCATCATTGATCCTTTTCAAGGTAGAAAAGACATTCAACAAAAAATTCTCAGGATGACCAATCCGGAAACTTTTGCCGAAGATCCTCTCCGGTTGTTGCGAGCCGCCCGTTTTGCTTCCATCCTTGAATATTCCGTTGACCAGGACATTTATAAGAAAGCCAAGGCTATTGAATTAAGCAGCCTGAGTATGGAAAGAATAAATGATGAACTTTTCAGAATTCTTCTCCGCTCCCCCCGGCCCTCGGTGGGCCTGCAGGAGTTCTTTAAGCTTGGGGTGCTCCATCAACTCTTCCCAGAGCTTTATCAGTTAACCCTTTCCGTTCAGGATGCTATTTTCCATCCGGAGACAGATGAATTCGGCCATCACACAGTCTGGCCTCACACCATTATCACAGTGGATCAGGCAGCCCGACTTGTCAGGAGCTCAGCTCTTACTAAGCAGAAAGCCTTAGCTCTTCTCCTGGCCGCACTTTTTCATGATGTGGGAAAAGCCCAGACAGCTGAATGGGAACATAAAAATGGCCGCTTAGTCATCACTAACAAGAGACACGATATTATAAGTGAAAAAATAACCAAGAAAATTTTTAATCGGATGAAAATCTTTTCCTGGAACGGCTATGAGCTCAGGGAATCTGTTTTACGGCTTATACGTTGTCACCATCGGCCCTCCGAACTCTGGATGAACAGGGAGGTTATTACCAAAAAAGCTTTTAATCGCTTGGCTGCAGACGTGGCTGGCGAGATCGATCTTCTCATACAACTCGATGTAGCCGACCGGGCCGGCCGAAGTAGGAAACCGATAAATGACCTTGATAAAGAAGGCCGCTGGCTGCTCCAGAAATTCAAGGAACTTAATGTCTCCCGGGAAACAATTCAACCTTTGATTATGGGAAGAGACCTCATTCCCATGGGAGTTGAACCTGGACCAGAAATGGGGAAATTTCTGAAAAAGCTCTATAATCTACAGCTTGACGGGGAATTCGAGGATAAACAGAAAGGGCTCGAAATTGCTAAGAAATTGATCCAGAAGGAGAAGAGATGAACATTCCTGTCCTGATCACAGGAGGTGCTGGTTACATTGGATCCCATACAGTTAAGCTTCTTCTTAAAGATGGTTTCGAAGTACTTATCTTGGATAATTTTTCTTCTGGAAGACTGGAACTCCTGATAGGTGGAAAGGTTATTCAGGCCGATTTAAGGGACAGGGATGCCCTTTATGAAATATTTAGCTGCCATCGTATTCAGGCGGTCCTCCACTTTGCCTCTCTTATTCAGGTAGGAGAATCCTATAAAAATCCTCAAAAATACTATACCCACAACCTGGAAACATCTCTTAACCTTCTCCGGACCTCCCTCAGCTACGGAATAAAATACTTCATTTTTTCCTCCAGTGCTGCAGTTTATGGAGTGCCCAAGCAAATTCCCATTCCTGAATCTCATCCTCTTCAACCGGTTAATCCTTATGGCTGGACTAAGTTATTTGTGGAAACAATACTCCAGGATTACTCCCGGGCTTATGGACTTCGTTTTATTTCCCTGCGTTATTTCAATGCCGCCGGAGCAGACCCTGAAGGCCAATTGGGAGAAATCCATGAACCGGAGACTCATCTTATACCCAATATTCTTCTCCATCTTTTGGGATATAAAAAAGAATTTCATCTCTTCGGTAATGATTTCCCTACTCCAGACGGAACAGCTGTCCGGGACTATATTCATGTAACCGATTTAGCGGAAGCTCATATGCTGGCCCTCAAAAAACTTCTGCAAGGCGGGGAAAGTGACTTTCTCAACCTGGGAAGCAACCGCGGCTATTCAGTCCTTGAGGTTATTCACAAAAGCGAGGAAATAACCGGCCGGAAAGTCAATTATATCCAAAAACCCAGGCGGAAGGGAGATGTCCCGGTACTTCTGGCTTCCCAGGAAAAAGCAAAAAAATCTCTCGGGTGGAAACCAGCCTATTCAAGCTTAGAAAATATAATTGAGACTGCCTGGAGCTGGCACTGCCAAAGAAGCGAACAGGAGCGCTGAAATTGACTTTTAAAGCTCCAGATGGTATAAATCTTTTTCCGGAGCCATGACAGGAAAACAGCAAAATTCTATTTTGATTAGATATGTTTTTTTTGTTTTCATTACTCTCTCTTTTTTAAGCTGCTCTTCTCCTCCCACTAAAACACCGCAGACAACAGCCTCTCTCCCTGTTTCTTCTGATGAAGAAAAAGAATCCCTTGTTATTATTGAAGATTCCGCTGTCAAACCCTTCCAAGAAACATCCCAAGAAACGGCCTCAATAACTGCTGGAGATGAGGATAAAGGAGATGAAGAAGGGTTCATCCCGCAGGATGAAGGTGAAATCCAGGATCCATCATTGATTCTGGAGGAAGCCTGGCAGGCTTATCAGAATTCCCAGATAGCCTGGGATTCTGGTGACCTCGAGGCAGCTCTATTGGAACTTGATAAAGCTTACAGTCTGCTTCTCGACCTGGAAATCTCATCTGATTCTGCTCTCATCCAGGACAAAAACGATCTCCGCCTGCTCATCGCCAGACGGATTCAGGAAATATATGCTTCCCGCCAAACTGCTGTCTTTGAAAACCATAAAAGCATCCCTCTTGAGAAAAACAAGTATGTTTTGGAAGAAATAAAGAGATTTCAAACCACCGAGCGCAAGTATTTTGAAGAGGCCTATAAACGCTCCGGCCGCTACATAAATATCATCCTGGAAGAGCTTCGCAAAGAAGGGGTCCCAGAACAACTCGCCTGGCTTCCCATGATAGAAAGCTGGTTCAAGGTTACAGCTTATTCCCGGGCGAGAGCGCTCGGGCTCTGGCAGTTCATCTCATCAACAGGGTACCGTTACGGACTCAAGAGGGATCGCTGGGTGGACGAACGAATGGATTTCGTCAAGGCATCAACAGCCGCAGCCCGCTATCTTAAAGAGCTTCATTCCTATTTTGGAGACTGGACCACAGCTCTGGCTGCTTACAACTGTGGAGAATTCCGGGTTCAGAAAGTGATAAATGCTCAAAGAATTAATTATCTGGATAATTTCTGGGATTTATATATCATGCTTCCTCAGGAGACAGCCCGTTTCGTCCCCCGCTTTATCGCCACCTTGCTGATTATCAACAATCCGGAAAAGTATGGAATGAACCTGCCTGAACCAGATCCTCCTCTTGAATTTGAGACAATCACCTGTAACAAGCCTGTGCGTCTCTCCACGCTTGCCCAGAAAACGGGAATAAAGGCAGAAGAGCTGGAAAACCTAAATCCAGAACTCCGCCATAAATCAACCCCAGAGGGACTTTATGAACTCAGAATTCCTCCTGGATATGGAGAAATGGCTTTGGCTTCTGTGCAGGATCTTTCCAGGTGGATTCCTCCTGAAGCTACCTACATCCTTCATTACGTCAGACGTGGCGAGACTCTATCCACCATCGCTCAGAGATACAGGACTACAGTTTCATCAATTTCCAGATTGAACGGGCTGAGAAGCATTCACTTGATCAGGCCGGGTCAGAGATTGAAAATTCCATCGCAAGGGGGATACTCCGCCCCTCAACTTTCCTCAACAGAATTGGTAAAAGATGGGGAAAAACTGGTATATGTAGTTGAACGAGGAGACACTCTGTATAAAATCGCCAATGCTTTCAACACCTCGGTTTATAGAATTAAACAAATGAACAATCTTTCCACTGACATGCTCAGGGTTGGCCAAAGGCTAACAATCCAGACAGGTGTTCCTCAAGGAACCACTCTCTATACTGTCAAGTCAGGGGATTCTCCATATAAAATCGCCCAGAAATTCGGCATGAGTTTAGCTGAACTCCTCAGGATAAATGGCCTGAACAACCGCTCTACCATTTATCCCGGCCAACAGCTCTGGGTCAAAAGCAACAATTAATCTGGATTAATTCAATATTTGGAGAATATGTCTGCCCGCCTCAAACAAATCCTTTGCCTTGTAATCAGCCAAGCTGAGATCATGGTTTTTTGTATATTCCGAAGGAACCGCAATTACATAACAGCCTGCCCGATGTCCAGCAATAACACCATTTAAAGAATCTTCAAGGACAACAGAATCTTTTGGTTCCACTCTTAGTTTTCTACAGGTAACAAGGTAAATTTCCGGGTCAGGTTTTCCCTGCCTGATATCATCAGAGGCCTGAAGAACATCAAACTTAGTCCGGAGATTTAATGTGTCCACAATGATATCCATAAATTCCTTTTGAGCTCCTGTAGCCACAGACAGCTTCACTTTCCCATATAGAGCATCTATAACAGAAAAAAGACCGGGCATGGGCTGAAGGTCTTCTTTTAATCTTCGGCGCATAATCTCAGTCCTCATAATAAACAATTCTTCAGCAGTTACCGGAAGCTCAAGCTCCCGGGCAAACAGAGCCAGACTTTCAACCGGCTTTCGACCCATCATCCTCCAGAGAGTTTCATCCTTAACCTCTTTTCCGAATTTCCTGGCAATTTCCCTTTCCGATTGGAAATAAAGGCGTTCACTATCAACCATCAATCCGTCCATATCAAAAATTACAGCTTTCATGATAATCATAAAAAATAGAGCTTTATTTTCTCATAAAATTAAATTTTGTTGAACCCTATTAAAATAAAATAGCGTTAATCGCGTTTATTTCGTTTGTTGAGTTTGCACGGGTGGTGGTGGAATGTTTGGATCGCGGACTTTAAAAAAATTTATGGTATTTCCCGAATAGCATCAGGAACAAAATAGAGATTTTTAAAATTAAACTAAAATTTCCTTTGACAAAATAGAGATTTTTAAAATTAAACTAAAATTTCCTTTGTTTCTATACTCTTATTATAGTATTATATTAGCCTTGTTTTTATACTTGATTTATATCTTGAAAGCAGAAAAAATACCAGAAAAAAGGTTGAAAAAATAAGTAAAAGAGAAAAAATGAAAAAAATAAGAATTAATTTTGTAATTTTATTCTCATCTTTGTTACTGTTTATTCTCAATGACACAATCAAAGCTGAGACAGATTTTCCAGATACCAAGCTTAAACTCAGTGGATTTTTCCAATTTGAATATTTTACTGGGCATAAAAATGCCAATGCATTCCGAGCAAGAAGAGCCAGGTTGAACCTTAATGGGGAAGTTCTGGAAGGTGTTAATTTCAAGCTACAGGTTGATCCAACCCAGAATCCTTCACTTATTGACCTTCACCTGGATTTAAAAATTGCAAATAAACTGAGATTCAGAGCTGGGCAGTTCAAGATTCCATTCAGCCTGGAAAACCTCACTTCAAGTGGCAATCTGGATCCGGTCAACCGTTCTTTAACTGTGGAATATCTATGTCCCGGAAGAGACAACAAGGCCAAAGGAAGAGATGTCGGCCTGAGTTTGATAAGCAGACTGGCCGGAATCGAATTAATCCTGGGAGTATTAAACGGAGCCGGAATAAACAGAATGGACAATGATAGATACAAGGATATTGCCGGCCGACTGGTTTTTTCTCCCCTGACTTTCGTCTCTCTCGGCTCTTCCCACTACCGGGGAAAATCGACTCTCCCAACGGGATCTTATGAGAAGAAAAACAGAACAGGCTTTGATGTGGTTTTTACAATAAACAGATTTAATATAAAAGGCGAGTGGATTTTCGGTCAAAATGGCTCTATTGAAAAACAAGGAGCTTATCTTCAAGGAGCATACTATCTTGTTCCCAATAAATTTCAGGTTCTGGGCCGCATCGACTCAGTTGACCCGAACAAAGACTTGAGTGGAGACCGGCTGCAAGTTATTACTTTTGGTCTCAATTTGTTCTTGGAGAAAAAGACAAAAATTATATTCAATTACGAATTCCACGGAGAAGAAAATGTCCAATTATCCAATGATATTTTTACTGTTCAACTTCAGGTAGGTTTCTAATCTGGATTATTCATCAGTCAGGCTCATTTTATGTTGATATTCTTAAAGAATGAGAGATAATGTATGATACTATCTGATCCAATTAGTTTAATCCCACTAAATGGAAGAGAACCCAAAAAAGTAATTACTATCTTTTGGCTTCCTTGGCTTTTTCCTTGATACTCTTGGGCTTTTTTTCTTTTTTCTTAAACTCTGTTCCTACCAGCTCCAGCAAGGCCATATCCGAGCCATCTCCTGCTCGTGGTCCCAGCTTAATAATCCGGGTATACCCACCAGGTCTTTCACTGAAACGTGGTCCCAGTTCGTCAAATAGTTTTTTAACAACACTTTTTTTATATATAAAACGCAATGCCTGTCGCTGGGAATGAAGGGTATCATTTTTCCCAAGAGTGATCATTTTCTCTGCCACTGGTCTGGCTGCTTTGGCTTTAGCCAGGGTGGTTCTGATCCTTTCTTTTTCAAGTAAAGAGGTCACCAGATTTCTCAGGAGAGCTATCCTATGGGAGGTATCACGCCCAAGTTTTTTTCCTTTTACTTGATGTCTCATTCCTCGGCTCCTTCTTCTGTCTTGGTTTCTTGGATTTCCTTTTCAATTTTTTCTAAAAGCCTCGGATGAAGATCAAGATTCAATCCCAGGCCCATTTCAGTCAAAGTTTCTTTAATTTCTGCCAGAGATTTCCGGCCGAAATTTTTGGTTTTCAAGAGTTCTTCTTCGGTCTTCTGGACTAAATCATAGATTCTTTCAATCCCGGCAGACCGGAGACAATTATTTGAACGCACAGAAAGCTCCAAATGATCGATGGGCTTGGAAAGGATATCAATCTGGGAAAAGTAAGGAATTTCCTTTTTCTCAGGAGCAAAATCTTTTTTGGTAGGCTCATCAACAACCCTGAGGAATATCACTAGGTGGTCTCTCATGATTTTGGCGGCCTGGCTGAGGGCTTCTGTGGGAGACATTGCTCCTGTTGTCCAGATTTCAAGTTCCAATTTTTCATAATCAATTCTCTTTCCAACTCTGGCTGGTTCGACTTTATAATTCACCTTCAGAACCGGAGAATGGGAGGAATCCAAAGGGATAAAATCCACACTCAGTTTATCATCGAAGTTCTGGTCAGCCGTAATATATCCCCGGTTGTTCCTGACTATCATTTCCATATCGAGCTTACCATCTTTATCCAGAGAAGCAATATGAATATCCGGATTGAGAATCTGGATGTCTGAACCATGTTCCAAATCAGCTGCGGTGGCTTCAGCTGGCCCGCTTTTCTTAAGATACATTGTTTTGGGATTGTCTTCTGTCATCTTTAGATTGGTGCTCTTGATGTTAAGAATTATATCAGTAACATCTTCCACAACTCCGGGGAGAGCAGAAAACTCGTGAAGCACCCCCTGAATTCTGATATTGGTTACGGCTGCCCCATTTATTGATGAAAGAAGAATTCTTCTTAGAGAATTCCCTATTGTCACCCCATAACCCCTTTCAAAAGGCTGGGCAGAAAATTTCCCATATGTATCTGTGAGCGACTCATAGTCACATTCCAGGAACTTAGGCTTCTGAAATCCTGTCTCTGTCATGATTCCTCCTTTTCGAGTTTCCCGGGGTTCTCAGGAAAAAATTCCTTGGAAACTCATCTAAATTACTCTTTTCTCCCCGGGAAAGTTTATCTTTATTTTATTTAGAATAAAGTTCCACCACAAGATGCTCTTCCACAGGAAGAGTAATATCACCTCTCTTGGGTAAAGCTATGACTTTGGCTTCCAGGTTTTCGTAATCCACTTCCACCCAGCCAGGGAGGGTTTTATCAGAGTTCGACTCGGCTACTGCTTTAATATTTTCATTCTCTCTTGCTTTCTCACTCAGGGTAATAACATCCCCAGGATTTACAAGCATGGAAGGTACTGTTGCCTTATGATCATTGAGCCGGAAATGCCTATGGGTGATGAGTTGGCGGGCATGGGCCCGGGAATGGGCGAATCCTATAATATAGATTATATTATCCAACCGTCTTTCCAGCATGGACAGCAGGTTTTCACCGGTTATTCCCCGCATTCTTTCAGCTCTATCAAAAAATAGGCGGAATTGCCGCTCTGACATCCCATAGTATCTTTTTAACCTCTGTTTTTCCCTTAACTGAATACCATATCCCAGAATTCTTCTTCTCCTCCTCCCGTGCTCTCCAGGAGGATAGGGTCTTTTTTCCAGGGGACATTTATCACTTAGGCATTTGCTTCCCTTTAAAAAGAGCTTGGTGCGTTCAACCCGGCAAATCCGGCAATCAGGTCCTTTTAATTTTCCCATCATTCACTCCTTGTTTTCTAACTATACTCTCCGCCTTTTTCTTTGACGACAACCATTATGAGGAATTGGGGTAATATCCCGGATAGACTTAATCTCTAAGCCATTAGCTTGTAGAGCCCGGATAGCAGACTCCCTCCCGGAACCTGGTCCTTTAACCTTTACATCTACATATCTCACTCCATATTCTCTGGCTTTATCTGCAAGGTCCTTGGCAGCCAGCTGGGCAGCAAAAGGGGTCCCTTTGCGGGCACCTTTGAATCCAGCTGTCCCGGAGCTGGACCAGCATACTATGTTTCCCTGCTGATCAGTGATGGATATGATAGTATTATTGAAAGTTGACTGAATGTAAGCCACTCCGAAGCCTATGTCCTTTCTAACTTTTTTCTTTTTTGTTTTTCTCCGTGGTCTTGCCATGGCTGTCTCCTATTTCTTCTTGATGGAACGTCCCCGGGGGCCCTTGCGTGTCCGGGCATTAGTCCTGCTGCGTTGCCCCCTGACTGGCAGCCTTCTCTTATGCCGGAGGCCTCTGTAACAACCGATGTCCATCAATCTTTTAATGTTCATATTGACCTCTTTTCTGAGGTCACCTTCAATTTTCTCCCGCTTTTCTATAATCTGGCGGATACGGTTGATTTCATCTTCTGAGAGGGCTTTGACTTTTTTATCCTTGTCAATCTCAGCTTCTTCAAGAATACTGTTGGCTTTGGATCGGCCTAGGCCAAATATATAGGTCAAGCCTATCTCAATTCTTTTCTCAGGCGGTAATGTTATTCCAGCTATTCTTGCCATTTTAACCTCATTCAACCTTGTTTTTGTTTATGTTTGGGATTTAAACAAATTACACGCAATGTCCTTTTTCTTTTTATTATACGACAGTTGCGGCATATTTTTTTGATTGATGCTCTAACTTTCATTTTTCTTTCTCTCTATTTAAATCGATAAATAATTCTCCCCTTGGTTAAATCATATGGGGATATTTCCACCAGGACACGATCTCCTGGAAGTATCCTGATGAAGTATTTGCGCATTTTGCCTGAAATATGAGCCAGTATGGTGTGCTTATTGGGCAGTTCAACCTTGAACATGGCGTTGGGAAGAGTCTCCAGGACCACACCCTCAGCTTCTATCACATCATCTTTTTTAGGCATACTGCACTCCCTTTTCTTTTAATAAAGCCTCCTCTTTTTCTAACTGGCTTAAAATTATTATTTCTTTTTCGGTCAGAGCAACGGTGTGTTCATAATGAGCAGAAAGTCTTCCGTCTGCAGTAACCGCTGTCCAGTTATCTTCTAATACTTTAACCTCCCACCTGCCAACAGCAATCATGGGTTCAATGGCTAAAACAAGACCTGCTCTCAGTTTTGGTCCTTGTCCGGGCGGCCCGAAATTGGGCAATTGAGGATCTTCGTGAAGAGAAAAACCTATTCCATGTCCCACGAAATTCCTGATCACTGAAAATCCCTGTGATTCCACGCTTTTCTGGATAGCATGGGAAATATCAGAGAGACGGTTTCCCACTCTCATCTTCTTTATACCCTCAAAGAAGGCCATCTCACCTGTCCTGATAAGATGCATTGCTTCCTCTGACACCTCTCCTACCGGAATTGTCAAGGCGGCATCTCCAAAAAAACCGTCATAAAGTACTCCAAAATCCAGACTAACAATATCTCCTCGCCGGATTTCCCGGTTGGAAGGAATTCCATGTATGACCTCATTATTAAGAGAGACACACAAGGAAGCAGGATAACCACGGTAACCTTTAAATGCAGGCATGGCTCCGAGTTCTTTGGCCCGTGATTCAGCATAACAGTCAAGCTCTTTTGTTTTAATTCCAGGTTTAATCATCTTTTTCAATTCAGATAGAATTTTTGCCACAACCTGAGAGCTTTTTCGCATAGCTTGAATCTCTTTTTCTGTTTTGTAAATGATCATGGACTCTGCCTTGTTACTCTGTCTTCCTCCAACCTTTTATCCAGTATCTTACTTATTTCCACGAAAACTTCTGGAATGGTTTTTTTCCCGTCAATCGGGAAATAGACCTTCTTGTCCCGGTAATATTCAATAAGAGGCTTGGTTTGCTGCTGGTAAACCTTTAGCCTTTCCCGGATAACTTCAGGCTTGTCATCCCGTCGCTGAATCAATAATCCTCCACAGGCATCACATATACCTTTTTTTTTTGAAGGTCTTCCTTCCAAGTTGAAAACAGCACCACATTCCACGCAAACACGCCGTGAAGAAAGACGCTGGATAAGAACTTTCTCTTCCAGCTCTATCTCAAGAACCGTCTCTTTTCTTCTCCTATCCATTTTCTCCAGATATTTTGCCTGGGAAATATTTCTGGGAAAACCATCCAGCACATACCCATTCTTACAATCCTGGGAGGATATTCTTTTCTTGATTATTTCCCCTACCAATTCATCACTCACTAAATGTCCTTTGTCCATGGCTTCTTGAGCTTTCAAGCCAAGATTCGTCTTTTGCTCAATTTCCTGGCGGAGAAGATCACCCGAAGATATTTTGCTGAATCCATACTTATCCTCAATGATAGAAGCCTGGGTTCCCTTGCCACTCCCGGGTGCTCCAAGCAATATAATCCTCATCCTCTCCTTCCTTTAAGCCTACCCCTGCGCATGAATCCATCGTAGTGACGCATAACCAGCTGGGCCTCGATTTGCTGAAGGGTGTCCATAGCCACTCCAACTACAATAAGTATTGACGTTCCTCCAAAGTAAAAATTCACATTCAATCCCTCAGTAAACCATCTGGGCAGATTGGCTTCCAGGAAGCTTCCGACAAAAGGAAGAGTATGCACCTTAAATCCCGTCATTAAAAACTCGGGCAATATAGCGACCGCCGCCAAATAAAGAGCTCCTATCAAGGTGATCCTTGAAAGAACTCCATCAATAAAGTCTGATGTATTTTTCCCGGGCCTGATACCCGGAACGAATCCGCCGTATTTCCTCAAATTATCAGCCACGTCGGAAGGATTGAAAATTATGGAAACGTAAAAATAAGTAAAGAAAATAATTGAAGCCACATAAAGAAGATTATATAAAGGCATTCCCAGACCAAATTGTTGAGCGATATTCTGAAAAACCGGGGCTTTGACAAGTTGGGCCAAGGTAGAAGGAATGGTAATGACTGATGCTGCAAATATAATTGGGATAACTCCCCCGGTGTTTACCCGCAGGGGCAGATGAGTGCTTTGTCCTCCATAAATCTTCCGGCCGACCACTCTTTTGGCATATGATACAGGTATTCGCCTTTGCCCTCTTTCAACAAAAACAATGATAGCAACTACAGCCAGCATTAAGACCAAAAGAAAGATCATACGCAGAGGAGTCATCTCTCCGGTGCGTAGACCGTCCAGCACGCCTTGTAGCCCTCGGGGCATATCCACAACAATACCGGCAAATATAATCAAGGAGATCCCGTTTCCAATTCCCCTTGCAGAGATCTGTTCACCTAACCACATGATAAACACAGTTCCAGTGGTCAAGGTCAAAACGGTTAACAGCTTGAATCCGATTCCTGGGCTGGGTACAATGGGAGCTCCTCCTGGGCTCTTCAAGGCTTCCAAAAACAAGCTGATGCCAAAAGCCTGAATTACACAAATGATAAGAGTTCCATATCTTGTATATTGTGTTATCTTCTGTCGCCCTAACTCACCTTCCTTGGATAATCTTTCCAGATAAGGCCAGACCACCTGGAGCAATTGAAGGATAATCGAAGCGCTTATATAAGGCATAATCCCCAGAGCAAAGATAGTCATTCTGGACATGTTGCGACCGGAAAAAAGATCAACAAAACCCAGAATGGTACCTTTCTGGGCCTCCCAGAATTCCGCTAAGGCAGTAGCGCTTATTCCTGGATTGGGAATCTGGGCACCAATGCGGTAAACAGCCAGGATTAAAAGGGTAAAAATTACCCTTTTCCTTAAATCTGGAATACTGAAGATGTTACGTATGCTCTCAATCATCTCTTATTTCCAATCACCACAGCCTTTCCCCCGGCTTCTTCTATCGTTTTCCGGGCGGACTTGGAAAATTTATGAGCATGAACTACTTTGGCTGATGAAAGAGTTCCTTTTCCCAGAATTTTGACTTTTTCTGTTTCTTTACAGATTAATCCTGATTCAGCCAAATCTTTGATCCCAATCTCTTTTTTATCTATTTTTTCTAAACTTTCTAAGTTAACCACAGCATATTCCTTCCGGAATATGTTGGTAAAACCTCTTTTGGGGAGCCGGCGGTGCAAAGGCATCTGGCCTCCTTCAAAACCTCTCTTCTGGGAAAATCCTGAAATAGACTTCTGACCCTTGGAACCCCGGCCGGAAGTCTTCCCATATCCAGAACCAGGCCCCCTTCCTACCCGTTTTCTTCTTTTTTTTGCCTTTTTCTCCGGATGAAGATTACTCAAATTCATTTTTTCTCCACGACCTCCACTTCCACAAGATGGGGAATCTTTCTTACCATCCCCCTGATTTCAGGACAATCTTTTCGGACGACCTCGGAATAAAGTTTTCTTAAACCCAACCCTTTGACCACCTCTCTTTGAGTTTTAGGCCGGCCGATAGTACTCCGGATTAATTTTATCTTTAATAATTTTTCCGCCGATTCTGTTTTCTTTTTAGTTGTTGCCATTTTCCCGGTCTCTTTCAACATACTTTACTGCCACACCTTATCTTCGGAAATATTCCTGACATGGGCTACTTTATCCGGGCTTTTTAATTTTTTCAAAGCGTCAACAGTAGCCCTGGCGACACTGATATGATTGTTGCTCCTTAATGACTTGGTTAAAATGTCCTTTACCCCGGCCAATTCCATAATGACCCTGACCGCTCCTCCAGCGATGACTCCTGTCCCCTTGGAAGCAGGCCTTAGAATCACTTCACCTCCATCATGCATCCCTTTGACAAAGTGGGGAACAGTGGTTCCCTTTAAAGGAACCTGGATCAGATTTTTTTTGGCTGCTTCTGTTGCTTTGGCGATGGCTTGAGGTACTTCCCTGGCCTTTCCTTTACCTATTCCTACCATTCCGTTCTCATTCCCAACTGCTACCAAAGCGGAAAAACTGAGATTTTTTCCACCTTTAACTACCTTGGTCACTCTGCGAATGGAAATCACCTGATCCTTGAGTTCTGATTCCATCTCTTCTCTTTGTTCTTTTTTAATTTCATCATCCAAGCTCATTGCTCTTATACTCTCCTTCCCCGGACTAAAATTGAATGCCCTCTTTTCTGATGGCCTCTGCCAGGGCTTTAACTTTTCCATGATAAGGGTAAATCCCCCTATCAAAAACAATCTGTTTTATTTTTTTATCCCGTAGACGCTGGGCCAGAATCTTCCCCAGCGCCTCTGAAGATTTAACGTTCTTGGTATTTTTTTGTTTCTCCCGAAATTCCTTTTCCAAAGTGGAAGCTGATAAAATAACCTTTCCTTCAGTATCATCCACTACCTGGGCATAAAGATAACGGTTGGACTTGAAAAAATACACCCTGGGACGATCACTTGTTCCGCTTATTTTCTTCCTTATTCTTCGCCGGATTCTACTTTTGGTCAACTTTTTTAGTTCAACTGTGTTCTTATACACCGGTCACCCCCGCTCGACGTTCTTTCTTGATAAGCCTCTCACCCACATACCTAATACCTTTTAACTTATAAGGATCCGGTTTGCGGAAACTCCGGATCTTATATGCTTCCTGACCCACGCGTTGTTTATCAATTCCTTTCACCGTTATTAAAGTTGGTTTTTCCAGAACAATCTCAATATCCTTGGGTATTTTATAGATAACAGGTTTGGAATACCCTAAAGACAGTTCCAATTTATCTTTTTCCAGCTTTGCCCTGTATCCAACACCTACAATTTCTAACTTCTTCTCAAAACCACCTGAAACTCCCTGTATAGCATTGGCTGCCAAGGTGCGGCATAAACCATGGAATGCTCTCATTTCTGGTGAATTTTTCTTTCTGCTCAATTTCAGTTGTTTATCCTGCACTTCGGCTTTAACACCCTTTATCAATGGCGCAGAAAGCTGACCTTTGGGGCCTTCGAATTGAATTCTGTCGTTTAAGATTTCTACTTTGATCCCATCGGGAATGGGAATAGGTTGTTTTCCGACTCTTGACATTGTTCCTGTCCTCTCTTCTATTATTTACCAAATATAACAGATGATTTCGCCTCCCACCCCAAGGTCCTCACATTGTTTCCCGGTTAAGATTCCTCGAGAGGTTGAGATTATAGCAATTCCCAAGCCTCCCATAACTTTTGGTACATCATCAGCCTGACAATAGATGCGGCGTCCAGGTAGGCTGATTTTCTTCAATCCGCTTATGGCGTTTTCCCGGTTCTGGCTATATTTGAGAGAAAGATTCAATATTCCCTGTTTATTATCATCTATCACCTTGAAGTTTTGAATATAACCTTCGTTCTTAAGGATTTTTGCAATCTCCACCTTCATCGTGGAAGAAGGGATAGAAACCTCTCTTTTATTCACCATTACGGCGTTTCTTATCCTTGTAAGCATATCGGCAATTGGATCTGTCATTGTCATGATTTTATCCTCAACACTTTATTTACCAGGAAGATTTGGTTATTCCAGGTATCTCTCCCTTTAAGGCTAATTCCCGCAAGCAGAGACGGCACATATCAAATTTCCGGTAATACCCTCTCGGGCGTCCACAAATTCGGCACCGGTTCTTTCTCCTGGTGGAAAACTTTGGTTCTTTTTTTAGTTTGGCCACAGATGATGTTCGTGCCACTTTATCCTTCCTTTATTCTTAATGTGTAGCTCGAAACGGCATTCCCAATTTTTGTAAAAGAGCATAAGCCGTTTTGTCGGTCTCAGCCGAGGTGACAATAGTAATGTTCATCCCTCTCGCTTTCTCGACTTTAGTATAATCTATTTCCGGAAAAACCAACTGATCTTTAAGAGCAAGAGTGTAATTTCCTCTTCCATCAAAAGAACTGGGGGAAACGCCGCGGAAGTCTCTAACGCGGGGGAGCACTATGTTTACCAGCCGGTCAAAAAACTCGTACATCTTTCTCCCTCTTAAAGTTACAAAACAGGCAATAGGTTGACCCTTCCGGAGCTTAAAAGAAGAAATCGATTTTTTTGCTCTAGATATCGCCGAGCATTGGCCACTAATCTGGCTAAGCTCCTCTTTGGCGGCATCCAACACTTTAATATTCTGGGTCGCTTCTCCGACACCGATATTAATTACAATTTTCTCGAGCCCGGGAACAGCCATTATATTATCGATAGAAAGCTCGTTCTGGAGCTCAGGAATAACTTCTTTTTGATACTTTTCTAAAAGACGGCTCATTCTATTTCCCTCATTATTGCTTTTCCAGACTAGACTTACACTTAGCGCAGACTCTTATTTTGCTCCCGTCTTTAAAGACCTTTCTTTTAACTCTGACGCCCTGGCCGCATTCATTACAGTAGAGCATTAGATTGGAAACATCAATAGGAGCCTCTTTCTCCATGATTCCTCCCTGGATATTGCGTGACTGATCCCGGCGGACGAACTCCTTGACAAAATTCACCTTTTCCACAACAACTCTTCTCTTTTCAGGGATGACTTTCAAAACTTTCCCTGTTTTTCCCTTGTCTTTGCCATTTATTACAACTACTGTATCGTTTTTTCTCAAAAAAATCTTTTCCATCATAGCACCTCCGGAGCAAGAGAAACTATCTTCATGAACTTCAGCTCTCTTAGCTCACGGGCAACAGGTCCAAACACCCGGGTCCCAACCGGTTCTCCCTGCCTGTCAATAATCACTGCGGCATTCTCATCAAAACGAATATAAGAACCGTCTTTGCGGCGGATTTCTTTCTTCGTTCTAACAATAACCGCCCGGACTACTTTACCTTTTGGAATCTTACTCTCCGGATCGGACTGCTTGACCGTTGCTGAAATTATATCACCAATCGAGGCGGTCTTTCCAACTCCTCCTCCCAGAGGAGTAATGCACAGGATTATTTTTGCTCCTGAATTATCAGCCACTTTGAGTTTTGTTTCTGCTTGTATCATCTTTTCCGTCCTCAACCTGTTTTTCTTTTTCGCTGGGGGAAAGCCCTACGATTTCCTGGACTTTCCACCTCTTCCTCTTGCTCAAGGGCCGGGTCTCCACGATACGAACGAGATCTCCAACCTTGCATTTCTCGAGTTCATCATGGACCATATACTTTTCTTTACGCCTGATGATTTTTTTGTATAAAGAATGTTGGACAGGACGGGCCACCTCGACGGTCACGGTCTTCTTCATGCTGGTTCCTATAACTACACCCAACCTGGTTTGCCTTCTCTGTTGTTGTTGGTTCATTCTTCTTTCTTCCCTTCCTGGAATTCTTTCATCAGTGTTTTGATGCGGGCTATATCTTTTTTTATATTCCGCATTTTCATGGAATTCTCAAGTTGCCCTAAAGAGTATTGAAATTTCAGCTTAAAAAGCTGGTCTTTTAGTTCTATCTCTTTTTGTTCCAGCTCATCAAGAGACATGTCCCGCAATTCTCTTGCTTTCATCGTATCACCCTGTTTTCTCTGGATATGAACCGGGTTTTCATAGGAAGTTTATGAGCAGCCAATCTCATAGCTTCCCTGGCAATAGATTCCTCAACGCCTTCCAATTCAAAAATAATTCTGCCCGGTTTAATAACATCTACCCAAAACTCGGGATCGCCTTTTCCTTTGCCCATTCTAACCTCAGTGGGCTTTTTGGTTACCGGTTTCCAGGGAAAGACCCGGATCCATAGTTTTCCCTTCCTTTTCATGTAACGGGTGATGGTAATCCGGCCTGCCTCAACCTGGCGTGAAGTTAACCAGCAAGGCTCTATTGCCTGAAGCCCGTACTTGCCAAAATTTAATTCCGAGCCTCGAAAAGCTTTGCCTTTCATCCGTCCCCGTTGTTGTTTCCTGTACTTGACCTTCTTTGGCATCAACATGGCTAAATCTCCTCAATCTCTGTGACCTGAGAAGTCATTTTGGACTTTTCCACGTCCTGTCTATATATCCACACTTTGATACCAATTTGTCCATAAGTAGTAAATGCTTCTGTAAAGCCATAGTCAATATCTGCCCGAAGGGTTTGTAGAGGAAGTTGCCCCCTCAAGTACCACTCAGACCGGGCGATTTCTACTCCCCCCAGCCTTCCGGAACACATTACCTTGATACCTTTGGCTCCCATTTTCATGGCCATTTCCACTGCCCTTCTCATAGCCCGGCGGTAAGCAATTCTTTTTTCTAACTGGATAGCAATTCCTTCAGCCACTAAAATAGAGTCAAGTTCAGGTTTATCCACTTCACGGATATCGATGTAAATTTCACGGTCTGTTATACTCTCCAGAAAAGTTTTCAAACTTTCTATTTCTTTTCCGCCTCTTCCAATGACAATACCCGGCCTGGCGGTGTGAATAATAACCCGTACTTTAGGTCCCACTCGTTCCACATCTACCCGGGATATACCGGCATGGTAATAGCGCTTTTTAATGGTCTTTTTCATCTCCAAGTCTTCATGGACAAGCCTGCTATAGTTGGTTCCCTTGGAAAACCAGCGAGATGTCCACTGTTTGTTAAAGCCTAACCTAAAACCATAAGGATGAGTTTTCTGTCCCACTTTTTATCTCCCTTTCTTTTCTTCTAAATAGACATGGACATGGCTCGTCCTTTTCAGGATAGGAGCTGCTCTTCCTCTGGCTGCGGCCCTGAACCTTTTCCATTGAGGCCCTTGGTTGACGAAAATCTTGGATACATACAAGTTATCCACATCCACATTCGGTTCTTTCTGCTGGGCATTGGCGATAGCCGAACGAAGCACTTTTTCCACGATTGCACTGGCTTTCTTCTTCTTGGAATAGCGAAGAATAGTCAAGGCCTCTCCCACATACCTGTCTCTGAGTAAATCAGTAACCAAGCGGCATTTCAATGGGGAAATCCGGATGTGTTTTCCCACAGCATGCGAAATATAACCTTGTGCACTCATTTTACTTCTTTACCCTTATAGTTCGAGCCGTTTTTGTGGTATGACCTTTAAAAGTTCTGGTAGGAGAAAATTCTCCTAATTTATGTCCAACCATGTTTTCTGTAATGAAAACAGGAATAAATCTCTTTCCGTTGTGGACCGCAATGGTCATTCCCACCATTTCCGGTATTATGGTAGAACTCCTGGACCAGGTCTTGATGACTTGCCTTTTCTCCTTCTGTTTGGAAATTTCCTGGATCTTTTTTAATAGTTTTTTATCAACAAATGGTCCTTTTTTCATCGATCGAGCCATAATTACTTACTCCTTCGTCGGACGATGAACTTTTGAGTCCTTTTATTCTTTCTTGTTTTATACCCCTTAGTGGGGATCCCGGTTGGAGAAACAGGATGCCGGCCTCCCTTCGCTTTTCCTTCACCCCCTCCATGGGGATGATCAATCGGGTTCATGGCTGTTCCTCTCACGTGGGGTCTTCGTCCTAACCACCGTTTACTACCAGCTTTGCCTAAGGATATATTTTGATGATCTACATTTCCTACCTGACCGATAGTAGCCCGGCAATCTAAGTGAACTTCCCTGATTTCAGAGGAAGGCATCCGGAGTTGGGCATAGTCACCTTCTTTGGCCAGGATCTGAGCGCCCGAGCCAGCAGACTTGGCTACCTGTCCTCCTTTTCCTTTTTTCAGTTCAATGTTATGAATAACAGTGCCTAAAGGAATATACCGAAGAGGCATTGAGTTACCTGGGAAAATGTCCACCTGGCTGTTGGAAGAAATTACGGTCTGACCAACTTTTAGACTAACAGGAGTTAGAATGTAACGCCTTTCTCCATCTTTGTACTTAACAAGAGAAATAAGGGCAGAACGATTGGGATCATATTCCACAGTTTCCACTACTCCCGGAACTTCCAATTTATCTCTTTTAAAATCAATAATTCTGTACATCCTCTTATGTCCACCGCCGCGGTGCCTAATGGTAATCACACCTTTAGTGTTTCTGCCGCCTTTCTTTCTCACCGGTTTCATTAACGGTTTATAAGGCGAAGAGGTAGTAACTTCTTCTCTTGTTAGTCCACTTTTATGTCTGGCCCCAGCTGAAGTTGGTCTGTAATTCTTTATACCCATTTTTAGACTGCCTCAAAATATTCTATCATTTTTTCGCCTTCTTTGAGCTTAACACAAGCTTTTTTCCAGTCCTTTGTTTTCCCTGTGTTTCTTCCTACACGTCTTGTTTTTCCTTTTCGGCTCATTACCCGAACCTTATCCACTTTCACTTTGAAAAGCTGTTCTACAGCCTTTTTTATCTCAGATTTATTGGCCCTTGAATCTACTTCGAAGCAAATTTCCCGGTTCTTTTCCTTAAGCCACGTACTTTTCTCTGTTATTACAGGCCTTATTATTATCTGATAAGGGTCTTTATTCACTTCAATCTCTCCATTAATGAATCAAAGGCTCTCTGGGAAAACACCAGCCACTTATACTTTAGAACATCATAAACTCCCAAACAAACATAGTTCATTGGTTTAACTCGAGGAATGTTCTTTAAGGCCAGAAACATATTTTTGTTTTCATGAGTATCCACAACCAAGGCTGAATCAAGCTTGAGTTTACTCAAGAATTCAGTTCCCTCTTTTGTCTTAGGAGAATTGAATTCCAGGGTATCAACAACCATAAGTTGATTCTCCGCCAGCTTCATAGAAAGAATCGACCGGAGAGCATTTCTTTTGGCTTTTTTGGGAATGTTGTAGGAGAAATCTCTTGGCTTAGGCCCGAATGTAGCACCTCCTTTTCTCCACAGAGGAGATCGGATGCTTCCAGCCCGGGCTCGACCGGTTCCTTTTTGCCTCCAGGGTTTTCTACCTCCACCCCTGATTTCGTTCCTGGTCTTGGTAGAAGCAGTTCCTCGTCTCTGGTTAGACCGATAATTGACTACAGCCTCGTAAACAAGATGCTCCTTGACCGTATATGAAAACACCTCCTTAGGAACACTGATTTCCTTTATCTTCTGACCACTTTTGCTTAAGACCTTAACTTTTGCCATTTTTAACTCTTTACTCTTCAGATTTCGGTTTGAAAGCGGATTTTTTGATAAGAAGAAATCCTCCCTTGGCTCCCGGTGCTGAGCCTTTAACTATCATAAGATTACTTTCCTTTTCTGTTTTTACTACCAGCAGGTTCCTGACCGAAACCTTTCTATCTCCCATATGGCCGGGAAGCTTTTTCCCTTTAAACACCCGGGACGGGAAAGCAGAAGAACCAATAGAACCCGGAGCGCGATGTAACATGGAACCATGGCTGGCTTTACCACCTTTGAAACCGTAACGTTTAACTACTCCGGTAAATCCTTTTCCTTTACTTATTCCAACGATATCCACTTTTTCGCCTGGTTGGAAAATATCTACAGATATCTGGTCTCCCTCTTTAATCTCATCCGAAGAATCAAAACTAAATTCCCTCATAATCTTGACAGGCTGAACTCCCGCTTTCTCAAAGTGTTTTCCAAGCGGTTTGTTAATCTTCTTTTCCTTTTTCTTCTCCATAAAACCCAGTTGAATCGAGAAATAGCCATCATTTTTCTTGGTCTTTTTCTGAATTACCGTACATGGGCCAGCCTCGATTACAGTGGCCGGAATAACATTTCCATCCTGGTCGAAGACCTGGGTCATTCCGATTTTTCTTCCGATCAATCCTTCTATCATGGCTTATTCTCCTGTCCCAAAAGCCTGAATCTCTACATCAATCCCAGCCGGAAGGTCCAATTTCTGAAGTTCTTCAATAGTTTCGTTGTTATATTCACTGATATCAATCAATCTTTTATGGATCCTCATCTCAAAATGTTCTCTCGATCTTTTGTCCACATGAGGAGACCGAAGAACACAAAACCGATGAATTCGGGTGGGCAGAGGAACAGGCCCTGAAATTTTTGCACCGGTCCTTTTTGCCTTAATGACAATATCTTTAACAGATTGGTCTAACAGCCTATGGTCAAAAGATTGGAGTCTGATTCTTATCTTTTCCATTGTCTTGTTCCTCACATGTCCTTCCATGTCTTTTCTGGTTTATTCTTTGGGACCGGCCAAACATTTTTTCCTATTCCAGGATTTCAGTAACCGTCCCCGCTCCTACTGTCCGGCCTCCCTCTCGAATGGCAAACTTCAGCCCTTTCTCCATAGCCACATCGGTTATCAAGTTAATCTCCAAATTCACATTGTCCCCAGGCATCACCATCTCCACTCCCTGCGCTAACTTCACCGTCCCCGTCACATCGGTCGTCCGAAAATAAAACTGCGGCCGATATCCTGTAAAAAACGGCGTGTGCCGTCCTCCCTCTTCCTTCTTCAAGGCATATATCTCTGCCTTAAAACGATGATGCGGCATAATCGACCCAGACTTGGCTAACACCATCCCTCGCTCCACTTCCTCCTTGTCCGTTCCCCTTAACAACACCCCCACATTATCCCCAGCTATACCCTCTTCCAGAGTCTTGCGAAACATCTCCACACCTGTCACTACCCGCTTCTTGGTCTCCCCAAATCCTACTATCTCTACCTCCCCGCCTACCTTCACCTTTCCCCGCTCCACTCGCCCTGTCACCACCGTCCCTCGCCCGCTTATCGTAAATATGTCCTCTATGGGCATCAAAAACGGCTGATCAACCAGCCTCGCCGGCTCAGGTATAAAACTGTCTATCGCTTCCATTAACTCCACTACCGCCTTGTTCAACTCACCTGACGGATCTCCATCCGACCCCAACGACTTCAACGCACTACCCCTAACCACCGGTACCTTGTCCCCAGGAAATTCATACTTCGTCAACAACTCCCTCACCTCTAACTCCACTAAATCCAATATCTCCGGATCATCCACCAAATCCACCTTGTTTATAAAGACCACTATCGCCGGTACATTCACCTGCCTCGCCAATAATATGTGCTCCCGAGTCTGCGGCATCGGCCCATCATCAGCCGCTACCACCAACACCGCTCCATCCATCTGCGCCGCCCCAGTTATCATGTTCTTTATATAGTCAGCATGACCAGGACAATCTATGTGCGCATAATGCCGGTTCGGCGTCTCATACTCTATGTGCGCTATCTGGATCGTCAATCCCCTCTCCTTCTCCTCAGGCGCATTGTCTATCTGATCATATCCTATAAAACCTACCTTCCCTCCACTCATCTTGTTCAATACCTTCGTTATCGCCGCCGTCAACGTCGTCTTACCATGATCTACGTGCCCTATCGTCCCTATGTTTAAATGCGGCTTCGTCCGCTCAAACTTTGCCTTCGCCATTTCTCTTACCTCCTTTTAATCTCTCGATCTATCAGGGATTTTTTCTCCTTGACGATCACCTCTGATGAGCAACATATCTACCTTCGAAACGGGCAACTATTTCTTCCATGGCCGCCGCAGGCATAAGCTCATAACGAAAGAATTCCATGGAAAAAACTCCCCGTCCTTGAGTGATCGTGCGGAGAGAGGTTGCATAACCAAACATTTCCTTTAAAGGAACATGAATTTTTATAACCCTTGATCCACCTTTCCTCTCCATTGAGACTACCCGGCCTCTCCTTGAATTGATATCAGATATTATGTCACCCATATATTCATCAGGAGTAACAACTACTAAATTCATAACAGGCTCAAGTAAAACTGGCGAAGCTTTCCGGGCAGCCTCCCTGAAGGCCAGGGTGGCTGCGATTTTAAAGGCCATGGGAGACGAATCGGCCTCATGATAAGAACCATCCAAAAGAACTGCTTTGATATCAGAAACTGGATAGCTCGCCAGAATTCCTGTTTCCATGGCTTCTTTAATTCCCGCTTCCACTGCAGGAATAAATTCTCCCGGAATAACAGTTTCTTTAACCTGGTTTTCAAACTCGAAACCTCTTTCTCTTTCCAGAGGCTTCACTCGAAGACGGCAATGTCCGTAGTGGTTACGTCCTCCCACCTGACGTTCATACCTGCCTTCACCTTCGGATTCCTGAATAATTGTTTCTCTATAAGCCACCTGGGGTTTTCCCAGATTGGCCTTGACGCCGAATTCCCGGGACATCCTGTCCATTAAAACTTCCAGATGAAGTTCTCCCATTCCCAGGACTACTGTTTGGCCAGTAACTGGATCCTTGGTTACTTTGAAAGTGGGATCCTCCCTTGTCAACCGGTTCAAAGCATCGGATAATTTTGCATGCTCGGTTCGCGATTTAGGTTCTACAACGGCAGAAACAACTGGTTCAGGGAAACTGATCGATTCAAGAACTACAGGCCGGTTCCGGATGCACAGGGTGTCCCCGGTAGTCACGCTTTTCATCGAGCCCAAGGCAACAATGTCACCGGCATAAGCCTCGTTAATCTCTTTTCTCTTATTGGAGTGCATCTCCAAAAGGCGAGTAATTCTTTCTTCTGCCTCCACCCGGCTATTATAAACATAAGAACCCACTTTTATCTTTCCAGAATAGATCCTGGTGAAAGAAACTGTTCCCACATACGGGTCGTTCATAATTTTAAAAACCAGGGATGAGAAAGGTTCTTCATCTGCTGCCTTTCTTTCTTCAGCTTTCTTTGTCCGGGGATGATACCCTCTAACAGGAGGAACATCTACTGGTGCCGGAAGGTAATTTACTACTGCATCCAATAGAGGATGCACTCCTTTGTTTCTAAAGGAAGAACCAAAAAGAACAGGAAAAAATTTTAGAGAAAGAGTGCCTTTCCGGATAGCTTTTTGAATCTCTTCCGGAGAAATTTCTTTCTCTTCTAAATATCTTTCCATAATGGTATCATCCACATCGCTAAGAATTTCTATCATTTCCAGTCTTTTTCGCAGAGCTTCATCACGATATTCTTCTGCAACATCGCGAACCTGGAACTCTTTACCCATGAGTTCCTCTCCCCAATCGATCTCTTTCATATGAACAAGATCGATAATACCGCGGAATGTATCTTCTCTTCCCATAGGAATCTGAACCATTAATGGAACTGCATGAAGTTTCTCTTTGATTTCTTCCATTGCTTTTTCAGGATTCGCTCCTAATCTATCCATTTTATTTATGTAAACAATTCTTGGTACCTGATACCGATCCGCTTGACGCCAGACCGTCTCTGACTGGGCTTCTACACCACCCACCCCGCAAAGAATAACTATCCCTCCATCGAGGACTCTGAGAGAACGCTCCACCTCTACGGTGAAGTCCACATGACCGGGAGTATCGATGATGTTTATTTGATGGTCTTTCCAGAAACAGGTTGTAGCCGCCGAAGTAATAGTAATACCACGCTCCTGCTCTTGCTCCATCCAATCCATGACTGCGGTACCTTCATCTACCTCTCCGATTTTATAGGTAATTCCTGTAAAAAACAGCATCCTTTCGGTCGTCGTAGTCTTCCCCGCATCGATATGGGCCATAATGCCAATGTTTCTGACTCGACCGATCGGATACCTTCGTGCCAACTCTTCGCTCCATAGTGTTTATTGTTGGTTTTAAAAATAAAACTACCATCTATAATGAGCAAAGGCTCTGTTAGCCTCCGCCATTTTATGCGCATCTTCTTTCTTTTTAATAGCTCCGCCCCGGTTGTTCATGGCATCGAGAATTTCAGCCGTTAAATTCTCAACCATACTTTTTCCGCCCCTCTCCTTGGAATAACGGATAATCCACCGGGCGGCTAAAGAATTAGACCTGTGGAGGGGAACTTCCACAGGTACCTGGTAAGTAGCACCACCCACTCGCCTTGACTTTGTCTCAAGTAAAGGCCGGACGTTTTCCACCGCTTTCTCGAATACCTTCAGGGGATCCTGCTTGGATTTTTGTTTGATTAACTCCATGGAATTATAGATTATACTCTCAGCGACACTTTTCTTGCCTTTCTTCATTACGGAGTTGATAAACATGGATATGAGGGTACTATTGTAGAAGTGATCCGGTTTGACCTGCCGTTTTTTAATTACTCCTCTTCTGGGCATCTATTACTCCTCTAACTGGCAATCTTTTTTTCTTTAGGTTTTTTAGCTCCGTACTTAGATCGGGCTTTCAATCTGTCTCTTACACCCTCTGCATCCAGAGAACCTCTTATTATATGATACCTAACTCCCGGAAGGTCTTTTACCCTTCCTCCCCTGATTAGAACGATTGAATGTTCCTGGAGATTATGGCCTACACCCGGAATGTAACCTGTGACCTCCACATTATTGGTTAATCTCACCCTCGCAACTTTTCTCATGGCAGAATTCGGCTTCTTTGGCGTAGTGGTAAATACTCTTGTGCAAACTCCTCTCTTCTGAGGACAACTCTCCAGAGCTGGTGATTTGCTCTTGTATTTTTTTTGAGTTCGTCCTTTTCTTACCAATTGATTAATAGTCGGCATTCAATCGCTCCTCAAACTTCTTTGCAAATAATAATTATCATTCTGAGTAGAATTCCTCCGAATGAATGGGGAGATAATAGCAAAATCTCCCTCTTATGTCAAGGATTTTGAGTGGGTTAGAGCAATTTTTAACTTTGAAGCCGAAGGTCTGCTGCTTCCTCGTCTTCCTTCTCTTTATCCTCTTTCAACTCAACATTATGATAATAACGATAGCCAGTTCCTGCAGGAATCAAGCGACCCATAATAATATTTTCCTTCAACCTGCGGAGATAGTCCACCTTCCCGTAAAGAGCTGCTTCAGTAAGGACTCTGGTAGTTTCCTGGAAAGAAGCGGCTGCAATGAAGCTATCTGTACTCAAGGCACTCTTGGTAATCCCCAGAAGTAAAGGCCTTGCTTTAGCCGGCTTCCCTCCCTGATGTATAACCTTCTCATTTTCTGCCTGGAATTCAAATTTGTCTACTTGCTCATCCACCAGAAAATCCGTATCTCCGACCTCTTCTACTTTGACCCAGCGGAGCATCTGCCTGATGATTATTTCGATATGCTTGTCGTTTATGGCGACACCCTGAAGTCTGTAGACTTCCTGAATTTCTCTGAGGAGATATTCAGCCAGCTCTTTTTCTCCCAAGACTCTGAGTATATCGTGAGGATTCACTACCCCATCCATTAAAGGAGTTCCTGCTCTTACTCGCTCTCCTTCTGAAACGCTGAGATGAGCTCCTTTGGGAATAAAGTATTCTTTTTCTCCTCCTCTTTCGTTATGAACAGTAATTTTTCTGTAGCCTCTTACCAGGCCACCAATTTTGACTACTCCATCAATCTCCGAAATTACAGCAGGGTGTTTGGGGCGCCTGGCTTCAAAAAGCTCTTCTGCTCTTGGCAATCCTCCGGTAATATCTTTCGTTCTGGCTGCTTCGCGGGGGATTTTCGCCAGAATATCACCTGAATGAACCTCGTTATTATCTTTGACCTCAAGATTTGCACTAGATGGGAGAAAATACCTTCTTAAAACTACCGGTTTCCCTTCTTCATCAGTCAATTTCCTGTCAATAATTTCTATCCTGGGTTGTAGTTTATCATCCTTGGGATCAGTAATTACTTGGGTAATCAATCCAGTAAACTCGTCCTGGATTTCTTCCATGGTCAAGCCAAGGACCACATCATGAAAGCGGACTATACCAGACTCCTCGGTGAGAATGTAGGTGTTGAATGGATCCCATTCAGCGAATTCCTCCCTTGCTTTAACTTCTTCCCCATCCTTCACCATTATCTGAGCTCCATAGGGAACTTGATAATGCTCCACTTCTCGGTCGCGGTGATCCACAATAGAAATATTCGCATTTCGGTTGACTACAGTGAGGACTCCTTCCTTGTTGATAACGGATTTCAGGTTATGAAAACGTACTATTCCATCGTTTTTAGCTTCCAGCTTTGACCTTTCAGCCCCCTTAAGAGCGACTCCTCCTATATGAAAAGTTCTCATGGTCAATTGGGTTCCCGGCTCACCGATAGACTGGGCAGCTACAATACCAATCGCTTCTCCCAGATCAACCAATCTTCCTGTGGCCATATCTCTTCCATAACAAAGCTGGCAAACCCCTCTATTTGATTCACAGGAAAGCAGAGAGCGGATCCGGATCCTTTCAATACCCAGGCTTTCCAGTGTATGGGCAATATCTTCTGTAATTTCCTGGTTGACATCGACAATGGTTTCATTGGTATCCGGATGAAGAATTCTCTCTAAGGATATTCGTCCGACAATTCTATCCACAAAAGGTTCAATCAGTTCTCCATTCTCAACGATAGCGGAAACATTTACTCCTTTTAAAGTTCCGCAATCGTATTCATCAACGATAACCTCCTGACTGACATCCACCAGTTTGCGGGTGAGATAACCGGAATTCGCGGTTTTCAAGGCAGTATCCGCCAATCCTTTTCTGGCTCCATGAGTGGAAATAAAGTACTGTAAGACATTCAATCCTTCGCGCAGATTAGAAACAATCGGAGTTTCAATGATTTCTCCGGAAGGCTTGCTCATTAAGCCTCTCATTCCTGCAAGCTGGCGAATCTGCTGTTTATTTCCCCGGGAACCAGAATCTGCCATGACAAACAGGGGATTAAGCTTCCCTCTTTCAAAGCTCTCCTTTCTCATCCGTTCGATCATGGCTGTGGAAACTTTCTCGGTCACTGTTCCCCAGATTTCTACAACCCGGTTGAATCGCTCCCCGGCTGTGATTGTCCCATCCCGGTATAACCGTTCAACTCTCTGGACTTCCTGATGAGTCCGATCAACCAATTCAATCTTTTCTTGCGGAATAACAAAGTCATCTATACCTAAAGAAAAACCAGCGGTGGTAGCAAAGTTGAAACCAAGCTCTTTTAGCTTATCCAGTATTTCAGTTGTGGGCTCAAGACCTACTTTAAGATAATTGTAGTAAATTAGATTACTCAATCCTTTCTTTCGCATAGTGCCGTTGACAAAGGGAATCTCATCTGGAAGAATGGAATTGAAGATAATCCTTCCGGGAGTAGTACTAACTAATTCTGCCTTTTTTTCCATCACCGGGCAAGAAAGCACATCCTGGTCATCAAAAAAAGTTGTCAGATTCATAAATTTCCCTGTGAATCTCAGCCTGATCAGTGCTTGCAGTGAAATTTCATTGTCCTCATAGGCAAGAAGAACTTCTTCAGGAGAATAAAAAATACGTCCCTCTCCTTTTTGATTTCTCATCTCAAGAGTTAAGTAATAACATCCCAGGACCATATCCTGGCTGGGAATAGCAAGAGGACGTCCGTTTGCTGGAGAAAGAATATTGCGGCTGGAAAGCATCAAGGCCTGGGCTTCTACTTGAGCTTCCACAGAAAGCGGTATATGTACTGCCATCTGGTCACCATCAAAATCAGCATTGAAGGCTGCACAGACTAAAGGATGGATCTGAATAGCCTTTCCTTCTATCAATAAAGGCTCAAATGCTTGAATACCCAGCCGGTGAAGCGTGGGAGCCCGGTTGAGAAGGATAGGATGCTCCCTCACTACTTCCTCCAGATAATCCCAGACTTCGGGACGTTCCTGTTCATGCCATTCCCGGGCAACTTTAACACTGGGAACAAGTCCTTCCTTTTCCAGCTTATGGAATATGAATGGCTTGAATAACTCAAGCGCCATTTTCTTGGGCAGGCCGCATTGATGGAGCCTCAATTCAGGACCCACAACAATCACTGAGCGCCCTGAATAATCCACTCTTTTTCCAAGCAGATTCTGTCTGAATCGTCCCTGCTTTCCCCGAAGGGATTCACTCAATGATTTCAGGGGCCTGCGGTTGGCTCCAAGATGGACTCTTCCCCTCTTGCCGTTATCAAAAAGCGCATCTACTGCTTCCTGAAGCATCCTCTTTTCATTACGGATAATTAGTTCAGGGGCTTTTAATTCGATAAGTTTCTTCAGCCTGTTATTCCGGTTTATTACCCGTCGATAAAGATCATTCAGGTCTGAGGTGGCAAATCTACCTCCATCCAGCCTTACCAAAGGACGTAAGTCGGGCGGGATTACCGGAATAACATCCAGAATCATCCAATCAGGCCGGTTTCCAGATGTTTTTAACCCCTTAAAAACTCTCAACCTCTTGGTATGCCGGAGTTTTCTTTGCTGAGAAGTCTCTTTTCTCATCATCGCCCGAAGATGTTCTGCTTCTTTGTTAATATCTATTTTTTCCAGGAGTTTTTTGATGGCTTCAGCGCCTATGGAGGCCTCAAAAACATCTCCGAATTTTTCCTGAGCATCCTTGAATTCTTCCTCGGTAAGAAGCTGCTTTTCCCGAAGAGAGGTTTTACCTGGATTAGTGACAATGTAAGATTCGAAATAAAGTACCTTTTCCAGGTCTTTCATGGTCATATCCAAGACAAGCCCTATCCGGCTGGGCACTCCTTTGAAAAACCAAATGTGAGCTACTGGAGCTGCCAACTGAATATGGCCCATCCTTTCTCTCCGGACCTTTGATCTGGTTACTTCCACTCCACATCTTTCACAAATAATCCCTCTGTATTTCATCCTTTTATATTTTCCACAGAGGCATTCATAATCATTTATGGGACCGAATATCTTGGCGCAGAAAAGACCATCTTTCTCGGGTTTGAAAGTTCTGTAATTGATAGTCTCGGGTTTGTTAACCTCCCCCCAAGACCAGCTCTTGATTTTCTCTGGAGAGGCAATACTTATACGGACCTGATCGAAATCCAACCTTGGTTTTCCCCCTATTGTTTGTCTTGTATCCATTATCCCTCTCCTTTCAAGATTTGAGGAACATCAATTCCCCAGGGCAGAACTTCATCTTTTTCAGCTTTTTCCAACTCCACATTTAAACAAAGACTTTGAAGCTCTCGAATGAGAACATTGACTGACTCGGGAAGACCAGGTTTAAAATCAAGATCTCCTTTGACTATGGCTTCATAAATTTTCGCCCGGCCTTCCACATCATCTGATTTGACGGTCAACAATTCCTGTAGGGTGTAAGCCGCCCCGTAAGCTTCCAGAGCCCATACTTCCATCTCTCCGAATCTCTGGCCTCCGAATTGAGCTTTTCCCCCCAAAGGCTGCTGGGTTATGAGAGAATAAGGTCCTGTTGACCGGGCATGAATTTTATCATCCACCAAGTGATAAAGCTTCATTATGTAAATATAACCTACAGTGACTTCTTGATTGAGGAGTTCTCCCGTAATCCCGTCATAAAGCTCAACCTTTCCTGTTTCAGGTAAACCAGCTTTTTTAAGAAGCTCTTTTATTTCCTTTTCTGAAATACCGTCAAATACAGGGGTCGATATCCAAAGCCCCAGCTTTCGGGCCGCCCAACCCAAATGCGTTTCCAGGATCTGACCCACATTCATCCGGCTGGGCACGCCTAAAGGATTCAAGACAATCTCCACTGGAGTCCCATCAGGAAGGCGGGGCATGTCCTCTTCTGGAACAATTTTGGCAACAATTCCCTTGTTTCCATGCCTGCCCGATATTTTATCTCCTACAGAAAGTTTCCGCTTCATGGCAATGTATACTTTTATGACCTGAATAACCCCAGGAGAAAGCTCGTCTCCCTTGCGCAGGGTTTCTATTTTATCCTTGTGGACAGCCCGCATGGCATCAATCTGTCTTTTAACTTTTTTCTCAATATCCTTGATTTGCCTGCTCCGCTCCGGATTATCCTGAAGTTTAAGCTTTGCAATATCTTCAAAAGCAATCCGCAACAGAATTCCTTCTGTGAGAACAGCCCCTTTTTTTAACTCTATGTCAGAAACTGTCTGATCCTTTGATACTTTTTCACCTACAAGTAAATTCTTTATCTTCCGCCATTTCTCAGATTCGAGAATAAATATCTCATCATTGAGATTTCGCTCCATCTTGCTAATTTCTTCTTTTTCGATTATCCGCGCCCGTCTTCCTTTTTCACTTCCCCGGCGAGTAAATATCTTGACATCAATTACAGTTCCCTCAATTCCGGGAGAACAATACAGTGAAGAGTCTTTGACATCCAAGGCTTTTTCTCCGAAAATTGCCTTGAGGAGTTTTTCTTCTGGTGAAAGCTGAGTTTCCCCTTTGGGAGCCACTTTCCCTACTAAAATGTCACCGGGTTTGGCATAAGCACCAATACGGACGATTCCGTTTTCATCCAGATTTCTCAACAGGTTTTCCGGAACATTGGGAATATCTCTGGTGATTTCTTCAGGACCCAGTTTAGTATCCCTGGCTTCAATGGATTCCTCAACAACATGAATAGAAGTAAAGATATCATCCTTGATTAACTTTTCACTGACGATAACAGCATCTTCAAAGTTGTACCCTCGCCAGGGCAAAAAAGCACAGAGCACATTTCTTCCTAAGGCAAGCTCTCCCTTGTCGGCACAAGAGCTGTCAGCCAGAATTTGGCCTTGAACCACCCGGTCACCCTTCCTGATAATAGGACGTTGATTCAAACATGTATTTTGGTTAGTCCGGAGAAACTTGGTTAAAAGATAGAGATCGGTACCTACATCATAATCCCGGGTTCCCTCATTCTCGTCAACCCGTACCAGGATTCTTTCCGCATCAACAAACTCCACCACACCTGATCTGCGGCAAACAACTACATCCCCTGACCCCTTGGCCACAAGGTGTTCAATTCCAGTGCCAACCAGGGGTGCTTCGGGACGAAGCAAAGGAACCGCCTGTCGCTGCATATTGGAGCCCATCAGGGCCCGGTTGGCATCATCATGTTCCAGAAAAGGAATTAAGACTGCTGAAAGTGAAACCAGTTGTTTAGGCGAAACATCGATATAATCGATTTGATGCCGGGGTATCAAGCGGAAATTTCCAGCCTGACGGGCACTGATTAGTTCGTTAACGAATTCTCCTTTCTCATTTAGAGCAGCATTGGCCTGGGCAATGTTATATTTTTCTTCTTCCCAGGCTGTTAGATAAAAACAAGTAGGTTCTACTACAGGAAACTGTTTGTTTTTCTTTTTTTTCAGCTTATCTATTTCTTTTTCCAGCTCATCTTTTTTTACTATATCTCCAATTTTATAGGAGCTGTGTCCTGGATGAAGAATTTTGTAGTAATCAATTACCCGGCCGTTTTTAACTTTTCTGTAAGGAGTTTCAATAAATCCGAATTCATTTACCCGGGCATAGCTGCTAAGAGAAGATATCAAACCAATATTGGGTCCTTCAGGAGTTTCAATGGGACATATTCTTCCATAATGAGAGGACTGTATGTCACGAACTTCGAATCCAGCCCGTTCCCGGCTGAGCCCGCCGGGCCCGAGAGCAGAAAGTCTTCTTTTATGAGTGACTTCAGCCAGACTGTTAATTTGATCCATAAACTGGGAGAGCTGCGAACTTCCAAAAAATTCCTTCAGAGCTGCAATTACCGGTTTGGAATTAATCAGATCTTGAGGCATGGCCGAAGCTAAGTCAGCAGCAACGGTCATTTTCTCCTTAACCGCTCTCTCCATCCTGGTCAGTCCAATTCTGAAGGCATTCTCCACCAGCTCTCCTACTGACCGAACTCTTCTGTTTCCTAAGTGATCAATATTATCCACTTCTCCTTCACCAGCTCTTAACCGGAGAAGGTATTTTATGACCTCCACATAGTCCTTGGGAGCCAGAGTTTTCTCTTCAAGAGAATTGTTCAGCCCCAGTTTAATATTCATCTTTAAACGACCGATTCTGGAAAAATTATATTTCTGGGGATTGAAAAACATGTTATGGAACAGGTTATGGGCACTTTCCATAGTATGAGGCTCACCTGGCCTTAATTTCCGGTAAATCTCAGCCAGGGCCTGTTTTGTATCTTTAGTGGCATCTTTCTTTAATGTGTTGGAAATAAGATCTCCAGCTTTATCCTGATAAGGGAAAAAGACCGCAAATACTTCACCGCGTTGGGTCAACTTGTCCAGAACAATATCATCCAGTTCTTCATTGACTTTGATTGTTCCTTTTCCGGCTGTCAATGAGAAAGCATTCTTCAATTCTCTCCGGCCAATAGGAACTTTCTCGATCCCTTTCTCTTTCAGGATCTGCAGGGATTCAGTAGTAATCTTTTTCTTGGCCGGAATAATGACTTCCTTAGTCCCGGGAACCAGGATATCGGTCTCAACGGTTTTTCCCGCAAGCCCTTCTTGTACTTCCCAATAAAACATACCATTTTGGGGATGAATACGATAAACGTGGTGGAAGAGTTGAACTATCTCCTCATCGGAACTGAATCCCAGAGCTCTCAAGAATACTGAGGCCAAAAATTTCTTTTTCCGGTCCAGCCTTACATAAAGAATATTTTTGCCATCATATTCGAATTCCACCCAGGCTCCCCGGTAAGGAATGATTTTCCCAATATAAAAATCTTTGGCATCCCCTGGCCTGAAAAAAACTCCTGGAGATCTCTGAAGTTGACTGACTACTACCCTTTCAATTCCATTAAAAATGAAAGTTCCTTTATCAGTCATAAGAGGGATATCACCAAAGTAAACCTCCTGCTCCTTGATGTGCTTGAGTCTTTTCGTTTTGGTAGCCTGATCTTTTTCCCAGGAAATCAACCTTACTTTAATCCTGAGAGGGACTGAATAAGTATAACCCTTCTGGAGACATTCCATAGGGCTGTATTTAATTTTCAAGTTAACCCTGTCACCACAGTAAGAGCAGAGAGGAATATCGATTTGATTCAGGGCACCACAAAAAGGACAAATTTCCTTCTCGGTGATTTCCATATGGGGAGGAATAAGAGTTCCGCAGCTCTGACATCTCCGGCGCGAGTTCTCAATTCCGCTTAAGCGGCCACATTTACATTCCCAATTCCCCAGTGAATAGCTGATGAAGTCCAGTTGAGTGGTTTCCTTGAAATCTGATATGGGGAAAATGTCTTTAAAGGCTGCTTCAAGTCCTGTTTCTTTTCTTTCATCAGGCAGCAATTCCATCTGCAGAAAATACTCATAGGACTCCTTTTGAATTGCCAGCATATCTGGCATGGAAAAAACGGATTTAATTTTGGTAAAATCCTGTCTTTTTCTAAAAACATTAGACACTTGGTTTAACATAGTTTTTCTCTCAGAAGAGATTATTTTTTATAATCTTGCCCAGGAAACTCTCGCCTCCTGGAAGATTTCGCTTTTTTCTATTATTGAAGCTCGACAGTGGCTCCAACCTCCTCAAATTTCTTTTTGATTTCTTCCGCTTCTTCTTTGGATACTCCTTCCTTGACAGGCTTGGGCGCACCATCGACCAGATCCTTGGCTTCTTTCAATCCGAGATTGGTAACTTCCCGGACCGACTTGATTACATTAATCTTCTTATCTCCTACTTCTTTTAAAATAACATTGAATTCAGTTTTCTCTTCTTCTACAGGAGCTTCTGCCTGGGGAGCGCCTGCGCCTGGAGCAGCTATGGGAACAGCAGCAGCCGCTGCGCTGATTCCATAGCGCTCTTCGAATTCCTTGATGTAATCTGCAAGCTCCAAGACTGTCAGATTGTCCAAGTGATTAAAAAAATCTTCTTTGGACAATTTTTCAGTTTTCGTTTTTTTCTCTTTTGTTGAACCCGAAGCTGCTTTAGATTGTGCTTTGGACATTTTTACCTCCAACCCTATTTTTTAAATTTTAATTGACTCAACAACCGGCCTAAACTCTGTAAGGGGGCTTGCCAAGTCTGATAGAATTTAATCATTGGAAAAGCCATCAGATAACCAAACTGGGCCAGCAATTCATCCCTGGGACCCAAATTGGCAATATGTTGAAATTTTTCCGGAGCTAAAAATTTTCCTTCCAGAATGCCGGCCTTTACCTCTAGAACCTTAGCCTGGGAGGAAAATTCTTTGATAATCTTCGCCAGGCCAACCGGATCTTCTGGGGCAAAGGCGACGGCAGTAGGACCCCGGAAATATTCTTTTAATTTTTTTAGGTGTTCATCCTGAATTGCCCTGAGAGCAAGCCTGTTTTTAATTACTCTGATCGAATAATTTTTCTCTTTCAACCGCCTTCTGAATTCTGCGGCCTGGGCAACTGACAAACGTGAAAAACTCAATAAATAAAAAGAATCAATTTCGCTGAAGACTTCTCTAAGTTCACCTACGAATTGCTCTTTTCTTTCTCTATTAACACTCACTGTGATTTCTCCTATTTCTCCAGAATGCTCTCTGAAATTTTGATAGAAGGGCTCATGGTGCTGGCAAGATGGATACTCCGGATATACTTTCCTTTGGCGGCAGGAGGTTTCGCCTGAAGGATAGCCGAAATAAAACTCTTAACATTCTGGGCAATTTTATCTTCGGTAAAAGATAGTTTTCCTACTCCTGCATGGACGATACCGGTCTTATCCATACGGAATTCAATGCGACCGGATTTTATTTCCTCAATGGCTTTTTGAATCTCAAATGTAACTGTACCCGTTTTCGGATTAGGCATCAATCCCCTGGGGCCTAAAATGCGGCCAAGCTTTCCAACACCGCGCATCATGTCTGGAGCGGCAATCACAGCATCAAACTCAGTCCATCCTTTTGAAATTTTCTCAATGAGCTCCTCGCCGCCAACATAATCAGCTCCTGCTTCTTCAGCTTCTTTAATTTTCTCTCCTGAGGCAATAACACAGACCTTCTTTGTCTTTCCTGTTCCATGGGGAAGGACCACTGTTCCTCTGACCATTTGATCAGAATGCTTGGGATTCACTCCAAGCCTGATGATCACATCTACAGTCTCATCAAACTTGGTGTAATTGTTATCTCTAAGAATAGAGATAGCCTCAGCAAGCTCCAGTTGTTCTTTTCCTTCCAGTTTTTTCCTGAATTCAAGATATTTTTTTCCTCTCTTAGCCACTGATAATCTCCAACCCCATATTTTTTGCTGTTCCTTTGATTATTTTCTTGGCTGCTTCAAGGTCATATGCATTTAAATCGGGCATCTTAACCTTAGCGATTTCCTCAATTTGTTTTTCCGTAACTTTGCCCACTTTTTCTTTATTGGGTTCTCCCGAACCTTTGGCAATACCTGCCGCTTTCTTGAGAAAGTAAGACGCCGGGGGAGACTTGACAATAAAAGAAAAACTCCGGTCCTTGAAAACAGTTATAACCACCGGAACAATAGTGCCCGGTTCCATTTTGCTTGTTTTCTCATTGAACTGGCGGACGAAATCCATGATATTCACATTATGCTGTCCCAGAGCAGGACCAACCGGCGGGGCGGGACTGGCTTGACCCGCCTCAATTTGCAACTTTATGGAAGTAACAACTTCTTTAGCCATTTTTCCTCCTATAGTTTTTCCACCTGTAAAAATTCAAGCTCGACAGGAGTTGAACGCCCAAAAATAGTCACTAAGACCTTTAAGGTAGAACGCTCATGGTTAACTTCTTCCACTATTCCATTGAAATTGTAGAAAGGCCCATCAATAATCCGAACCGCCTCTCCTTTAACAAAAGAATGTTTGGGTTTAGGTTTTTCAGAAGTAGTTTCCATATGTTCAAGAATTTGCTTGACCTCGTTTTTGCTCAAAGGAGAGGGCTTGTGTCCAGATCCAACAAAACCTGTCACTTTGGGAATTTCTCTTATTATATGCCAGTTTTCATCGGTTAATTCCATCTCCACCAAAATATATCCTGGATAAGACCTCTTGGTAGAAACAACCTTTTTCCCATCTTTGATCTCGACAACTCCTTCAGTAGGAATCACGATCCTGCCGATCTGTTCGACGATATTCAATTCTTGGGCTCGTTGACGTATAGACTCAGCCACGAATTTCTCAAAACCTGAATAAGTGTGAATAACATACCAGTTTTTTGCCATCGTTATCTCAATCTATTAAAAAATGGATTTAATCTGGGAAATTACCCAGGAAAAAATAAGGTCCATAAAATAAAGATAAAAACCAAAAAAAATAGTAGCAATAATAACCACTACTGTGGTGTTATAGACCTCGCGTCGTGACGGCCAGGTAACTTTCCTCAATTCAGCCCTGACCTCTTTCAAGAATGGAATAATTCGTTTATACCATTTAGTTTTTTTCGCCATCCTGAATCCTTATTAAGACAAAAATATCCTTTTTATCAGGACATCTCGTGAAACATTAAGTTTCTATTTGTAATCATGGAAAACCGGCAGGTGAGGCAGGACTCGAACCCGCAACCTTCGGTTTTGGAGACCGGTGCTCTAGCCAATTGAGCTACTCACCTGCTTCCTGTTTCTATTCTTTCCTCCTTGAATCATCCTATTTTATTTCACTTCCTTATGAGGAGTGTGTTTACGGCAAAATTTGCAGTATTTTTTCAGCTTTAATTTATCTGTTTTTGTTTTTTTATTCCTGGTGGTTGAATAATTTCGTCTCTTACATTCCTGGCACTGAAGGCTTACGATATCTCTCATTTAAGCATCTCTGTTTATTTATTTGGTTTCCTTGGAAGTTATAATCAGCTCCGGCCAAACATTTTTTCCTATTCCAGGATTTCAGTAACCGTCCCCGCTCCTACT
>CAYTTR010000027.1:38393-38542 GCA_964440805.1 uncultured Eubacteriales bacterium
TTTAAATGCGGCTTCGTCCGCTCAAACTTTGCCTTCGCCATTTCTCTTACCTCCTCGTTTTTCTTAAGTCTTTACTATCTTCGGTGTTATTTAAAAGCCCACGACCAGACTTGAACTGGTGACCCCGTCCTTACCAAGGACGTGCTCTA
>CAYTTR010000028.1:0-34741 GCA_964440805.1 uncultured Eubacteriales bacterium
ACGATTCTTGTAAGCAATTGAAATTGTTTGATTTATAACTGGACACTAGTGTATTTGAAACATAAAAATATATAATATATAATTAAGTTTCTTTTTGAGCACATATTAATGACTAAGCTCAATGTTATCTTATTATTAAATAAAGAAAAAAAAGGAGATATTTATGAGAATTTATAAACTTCACATTGTAATCTTTATAGTACTTTTATTAGTTGTGAATTTAAACATAGCAAATGTAGATAATTCTCACAGAATTGATCTAACGGGAGAAGATCCCACCTCTCCTCTACTCAATCAGGGGCCGAAGGTGATTGCAGTTGGAGATGAAGTAATGGTCAGCACTCAATCTTTCGTAGCCACAGAAGCAGCCCTACAAGTTTTAAAAAAAGGAGGTAATGCAGTTGATGCAGCTATTACTTCAGTATTTCTCCAACATGTAACCGAGTACAACCAAGTGATGCATTTCGGCTGTATGGCAGGGTTATTCTATGAGGCAGCCACAGGAAAATACTATGCTTTCAACGCAGTTGGAGACCGACCTTTAGCCAGTCGTGGCAAAAGTGGCGATCCAATGAAGGTGTCCATAGGAGGAACTGTTCGGGGGCTTGAGGAATTGTGGAAACGCTTTGGCAGTCGACCCTGGGCAAGTTATCTTAAACCAGCTATCGCTGCCGCTGAAGAGGGAGTTTTAGTTACTTCTTTTATGTATGCCCAGAACTATCATCTTTTTGAGGGAAAGGATATTTCTCGGGGGCGAGGGGATCTTGCGCAAAATGAAGAAGCCAGAAAGTTTTATATGCCTGATGGATTTTTGGTGCCGGTGGGAAAACACTGGAAGATGCCTAAACTGGCTAAACATTTGCGTAAAGTAGCTTCTGAAGGAGCAGATTATCTCTACACTGGAGAGTGGGGGCAGAAATTTGTTCGAGAAGCTAATAAAGCAGGGGGTCGGGTTACTATCGATGATATGGCAGACTATAAAGTACGTTGGTTAGAACCTCTTTCCATAACTTATAGAGGATATGAAATTATTACGGAACCTCCTCCTGTATATGGCGGTTTAAAGGTAGCCTATAGTCTTAATATATTAGAAAATTTTGATTTGACAAATACAGGCCATTTTACAGAGTCTGCAGAAACGCTGGAGATAATGTCGCGCACTTTCGGACGGGTGGAATCGGAAATCAGGTGGTTGCAAGATCCTCAAAATTTTCATGTGCCAATTGAGTTATTGCTTTCGAAGGCATATGGAGAGATGGGGGCAGAGTTTGTAAAGAAAACAAGATTATTACCAAAAGCAAAACTTTTATCCAAAGTTAAATCAGATTATGCAGTTAAGGACAATCAATCTTCTATATTAAATAATCAAGAGATTAGCAATTATTCATCGGGTAGCAATGCAACTGTCATTGTTGATTCAAAAGGAAATTGGATTACTTTTCTCCATACCGGACATGGAGGCGCACCTGGAGTTTTTATAGATGGAGTAAGAGCAACAGGAAGCAACATGCCTTCTGAAACGTTTGGTAAAGGTAGGCGTCTATTATTCCCATCCGCAGCAACTTTTATTGCAAAAAAAGGCAAGCCCTGGTTGGCACTTGGAACTCCAGGATCTCCTCCTCAGCCTGTTACTGAAGTAATTGTTAATATCCTTGACTTTGGAATGGAAGCAAATAAAGCTGCGGATGCACCGAGATTTTGGGCATTTAGAGATTTAAGTCGTACAATTCAAGTTGAATCCCGTGTATCTGAGACATTACGAAAAGAAATATCTGCTAAAGGAATTAAAATTCATGAGTTAACCGATTACAATTGGCATACCGGCTCTTTTCAGATAATATGGTTCGAAGAGAAAAACAAAAAACTTTTTGGGGCTACGGATCCAAGAAGATTAGGCTATTCAGCTGGGTTTTAAAGTTAAAGTTTTCTATTTGAATAAAATAAAAAGTCCCAATTGAATTTTTCATAGAGATTAGGCAGAAGTAGTCCAGAATGACAAAAATATCTTACTATTTATTATTTTGTTCAAAATTATAACAGGAAATACATAAAGATATTGTTGACATGGCTCTGAGCAGCCCGTTTAAAGGTGATAAATAAAGTGAAATCTAACCTAAAGTGATTGTAATAAAATTCCTAGGCATACTGTATATAATATATAATATCACTTGACACAGGAGGAATAAGGTCAATATAATAAATATTAATAAAATCAATAAAATTAAAAAAAGAGATTTAAATTTTTTGGTTCTTCTCCCATTTAGTTGGTTTTTTGATTAGGAGCGCCGAAAAGATTAAGGATTCATCAAATGATGAAGCGGATCAAAAAGATCGATAGAGGTAAACCGTTTTCTATTCAAGTGGATGATAAATTTATAATTGCTTATATGGGAGAGACCCTGGCAACAGTCCTTTTATCGTCGGATATAAAGGTTATGAGAAGAACACTTAAAAACAAATCCCCAAGAGGATATTATTGCGGTATGGGCATATGTAATGAATGCCTGGTTAAGCTCGAGGACGGTACCCGAGTTAGAGCCTGTCAGACACTTGCCACGCCTTCTACGATTATTAAGACCGAGGATTGATTTTCTGTGTGGAAAAAATAAATTGAAATCAATAGATTTAGCTATTATTGGAACAGGCCCTGCAGGTATTAGTGCCGCAACAACAGCTGTCAGATTAGGTCTTGAGGTTATTTTGATAGGGGAAGATACTCGAGTCGGTGGCCAAATCTTTCGTCAAATCATTCCACCTCTTCAATCTCAAACAAGTTTTGTCGATAAAGACTATAACAAAATATTTAAATGCCTTAATAGCCAGCTAAAAAAGTCTCCTATACAATTCTTGAACCAAACCATTGTTTGGGGAATATTTGATAATAAGGTCATAGCTACTAATAATAAAGATTATCCTCTCATAAAAGCTAAAAAAATACTGATATCTGAAGGAGCATATGAAATACCTGTAGCCTTTCCTGGGTGGACTTTACCTGGAGTTATGACTCTCGGTGGAATCCAAATAATGCTCAAGAGTCAGGGGGTGATTCCCCGAGGAAAAATTTTGGTCGCAGGAACTGGACCTCTTCTTTACTACACCGCTTCACAATTAGTGAAAAATGGTGCCAACGTAGTTGGGATTCTTGAAGCTTCTCCTCTTATTAAATGGATAAAATGGACTGTTCAGCTCTGGCGTGCTCCAGCATTACTCTTGAAAGGGCTTTTGTATCTTTTTTTATTGAGGAAATATGGAATACCGGTATACTACAGTCATTTAGTTGTCAGGGCTGAAGGAAAAGATTATTTGAAAAAGATAGTATATGCTAAAGCTGATATAAACTGGAATCCACAGAAGGGGACAGAAAAAACCCTTGATATAGATACATTGTGTTTGAATTTCGGATTTATTCCTTCAACAACATTCAGTCATATGGCCGGTTGTGAGCATGAGATAGACCTTTCTTCTAGAGGATGGGTTCCTGTAGTAAACGAAAAAGGAGAAACTTCCAAAGAAGGAATTTTTGTTGCCGGTGACTGTAAAGGAGTTGGAGGAGTGAAAAAGGCTTTGTTAGATGGAGAAACGGTTGCCATTGAAGTTGCTTTGCAGCTAGGAAAAATTTCCAGACCAAAAGCTATTAAAGACTTATCTCGATTGAAAAAGAATTTATCTTGCCTTCACTGGTATCAGAGGTTTCTCAAAATGATTTATGCATTTCGACCAGGTTTAATAAAGCTACTTACGCCTGAAACAATAATTTGTCGATGTGAAGAAATAGACCTAAGTACTATCTTGGATAATATCAAAGAAGGAGGTAAGAACATAAATCAAATCAAGCGTTTGTCAAGAGCTGGTATGGGAAGATGTCAAGGGAGATTCTGTTTTCCAACATTATTAGGTATTTTTTTACAGAGATCCAAACCAGATGAATTGAGAAAAGAAGACTTTTCCGCACGGCCTCCTGTTAAGCCCCTTCCCCTTAGAGAGATAATATGAAAACATTATTTTGGATTTTAATCTCTTTATAAGAGATTATCTTATTATATATAGAAGAAGGCAATAAAAGAAATTTTGAGAAAATTAATATTTTAATATCCTAAATTTCTCATGAAGATTTATATGAACCAGATTTAATGGGAATATTAAATATTTTGCTAATTATGTCTTTAAATGAAAAAGGAGGGAAATCTTTGAGAAAAAAATATCTATTTAATCTTATTATTTTTTTAATAGGCATAATATTTGTTATGTGTTCGCTCCGAGGTGAAGGAAAAACCGATCAAAAAGAAGAGATTATTATCAAAGAATCTTTTCTTGAAGATCTCAAATGGAGATGTATAGGACCAGCTAATATGGGAGGCAGAATTGATGACATTGCTGTTGTAGAAAGTAATCCTCATATTATTTACGTAGGAACAGCTTCGGGTGGTTTATGGAAAACAATAAATAATGGAGTTACTTGGGAGCCCATTTTTGATAAACAATCTACAAGTTCTATCGGTGATATTGCTGTCTCCAAGTCTAATCCAGATATTATCTGGGTTGGTACAGGTGAACCCAATAATCGTCAAAGCTCTTCATGGGGAAATGGGGTTTACAAATCAACCGATGGAGGCAAGACATGGAAAAATATGGGGGTTTGTGAGACTCATCACATTGGACGGATTGTTATTCATCCTAATGATTCAAACATTGTATATGTAGCAGCCTTAGGCCATCTTTGGGGGAGTAATAAAGAGAGAGGGCTTTTTAAAACTTCAGACGGAGGTAAAACTTGGGAAATAAGCAAATTCATTAATGAAAATACCGGATTCGTTGATGTTGCCGTGGATCCTGAAAATCCTCATATTCTATATGCTGCCGCTTATCAGAGGCAACGCCGCGGGTGGGGCTTTAATGGAGGTGGACCTGGAAGTGGACTTTATAAAAGTATAGATGGAGGTGATAGTTGGGTGAAACTGACCAATGGTCTTCCATCGGGCACGCTTGGCCGTATAGGTGTCGATATCTACCGGAGTAACCCAAACATAGTTTATGCCACGATAGAACATAAACAAGGGGGGATTTTTCGTTCCGAAGATAAAGGTCTAAGCTGGAAAAAAGTATCCGATATCAATCCGCGTCCTATGTACTACAGCAAGATACGAATAGATCCAAACAATGACCAACGCATTTGGGTTCTCGGGGGTTCTATGTATGTTTCGGATGATGGCGGAAGAACTTTTCGGACAGATGTAATCATCCGTCATCCTCGTAGGGAAAGAAGGGTTCATAGTGATCAACATGCCTTATGGATTAATCCCATGAATTCAAACCATATGATTCTTGGAAATGATGGTGGAGTCTATATTTCTTATGATAGCGGAAAGAGCTGGGACTTTCTGAATGTTATGCCATTAGGTCAATTCTACGAGATAGGATTTGATATGCGCAAACCTTACTACATATACGGAGGGCTTCAGGATAATGGATGCTGGGGAGGTCCCAGTGCTTCCTGGAAAAGACTTGGGATTACCAATGAAGATTGGTTTAAGTTCGGAGGAGGAGATGGTTTTTACACTCAAGTAGATCCCGATGATAATAACATTATCTATGGAGAATCACAGAATGGAAATTTATTTAGATTTGATCTTAAGACTGGCATGAGCAAACCTATAAAGCCAGAACCAGAGAATCCAGAAGAAATCTACAGGTTTAACTGGAACTCTCCGGTTCTAATATCTCCTCATGATTCTAATATAATTTACTTAGGTGGTAATAAGCTTTTTATATCAAGAAACAAAGGAGAATCATGGGAAGCAACAAAGGATTTAACAACCCAAAGAGAAAAAGCAAAACTTCCCATCATGGGTATTCTCTCAGATGAAAATACCCTCTCCAGAGATGATGGAATCCTTTTCTATGGAACTATCACCACTATATCTGAATCTCCGTTGAGAGCTGGTCTTCTTTATGTGGGAACAGATGATGGAAATCTTCAAATTTCTTCAGATGGAGGGATGACCTGGAAGAACGTAATTGGAAATGTGCCCGTAGTTCCAGATTTTACTTATGTTAGCAGGGTTGTTGCCTCTGCTCATGATGAAGGAAGAACTTACGTCACTTTTGATGGTCACAGAAATGACGATTTTAAGCCTTATGTTTTCATAACCACAGATTATGGAAAAACTTGGAGAGAGATATCAAGCAATCTTCCCTATGGCGGGACAGTCAATGTAATTAGGGAACATCATCACAATCCCAACCTCCTTTTTGTTGGAACAGAGAGGAATGCATATTTTTCCTTGGATAGAGGGAAGAATTGGATTAAATTCAACAATGATTTTCCTGTTGTCCCTGTGGATGATATTGCAATCCATCCTCGAGAAAATGATTTAATATTCGGTACTCATGGGCGGAGTATTTGGATTTTAGATGACATTACGCCTCTTGAGCAACTGACGAGAGAAGTTCTTGATTCTTCTGTCTATCTTTTTGATATTCGTCCAGCCGCCATGTTTACTACACAGTTTTCGCATGTGGATTTCTTTAAAGGCCAATTTGGGCATAAGGTTTATGTTGCCCCCAACCCTCTATACGGGGCAATTATTAATTATTATATAAAAAATGATCTTAAAAATGATGTAACAATAATAATAAGGGATATTTCTGGAAGAAAGATTCGAGAAATTAAGGGTCCTGTGAAACAAGGAGTAAACCGCGTTATTTGGGATTTTAGATACGATTCTCCAGGTTCCAAAGATGACCACTCTATCGAAGATTTTCCTACACCTATGGTTCTTCCCGGTACATATCAGGTTGAGCTTAATGCTGTTGATATAAATATGGAAAAACCTCTCGATCTTGAAGGAGATCCTCATCTCGACATCCCTTATGCTGAAAGAAAAGCTCAACATGATGCTTTATTGTATATCTGTAAATTCTATCCTGTCATTTCTTCAAGTGCCCTGATTTTAAAAAATATAAAAATACAAATTGATAATTTAGAAAAGCGTTTGGCAAAGGTCCCTGATATTCCGGAGGAAATTTTCAAGCAAAGCCAAACTTTATCCGGAAAAATAAAAGATATTCATGAACAGCTATTGGGAAGACAAGAACTAAATGGGAGAAGAAGCCAGTTATCAATCAGGAGCAGTCTATTAAATTCATATCAAATCATAGAAAGAGTTCCAGAATCGCCCTCCAAAAAAAAGCTTCAAAAGGTCGAAAAAAGTGTAGAAGAATTAAAAGAAATCGTAGGAGAAATAAATGAAATAATTGAAACGGATATTCCCCAACTAAATAGATTATTGAACAAATACAATGTACCTTATCTTATCCCAGGAAAAAAGATAGACACCATTCGGTAGGCAAACAAATAAAACAAATCATTAAAAAATAATCAGTTGATTTACAGTGTATTATATATTATATATAATTAAAAGGAAAAAGATGATCATTGATATTGCTAAATCTCTAAATAAAGATTCTGGACCTATGAGGATTATTAAAAGAAATTTATTTATTAAGATTTTCTCAATCCAGTCTAATAAAAATTTTTTCTTAAAATTTATTCGAAGGAGAAAGAAAAATGATAAAGAAATTACATCAATCTTTGATGATTCCTCATCGCACAAAATGCTTTTTGTTTTCTTTGTTGTTCCTTGTAATGGTGTTAATCTCGACACTTTCAGGCTTTGATCAATACCGTTTTCGTCCCAAGTTTACTCTAGAGCAGATCACTCAAACCAGAGTAATTCATGAGGTTGCCATTTCACCGGATGGAACAAAGGTTGCATATACTTATGGAGGTTATGACATCCAGCGTTTTGGCGAAGATAATAATATCTGGATGGTTGATGTTAAAACAGGCGAAATAAGAAAAATGACTTCGGGCCTCTATCCAAAAACAAATCCTCGGTTCTCTCCAAAAGGAGATAAAATTGCTTATGAAGCAGATGGGGACATTTGGATAGCAAAGGTTGCTACAGGTGAAATAGTCCGTTTGACCGTTAGTCCTGCAAATGACCGCGAGCCAACTTGGTCTCCATGCGGAAAATGGATAGCATTTATTTCTAATAGATCTGATAGATATGGAGAACTTGGTGGAATGACTGATATTTGGATTAAGTCTGTGGACAAAATTCAAGAGAGAGGCAAGAGAATTGGACTTATAAGATTGACAAAAAATCCTGAGCCAGAAAGGGAGCTTCAGTGGTCTCCTGATGGCAAGAAAATTGTATTTGTGATTTCAGAGCAGTATGACCCAAAAAATCCTGGTGATTCCTATCGTTATGCGAGTGGGATTTACAGCATACCTTCACAAGGAGGATCCATCACCAGACTGACTCCAGAAGGAACATTTGATAATTACTGTCCTCGGTGGTCACCAGAGGGTAAAAAAATTGCATATATATCATATCGTTCTAAGTTTCTTCACATCTGGACTATGAACCCGGACGGAACTGAACATCGGGAATTGGACACAGGCCCTTTTGATGTTCCATGGAGAAACGCTAATCCTTCTTGGTCGCGGGATGGCCGGCATATTCTTGTCTCTATCAACAGAGGAGGTCGATTCGACCTGGATATTATAGATATTGAAAAAGGGAGCAATCATACAGTTTGTAGTGCTGATGAAAGTGGTGGTGGACAATATCATGAAGTTGGTTGGGGGCCTAATGATGAAATAATTTATGCTTATGAAAATGCGTGGTCACCACCGGATATCTATATTAAAGCACTCGACTCTTCACAGGTACGTCAGCTCACTTTTTCATCTCATGCAACATATCAAAAGGACCATTTTGCCACTGTTAAACCAGTCTCCTTTAACTCATTCGATGGTTTGAGCCTTGATGGATTTCTTCTAACTCCTTCTAATCTTCAACAAAATGACCGGCTTCCGGCTGTGATGTATATTCATGGAGGAACTTATGGTCAGAACTGTGATGGGTGGATGCCCTTCTATCACTATATTGTTCAATCAGGTTATGTTGTGCTCTTGGCCAATCAGCGGGGGAGCGCTGGGCGTGGACGGGCCTTCCGTGAAGCCCTTATTGGAGCGTATGACAAAGAATTTTTAGAAGATTTAAAGGCTATGGTGGCCTTTCTCAGGTCTCAAACTTTTGTTGATCCCGAGAAGATTGCAGTAATGGGGAAAAGTCATGGGGGATATAGGGCTATGTTTTTAATGACTCGGGCTCCGGAACTGGCGACCGCGGGCATCAGTTTGATGGGTCACAACGACCGGCGGACACCTTATATTAATGCTGGGGGCCGGTTTCATATTGGCGTAAGTGAAGAAGAAGACCCTGAGCTTTATGAGAGACTCTCCCCTGTAGCCAATGTGGATAAGCTTCAAGGCCCAGTGTTTATTATCCATACAGATAGAGATAGAAATGTTCCTCCAGCTATAAGCTACAACTTTGTCCAGGAACTGGAACGTTTGAAAAAAGAATATGAAGCTGCCTTCTATCCTGATGAAGCTCATGGTCTAGCTGATCCAGAGAATAGACTGGATTGTTATAAACGGATTATGAACTTCTTAAATCGTCATTTGAAAATATGTAAAGAAAAATAGGAAAACTGTTGAGAATAATCTACAAATGCTAATGATATTTCTTTATTAATATCGCTCAACTTTTTCATAAAAGCGCCAGTTAGGAAAAAAATCTTCACTCAGTGTTTGTCCAATAAGATATGATCTCAGTATTGCTATAGGCATATAATTATTCTGGAGGATGGCGTCGTGAAACTGGCGGTCTGTCATACGTCCTGACACGACGAGCTCCTGTCGCATGGCTTTATATTGCAAAGCACCTATCATATATGACAATGGTTGTAACGGTCTATCCCTTTCAAGAGGACGACGAACTTCACCTATAGCAGAAAAACGTTCATGGCCGACGCGCTCCACAAGGAAATTTATTGCTTCTTCAGGAGACATTTTTTCCAAATGAAAGCTGAGGGCGAATATTATGCGGGCACAACGATGCATTCTCCAAAAAAGCATGCCAATCTTGTCTTCCGGAGAGCGAGGAAAGCCTAAATTAAAAAGGAGCATTTCCCAGTAAAGAGCCCATCCTTCCCTCCAGAAATCTGTTCGGAATAAGCTGCTGCGGTAGGGGTAAAAGCGTTTATTCATGAATCCTTGAAGATGGTGTCCGGGAATAAGCTCATGATGGACAATAGCTCTGGATGTATGAATGTTGTTGCTTCGCATTATCATCAATTTATCTTCATGAGGAAGAATATAGTGTGGATATGACATCCTTATGATCTCACCACCAGTGATAAAGGGATTTCTAGGCTGAAGTTCGGGAGGAGTCATTTCCATCTGCCAGATTTTTTTGGCAAGTTCGGGTACAGTAACGAGGTTTTGCTCCTCAACAAATTCAATTGCTTCTAAAGCCATGTTGCGGACAGTTTCTGGCTGTTTCCCCGGTTCAACATGGTGAGTTTTTATATGTTCAATAGCTTTTTTCCAATTATCTCCAAATCCAAGCTCCTGGGCTGTTTTTTTTAACTCTTTTTCACACCATTTAAGCTCCTTTTTCCCAATTTCAATTAATTCTTCTGGAGAATAAGGTATCATTTCGTGGGCGAGTTCATCTAGCAAGGCATTTCGTCCAATTGGATGGGCGATTATTTGTATAGTCTCTTTTGTTTTAATGCCCATTACCTCTTTCTGTAAAAAAGTTTTATATTCCTTAAGGGCATTATTAACTTTTTGATAAGGTTCTTTTGTCCACCAAGTAAAGAGAGGGTCATAACCATAATAAAAGTGAAACCAGGAATTTAAAGAATCTTGAAGATTTGGCAAAGTTTCTTCTGCTCGTTTAGCTATAGTTTTTTTGGGAATTAAGTTTCCTATTTTTATGTTTGTCATGGTTTCTTTTATTTCGTTTTGAATTTCATCGAGAATAGCAGCCGTTTTTTCAGGATTTAGTGGATCCATCCGGCGCTTCGAATCGACAAGATAAATAAGTTTCTGGGAAAATGGAATTAAAGGGGAGATTTCTTCCATTCTTTGCTCTGAACGTTCTAGACGGATGAGTTCACGTTTTAGAAAGTGTTTAAAAAGCAAATAGTCAATTTTGCTTTGGGACCAAAGAGACTCAAAATTAATTAAGCTAAGTTTGTTATTCCAATCTGTAAAAAACTTCTTAAGATTATTGTAACAGTCTTTTGAAACAGGTGAATTGTATAAAATAAAATAAGTTACTGGAAAATCTGGAATATTATAGTAACGCAGCAAGGCAGCCCTGTCGACTTCATAACGTTTTAAAAATATTGAAAGCTCACTTGGAAGCTCCGTGGGGTTGTATCCAAGAGAGGTAAGGTCGAACTTAGAATATGAAGTATGAGTAGTATCTTTTCCATTATCACCATTTCTTTTTATTCGATTTGAGTAAGTTCCGGAGCTTAAAAGACTTATCGAAGTAATCAAATTAAAAATGAAAATTATTTGAATTGTTTTTTTTAATATTATTTTGCTATCTTTCATATGAATCCTCTTTTTTATTTCGATTTAAACAAATCGGCTTTGCAGAAAGATCTTCCCGGAAAAAAGTCCCAAAAATATTAATAAGTAACTAATTTCTCAAGGTGGTCTTGCCACCTGAAACGGATGAAAAAGACATAGGTATTACGTCATCGCGAGGAAGGGAGCGACGCGGCGATTCCAAACTCACCCAGGAAGGAGAGTATTAGACTAAACATATTGTCTTTCCCGGTCTATTTTGGGGGATCACCACGATCGCTTCGCTCGCTCGTGATGACGGGCATTTTCAAGCTAAATTAGTAATGTCTTAGCGATTGAAATATTTCTATTTTTTTAATGGGATTGGTTCTTTTTTCCAGAGATGTTTACAGTCTTCGTCGTTTCCTGTAATTTCCCAGCGAGCGAGGCTAATAGGAATTTGGCCAGTAGCAAGGATTCTATCATTCAGCTTACCATAATTGAATTCATCCTCGAGCTGCATCATCATATCCCTTATCAACTTGAATGTCTCGAAACGGCCAACTTGGTAGGTGAGGACTTGGGAAGGACGGGTGAATTTTCTCCAAAGCTCGTGCTTTTTGGCTACGTATGGTTCCATCCAGGGAACTGTTTTCAGCATGTGTTCAGGAACCTCCGCCGGTTTCATAGAACCATCAGCAAATTTCACGGCCACATAAACTCTTTCTGCGCGCATGATGGAAAGGCTGTACATCCATTCTCTTACAAGAGGACCGCGTACAAAAGGATAATCCAAGTGAAGCTGTGCCTCTTCAAACTGCATTAACCATGAGTCCCCTCTTGTATTATGTCCCTTCCTTATCTCCCGGCATTCTTTTTGACTCACTGTATTTTCAAATGCATGGCCAGGAATATTACTATGAGGATGGTTTGTCGCCGGATCAAGACGGTGTCCGATCTCCCAATAGATATGAGAGAACCAATGGTCAGGGTCAACTAAAAATTCAGTATCAAAATTTTTTTCTATAGGTTCTTTAGGGAAAGACAGCATTCCAAAAGGTTCAATCCAAACTCCACCATCCATGTTTCGTTGGGGGCCATTTGCATAATCGGGGATAGTGAAAAGATCGTGCTTTTCTGCCCAAATCCGGGTCATAACATCAGTGGCATCCTTCCATTCGATGTATTCCTGATTCGTTTCAGCCACTCTTGCTGGTGGGTCGTCGTAGCTCCCAGGTCTCGGTAAATGTTGGTTTTTCAGGCGTTCCCACAGCAAACAGACCCAATTACGGTGCCTTTCCATTAAAGCTTGTTGGATCAACTGATCACTGTTATAAGGCATGACCAGAACATTTTTTACATGCCACTCGAATGCTTCCTTTCCTATGGCATAAGGTGCCTTGAAATTTGGACGATTCTTAATCAACCATTCACGGTATTCTTCAAGGGCTTTCCCTGCTTTTTCTGCAGCCGGCCTAATCTGCTCACTAAAAGGCTTTGGAAGATGTTGTCCGACTACCTCAGCAAACTTCAGGTAATTATTTTTAACGTTTTCCAATCTTTCAATGGCCATATCTGCCATCTCAGGAACAGCTTCAGTTAAGGCTTGAGAGGCTTGTTCGATAATTTTAGGAGTATCTTCGAGAGCCTGGATTATAGCTTGTGCCCTTTTTTCATCATAAGGAACGGTAATCCCTGTCCCTCTTTGATGTCGGCCACCAATATGTCTTGTCACCCTGCGAATTGCCTGAGAGGGGTAGAAATCAGGATTTCTAGAAACTTGGCGGATTACTTTAAGGTCAAACTCCATACTATTCATTTCGATTAAAACAACAAGATAGTCCACTTTGGCGGGAACTGGCCAGGAACTTGGATCAATAGCATCCAATCTTTTACGATAATCTTTGATAACTTTAAGTTGTTCCTTTACCATTTGGGTATACGTAGGAATCCCATCATGAAAAGATCTGTGCCATTGACGAAATTCCTTGGCCAACTTCAATAATTCCGGTGATTGCCATGAATCTGATTGTGTGGCATTTGATACCGCAGGTTCTGAAGCATTTACGATATTAAATTGGGAGTAGATTAAACTAAGTGTTAAGAAAAGAAGAAAAAAAACAAAGATTCCATTAAATTTTTTTTTGTTCATTAAACCCTCCTTGTTTTAATGAATAAAAGTATTATCTATACTGAAAAAACAAGAGGGAGATATGGTTCATATATTTCATATCTCCCTCAAGAGAATTAGGGATTTTACCAATAATTTTTTTAGAAGCTTATTCTAAGGCTGAAACAAATCTCCCTTAAGCCCTGCGCCCCACTTACCCTTTTATAAGTGGAGTCAAGAATTACATTCTCAGGTTCACGAACATTTTCAGCAGAAGGATTATAACGATAAACATCTTCCTGGCCAACCTCAACAGATCTCCACCCAAGAAGATTATAAAGATCGACAAAGAGCCCCACTCTATATCTACTTAAAGAAATTTGTTTCTCCAGTCTTAAGTCAAGAAAATCAAAACTTTTATATCTTCTTGTATCCTGCGGTTCTATTAGAACGGAATAATATTCTCTGGAGACATTATTAGCTTCACTCCAATCAGCAGGAGGTCTAATGCTCGCTGTTCTGGCCCATGGTTCTCCAGAAAAATGTCTGTAATATCCACTGAGAAGAAAACCATAACCGAGATTAGCTGTACCCATCAATTTAATCATCCACGGGACATCAATATTTATTCGCCCAAATCGGTTTACGAAATAATTTGGATCACCAGGGGTTTCATCTCGGTAATAACCACCGCTGTTGCCATAGGCTTTACTGTAAGAGATAGAACCTTGGAGTTGCCATCCATCTGACATCCGTTTGTTGAAACTAAACTCAAAAGTCCAGTATTTTCTTTCAAGTTCAGGAATATTGGCTCGACGATAGAAAAGTTCTGGAGCATCTTTGCTTCGGGTATAAATTGTTACTTCCCTATCTGGATAACCACCAAAACCTGGAACAGTCACGGTAAAAGGCACCCAGAATTGCTTTGCGGCCGGTAGATCATAGTGATACCAATATTCATCTAAGTCATAAGAATAGAGAACAGATTCAGCAATATCAAAAGCATTCTTATAAATGAAGTTGAATCCAGCTGAAAAATTACTGAGAAGCTCGTGTTGAATCCCAACAAGAAATTCATCCGTTTTGGTTGGCTCCAAGTCGGGATTGATAGATCTTTTGCTAAAATCTAAATTCAGAGCCCGATAATCATAAGGATAAACCACAAAGTCATCCTTTTCGTCAATCATAAGCCAAGGAGTTGACGGGTCAACATCGGGGTTCGGATTTGTATCAAACCAGGTCAGCCGAAGAGTTCTTCTTGCAAGAGGATGAGGACCAAAAGATGTCAAAACACTTGTATAACGTGAATATGAAGCTTTCAAAGCTGTTTTTTGATCTCCAAAAAGGTCATAAGTCAATCCTATTCTGGGCGAGAAATCTATCCACGTGTAAATATTATTCCAGTCTTCCATCTCGCGGTAGACAAACGGATTAATGCCATTAGGGAAATACTCTGGATATTTTTGTTTCGTATATGGTTTTATGTAGGTTTCTCCAACATAGATAGACATGGGATCTCCGCCTTCATCTGCGAAAGTACCGGGATAACTGGTAGTCTGGTAGTCGAATCTGAGTCCTAAATTAATGGTAAGTCTCTCGGCAAAGGTTATGGAATCTTGAACATAAGCACCCCATCTTAAAGCTTCCCGAGGCATATAGACCGAACCTTTATACGTTCCCATGTTGTAGTAAGCGATTCTGCCTACACCAACATTGTTATATGTTTCTCCAGTAAGAGAGTGAGCCCAACTGTCTACTGTACCGTAATAGTAAGGACCATTTGACCAGTACCATCTCAAATTACTTGGATAATAATTATCATAGGCACCAGGATTGAGTTCCAGTCTAACTCCTACCTTAATTTCGTGGTTTCCACTTAGAAAATCATCTTTAAAGTGAGTAAGATCAGCATTGAAAGTGGTAACCCTTCTGTAATTAATAGAATCGCGAGCCCTGCCGGTGAAGGATAGGTAAGGATTGGCATAATCTTGTATCCAGGGTCTTCCCGCTCCCTCTTCTTGGCTCATGCTCGGAAAATATCTATTGACATGACCACCTGCTAAATCTATGAAAAGATTCTGAGAAAGTATATAAGTAGCATTCGCTTTGAAATACATGCGCCATTGATCGTAAAAGTTCGTGGCTATTTTGATCTGATACGGATGCGGTTCATATTCGCCGGTCTCATCTAATGTTCTATTATAATCGAATACACCAAATATTTTCAGCTTTGGAGTAATCTGAGAAGAGAGTTTAATAAAGAATGTCTTTAAATTGCTTTCGGTATCGTAGTTTTCATGGAGCACTCCAAGAGGGTCTGTCCATGGAATTAAATTACCCTTTTTCAGATTTTCGTAATACCGAACATTAGAGAAAAACCACAGTTTATCATGAATTATGGGGCCGCCTAAACCTGCAGAGATGTCATAGTAGTATCTGTTTAAAGTAGGTGGTTGAATGCCGAAAGCTTGTAATTCCTCCTCAGTCCAAACTCCTGAAATAAAATCCTCATTAGTGTAAAAAAGATTAACGTTTCCAGAAAATTCATTTCCACCCGCTTTGGTAAGAACATTTAAATAAACCCCGGATGCAAAAGGAGTTTCGGCTGCCTGAGCTGCCGTGATCAATTCTACCTCTTCAACAGTGTCAATATTATAAATAATTAGGGATGACACCTGAGTAGCAGGATCATTAGTAATTAACCCGTCTTGAGCAAATGCATTTTCCTGGACATCGCTTCCGTGCATGGTCATTCCTTCTGCCCCCATGTAACCAGATTTTCCCGCTGTTCCTGATCCCAAATGGTGTCTTGCTCCTCCAAAACCAGGTGCTGCTTTGACAAGATCGTTGAATCTCCGAGCAGTAGGCATATTATCGAGCATGCTTGTATCTAAGTTAACAGATAATTTTGACTGTTTTACATCGACAATAGGAGCAGCTGCAGTAACGGTTAGTTCTTCCTCCAAAGTTGCCATTTCCATAGTAATATTAATAGTGATTGTTGCTCCCACAGGAACTCTGATATTCTCTCTTATAACGGTTTTAAATCCAGTCAATTCAGCTCTAAGCGTGTACGTCCCAGGTTGAAGAGAAGGAAATCGGAAGTTTCCTGTTTCTGTAGTTATATAACTCTGAGAACCCATCATGGCAGGAGAATCAACCTTCAGGGTAACGCCAGGAAGTGGATTGTTTTCATTATCTTTGACGACACCTGTTATTGAACCGACTTGGCGCTGAGCATATGTAGTTCCAGATGCAACTAGCACAAAACAAAGAATCAGCGAGATTACCTTTAATGGTTTCAGTTTCATTTTTGCCTCCTTAAAATTTTAAAATTTCCTTATAAATTAAGGAAAATTTATTCTGTTTAATCTTTGAAAATATAAATATTTTTATTCACTTCCATGATTTTACTATAATGCGAAATGAAATTACCCTGACAATGAGCCTTTTTTTGCATATTGTATATTATATATAAAATGAATATCTGCTTTGTCAAGTATTTTTTTATTTTTTTTTAATTAATTATTTTTTACCGGGATAGGCTCTCTGTTCCAGAGGTGTTTTATGTCACTATCAATGTCTGCCATTTCCCAGCGGGCCAGAGTTACAGGGATTTGTCCAGTGGCAAGAAATTGATCGTGAAATTTACCCAAATCAAATTTATCCCCCAACTTTCTCATCATATCCCGCAACAGTTTATAGACTTCAAACTTACCCACTTGATATGTAAGAACATAGGCAGGACGGGAAAAAAGCCTCCATGTCTCATGCCGTTTGGCCACATAAGGCTCCATCCAGGGAACAGTTTTCAACATATGATCCGTGACTTCCTCTGGCTTCATGGAAGCATCGGCCAGTTTCACCGCAACATAAACCCTCTCCGCCCTCTGTATAGCCAGGCTGTACATCCATTCTCTTATAACAGGACCTCTGATGAAAGGATAATCCATCTGAAGCTGTAACTCTTCTACATACATACACCAGGAATCTCCGCGTGTATTGTGGCCTTTACGAATCTCTCTGCATTCTCTCTGGCTTACTACGTTCTCAAAGATATGTCCAGGAATGTTTGTATGAGGGTGGTTAGTTCCGGGATCTGTCCAGTGTCCACTTTCATTGTAGGTATTAGAAAACCAGTGATCAGGGCTTATTACAAACTCCGTATCGAATCTTCCTGCTGGAATTTTTTTAGGAAAAGCTATCATTTCAAAAGGCTCGATCCAGACTCCTCCCTCTTGATTCCGCTGAGTACCAGTCAAGTAATCAGGAATAGTAAAAAGATTGAATTTTTCCACCCAAATCCGAGTTAAAGCATCAACAGCGTCTTTCCACTCAATATATTCTTTATTTGAGCTTGCGTATCTTGCAGGCCTATCAGTGATTTTACCAGGACGTGGTAAGTTCTTATGTTTTTGACGTTCAAACTGCAGGAAAGCCCAATTGCGATTTCGCTCTAATTCAGCATGAACTAAAAGCTGCTTGCAATCATGAGGCCAGCCCAGCACATTTCTTATATACCAATCCAGAGCTTCCCTCCCAATAGCGTAAGAGGCCTTGAAATTCGGACGGTTCTTAATCAACCACTCACGATAATCCTCAAGAGCTTCGCCGGCCTTTATTGCAGCGGCCATAATTTGTTCACAATAAGGTTTCGGGAGATGTTGTCCTGCGACCTCGGCAAACTTTCTGTAATTATTGCCCACATTTTCCAATCTTTCGATGGCCATATCTGCCATTTCAGGGACTGCTTCTGTTAATGCCCTTGGAGCCTGTTCTATGATTTTAGGAGTGTTATTCAGAGCCTGAATAATAGCTTTGGCTCTTTCTTCATCATAAGGCACAGTAATTCCTTCTTTCTTTTGATGCCGGCCACCAATGTGACGCTTAACTTTCTGAACAGCCTGCATAGTAAAAAAATCGGGATTCCTTGAAACCTGCCGAATAACTTTCAAATCAAACTCAAGGGCATTCATCTCAAGAAGAATGGTTAAATAATCCACTTGGGCAGGAACAGGCCATTCAAAGGGATCGATTGCATCTAAACGTTGTCGATACTGCTCGAGACCTTTTAACTGGTCTTTTACCTCTTGAATATAGTCAGGAACATTTTGATAAAAAGAACTACGCCACTGGCGAAATTCCTGGGCTAACTTTAGCAACTCGGATGATTGAAAATCTTTGGGATAAAGCTTAGATAGTTTTGGAGCCCCTATCACTATCCCCACATTGAACATTGAGATTAAACTAAAGTAAAAAGAAATCATAATTAATGTAAAGGAAAATGATCTTTTTGATTGAGAACCTTTCATTTTTTATTCCCTCCTTCTTAATAGATTGAATAATTGTATATTTTATATTATATAATATCAGAGGATATATAAATTGAAACTAGGAAGTCAAGAGAAATAAATTAGAATTAAATTTATTTATTGGAAAAACAAAACAGTGGAACTAACTTGTTTCCGCCATCTTATAATAATTTTTTTTATTTTTCTTACCTTTATTAATTTTTCCTTTGCTAACGAGTGTTTTATTCCGGAAAAAGTAAAAAACGTTACTGTTCGTATTGATGGAATTTTGGATGAAGACATTTGGAAAACAATCCCAGCCATAAACACTTGGTATCAGCTAAAACCCAATGAAGGAAAAGAACCTTCTGAATCTACAGAAATGTGGCTTTTCTATGACCAGGATGCTCTGTATTTAGGGGCCCGGTTACATGTCTCTCAACAAGAAGATATTATTGCTCGCACCATGGAGAGGGACAGTTACAGCCCCGATCAAGATGCTGTTGCCTTAATAATTGATACTTTAAATGATAATCGAACAGCTTATGGATTTATTGTCTCACCGGCTGGAGTCAGGACTGATATTGCCATCTTCGATGATGCAGAAAATGTCAGTTCTCCCTGGAATATAGATTGGAATTCCTTTTGGGAGGCAAATAGTAGTTGTAACTCAAATAATTGGTGTGTTGAAGTAAGAATACCCTTCTCTAGTCTTAGATATAAGGATAATAATGGTTCTGTTTCGATGGGCATTATTCTTTGGCGTTATCTTGCTAGCAAAAAAGAATTTGATGTCTTCCCCAATATACCAAATAAATGGCATTATAGTGCTTATAAGCCTAGTCAAGCTTTAGATGTCAATTTTGAAGGAATCAAAGAGCTGCATCCTATTTATATAAGACCTTATATTATTGCAGGCGTGGAGCATAGTAAGGTAATTTTTACAGAATACGCTGTGAGAACCGAGCAGAATCAATTGAGAAAAGATGTTGGAATCGATATAAAATACAATCTAACCAACAATTGGGTTTTGGATGCGACTCTTAATCCTGATTTTGCTCAAGTGGAGGATGATAATTATCAAATAAACCTAACTCGTTTTTCTTTGTATCTTCCTGAAAAGCGACCTTTCTTTCAAGAACGTTCAGATCTATTCGATTTCCGGATACCAGGGGGCTCGCACCGAATATTCTATAGCCGATCAATCGGGATCGCAGATGGTCAGAATGTACCTATCATCGGGGGAATAAGGTTAACAGGCCGCATTAGCAAATGGGAGATTGGTTTAATTGAAATGCGGACAACATCTAAAGAGATAAACTCAGCAAGATTCCCTTCAGAAAATTTTGGGGTATTTCGTCTCAAAAGTATTGTGAAGGATGATGGCTCTTATATAGGAGGAATGGTTACCTCAAAGATAAATTCTAAGGGTGTTTACAATTTTGTTGTCGCTGGTGATATAGATCTCTCTATTAAAAAACCTTTTTTTTTAAAAATGAAACTTGTGGAGAGTACTGAGTCTCATAACAAATGGGATAAAAATCTTTTAGGGGCTTTGGTTTTACATACAAGAAAAAGAAAGGGATTTTCATTTGGTTCAAGCATAGTACATATCGGAAAAGATTTTAATCCCAGAATGGGCTTTATACCAAGACGAGGGATAAACAGAATTGGTCAGAGATTGGGATATTTCTGGTTCCCTAAAACATCCAGTTTCCTACAAAGCTACGGCTTTACCAATCGTTTGGAGTGGATTTGGAATGTCGGTTCAGGCAGAATAGAAACATTCCAAAATAGATTGGACTGGGAATTCATTCTTCGTTCAGGGGATATTGCAGTAGTTGATTATAAATTTACCAGGGAAAATCTTCTCTCTTCCTTCTGGATAGGAAAAGTCAGAATTGATGAAGGAAATTACCAATTTTCAAGCCTTAATTTAAGATATCATTCTTCTTCAGGCTCACCATTTCAACTAAGCGGGGAAATCCTTGGAGGAGGATATTATGGAGGTTGGCAAAAAGGCTTTGTTTTTTCTCCATCTTTTACTTTCAATTCGAATTTAAATATCCAAATGGAATACAAGTTTAACAAAGCAGAAGTAAAAAATGGTATTTATAAAGCTCATTTGGCTCGCCTTCGAGTTAGATATGCATTAAATAAAACCTTGACTTCAAGTGTTTTTATTTAGTACAACAGCGACTATAAACAATTATCTATGAATATTCGCTTGCGTTATAATCCAGCAGAGGGGATTGATCTTTATATTGTTTATAATGAAGGCAGCAGCACAGAACTTGAAGAATCCATTTATTCTTTCTCTAAGATGTACGACAGATCCATACTCATAAAATATAATTATACTTTTAGGCTCTGAAAGAGTAGCCCTTTGTTAAGGAAATGGATAATCGGATCTATCATTTGAATATTTTCCCTATTCCCTCTTCTTTCATAATTTTTTCTATATCCTCTACTTCTTTTGGAATAAATTCAGTTAACCATTCATATCCATTATCAGTGCAGAGAACATCATCCTCGAGCTCAACACTGAATTCTGGAAGGACTATGCCTGGCTCTACGGTTATAACTATGCCTGGCTTGAAAGGGATGAGATTATTACCAACATCATGGACATCCATGCCCAGAAAATGACTGGTCCCCCAACCAAAATATTTTCCGTATCCCCCTTCCTCATCTAGTAGCTTTATTGCTTTTTCCTGAAGATCCTTCATAGTAACGCCAGGTTTTACCATTTTGATGCATGATTCCTGGACTCGTTTGAGAATGTTATAAATCCTTTTCTGCTCTTCGGTGAACTTCCCTGATACAGGAAATGTTCTCTTAATATCTGCAGTATAATGGTTAATTTCTGCTCCACAATCAATGACTATAAGCTCTCCTTCTTTCATAACTTTATTTCTTCTAGAACTCATCTGACCCGGAAGCCTGGGGCCTGAGCGGACTGAAGTAGCAAATCCAAATCTATCAGTTCCTTTGAAGTCGCAAACAAATCTGAAGATTGCCCTTAGCTGAGCCTCAGTCATTCCTGGTTTGGTTGATTTCATACATTCTATAATTGCTGCTCCTGTTATGTTTACCGCTTGCCGTAGTTGATATATACCAAATTCATCATGATACATTCTAAGGCTGTTAAGATGGTATGAGACATCTCTGATCTCATATTCTGGTGAGAAAAGTTTGAACTTATTGATAAAAAGAAGCCTTTGAGGAGGTGATTCAGCAAGATTAACAAAACGAGGAAAATTAAAGTAAATAATCTTTTTCTTGCCAGGATTGTATAATATTTTTGAAATCTCAGAAGGGAGAGGCTTTCTTATTCTTTGCGTATACCTAAGCAGGGAAAAATCTGTATAGGCATTGGAAAGATCTTCTAAAATATTTTCAAGAGGAAAAATATGTTCAATACCAGAAACCTTTTTTATTTTTTCATGATTTCCTCGAACATAGAGAATTTCAGGATATTCTTTAGACCCAGGACATAAAATAAGAGTGGCATTGGCTGCTTCTATTCCAGTTAGGTAGATAAAATCGTGGTTATCACTGTTTGGAACAAAAAATTCATAAAGATTTTTTTGGTTGTTATCTGTACTTTGAATGATGATAATACCTTCTTCAATCATTGAAGCCAGTTTTGCTCTCCGCTTTTTAAAAATATTGCCTCCATTTTCTTGAGCAAAAAAAATCGAAGTCATAATAGTCATCAAATAAATAAAAATCAGAATTAACTGCATTTTTCTTTTAAATAACATCATTATCCTCCATTGAAAAAAATGAGATCCTGAAAAAATATTATACAATATACTGTATTATTTCAATAAAATTATAGGGAGTTTTCGTTGAGCAGAAAATATAATCAAAAAAATGTTGACATAACGAAAATTATTTCATACATTAGTAGAATCTAAATTATATTTTGTATATAATATACAAATTAAATCTGAAATTTGAAATAAAGGAGAGAAATAATGGAAAAAGACCCAAGGCAATGGAAAGGATGCTTCGCAGCAGTAGTTACACCTTTTAAAGAGAATGGGGAGCTGGATGAGGATGCTTTCTGTAAAAATATAGAATTGTTAATTGAAGAAGGAATTTATGGAGTTGTCGTCTCCGGATGCACTGGTGAAAGCTGGGCCTTATCTGATGAGGAAAAAAAGATAATATTCAACCTTGCAGTTAAGCAGGCCAAAGGCCGTGTTGTCACTATAGGAGGTGCCGGAGAAACAACGCCTCAGCACACCATAAAGTTAGTCCGATACGCCAGCGAAATTGGCATGGATGGGGTAATGATTCATCCCCCAGCTCGGGTCATTCCCAATCAAAGAGAGATCATTGCTTTCTACCAGGAAATCTCCGATTCCGTAAACATTCCCATTCTTTTATATAATATACTCAAGCGACAAGCTGTTGAATTATCAGTGGAATTGGTTGATAGATTAGCTAATATTAAGAATGTTGCCGCAATCAAGGAGAGTTCCAACGACTTCGAAAGAGTAATGGAAGTTATAGAAAAAGCAGGAGACAAAATTCAGGTCTTCACCGGTCATTCTGCCCAACGAGGTGTCCCTGCTATTCTTATGGGAGCAAAAGGATGGGTGGGCAGTCTTGAGCCTCAAGTTATGGGAAAAGAGTCCATAAAAATGTATGATCTTTTAATTAATGGAGATCTGGAAAAAGCAAAAGAGATTCAATACCGATGCATGGTTCTCAATAACAGTATGCGAGGAGGAAAAGCAGGCACTTTTCCTGCTTTCGTCAAATATGGAATGAATCTTCGCGGGCGACTGGGAGGCTTTCCAAGAAAGCCCATCCTTCCTTTGACGGAAAAAGAGAAGAATCATGTGCGCTCTGTACTTAAAGAACTTGAACTGTTATAAATATGTCACCAGAATCAAAGTATAAAATTCTTATTTATTATCACTTCCCAAAATATGTAGATCGCTATATAGAACTTATAGAAAAATCAAGAAAAGATCTTTCTCTTTTACCTTGTAAAAATAAAAGTATGATTGAGGAAAACATTGTAAAAGCAGATATTATTTTTTCCGGCGGCAGTTTTCCTGTAGAGTTGCTTCCAAAGGCAAAGAAACTGAAATGGATACAATCAATGGCTGCAGGAGTGGAAAATTACATACGATCAAAACTTATACCCTCGAATGTCATCCTGACAAAACCCAAAGGAATTTTTGGCCCTCTTATGGCTGAATATGTTATAGGATATATACTCTCTATCACTCAAAATATGAAACAAATTTATGAAAATCAAAAAGAAAAGAGATGGCAACCATTTGTTGTTGATAGTATTAGAAGAAAAATGGTGGGAATAATGGGATTAGGTTCTGTGGGTGCCTATATTGCTTATCGGCTTCACTGTTTAGGAGTAAAAGTAATTGGTTTAGATGAAAAAGAGAGAAACCTCCCTTATGTGGCTAAAGAGTATACCATTGAAGAAATGGATGAGTTCTTGCAAAGTTCAGACTTTGTAATTTTAACCATTCCTCTAACTGATTCCACTGAAGTTATTATAGATAAAAAACAGTTAACCTTTATGAAATCCAGTGCTTATATTATTAATATTTCCAGAGGCCCTCTCATCCGTGAAGAGGCTCTCCTTGAAGCTCTCCAAAAGAGACAGATCGCTGGGGCAATTTTAGACGTTTTTAATGAAGAACCATTGCCTGATGATCATCCCTTGTGGAATTTGAATAATGTTATCATTACTCCACATATCTCTGGTCCCAGTCTTCCTGAAGACCTGGTACAAATCTTCCTTGAAAATCTCCGACGATGGGAAAAAGGAAAAAAGCTTATCGGAGTAGTGGATCTTTCAAAAGGATATTAACTTAAAAATGTATTCCATAGCGAGCTGCCGCTGGGAGCGTGATGATCTATCTTTCATCCGTTGCTGGTGGCAAAGCCTCCATGGGTAATTAATTGCTATATAATTTTTTTTTAAAAAGGTTGAATAATTATAAAATATGAACAAGAGTAAAATAATTGTTTTTATTGGATTACTAAGCGTTTTTAATCTATCCTGTATTGATATTGATGAGGGCCAAAAACAAGAGATCCCTATTATGATTATAAGCACAGGAAGTGTCGGAGCGGGTCATTACAGCATATGCTCTTCTATTGCCGATTGGGTTAATGCTCGAGTCAAAGGATATCCGATTACTGCAGTTCCTGGCTCTGGGGGAATAGGTAATCCAATTAGAGTTGCTCGAAAAGATGCAGATATTGGCGTTTCTTATGGCCCTTTCCTAAAAATGGCCATGGAAGGGGAAAAAGCACCTTATACAAAAGCTTATTCCAATTTAAGAGCAATATGTTCTTTGTCCTCTAATTTCCAACATATTCTTGTATCTAAAGATATTGAGGCGAATACCCTTGAAGAAGTAATAAGAAAAAAAATTGGCCTTAGGATAGCCACAGGATTTCCCGGAACATCAGATCGGTTTATTCTTCAGCTTATCCTTGGTGAACATGGAGTCACTGAAAATATTATTGAGGAATGGGGAGGTGAAATTTTACAAATAGGGACCTCAGGAAGAGTAGATTTATGGAAAGATCGGCATATTAATGCTCTTCATAGTTCGATCGAATTTCCTGCTTCTGCCATTACTGAAGCATTAGCCTCCAGAAAAGGTAAACTTCTTGGCCTGACTGAGGAAGTAAGAGATAGTTTGGTCCAAAAATTTGGTTTCATCAAGGCAGAAATTCCTCCAAAAACATATCCAGGACAGAATTATCCTGTTCCCACTCTGAAATTGACTATGGTTTTGTTTACTACAGTGGATTTAGATGAAAACGCGATTTATATATTCACAAAAACAATAGCTGAAAGCCAGGAGCGCCTGCGTAAGGCCTATGGTTCTTTTAAAAATTGGCAGACAGAAGATATGATCCAGCATTTGGGAATCCCCATTCATAAGGGAGCACTCAAATACTATAAAGAAAAAGGATGGAAATAAAAAACCAAAGGAGAAAACATGAAAATTTCAGATATAGAGGTTATTGTTCTTCGCCAAAAAGAAGCAATACAATCAATAGGAGACAGCACCCAGGATGCAGTTGTAATTAAAGTTCACACTGACGAAGGATTAATTGGAATTGGTGAAGTGGCTTCATCGCCTTATGTAGTGGAAGCTGTTATAAATGCGCCCATTTCTAAATACCTCTGTTGTGGACTTAAAAAAATCTGTTTAGGCCAGGATCCTCTGGAAATCGAAAAAATTTGGAATGATATGTATGAGCAAAGCTCCTGGTTTGGTCTTAGGGGAGCCGCTATTCATGCAATGAGTGGAATTGATATGGCCCTCTGGGATATTAAAGGAAAAGCTTTAAATCAGCCAGTTTATAAACTTCTGGGGGGAGCTTTTCATAATAAAATAAGAGCCTATGCCAGCGTCCTTTTTCCCAATACTCCAGAAGAGATAAGGTCAATGGTCAAAGATTACGTCCAAAAAGGATTCACTGCCATAAAATTTGGTTGGGGAAAATTTGGGAAGGTTCCCCGAGATGACATTCAGCTGGTAAAAGCAGCGCGAGAAGCGGCTGGAAATGAGATTCTTATTATGGTTGATGCTGGGGGGTGCTTCAAGGATGTTACTTTGGCCATTGAACAGGCTTCAGCTTTAGAGAAATATGATGTGTATTTTTTTGAAGAACCTTTTCCTCCTGATAAGATATCTTCTCTTGCCAAGTTGACTCAATCGACCCGTTTAAGAATAGCTACGGGTGAAAGACTTGCCACAAGATATTCATTTGAAGATCTTATAGTAAGAGGTAAAGTTGATATAATCCAACCTGATGTTGGAAGAGTTGGAGGAATTTCTGAGTTTATGAAAGTGGCATTAATTGCCAAACAATATGGAATAGCTTGTATTCCTCATGCCTGGAGTAGTGACATTTTGCTAGCTGCAACTTTGCATGTCAATGCTTCTATTCCTAACGGTGGAATTCTTCAAGAGTTCTGCCTTTCTGGAAGACCTTTAAGAAAAGACTTGACCAAGATTCCAATTCAGCAGAAGGATGGTTACATATCCATTCCAGATAGACCAGGACTTGGAGTAGAGCTTAATGAAGAGACTATAAAAAACTTTAGGATTAATATATAAATGGTCAAATAAGAAGGTAATATCTATGGTGATCCGAAAACTCAGCGGCATCCCTGCCAAAATCGTTAAGGTTATTTGTGTTACAGTTAGTCTTCTTGTTTTTTATACAGCATTTAAAGGAACATTTCCTCCCCTCATCCAGAGGGCAGGATTTCTGATGTTTATGGTTCCTCTAATTCTGCTTCTCTATCCAAGGTCAAAAAGATCACCAACTGATAAAATCCCCATTTCTGACATTGGACAAGCGATTCTTGCCATTGCCGCTTATGGCTGGATCATAGTTGATTATGGGCGCATATCTTCCAGGATAAAGTATGTAGATCCAGTCACAATTACTGATTTAATTTTAGGTACTCTTGCTACTTTGTTTATTCTTGAGGCCACGAGAAGGACCTTAGGTTGGATTCTCGTTGTGATAACCTCAATATTTATTGCTTATACCTTTATAGGTCCCTACCTTACAGGAATCTTGAGTTTTAAAAAAATATCATACAGCATTTTTATTGAACAATTTTATTTAGTTCCAGAAGGGTTATTCAATATAATGACAGGACTAGCCGCAACTTTTTTATTTACTTTTGTTGCTTTTGGGACATTCCTTAGAATTTCAGGTGCTGATAGATATTATATGGACCTATGTCTTGCGGTAGCAGGGAAAACACCGGGTGGAGCGGCAAAAGTAGCGGTCTTTAGTGCGGCACTAATGGGGACATTAACGGGTAGTACAATTTCTAATGTAGTGACCGTGGGAACACTTACAATTCCTATGATGAAAAGGAGTGGCTTCAAAGCTCGAGAGGCAGCCGCTATCACTACAGCCGCTTCTACAGGAGGAGCTGTTACTCCTCCCATAATGGGAGCTGGCGTTTTTGTTATGGCTGCTATTACGGGAATTCCTCTTTTAACGATTATTAAATTTTCAATTATACCAGCAATCATATATTTTGCATCCATATATATATTTATTGAAATAAGGGCCAAAAAATATGGACTCAAGGGGCTTTCTAAAAATGAGCTTCCCAGTCTAAAAGAGGCTTTTAAAAAGAGTTTTCATCTTTTTATTCCTCTAATTGTCTTGGTTGTTTTATTAGTCATAGGCCGGACTCCTTTTGTTTCCAGTGCAAGCACTACTGTTTTAATTGTCATCTGTAGTTTTTTCAGAAAAGAAACGCGGATGGGACCTAAAAAAATCTTAAATTCTCTTGAAGCGAGCGCTAAAAACATGTTAATCATAACCGCAGTTTCTGCCTGTGCGGCCGCTATAATGGGAGTCATTACCCTTACTGGTCTAATCATGAAAATCACCTCAATCATAATTGTTGTTTCTCATGGTCAGCTTGTCTTAGCTCTTGCTCTGCTAGGCATAATATCTTTAATCATAGGGATGGGTATGCCTATCACGCTTTCCTATATATTAGTTTCTACTCTTGGCGCTCCCGCTTTAACCCATTTAGGGGTGAGTCTTCTGGCTGCTCATCTGGCTATTTTTTGGTTCAGTCAAAATTCGACTATAACTCCCCCTGTCTGTATGACTGCATTTGTGGCAGCTGAAATCGCTCAAGAACCAAGGTTCATGAAAGTCGGATTTTCTACCCTAAATATTGCAAAAATGCTTTATTTAATTCCTTTTCTATTTGTTTTTACTCCTTTAGTAAGTGAGAACGTTTGGGGGCCTATTCAGGTCCTGTTACAGACCTTGCCGTTGTTGATACTGATTGCTATCCTTATGGACAGATATTTTCTTACTCATCTTAAAAAATTGGAGTTTGTTTTAGTCAGCCTATCTTCTTTGTTTTTTGGATTAGCCATATTCGTCAATGATATTATTTTTATACTCGTTTTTTCTAGTATTGGATTGATAACTGCCCTAATGCTAGTCTATAGTCAGAAAAAAATAATTAGACTTCAAAAGAGACAAGCTAAGTAAAATAATATATACGTCAATAAACTAAAATGGTTTTACCTTCAGCACTCAAAGGAAATAATATTGCAAAAAACTGATATTCTTATAATCGGCGGCGGTGTTATTGGAACATGTACTGCATATTATTTTTCGAAACAGAATATTGATGTAACTCTGATTGAAAGAGGGGAAGTTGGATGTGAAGCCTCAACAGCAAATGCTGGAACATTAGCTATCCAAAACAAGGATAGAAAAACGATTTCATTGGCACGAGAAGGAGTAAAAGAATGGAATGAACTGCAGGTGGAACTCGATGAGGAACTTGAGTTTCACCAGCCAGGCGGGTTGAGAATTGCTGAAAATAGACAGCAGTTTGATTCTCTTCGCCAGGCGGTAAAAATTCAAAGAGAAAAAGGGTTGGAGTTAGAATTACTGTCTCAAAGAGAGCTCATAGAAATAGCGCCTTATTTGGGTCAGACAGTTACAGGTGCTTCTTTTTGCTATGAAGATTCTCGTATTAATCCCTTGCGTTGTGTTGCGGCACTTAAAAAAGCCATTGTAAGTAAAGGAGTGAAATTACATCTCTATGAAAAAGTGATATCTATCCAGATTGTCCAAAATGATAAATACTTAATTCAGACTACAAAGGGACAGTATCAAACTTCTTATTTAATTAACTGCGCTGGAGTGTGGTCAAAAAATATTTTTCGAATGGTCAACCTAAATTTTCCCATTACTCTTTCTCCTCAGCAAGCTATGGTTACTGAACGAATTCCAACACTGTTTCCTCATATTATTAGCCACATAAAAGGAAAATTAACTCTCAAACAAGTAGAAAGCGGAAATATTCTTATTGGGGGAGGATGGGAGGGCTTTGGTGACCTTGACAGCAATTCCAGAAATATAAGTTATGAAAGTATGAAAGGTAATATTCAGATTGCTTGCCGGGTGATTCCTAGTCTGGAGTCTATAAATCTTATCCGGTGTTGGATAGGGGCTGAAGGAAGAACACCAGACCGATTACCCCTTTTGGGAAAATTGAAACATCTTCCCGGATTCTATACAGCCTGTTGTGCTAAAGGCGGATTTACTCTTGGACCTGCTTTAGCTAAAATAATAACAAAATTGATTTTAACTGGAAAATCCCATTTCCTTCTTTCTGATTTTGATATTAACAGATTTGTTGCATAGAAAAATTATTGGAACCATTATTTTTTGTATATTTTGTATTGTTATTTTCTGAAATAACTGGAAGGATATATCCCGGATATTCGGATAAAGTCTGGATAAGAGGAAAAAGAGGGAAAAAACAGTCATAGACAACCGTCTTTTTGGAAGGAGAAGGTTTTTTGAAGGCAAATACTACCATAAGGAGTGTGGTTAGCGAGGTTTTTTGGCCACGAACAGGTTGAAATCTCAATCTTGTGAGAATTCGGCCTTGAGGATGCAAATGGAAGGATATTGAGACCGTTTATCTAAAGTCTCAGCTCCACCGATGAGATCCGAAGCTATTGGAACACTCGATGAAACACATAGATGTAGCGGTAATGGTTGGAGAGGCGAAGAACAGTTCGGAGGGCGTGATGGGCGAGCACACCGGCTATGTTGATCAACCTGAAGCGCAACTGTTTGATCCGCAACCGCCACCAGGAACGTTGCAAATGAGCATACTTGAAGAGTTCGACCAGGTTGTAGGCAAGAAGCTGGAGTTGGAAAAAGACAGAGTTGGCCAGGAATTCTTCCGAGAGGATATGGTCGAGGGCATAACTTTTTTTGAGTTCCCGGATGAGGTTTTCTGCATTGGGGCGCTCCCTGTAGAAGCGGAAAACCTGGTGGGCCGACCAATCGGTGTTGGTGATACAGAGGCGATAGGTGTATTCAAACTCAGAAAAGAGAGCTTTTTATTCGTTTCGTTTGCGGACCACCACCAGCCGGTAGGCCGCTTCCTCTTTTTCCGGACCAACAAAATGGAGGGCTTCTCCCACTTCTTCCTCTTGTCTACCTCCTCGAAGCCTTTCCCAATGCTCTATTCTTTGGACTATCTGGAAGATAGGCTCCGATTCCCGGCCGGCTATGACAAAGTCTATGGCTTCTCTATCTCAATAGTCCATGAGCTTGGGGTTGTAGCCAGCCGAATCCGAGCGCAGCAAGATTTTGAGCTTAGGAAGATGCTGGTGCAGGTAGTGGTGGATTTTCCGCACCAGGCTCAGGTTGTGCGATTGAGGAGTCGCATTCCCGGGACGAAACACAGAAAAAACGTCCAGGCTCATCCCGGCCACCCGCACCTCGCTCTCAATAAGCATCGTGTCGATATACAATACCACCCGCCTGAGCTTACGGAGCCGCAAAGCTCGCACCACAAGCCGCATCCCACACTCGGCCAGACGATGAATGTCCCTCTGGCGCAGCCGCCGGGAAAGCTCTGCCAGCGTGTTCGGCCGGGGAAACCTTTCCATACGCAGCAGTGCCCGCAGGCCCGGATCAGCCCGCAGAAGATCAATGTTCGACAAGCGGTCGCCTCCCTTGATGATCATCTGAAGAAACGAAAGAATCTTGGCCGAGACCGAATAGCCACGATTCCGCCTTTTCAGATGAGAAAAACAAAACTCCAGATGCTTGTCCAATCTGATATCTCCAGCAAAGCTCATCAGCAGGGCCAGACCGCAAGAGGCGGTGACTTTAGTTCTCCGGAGGGTTCCGAGTTTGAAATTTTGAATGTTTTGGCGTATCATGAAAACACCTCCTGGGGTTTCACCTGGATGGTGAAATCCCTATGTTTTTTTAACATCATCTCTATTTTGCCAGTTTTCTGGGGTAATAGAGGCTTCTTTTTTTATCCGAGAATAAATTTATTCCCGGTTATCCGAATATCCGGGAGGTATATCCATTAGATTGACATCGATTTTCTGGTATGATAAAAGTTATTCTATTAAATCACTTATATTTAAGACTGCAATAAAACATAATATAGTGAATGAATTCTATAAAAAGGAGGAAAGTTGAACAATAAAAAAAACAAAAACTTTAAGTACCCTCCTCCTCGTACCATGAGTGAATTTATTTACAATAATCTTAAAGATGTAATAATGAATAATGAGCTAAAAGCCAATCAAAGAATAAATGAGAAAGAAATAGCCGAAACTTTTCATGTCAGTCGAACGCCAGTTAGGGAAGCGGTGTTAAGATTAGCAGCAGAGGGATTCGTTCAAATTGATTCTTATAGGAGAGCAATGGTTAAAGAAATTACTTTCGAGGAATTAAGTGAGATTATTCAAGTTATGGGAGCTCTTGATAGATTAGCCATGGAACTGGTTATTGATAACCTTACTCCAAAGGATATAAAAAGATTAGAAGAAATTGTTAATAGAATGGAAAAATACTGTAAATTAAGATCTGTAGAAAACTTTATGAAATTGAACGTTTCTTTTCATAATGAGTTGTGGAAATCTGTCCCTAATAAATTTCTAAGAGAGATGCTATATCTGGCAAGAAATCATAAAGAAAGATATACTTATGCAAGACTATATGCCTATCAGAAGTTAAATACTTTGGAAAAATCTATGAAGCAGCACAGAGATCTAATGAAAGCCATTAAATCTAAAGACAAAGAAAAATTGAAAGACCTTATAGTAAAACATAGAAACATCCTTTTAGAATCGGCTAAAAATAAGGAAAAATTGAAAAAATACATTATGACCGAAGAAAAATTGTAAATTCATTTTATTCTCGTTGTTAGAAATTGAGAAATAAATTATCTGTTTTCATTTAATAACCTACCTTGCTTCATTAGGAAGATAAAATAATTTAATGATGAGGGAAAGGTTTAAGATGAACTCTCTCCGAATTTTTTTCCCCTTTAATTATTTTATTTTTAGGAGCTTTGTTTGGATGGAGCAAGGAAGTCATTTTTTGGGTAAATAGGACAGGAGAGGGACCTTATTTTTCCCCGTCGGTTAAAAGAATGACAGGATGGCCATATTTATGTCTATAAACAGGCAGATGCTTTTGTAAAGCTTTATTATCCTCAGGGAAATATTGGACGAAAAATAATAGAAAAGGGCTAGTATCCCGGGAAAATCCAGGGGGCAAAGAAAGTCATCTTTTTTGGTTTATTTTGTTTAATTTGTATTAGGTGGACAGAATAAGATTATTTATTTTGCTATAAAATAAGCGGGTTTCAGCAGAATTAGCGAAAGCTTAAGGAAATTTATAAAAAATCCCTATATAATATTGAAGGAGAATGGAAATTTTACTGATAGAGGTTTTATCCCTCAAATTTTGATGTTACATTTTTTTTTAGGATTTATGAAAGAGGAAAAATGCGCGAAGATTTCAAACTCGACAAAAACAAAGCCGCTCTCCTTATCATAGACATGCAGCGCCATTTCTGTGATCCTGAGAGCAATTTTTTTGTGCCGGAGTCGGACTTGCTGGCCGCAAAGCTGAAACCCCTGGTCGAGGCATTCAGCAGCTTTAACCGCCCCGTAATATTCACCCGCCATATTGATTCCGATGATCCAAATAATCTAATGCTCCGTTGGTGGGGCGAAAAGATCAGATTGGATGACCCTATGAGCGACAATGTCGATGTTCTTGATAAAACTAAAGTCATCATAGTGCAAAAAGATCAATACGACGGCTTTCTCAATACTGATTTGGAAAAAATTCTCCGGGAAAAAGACATTCGCCAGGTTGTTGTCTGCTGTGTGTTGACCAATCTATGCTGCGAAACTACGGCCCGGAGTGCTTTCATGAGAGGATTTGAAGTATATTTTTTAAAAGACGGAACAGCCACTTTCAGTCAGGAAATGCACGAGGCTTCCTTATTAAATCTTGCCTACGGCTTTGGTGTGCTGACTACAATTGGAGAAGTAAGAGGGGGACGTTCCCCAAAGGGACACCTCTTCCCCTGAAGAAAAAGATTTAAAAGGGAGCCCTAACAATCTTACCGCAATGTGATTTGAGTTTTCAGATGATAAGGGGTTTCTTTCCCGCTTTTTTACGAATGGAATTAATGACCGGTAATACTTTCGGATGAAATATCAATTTTCTTTCCAGTTTCTGCTTGCCGGGGAAATTAATCAGGGAAATTCCAATGAAAATGGTCAGTAATCCTTGGCCTGGAATAAAGAGCATGATAAATCCGGCTATGATGAAAACAAAACCCAGTATATTTTTCATTACCAAGGCAAAAATCCGAATGACGGGATACTTATGTTTGAAAAGCGATGTTCGATCTTCTTTGGCGAAATAGTCGGCAGGCATCCGTATCAGGATTAGCGGAATTATAAGTATTGTTCCGATAAAAGTAACCACTGAGATTGAACTCAGCCAGATAATCAAGGAGGAATATTCACGAATGAATTCTGCTATCATTTAACGAATAATATACACTAAAGCTGGATACTCTTTGAAGCCATAAATTGAAAAGTGAAGCAAAACTTCAAGGAAGATGGGTATGCCTTAAGTCTATCAGGTGATATCTTGTATTTTGTCGTGAGTTCCATCACTACCGCTTCTGCCCTTGCCTTTGAAAGATTCATATTGTAATCAAGTGTGCCAACATTATCAGTATGTCCCACTACATAGAGCTTTAAATCTTTATTCTCCTGAAGGAGTTTTGCTATCTCTTTAATTGCTGGTTCAGATTCTGGATTTATATCTGCCTTGTCAAAGTCAAAATAGATTCCATAGACAGAGGCATGACCTGTTGCAGTTATATCACTCATGAGACTCTTTGCATATTACATTAAAAAAAATAGGTGAATAGAGATGCTGTCCCCATTTTTTTTCAACCATATTTGTCTCGGTACCCTCACATGTAAGCTCAACCTGGTATATGCGGCTTTCCGGTTCTTCCATAGA
>CAYTTR010000029.1:0-33181 GCA_964440805.1 uncultured Eubacteriales bacterium
TTCCAATGAATCCATTATCGGAACTTACCTCTATTTATTGAGAACTTACGTTTTTTGAGGCCAAATGAGCCCTTAGAAGCAATTTTACAGATAAGAATTTGGTTTTTTAAGCTTTTTATTGAAGCTCCTGAGTGATCACATTATTAGAATAAGATTATTCAACCCCGTTTCAACCGGCTTCATTCAATATAATAGCTTCTAATTCTTGCATCTGTTTTTCATCTCTGACATCAAATGCACGGGTTTTTTGCAGTGAGAGATGCCTGAACCACTCCAAAAGCTCATTCAGAATAGAACTTCTGGCCACAAGAAGAAAAAACCTTTCCGGTGATAAGCCGAGGATTTTCTCAAGGGATGGCCGGACCCCTTTTCCTTGCATTTCCAGGGGACCGATTTCATCAACTATGAGAATAGATTGAGGCCTGCTTTTTAGAATGATTTTTCCAGCCCGTTTAAGTTCCCCGGGAAGAAAATACCAGGAGCCTACTCTCTCCCATTCCTCTTTCCCTTTGTTTCTGATAAAGGGATGGAGAGTACCGCTCTCAAGCTCCAGCAAATCATAACCGGTATGAATGTTATTCTCAAAATGAGCCAGGCTTAGATAACCCACAAGAGGGAGCCTATTTCTCCAAATTTTACATTTTTCTTTTAAAAAAGAAGTTTTTCCTGAATGAACCGGCCCTGTAAGAATAATTATCATTAACCCTAATTATTCATAGAAATGGTTTAGCCTCAGTCTTCAGCTTTCCTCCAGCTTTCCTCTTTATCTTAAAAAATGTGCAAAAGAAATTTCTCAATCGTAATATTCAAGTCCCAAATGGGTAATAAGCTTCTCTCCTTTAATATGACGCAAAGTATTTTTAAGCTTCATGAGCTGAATGAATAGGTCGTGTTCAGGATAAAGTTCAGGCGCACACATAGGGCTTTTAAAATAAAATGACAACCACTCCTGAATACCTTTAAGACGGCATCTTTGAGCTAAGTCGAGAAAAAGGGCTAAGTCAAGCACTATGGGAGCAGCCAGGATGGAGTCGCGGCAGAGAAAGTCGATTTTTATTTGCATAGGATAACCGAGCCAGCCGAAAATATCCAGATTATCCCAGCCTTCCTTATTGTCCCCCCGGGGAGGATAGTAGTTTATCCGCACTTTATGGAAAAAATTCTGGTAAAGCTCGGGATATATATGAGGTTGAAGAATATATTCCAGAACTCCCAGCTTGCTTTCTTCTTTGGTCCTGAAAGATTCGGGATCATCCAGAACCTCACCGTCGCGGTTTCCCAGAATATTGGTTGAAAACCAACCCTTGAGACCGATAAGGCGGGCTTTTAAGCCGGGAGCGATAATGGTTTTCATCAGAGTCTGTCCGGTTTTAAAATCTTTTCCGGCTATGGGTACCTCTTTTTCAGCCGCCAGCTCCCACATGGCCGGAATATCTACGGTAAGATTAGGGGCTCCATTGGCGAAAGGAACTCCGCTCATAAGAGAGGCATAAGCATAAATCATACTGGGAGAAATAGCGGGATGATTTTCTTTCAAAGCCTTTTCGAATGATTTTAGAGATTCATGAACAGGGTCTCTTTTCATATAGATTTCAGTGCTGGCACACCAGATCATGACCATCCGGTTCAAGTTGTGTTTTTCCCTGAAAGCTTGAATATCATCCATAAGCATTCGGGCCAAATCGTATTTGGTGGCAGCTTTTTTTATATAATCCCCGTGAAGCTTTTTGACGTATTTCTGGTCAAAAACACCTTTCCAGGGGATTATGGAAGAGATTTCGTCACGCACCTCTTCCAGGAGATCTTTCTCCAGAACACCGGCTTTAACGGCCGATGTGTAGACATCATCGGGAAAAATGTCCCAGCCTCCAAAAACAAGGTCGTCCAGACCGGCCAGCTCGACAAAATCCTTTATTTTGGGAATTCTTTTTTCCGTTCTTTTCCCTAAGCGAATTGTTCCCATTTGAGTTAAAGATCCGATGGGTGGAGCAATCCCTTTTCTTACAGCGATTACTCCGGCAATAAAAGTGGTGGCCACCGCTCCCAGTCCGGGCAGTAGGACTCCCAGCTTTCCGCTTGCTTTTTTAATTTTTATTGCTTGGCTCATTATCTTCGTCCTCCAGATGCTTTATATTACAGGGAAATAGAAATAATAATAGCTAACATTATCACAAGAAAATCACCTCTTCAAGAAACTTGTATGAAAGCTCCATTATTTCCGTAACAAAGATTGTCTAGTTAAATAAGAGGAACCATGCCCGCTCTGCCCTCATAGGGGATTCCTCATCCCATACCCTTTCTCTTATCACAGTTTGGGGATGTTTCCAACTTGTGTCAAAGTTGAAAATACAGGGATATAATGATATTTTAAGAAACAGAAAATAAATTGAATTAATGATCCGACTTTAAACAAATCGAATTGAATCTGCCGAACTTCCGGATGCAGTAATCTCTATTATTTTTTTATGGAAAAAGAAAAAGATAAAGAAACAAACCAAATAAAATACCCTCAACCGGCTGAATCCTGGGCGGAGGAAGTAGAGTCTATTCTGGAGAAACTCAAAGTAGACCGGGAAAAGGGTCTCAATTCAAAAGAAGTAAGAAGAAGACTCAAGCAGTTCGGCCGTAACCGCCTCAGGGAGATAAAAAGAAAAAGCCCATGGACAATTCTAATTAACCAGTTAAAGAGCCTTATAGTTCTTCTTCTTTTAGCAGCTTCAGTTCTTTCCCTGATTTTAGGCCAGTGGATGGAGGCGATTGCCATATTCGCAGCTATTGCTGTTTTTATTGTAGTAGGATTTTTTACCGAACTTAAGGCTGTTAGGTCGGTAGAGGCATTAAGACGCCTGGGAGAGGTTAAAACCAGAGTTCGAAGGGAAGGAGAAATAATTGAGGCAAAATCCCAAAATATTGTTCCGGGAGACATTGTTGTTCTTGAAGGAGGAGACATCATTTCAGCAGATCTCAGGATTTTGGAAGCTTCCAGGCTTCAAGCCGATGAATCCATGCTTACAGGGGAATCGCTTCCGGTAAATAAAGACTGTAAAAAAATTAAAAAAGATGCTCCTCTTATAGAACGGAGCAATATGCTTTTTAAAGGAACAAATATAACCCGCGGATCGGCTGAAGCAGTGGTTGTTTCCACCGGCCAAGCTACCGAACTGGGAAAAATTTCATCTCTTGTAGAAGAGACTGAAGAAGAAGTTACTCCACTGGAGAAGCGGTTGAATCAGTTGGGACATAAACTTATCTGGTTTACACTGATTTTGGCTGCTCTGGTTGGAGTAGCCGGAATTTTGGCGGGAAAAGAAATTTTTCTTATGGTTGAAACAGCTATTGTCCTGGCTGTAGCTGCGGTTCCTGAAGGGCTTCCTATTGTGGCCACTCTTTCCTTGGCCAGAGGAGTCTGGAGAATGGCCAGGTTGAATGCCCTGGTAGAAAAATTGTCTGCTGTTGAGACTTTGGGAGCAACCGGAATTATTTGTACAGATAAAACCGGCACTCTGACCGAAAACCGGATGAGCCTTCAGAGTTTGGAGCTTGAGTGGGGGAATATTGTTCTTGAGGAAAAAAATTCCGGAGCAGAAGAAAAAGATGCTAAAGAAGGAGAGGAGGTTGAACCTGAGAAAGAGCATGACCTGAAAGAAGCCCTGACTATTGGTATTCTCTGCAATAATGCCTCATTAGGAAAGGAAAATGATGAAGAGCAGGTTGCAACCGGAGAGCCTTTGGAAATTGCTCTGCTCTGTTGGGGAGCTGAATTTGGCCTCAAGAGAGAAAAACTGATTCAAAAACTTCCTGAAGAAAGAGAGGAGTCGTTTGATCCCAAGCTTAAAATGATGGCTACTTTCCACAGGCAAAGCGGCGGTTATTATGTGGCTGTAAAAGGAGCGCCTGAGTCGGTGTTAAAGGTTTGTTCAAAAGTTTTGTTAAAAGGAAAAGAAAAAAGACTTTACAAGAAAGAAAAAGAAAAATGGTTGGAAAAAAATCAGGAAATGGCTGCTCAAGGGCTTCGGATTTTGGCTTTAGCTTATAAAGAGGTTAAAGACAAAAACGCTGAACCTTATAAAGCTCTTGTTTTTACTGCCTTGGCCGGTTTTTCTGATCCGCCGCGGAAAGGAGTGGCTGAAGCAGTCAATACCTGTAGCTCAGCCGGGGTGAAAGTGGTTATGGTAACCGGCGACCATAGGTTGACCGCCAAAAAAATTGGTGAGCAAATAGGCATTTATAAAGAGGGAAAAGATGAAGCCATGGAGGGAAAAAGTTTGACTTCTTCCTCAGTGTCCTCCGAAGAGATGAAAGAACAAATATTAAAAGCAACTGTTTTTGCCAGGGTTACTCCGGAACAGAAGCTTAATTTAATTGACCTCTACCAGAAACAAAAGCAAGTAGTGGCCATGACCGGCGACGGGGTTAATGATGCTCCGGCCTTAAAAAAAGCAGATATTGGTATCGCCATGGGAAAAGGAACTCAAGTGGCCCAACAGGCAGCAGATATGGTTCTTACCGATAATGCTTTTTCCACCATTGTTACGGCCATTCGTCAGGGAAGAGTTATTTTCAATAATATAAGAAAATTTATAACTTATCTTCTTTCCTGTAATACAGGTTCTATTCTGGCTGTTGGGGCAGCCTCAATTTCCGGTTATCCTCTTCCGGTGCTTCCCTTGCAGATTCTTTATTTAAATTTGGTCACTGATGTTTTTCCGGCTATTGCCCTCGGCCTGGGAGACGGAAGTTCTGACCTTATGGGGCAACCTCCAAGAAAATCTGAAGAACCGGTTCTTACCAAACGTCATTGGCATAAAGTGATAGGTCTGGGAATTGGATTGGCGGTTGTAGTGATGGCTGTTCTTTCGGCAGCGATTTATTTTTTTCAGTTGAATAAAACCGAGGCGGTGACCGTTTCTTTTCTGACTCTGGGATTTTCCAGAGCTATAAATGTTTTTAACATGAGGGAAGAAAATTCCCGGGTGCTGAAAAATGAAATCACCGGAAACAAATATGTCTGGGCGGCCATGGGTATTTGTTTAGCTTTATTGCTGGCCTCCGTTTATCTTCCCGGATTATCTGATGTCTTAAAGACTTCTCTTTTGACCTTCAAGGGCTGGCTTCTGATTGTTCTGGGAAGCGTTGCTTTTTTTCTGGGAGGTTGGTTATTGAATATTGTGGAAAAAAAGGTTAATAAAAGAAGGGCTAATGCTTAATCGGACCCAGGGGAGGCCTGATGCGCAGTGAACAAGTGAACAAAGGAAAGATTGTTTCAGTGAGAAGCAGTGTCGTTGATATAAGCTTTCCCCGGAAGCTCCCCAGGATTTTCAATCTTTTGCAAGCAGGAAGTAACGGAGAGGTAAAGATTGAAGTTGTTTCCCACCTGAACAGCCAAACAGTAAGAGGAGTGGCCTTGACTCCCACCCGGGGTCTTTCCAGAGGAGATGAAGTGATAGATACGGGCAAGCCTATTATGGTGCCGGTAGGGAAGAGTCTTTTGGGAAGAATGTTCAATGTTTTTGGTGAGACCATTGACCGGAAGCAGGAATTAAAGACGGAGAGATTAAAATCCATCCACCAGGAACCGGTTCCCTTGTCCCAACAGACAACAACAGCGGAAATATTCCTTACCGGAATAAAGGCCATAGACATCCTGGCTCCTTTGGAAAGAGGCGGGAAGGCAGGAATGTTTGGGGGAGCCGGAGTAGGTAAAACCGTCCTCATAATGGAGATGATTCACAATGTAGCCGGCAGACATAAAGGAATAAGTATTTTTTGCGGCATAGGCGAGCGGAACCGGGAAGGAGAGGAGCTTTACCGGGAAATTCAGGAGGCCGGTGTTCTAAACAAAGCCATTCTTGTTTTTGGTCAAATGGATGAACAGCCCGGAGCCCGGTTCAGAGTGGGCCATTCCGCTCTGACCATGGCGGAATACTTCCGGGAAGAACAGAGGCAGGATGTGCTTCTTTTAATAGATAATATTTTCCGTTTTGTTCAAGCCGGCTCAGAAGTCTCCGGTCTCCTGGGACAGATCCCATCCCGGGTGGGTTATCAGCCCACTTTAGCCTCTGAGCTTTCTGAGTTACAGGAAAGAATTTGCAGTACCACAGCCGGTGCTATTACTTCCATGCAGGCAGTTTATGTTCCGGCCGATGACTTTACCGACCCTGCTGCTGTTCATACCTTCGGTCATCTGTCTGCTTCCATTGTCCTTTCCCGGAAAAGAGCCAGCCAGGGTTTTTATCCGGCAATAGATCCTCTCCAGTCCCGTTCCAAAATGCTTACTCCGCACATTGTGGGAGAGGAGCACTACAGCATTGCCAGGAAAATCCGGCAGACTCTGGCCGAATATGAAAATCTCAAAGATATAATCGCCATGCTGGGCATTGAACAGCTTTCCCAGGAAGACCAGGAAACAGTTTACCGGGCCAGGCGGCTGGAAAGATTTTTGACCCAGCCCTTTTTTACCACCGAACAGTTTACCGGGAAAGAAGGAAGAATGGTGGAGCTGGAAGATGCCCTAAAGGGTTGCAGCCGCATTCTTAATGATGAGTTTTCCGGTTATCCTGAGGAGGCTCTCTACATGATCGGTTCCATCAAGGAGGCAAAAAAATGAAATTGAAAATACTGCTTCCTTCAGGGATTATGCTGGATAAAGAAGTCAGCAAGGTGATTGTTGAATCTGAGAACGGCTCATTTTGTTTTCTTCCTAAACATATTGATTGTGTCCTTTCCCTTGTGCCCGGGATTCTTTCTTATGTTTCCGGCGGAGAGGAGACTTTTATGGCTGTTGACAGCGGAGTATTGGTCAAGGCAGGACCTTTGATCCAGGTTTCTACCAGAATGGCGGTTGAAGGAGAAGGCCTTGGCCGGTTGAGAGAAGCGGTTGAGGAGCGTTTCAGGAATCTCGATGAGAAGGAAAAGAAAAGCCGCTCTGCCTTAGCCAGATTTGAAGCTGATTTTATCAGGCGGTTTTGGGAACTGGAAAAAAATGTATAAAAATAAAAAAGATTACCCGGAAACAGTGGGTAAAAAAGAATTACGGAAAATCCGCTCCCGGCGTAAGAAAGATGAAAGTTTATGGTTCGGCCTGGGTATGTTCGGCCTTGTCGGCTGGTCGGTGGCTATTCCTACTGTTATCGGCATTGCGGTGGGGATTTGGATAGATGCCCGGTATCCGGGAAGATTTTCCTGGACTCTAATCTGTCTTTTTCTGGGAATAATCCTGGGTTGTCTTAATGCCTGGTATTGGGTAAACAGGGAGCGCCGGCAGATCGAAGAGGAACGCTCTGATGAATGAAGCTTTATTGATTATTATTTCTCTTATTGCGGGATTAATCCTCGGTGGTTTTTATTTTGGAGGACTATGGTGGACGGTTAACCGGCTGCCCAAAGTAAATAATCCTGTTTTCCTTTCTCTAGGAAGTTTTTTTCTGCGAACAGTAATCACATTGGGAGGTTTTTATCTTATAGCTAAGGGAGGCCGATGGTACAGAGTGGTTATTGCTCTGGCCGGATTTCTGGCAGTTAGAGTTCTTCTGATTAATAAATTACGGCCGGCTAAAATATCTTCTTTGAAAACCCGGAGGAAGTAAGATTATGGATGTAAGCCCTGATGCTGTGATTTTTTGGAAATGGGGACCTTTTGTCCTTAATGCTACCATTGCTTTTACCTGGCTGGTTATGGCCATCCTGGTTTCTATTTCCTGGCTGGTGACCCGCCAGCTTTCAGTCAAACCGGGAATTTCCCGCTGGCAGATGTTTCTTGAGTTGGTTATTTCTTATATAAGAAAAGAAATAAGAGAAATTACCAACCGCGATCCGGGCATATATATTCCGTTTATAGGAACATTGTTTTTATTTATTTCTGTCTCTAATTTTCTGGCCATTGTTCCCGGTTACCAGCCGCCCACAGGCTCAATCACCACTACCGCAGCCTTGGCTATATGTGTCTTTTTTGCCGTCCCTGTTTTCGGGATTATGCAAGCAGGGGCCAAGGCTTATTTCAGGCATTACATCCGGCCGTCCGTCTTTATGCTTCCTTTTAACATAATAGGAGAGTTTTCCCGTACCCTGGCTTTGGCTGTCCGGCTTTTCGGCAATGTGATGAGCGGAACCATGATAGCCGGCATCCTGGTCAGTATTGCTCCCTTGTTTGTGCCGGTGGTGATGCAGGCCTTGGGGCTTCTGATCGGCCAGATTCAGGCTTATATTTTTGCCGTCTTAGCCACGGTTTATATTGCCTCTGCCACCACTGCCCAGGAGGAGAGGCTACATAAAGAAACTATACATAAAGAAACTAAGGAGGAATAAGTGGACAGTGTAACTCTGATCGGCACAGCTTCCATAGTAATCTCTGGATTAACCATAGCCATCGGTTCAATCGGTCCGGCTCTCGGAGAGGCCCGGGCTTTAGCTCAGGCTTTAAGCTCCATCGCTCAGCAGCCTGATGAAGCCGGAACCATTACCCGCACCCTTTTTGTCGGGCTGGCTATGGTGGAATCCACGGCTATCTATTGTTTTGTTATTGCCATTATCCTTATTTTTGCCAATCCGTTCTGGAGCCTGGTTACCCAGAGAGGAGGATAAAAGTTGAAAGTTGATCTTTTTACCCTGGTAGCTCAGATTGTTAATTTTCTTATTCTGGTATTTTTGCTGCGTCATTTTTTGTACAAACGGATTATAAAGACAATGGATGAAAGAGAGCAGGATATTGCTTCCCGCTACCAGGAAGCTGAAGACAAAAAAAAGGAGGCTCAGGAGAAAGAAGAATCATTGCAGAAAATGAAGGATGAATTCCGGGACAAGCGGCAGAAAATGCTGGAGGAAGTTTCAAGGGAGGCTGAGGAAAAACGGCGCCAACTGGAGGAGGAGAAAAGAAAAGAGGTAGAAGAACTGGAACTTAAATGGAAGAAATCCCTCAACAAGCAGAAAGAAGATTTTCTGGCGGAACTAAGAACCAGAGTGAAAAAAGAGGTCTTTGAAATAGTGAGGAAAGTACTTCAGGATATGGCGGATAAAGAACTGGAAGAAGCCGTGATAGAAACCTTTCTCCGGAAAGTAAATGGGATAAATGATGAAGTGAAGAAAACCTTAGCCGAAGATATCCGGCAGTCAGGCAAAGAAACAAAGATTCGAAGCAGTTTCGAAATTCCGGATGATTATAAGAGGAAAATAAAAAAACTCATCCAAGACTTAAGCGGAAAGAAGATTATTCCCCAATTCCAGGAAGGAGGGGATTTTATCTCCGGGGTTGAGCTTTGGAGCAAGGGGAAAAAGATCGCCTGGACTTTAAATAATTATCTCCATGATCTGGAACGACATGTGCTTCAATCATTTGAACAAGCCTCTTTCAGGGAAAAAGAGCAAGGAGACTCTCCTCCATCAGGAGAAAAGGATGAAAAAGACTGAACATTTATCCTCATCTCTTTCTTCTCTTCTTGATGAGACATTTCGCTCTATGGAGAAAGAATTAAGTGATTACCGGAGCAGTCTTGAGTTTCGGGAAACCGGTATTGTAAAAAATGTTTCCCGGGGTGTTGCCGGGGTAAGCGGCCTGCCCGGTGTTTCTTATGAAGAGTTGATTCGTTTTCCCGGAAACAAGATGGGGCTGGCTTTTAATCTGGATCCCGAGGAAGTGGCTGTGGTCCTTCTTGATGAGTATGAGAATATTGAGGCAGGCCAGGAAGCTTTCCGCACAGGGACTGGTGTCCAAGTGCCGGTGGGGGAGGAGCTTCTGGGAAGAGTGGTTGATCCGCTCGGCCGGCCGTTGGACGGAGGCAAGAAAATAAGAGGTGATGAACACCGGCCGGTTGAAAAAAAAGCCCCGGCTATTATGGACAGAGCCCCTGTTACCACTCCACTTCAAACCGGAATCCAGGTAATTGACGCCTTGATTCCGGTAGGAAGAGGACAAAGGGAGTTAATCCTCGGTGACCGCCAGATAGGCAAGACCGCCCTGGCCGTGGATACAATTATAAATCAGAAAGACCAGGGTGTTTGTTGTGTCTACTGCGCCGTAGGCAGAGAAAGCTCGGAGACGGCCAGAGTAGTTTCCGACCTGAGAAAGTATAAAGCTATGGAATACACGCTGGTAGTGGCTGCTTCCGGGGAAGACCCGCCGGGAATAAATTTTCTAGCTCCATATGCGGCTACTTCTATGGCTGAATATTTTATGGAGCAGGGAAAAGATGTGCTTGTAATCTATGATGACCTTACCCGACATGCCCGGTCTTACCGGGAACTTTCGCTTTTGCTTAGGCGGCCTCCTGCCAGGGAAGCCTATCCCGGGGACATATTTTACATCCACTCGCGCCTGCTTGAACGTTCCACTCATCTCAAGGAAGAATTGGGCGGGGGTTCGTTGACCGCTCTGCCCATTATTGAAACTCAAGCTGAAAATATTTCCGCTTACATACCTACCAATCTGGTCTCCATTACAGATGGGCAGATTTATCTTTCGCCCAGATTGTTTGGAGAAGGAGTGCTTCCGCCGGTGGATGTGGGAAAATCGGTTTCGCGGGTAGGCGGTAAGACTCAACTGCCCGTCTACCGGGAGGTAGCCGGAGATTTGCGCTTAGCTTACTCGCAGTTTGAGGAACTGGAAACATTTGCCAGGTTCGGAACCAAGCTGGATGAGTCAACCCGCCGGAAGCTGGAAAGAGGAAGGCGGGTAAGAGAGGTTCTTAAACAACCTCAGTATTCACCGCTTTCAGTTATGGAACAGACAGCAGTCCTCCTGGCAGTGGTGGAAGGTGTATTTGATGAGCTTCCGGTAAGTAAAATTGAAGAGGCAAAAAAGAAAATTCACAAGCAGGCTAAGGAGAAATTCCAGGATATTTCAGAAAAGCTTCTAAAAGGGGAAAAGATAAAAGAGGAAGACCGCAACCGGCTTCTGGAAGCTGCCCGGCAAATTGTAAAAAGCTGATTATGGAACAACAGGAAATTCTTAAAAGAAAAATGGATAGTGCCAGTGACCTTCAGTCTGTAGTTAAGACCATGAAAGCCTTGGCTGCAGTTAATATAAGAGAGTACCAGAAAGCAGTAGAATCGTTGGAAGATTATTACCGGACTGTGGAATGGGGATTGCAGGTTCTGATGAGAAACAGGCAGGAAAAAGAAGGCCTTGTTTTCTTTCCAGATGAGAGTAGGGTCCAATCTGTGGGAGCTGTTATTTTCGGCTCAGAACAGGGGATGGTAGGCCAGTTTAACGAAAAAATTGCCTCTTTCGCTTTAGAGAAACTGAGAAAAATAGATTCTTCTGAAAATACGGTGGTAATGGCTGTGGGGGAAAGGGTTATCAGCCGCTTGGAAGACAGAGGACAAGAAGTTTCATATAAGTTTCCCTCTTTTGGCTCTCAGGTCGATCTTACCTCTGTAGCCCAAGAGCTTTTGATTCAGATAGAAGAATGGAGAACAAGTTTTGGAGTGGATAAAATCTTTTTGTTTTTCAACAAAACAGCTTCCGGAACAATCTATCAGCCGGCAATGACTCAGTTGTTTCCTTTAGACTTAGAATGGCTGAAAAACCTGGGCCGTAGAGAATGGCCTACCCGGATGATTCCGGCTATTTTCATGGACTGGAGGAGGTTGTTTTCTTCTCTGCTCCGGAATTATTTCTTTGTTCAAATTTATACCGCAGCAGCAGAATCATTAGCCAGTGAAAATGCCAGCCGCTTGGCTTCCATGCAAGCAGCAGAAAAAAACATCCAGGATAAACTGGAAGAGTTAAATGTTCTCTATCAGCAGCAAAGGCAAGCTGCCATTACCTCGGAACTGCTGGATATTGTATCCGGTTTTGAAATTTTATCCTCAAAGGAGAAAGATTGAAAAACATGAAATTTAAGAACAATATGGCCTTGCCTCATGCCGTATCTTAAGTTAATTTATCATAGTGATCTTAATAATGGCAGCGAGTGAAGATTGGCTGGGCCAAGCTCGCTTCGCTTGATGTGAAATTCATTTTCGAATTTGAATTAATGGAACAGGTGAATTTATAAAAAAGTTGAGGAGGAAAATGATGATTGAAAAAGGATTAATCCCCAAGGTTGAAGACTATGCCCAGTTTGTGGGGCAAGAAAGGATTGAAAAATTAAAAAAGAAATCAGAGAATTTGAAGGGGCTTCATATTGCCCATGTAAGTTCTACTTTCTATGGCGGGGGAGTGGCTGAATTGCTCTCTTCTCTTACTATCTTGATGAATGATCTGGGAATAAAAGCCGGCTGGCGGGTGATTCAGGGTTCACCGGATTTCTTCAGTATCACCAAAAAAATGCATAATGCCTTGCAAAGCGGGGAGATTAATATGACTGAGATGAAACTGAATATATATGAAGAAGTGATTTTCGAAAACTCAATCCGTAATCATCTTCATCATGATGTGGTTATCATTCATGACCCCCAGCCTCTGGCTATGGTTCAGCATTACAAAAGGAAAGGCCCCTGGATTTGGCGGTGCCATTTGGATCTTTCCAACCCTAATCCTGAGGTATGGGAGTATCTGGTTCAGTTTATAGAAATGTATGATGCAGTTGTTTTGAGTCTTGAAGATTACAGGCAGAAAATCTCGCCTCCTCAGGTTTTTATCATGCCGGCTATCGACCCTTTTTCCATAAAAAACAGGGAATTAAGTGAAGAAGAAATGATGGAGCGCCTCAAGCATTATGATATCCCCACTGATTTACCTCTTTTAGTTCAAATATCGCGTTTTGACCGCTGGAAAGACCCGGAAGGAGTTATTAAGGCTTTTAAAATGATACGCCGGGAAGTAGACTGCACCCTGGTTCTTTTAGGGAATGTGGCTACGGATGATCCTGAAGGTGAAGATATCTATCAATCCATTTTGGATGAGAGAGAGGAAAGAATAATCATCCTTTCCAAGGAAGATACAGCCCTGGTTAATGCCCTGCAGAGCAAAGCAGCTGTGGTTATTCAAAAATCTCTGCGGGAAGGATTCGGCCTGACCGTAACTGAAGCCATGTGGAAAGGAACTCCGGTTGTGGGAGGTAATGTAGGAGGGATCCGTTACCAGATAAATGACGGTGAGAATGGATTTTTAGTATCATCCATTGAAGAGACCGCTGAAAAAACAATCGCTTTGCTAAAAAATGAGGAGCTCCGCCGGGAAATGGCCGAAAAAGCAAGAGAGAAAGTAAAAGAAGAATTTTTGATGATAAGACTTTTAGAGCAGTATGTTGATCTTTTTAATGCTTTTGAAACTGTTCATCGTTTGAATTCTGCCCAAGTTTAAATATGCCTATTCACAACAGTGATATAGCCGATATTTTCAACAAAGTGGCTGATCTGCTGGAAATTCAAGGAGCCAATCCATTCAGGGTAAGAGCCTACCGCGATGCAGCCAGAACAATAGGCGGTCTTTCCAAAAGTGTGGCTGATATGATTTCTCAGGAAAAAGACCTCTCCGGGCTTCCTGGAATTGGACAGGACTTGGCTGGAAAAATAAAAACTATAATTAAAGAAGGAAGTCTTCCTCTTCTTGAGGATTTAAAAAAGAAGATTCCTGCAGAGCTCAGTGATCTAATGTCCATTGAAAGTTTGGGTCCCAAAAGAATACATGCTCTCTACACTAACCTTAACATAACTTCTTTCAAGGAGTTACAGAAAGCGGCCGAAGAAGGAAAAGTAAGGTCTCTTTCCGGTTTTGGAGAGAAAACCGAACAAAAGATTCTGGAAGAAATAAAAAGATTAAAAGGAGAAGCAATGGGCAGGGCCCTGCTGGTTGAGGCAGAGCAAATTGTTTCCCCTTATATTGAATATTTAAAAAAAGATAAAAGTTTAAAGGATATTGCTGTAGCCGGCAGTTTCCGCCGCCGCCGGGAAACAGTGGGAGACCTGGATATTTTGTCTACCTCAAAAGAAAATTCCTCTCTTATGGACATCTTTGTCAACTACGAAGATGTTAAAAAGATTTTATCGAAGGGAGATACCAGGTCTTCGGTTATTTTGAGGAGAGGAATTCAAGTTGACCTTCGGGTTGTCCCTGAAAAAAGTTATGGGGCGGCTCTTCTTTATTTTACCGGCTCCAAAGCCCACAATATTGCTGTCCGTAAAATCGGACAAAAAAAGAATCTTAAAATCAATGAATACGGGGTTTTTAAGGGGAAAAAAAGTATTGCCGGTAAAACTGAAGAGGATGTCTACAAGAAAATAGGCCTTCCTTATATAGAGCCGGAATTGAGGGAAAACAGGGGAGAGATAGAAGCGGCTCAGAAAAAAAATCTTCCTCAGTTGGTCATTTTAAAAGACATAAAGGGAGATTTGCATGTTCATACCAGAGCTACAGACGGGCGGTATACTCTTGAGCAAATGGCTGAGGCAGCCGAGGAAAGAGACTATAGTTATATGGCTATTACTGATCATTCCAAAAAAGTCAGCGTGGCCAATGGTCTGGATGAAAAAAGACTGGCTCAACAAATAAAAGAGATTGATAAACTAAATGAAAAAATAAAAAATTTCACTCTTCTTAAGTCGATTGAAGTGGATATTCTGGAAGACGGTTCCCTTGACCTTCCTGATGATATCTTGAGCCGACTTGACCTTGTAGTTTGTTCCATCCATTATAAATTTAATCTTCCCCGGGAAAAACAAACAGAAAGAATTATCCGGGCTTTGGATAATCCTCATGTAAATATTTTGGCCCATCCGACAGGACGGATGCTTAATCAAAGAGAGCCGTATCAGGTAGATATGGAGAAAGTTATGGAAGCTGCCAAGGAAAGAGGCTGTTTTCTGGAGCTTAATGCTTATCCCGACCGGCTGGACCTGGATGATGCCTATTGCAAACTGGCCAAAGAAATAGGCTTAAAAGTAGCTGTTTCCACCGATGCCCACAGTATTAATGATTTAGAATTTATGCGCTTTGGTATAGGTCAGGCCAGGAGAGGTTGGCTTGAGCCTTCAGATATTATAAACACCCGCGGCCTTGATGAACTGCGGCGCCTTCTTAAGAAAAGGTAAAAAGGGGAGGATTATATGGATTTCAAGCATCAACCGAAAGCGGATTTCAAAGATATAAAAAAGATCTCAAAGAAGGAAGCCCGCCAGGAAATAGAAGCCCTGCGGGAGGGTATTGAATACCACAATTATCTTTATTATGTAAAAAACCAGCCTGTGATTTCAGACGCTCTATACGACAAATTGTTCCGCCGGCTCCAGGATTTGGAGGAAACATTTCCTGAATTTCAATCTGATACTTCCCCCACTCAAAGAGTAGGAGGAGAGCCTTTGGATAAACTGAAAAAAATCGAGCATACCGCTCCTATGCTCAGTCTTAATGCAGTTCTCAATGAGAATGAGGTTAGAGATTTTGACCGTTTCATTCGCCGCAATGCAGACGGTCAAGATGTTGATTATGTAGTTGAGCCGAAATTTGATGGGCTGTCGGTAGAAATTGTGTATAGAGGAGGAAAGTTTGACTATGGAGCCACTCGCGGAGACGGAGAAACAGGAGAGGATATTTCAGCTAACCTCAAGACCATCCGGGCTGTTCCTCTTATTCTTAGAAAACCGGAGGATGAGAAAGTTCCCTCTTTTCTGGCTGTCCGGGCGGAAGTTTTCATGCCCAAAAAAGGATTCCAGCTTCTTAACAAGGAGAGGCTGGAAAAAGGAGAAGAGCCTTTTTCCAATCCCCGGAATGCAGCAGCCGGCCTTATGCGCCAGCTTGATTCCAAGAACGTAGCGGGAAAACCTCTGGATATCTATTTTTATGATATCCTCCGGGTGGAAGGGAAAAAATTTTTCACCCACTGGGAAGTCCTGGAGATGCTCCCTCGATGGAGCTTAAAAAGAGATGAATTGAATAAAAAATGTTCCGGTTTTGATGAAATTGCTTCTTACCACCAGGAGCTTTTTCAGAAAAGAGATGAGCTGGAATATGAAATTGATGGGATTGTTATCAAGATTGATGACCTGGAAATTAGAGACCGGCTGGGGACGCGGCAGCGCAGTCCACGCTGGGCTTTAGCCTGGAAGTTTCCTCCGCGGGAAGAAATAACTATCCTGGAGGACATTGTGGTTCAGGTAGGCCGGACAGGGATGCTGACTCCGGTAGGCCTGCTTCAGCCGGTGGATGTAGGAGGAGTGACGGTCAGCCGGGCTACCCTCCATAACGAAGATGAGGTCCTTCGCAAAGATGTCCGGCCGGGAGATAAAGTAAGGATTGCCCGGGCTGGAGATGTAATCCCGGAGGTGGTGGAAAGAATTGATGAACCGGGTAAAAAGAGAGGTAAAAAATTTTCCATGCCTGAAAAGTGTCCTGTCTGCGATACTCAGGTGGTACGTGAAGGCGCTTATTACTTTTGTCCAGCAGGACTTGCCTGCCGGGCCCAGCTTGTGGGGCATCTTATTCATTATGCTTCCCGGGATGCTATGAATATTGAGGGACTGGGTGAAAAAATTGCCCGGCAACTGGTGGAAAGAAATTTGGTTAAAGATGTGGCTGACCTTTATAATTTAAGTAAAAAAGACCTGTTAGAACTGGATGGATTTGCTGAAAAATCGGCCGGAAATCTATTCGAAGCCATTCAGAATGTCCGCAACGCCAGGCTTGACCGGTTTCTCTACGCCCTGGGAATTCGTCATGTCGGTCAGCATGTAGCCAGGGTTTTGGCCATGGAGTTCCGAACTTTGGAGAGATTAAGCCGGGCCTCTTATGAAGAATTAAATAATATCCATGAAATCGGTCCTGAAATAGCCCGGAGTGTTTCCAGTTTTTTTGAAAAAGAAAAGAATCTGGATGTTTTGCAAAGGCTGAAACAGGCCGGAGTTAAGGTTGAAGAAAGGCCGGGGAGGGAGGAAGAACTTCCTTTAAAAGGAAAAACATTTGTTTTTACAGGAGAGTTGGAAAATTATACCCGGGAAGAAGCTAAACGCTTAGTTGAGGACTTGGGAGGAAGAGCTACTTCAAGTGTAAGCAGCCAAACCGATTATTTAGTGGTTGGTCAAGGGCCCGGCAGTAAACTTGAAGATGCCAAAAGATTAGAAGTAAAAATTCTGAAAGAAGATGATTTTATAAAACTTGTAGGGGGACGCTCCTAAAAGTGACATCCCTTTACTTATAAAGAATAAATTTTTGAGGAGGGAGAAATGTTACCGTTTACAAAAATTTTATGGCCTACCGATTTCAGCGAGCCTTCAATGGAAGCTCTCAAGACAGCCAATGAAATAGCTTCCCGTTTTTCAGCTGAGCTCATTATTGTTCACGTTATAACACCGATTCCGGTGGCTGCTTCTCCTCCCGGGCCAGGGGGATTTGATGTCGGCCTTTATGAGCAGGAGCTTGAGAAGTCAGCCCAAAAAAGCCTTGAGGATATTGTGAAAAATAAAGTGGCTGCTGGTGTTGAAGCCCGGTATTTTATCCGGACAGGAAATGCAGCTGATGAAATTGTCAGGGCAGCTGAAGAAGAAAAGACGGATCTCATTGTAATTGCCACTCATGGTGAAACCGGCTGGCGTCATCTTATTTTTGGGTCAGTGGCAGAAAAAGTCGTCCGGACATCAACCTGCCCGGTCCTGTCTATTCGGGCTCCAAAGAAAGAATAATGTCTTAACTTTGGGCTTTCACAATGGATTGAAAAAATTTGACAAAAATACTTTTCTGGAAAGAGGATTTCTCTGAAGTCATTCATGAACTTTGTTATATAAAAGCTGCCTTTTTTATCAATGATTCAGGTTAGGCGTGCTTACTGCATTCTCTCCGTCTGACGGAGTTGGATTCCCTCGAAGTACGATTCGAGAAGTTAAGCGACTCAATGTCACTATGGACAAACACAACGTTCTCCTTTAAGCTTCTCCACACGAGTTGGAAGAGAACCAAAAGCTCAAATTGTCTTATGCAGAAGAAATATGATAATATTATATAAAAGATTATAAACAAATAAGGAGGTTTAAAAAAATGGTTAATTTTAGGAACAGGTATTTCCGGATTTCTTCATCGCTGATTTTCTGGGGATGCTTGGTTTTATTTGTTGTTTTTCTTGCTGCCTGTTCCGGTGAAAAGGAGGCTCAACCAGAAGAGGTAGTCGAGGTTCCGCAAGAACAAATCCAGGAGCTTGAAAAGAAGGTGGCTGAAAAAGATGAGGTTATCCAGAAACTGGAACAGGAAAAATCGGAATTGGAAGAACTTCTGCCGCAACCTTACACTGTTCGAGAAGGGGACAATCACTGGGAAATAGCTCTTGATTATCTGATTGCAAAAAAGGGAATCTCTGAAGATGAGGCCAAGTCTTTGATGCTGAATTCTCATCTTTTCCATCCCATTTCGGTGGGTTTCAAGCTCTGGAATTTCTATACAGGTGGAGTTTATGGGAGTTTTTTAAGCCAGGGAGATGCTGTGGTATCGCCGGGTACGTTGTACCGGTCGCTTCAGAAAAAAGCCGAAGATGAAAAGGCTTTATTGGAAAGTAGACTTGCAGACTGCAATTTAAAGAGTGAAAAGTTAAATGACCAGTTTGCTTCATTGGAGCAGGAAAAGAAGGAAATGGAAGAGAAACTAAAGGTAGAACTTGAAGAGCTTGAAGAAAAGAAAGTAGAACTGGAAGCAGAAAAAGCAGAAAGAGATTCCAGACTCCGTTCAGTATACTATTTGGCTGGAGCAAAAAGTCAGCTCAAAGCTCAAGGAAAAATCAAAGGCAGTTTCCTGGGAATATGCGGAACCAGTCTTAAAGATGTAATCTGGTCTGATTTTACAGAGAGAGTGGACTTGGAGAAAGATGATTTTATTGAATTGGAGGCCAGTGACCTCAATGTTTCCTCCATAAAGAAAGTTGAAATATTGCCTGATTATTTCAAAGAAAATACTGATTACCGGGTGGAGATTCTGGATACAGGAAGTGCAGCTCGGGTGCATCTTTTAAACAAGGACAAGTTCAAACTGGCCAGAATTATTTTGTGCCTTAACTGATTACTGATTTACAGTTCACAGCAACCGCATTTTATTGTAATAAAAAAGACTATCCCTGTTCTTTAAACTTGTTGTTACACTTAATTAACAACCCAAACCAAGCTAATTACCAAGGGCAGCCTTGTCACCTGCAACGGATAAAAATGATCATTTGTCATTTCCGCAGATACCGATTGATTTTCTCACTCCTCTTGCCCCGCTCACCTTTTTTTAACCAGTTATACCTGATAAACGAGATAAGCCGGATAAACCCAACAAACGCTATTAACTCTTCCTTCCTGTCCCGCTCGTCTCGCTTGTCTCGCACAATCTGAACTTAAATAACAGTTTGACTCAACAGAATAGACGGAATAGACTATGTTTGCTATTTTCAAGCTAACTTAAAACTAAAAAAACTAAATAAACTAAAGAAACTTTATTCCGCCATGAAGACTGAAGAAATATTCAAATTGTCTCGAAGGCCGGACTCAAGGCTTTTTTTCAAAAGCCACGATCCTAATGATCCCCGTCTGGGAGGTGTGGTTTTTTCAGAGGAAAAAGATTATCCCTCTTCTCATTTTGTCATTCTGGGCTGCCCGGAAGATGAAGGGGTGAAAAGAAACCGCGGACGGCCCGGAGCCAGGAAGAGTCCCTCTGAAATCCGCAGGTTTTTTTATCGCTTAACTTATAATCCAACTCTGCGGCAGCTTAAAATTTTCGACTTGGGAGACATTCGAGTAGGAAAAACTCTTGAAGAAACCCATGAAAAACTCAGACAGGTTGTCCGAAAAATCTTAGAAGACGGCAAGATAGCCATAGTTTTGGGGGGAGGAAACGATATTTCCTACCCGGATTGTGCTGCTTTGGCTGAAGTTAAAAAGAATATTTTAGTATTTAATATCGACAAACATTTCGATGTCCGGGCTCTTTCACCCCGGAACAGCGGCACCGCTTACCGTCAGCTTCTGGAAAGCAGTCTGATTGACCCTCATAAATTCTATGAAATGGGTTCAGAATCTTTTTCCAATTCCCCGGTTTACAGGGATTATTTGGAGAAAAAAGGAGCCCGTATTTATGAACTTGATCAAATGAGGGAAAAAGGAATTGAATCCTTGTTTCGTAAAATAATATCAGAAGATGAATTTGAAGCTGTCTTTTGGGGGTTTGACCTTGATGCAGTCAGGGAATCCGACGCACCTGGAGTAAGTGCCAGCTGCCCGACCGGATTAACGGCCAAGGAAGCCATTGATATTTGCCGGACAGCCGGAGAGGTGACTGAGGCCGGAGTATTAGAGTTTACAGAAGTTAATCCTGAGTTGGATATTGACGGACGAACAAGTAAGCTTACTGCTATTCTTATTCACACCTTTCTCGCTGCCCAGGGAGAATCAGGACGTTTCAAGGACTAAGAATATTGAAAGAGAAAAGTTGTTATTAGAAAACATTTTCTCTTAAACGGTGGAAAAACTTCTGCGCTTCTTCGATATCCTTTGCCTTTATCACATGTTTGAGGAATTCCAGGCGGCTGCTGACCTTCTCCAACTGCTGGAGAGAATAGGGACTGAAAAGAATCTCAGTTAGGAGAAAGTCATCTTCAGAGAGAAGACCCTGGGCTATCTCTTGGTGTTTTTTAAAGGTACTTCCGGGAACAGCAGAATTATTCAGGCAGGCCGCAAAGACTATGGTTGAGGCAAAAGGGAGGACAAGAGAGTAAGCGATCATCCGGTCATGTTCTTCAAATGAATATTCGAAAATATTCAGTCCCATTTTACCAAAAAAATCCCGGAAAAACCCGGCTCCCTCTCTGTCAGATTCACTGATAATAATCACATTTTCATCCTCTAATCTTTCCACATTGGCAAAGGTTGGACCGAACATGGGATGAACAGAGGCGAAACGGAATTTACAGCTTTTATAGTATTCAGCAATTCCTGATTTTACTGAGGCCACATCGGTAATCAGGCATTCATCAGGAAGATAGGGTTCAGCTGATTTAAATGCCTGGAGAGTATTCTGAAGACTGACTGCATTCATGAGGATGTCGGGTTGGAAGTTTTTGAGTTCAGCAATGTTTTCAAGGACCACGGCTTTATTGATTTTTTCTGTTTTGGAATGATCTAAGTCATAGATGCAAGTTATGTTGTTCTTTTCGGCCAGCGCTCCGGCCAGCCATGTTCCCATATGACCGGTTCCCAATATCGCTATTTTCATTGAAACACCTCCTCTCTGTAACATCCAAGATATTTCAACATCTTTGTTTTTGATCTGACTTCTTCCAGAATCTTGGTGATATGATTTAAATTTCCTTTGCTCTGGAAATCCAGAAAGAAGGCATAACAGTCCGGGTTATCTCGCTGAGGAAAAGATTCAACCCTTGTCAGGTTGATTTTAGCCCTGGCGAATATCTCGAGGATTGAAAATAATGCTCCGGTCTTATGAGGTATTGAAAAAATGATAGAACATCTGTTGGCCCCACTTCTTTTCTCTTCTTTTGCCAGAATGAAAAATCTTGTGAAGTTGGATGAATTATCCTCTATATTTTGTTTTATTATTTTTAGGTTATAGAGTTTTCCGCATAAATGGCTGGCAATAGCAGCTGCTGTATTTAATTCCTCTTTTTTTAACAATTTTGCTGCGCCTGCTGTGTCGTAATAAAGCCTGCTTTCCAGACGGTTTTGTCTCAAAAAGGAGCGGCACTGGGAGAGAGCTTGGGGATGAGAGTAAACGGTCTTTATATCTCCAAAGCGAGCTTCAGGAAGGGCAAGGAAACAATGGTTTATCCGCAGTTTGACTGCTGCGGTGACTTTTAAGCTGCTTTTTATAAGCTGTTCGTTTACCTGGCTAATAGAGCCTCCAAGTGAATTTTCTGCAGGAACGATTCCCAAATCCAGATAGCCTGCCTGGACTCCTTCAAACACATCAGAAAATTCATGGCAGGGGATTGTAACCAGATGGTGATCATAATATTTAGCAGCAACTTCACCGAAAGCTCCGTGCTCGCCTTGAAATCCGATTAAGCTTTTCTTTTGTTCCTGCAGTTTACGGTTCTCTTTCATGACTTCCGAAAAAAGCTTCTCCACAAAATCACTATCTATAAGATGAAGATTACGGCACTGTTTTTTCAAGCGTCGCAGAACCTGTTGTTCTCTATCTTTATCCTGGATGATTTTTTTAAATTTTTTTGCTCTAAGGCCGAGTTCCATCCTTTCTCCGAGGAGATTAAGAATCTCATCGTCAATCTGATCAATTTTTTTTCGTATCTGTTCAAGCTTCATGGGGCCACCTCCGGATTCCCTGATTTTTCCATCCTGTTCCTGTTTTCACTTTCGGTGCTTTCAGGGCATGTTTTCAGATTTTTCCCGGCTAAGCCTGTTTTTATATTTTGGTTTTTTATCCATGTACATTTAAATCTAATATACTTCATTGACCATTCACCTCTTTTTTTAAGACTCAGGATAGAGTTTTTTTATTAAAGAGATTTTTTAATAGGGAAGGATAATTCTATTGGGCCAGAGGCCCAAAATAATAAAAATAATTGGAAGAGAGGGAATTGACGGTTGGCGGGAGAATTCTTAGTTCTTCATCCATTTTCCCCATCATAAAACCATTTTTCCCGGATTTTGTCAAGTCTCTTGACATTTAAAAAATGATTGTGCTATATTCGGGCTATGCTCAGAGAGAAAAGGTTATTTAAGCTAAAGCAAATTCAGGATCTCCTTTTCTCTACTTCCTCCTTTTATTATTATTGGGCGGTCTTCTCCGCCCGATAAGTCTACCATCCTACCATATTTAGAATAACCTGTTTTAAGTCTATTTCTGCTTTCATTTCCATAAAAGGAGGACAATTATCATGGACTTAACAGAAAGTTCGACCAAAGAAAAAAGTTCAACTTCTACCCAAAAAGAAATATCTTCTCAGAATTCTACCAGACTATATTCATTTCTTGTTCGAAAAAACAGAACCATTATTGATGTCAGGGGGATAAAAGTTGGAGAGGACCTCACCCTTATTGCCGGTCCCTGCAGTGTGGAGAGTGAGAAACAAACAATCATTACAGCCCAGAAAGTGAAAGAATCCGGAGCCAACATGCTTCGAGGCGGAGCTTTCAAACCCCGGTCTTCTCCATATTCATTCCAGGGTCTGGGTATAAAAGGCTTGAAAATTCTGGCCAAAGCTCGAGAAGAAACCGGACTTCCGGTGGTTACTGAGGTTATCGACACGCGGGATGCCGGATGGGTATGTGAATATGCCGATATTCTTCAAGTGGGAGCCCGGAACATGCAAAATTTTTCACTTTTAAAAGAAGTAGGGAAAATCGGCATGCCTGTTCTTCTCAAAAGGGGCATGTATTCCACCCTTGAAGAGTGGCTGAACTGCGCTGAATACATTCTGGCCGAAGGGAACCAGAACATTATCCTCTGTGAAAGGGGAATCCGTACCTTTGAAAAGTACACCCGTAATACTCTGGATCTCAGCATGATTCCGGCAGTAAAAGAGATCAGCCATCTCCCCGTGATTGTTGATCCCTCCCATGGGACAGGCCGTCTGAGCCTTATTGAATCCATGAGCCTTGCTGCTGTGGCAGCCGGAGCAGATGGCCTTATCATTGAGGTTCATTACAAGCCCGAAGAAGCTTTAAGCGACCGGGAGCAGGCTATGCCTCCTGAAATGTTTGCTGCTGTGGTCAAGAAAATAATGGCTTTAAGAGAATTCATGAAAAGAATGGAGAGAGAGGTTGCTGGAAAAGTTTGAAATAAAAAATAAAGATTCGACTATCCTGTTCAAATGTCCATTCAAGGAAATATCAAAATTTGTCCACAGTAGAAGTGCTTTTCTCATTACTGATGAAAATGTCAACCGGCTTTACGGGAATTCTTTTCCCCCTTTTTGTGAAAAAATTGTTATAGGAAGCGGAGAAAGGGTAAAAACATTACAAACTGTAGAGATAATTTATGAAAAACTTCTGACCGGAGAAGCAGATAGATCTTCTTTTATTATAGCTGTGGGGGGAGGAGTAGTCTGCGATATTGCCGGCTATGCTGCCTCCACTTACATGAGGGGAGTGGATTTTGCTTTGGTGCCTACAACACTCCTGGCCCAGGTAGATGCTGCTGTAGGAGGAAAAAATGGAGTGAACTTCAGGGGGTATAAAAATATAGTTGGGGTTTTTAATCAGCCCGCTTTTGTTTTAATCGACTCCTCTTTTCTTCTGACTCTAAGTGAGAAAGAGATTTCCTCCGGGTTTGTTGAAGTCATTAAATGTGCTGCCATAGCTGAGGCAGAACTTTTTTCCTTTCTTGAAAAACACAGCCGGCAGGCGTTGAGGCTTGAAAGGCAGGTTGTTGAGCCAATTATAAGAGACGCTATAAAAATTAAAATTTCTATTGTGGAAAGAGACGAGAAAGAGAGAGGGGAAAGAAAAAAGCTTAATTTCGGCCACAGCTTTGCCCATGCCTTGGAAAAAAATTGCGGATTAAGCCACGGAGAAGCTGTATCAGTAGGGATGGTTCTGGCGGCAGAGCTTTCAGTCAGAAAAAAACTTCTAAACAGCACGGATTTCGACCGCCTCCGCTCTCTTCTGATTAAATACCGTGTTCCTGTCTCCTTACCCTTTGGCAGAAAGGCCGTTTTCGAGGCCATAAGGAAAGACAAGAAAAAGAAAGGAGAGACAATAGATTTCGTTCTCCTCAAATCAATCGGGGAGGCCTCTATTGAGAATATCGAATTCGATGAACTGGTGGAGGTAATGAATGATTTGTACCAGCCTGGCCATTAATAACTTTAAACATCTGTCTGAAGCGGTAAAAGAATTCGAATTAGCAGAGGTCAGGATAGATCTGTGCGGACTTAATAAAAAAGAAATCGCCCCGATTTTCTCTTCCCAGCCGAATCTTATAGCTACTTGCAGACCCGGCTTTTTCAATGAGGCTGAAAGGATTCTTCTCTTGAAAGAAGCTGTCATTTCCGGGGCAAGATATGTGGACATTGAAATCGATTCGCCCGCTCACACAAAAAGGGAAATTCTCAAAGCAGCCGGAAGCAGTGGATGCCGGGTAATTATGTCCTATCATAATGATTCAGAAACTCCCTCCATTACGAAGTTAAAAAGAATCGTCAGGCAGTGTTTTGACGAAGGAGCAGACCTCTGCAAAATTGCCTGCTGCTGTCTTTCAATAAGGGACGTGATGAAGATTCTCTCGCTTTATGGCGAGTTTGAAGACTTTAAAGGGAAGATCATTGCCTTGGGAACAGGAGATAAAGCTGTTCTGACCAGGATTATGGCTCCTTTTCTCGGAGCCCCTTTTACCTATGCTGCTTTGAGTGAAGCTGAAAGAACTGCTCAAGGCCAGCTCTCTTTTGAAAAGATGAAGGCTTTAATTTCCCATTTAATAAAGGTTGTGAAATGAGACTTTTTGCTGTTTCCGGAAGCCCTGTTCTTCACAGTAAAAGCCCTTTCATTTTCAATGAACTTTTCAGGGGCTATTCCATTGATGCCCGCTACACTCGAATAGGAGCTGAGAGCCCTGAAGAGTTATTCTTCCTGACTGAACACCTCGTTCTCGAGGGGCTCAATATCACTTCTCCTTTCAAGGAATCTATTTTTCCCTTTATAGAAGAATGGGATGAACAAGCCGGGAGGACCGGCAGTGTGAATACGGTTATTATTAAAGAGGGGAAAAAGAAAGGTTTTAACACAGACCTTAATGGAGTTACCCAACCTCTTATTAAGAGAGGCTTTGAAGTTACTTTCAGAAAAGTCCTTATTCTTGGAGCAGGTGGCGCAGGCAAAGCTGCTGCTCTTGCTCTTCACAATATGGGAGCCCAAGTAGTTATCCTTAATAGAACAGAAAAAAAAGCAATTGATTTTGCTTCCAAAATTGGCTGTAGGGCCTCAAGCCTGAATAACCTGGACCTACATTTAAAAGATGCTTTCCTTGTTGTCAACACCATTCCCAAAGTCAAGCTTTTTCTAAAAGGATTACCTCCTGGACGTAAACCTGTTTTTTTCGATGCAGTTTACAATCCCTCTGTCCTGCAAGGTTTTTGCCGTCAAGAAGGGGTTTCTTTTATTCCAGGAGAAGAATGGCTTCTGAACCAGGCTTGCCGAAGTTTCGAAATTTTTGCCGGAATTAAACCTGAGTTCAAAAAATGGAATTTATCTTCATTTATTAATCACGATTCAAGAGATACCAAAAAAAATATCAGCCTGATTGGTTTTATGGGCTGCGGAAAGACTTCTGCGGGCAGGCTCCTTGCCCGGAAATTAGAATTTTCTTTTCTGGATACAGACAGTGAGATTGAAAAGAAGGAAGGGATGGCAATCAGCAATATCTTCAATCTGAAAGGCGAAGCCTATTTCAGAGAAAAAGAAAGAGAAATCATTTCTCGCTTAGATGGAAAAAGAAATACGGTTATTTCGTGCGGGGGAGGAGCTGTTCTTGATGAAGAGAACCGGAAGATTTTAAGAAGAAACTCTTTTGTTGTCTGGCTTTTAAACACACCGGAAGAGTCAATCAGAAGATTGAGAGGTAAAAAAAGACCCCTTCTTAAGAAAGAAGATCCGGTGGCCAAAGCAGAGAGAATTTTTCAAGGAAGAAAAGAGAAATATTTCCTTGCCGCTGACCTTATTATCTTTTCTCAAAAAAATATTAAGGAGGTTGTAAGAAAAGCTTATGAAGAAGTTAGCCCGATGTTTTGAAATCAAAGGGAAGGTTGAGGCTCCCGCCTCAAAAAGCATGATGCTCAGGGCGGTCGCTTTTTCTCTTCTAACTCCCGGAGGCTCGGAAATTTTAAATCCATCCACCGGTCAGGATTCCTTGGCAGCTCTTTCCGTGGCCCGCAGCCTCGGAGCAAGAGTGTCTTCTGAGAAAGACAGAATCATTATTTCAAGAGAGAAGGAGCCTGAAAGCCGGGTTTTGGACTGCGGAGAGTCAGGGCTGGCTTTACGAATGTTTGCTCCGCTGGCTTCAATCTGGGCCGGGAAATTCATCCTTACAGGCTCAGGCAGTCTGAAGAGGCGGCCTGTTTTTATGATGGAGAAACCTTTCCGGGACTTGGGTGTTTCTTTTTCCAGTGAAAACGGATTTCCTCCGGTTAAGATAAAAGGCCCGCTTCAAGGAGGGGCTGCTGAAGTTGACGGCTCGGTCAGTTCTCAATTTCTGACCGGGCTCCTCATTGCTCTTCCTCTTATGGACAGGGACTCTACTTTGAAAATCATTAACCTTAAGAGCAGGCCCTATCTATATATGACTGCGCAGTTTCTTGAAGCTCAGGGTCTTGCAATCTCCAATTCAGATGACAAAGAGATTGTTATAAAGGGAAATCAAGACTATCATCCATTCACTTACCGGGTGGAAGGCGATTGGAGCGCAGCTTCTTTTCTCCTTGTGGCCGGGGCTTTGGGGGGCGAGGTCGAGGTCACCGGACTCGACCTCAAATCTCTTCAGGCCGACAGGAAAATACTTCAAGCTTTGGAAAAAAGCGGGGCTAAAATCACGGCTTCCCATTCGGTTATAAAGGTCCGCCGAAAACGGCTAAAAGCTTTTGACTTTGACTGTACCGATTGCCCTGATCTTTTTCCTCCTCTGGTTGCTCTTGCCTGTCAGTGCCGCGGAATAAGCAGGATCCGGGGAGTAGAAAGGTTAAGGTATAAAGAAAGCGACAGAGCCGGGTCGCTTATTGAAGAATTTACTCGGCTGGGAGCAGACCTTCGTCTTAAAGGAAATATGCTTGAAGTAGAATGTTCAGGCATTAAAGGGGGAAAAGTGGATGCGCACAATGACCACAGAATAGCAATGGCTCTGGCCTTAGCTTCCATCAATGCTGGAGGAGATATTTTCATTAAAGGAAGTGAATGCGTGGCCAAGTCTTATCCGGGTTTTTTTGAGGATTTTGCCGGAATTGGAGGAAAGGTCGATGAATAGTTTTGGAAGAATCTTCAGAGTTTCTATCTACGGGGAATCTCACGGCTGGGGAGTGGGGTGTGTGATCGACGGCTGTCCTCCCGGCCTGTCTTTATCTTCTGCTGATTTTAAAAAAGATCTGGAAAGGAGAAAGGCACAGGCTGTAGGGACAACCCAAAGGAAAGAAAAAGATTCTCCTCTCATTCGAAGCGGAATTTTTAAGGGAAAAACCACAGGGGTGCCCCTTCACATCGCCTTTGAAAATGAAGATAAAAGAAGCGAGGATTATGAGAGAATCCGGCATATTCCTCGGCCTGGCCAGGCAGATCTTACGGCAGCGAAAAAATTCCTGGGATTTAATGACTATCGAGGAGGGGGCCATTTTTCAGGTCGAATGACTGTAGCCCTGGTGGCTGCCGGAGTCATCGCTAAAAAAATTATTAGCCCTACTGAAATTAAAGCTAAGATTATTGAGGCCGGAGGAACAACCGAGCTCTCCAAAGCGGTTAGGGAAGCCGTTGAAAATAATGACTCAATCGGAGGCATTATTGAATGTACGGCCAAAAAAGTTCCTTCCGGCCTTGGTGAGCCCTTTTTCGATTCTGTGGAATCGCTGATTTCTCATCTTGTTTTTTCTATCCCCGGAATCAAGGGAATAGAATTCGGTTCCGGGTTTTCCTCAGCCCGAATGAAGGGAAGTGTTCACAATGACCCCATTATAAACGTGGATGGAAAGACTTTGACCAATCACTCCGGCGGGATCAACGGAGGACTGACCAATGGAAATCTTCTTGTTTTCCGGGTGGCGGTCAAACCTACTCCCAGTATCCCCAAACCTCAGAAAACCATTAATCTTCAAACCAATAAAATTGAAAAATTGGTCATTAAAGGCAGGCATGATTCCTGTTTCGCTTTGCGCACACCGGTTATAGTCGAGGCAACTACTGCCTGCGTTCTGGCCGATTTAGTTTTAATTCAGAAAACATTGGAGAAGAGATTGGAGGGAAATTAAATGTGTTATCCAGATTTAAAAAAATATCTTGAAGATTCAAAAAAGTTCACCGTCATTCCTGTCTATTCTGAAATAAGGGCAGATTTTGAAACCCCTCTATCCATTTATTTAAAGTCAAAGGCCAAATTCCTGCTTGAATCTGTAGAAAGGGGAGAAAATGTAGGAAGATATTCCATCATTTCTCTCGGCACCAAATGTACCATCGAAGCAAAAGGGGAGAAAATATCCATAATTGAAAATAATGGAGAATCTTCTTTTAAAATGGTTAAAGAGGAGAAAAATCCTTTATTGGCAGTCAGAGAATACTTCTCCAGAATTAGAGTTCCATCCAATGAGAAACTCCCTCCTTTTTTCGGAGGAGCAATAGGATATATCGGTTACGAGGCAATCCGCTATTTTGAAAACATTCCGGTTAAAGACAACAAAGATGGAATGCCCGATATTCTTATGGTCATCCCTGAAACTCTTCTCATTTATGATTCTGTTAAAAGAACAATATTTATTATTGTTACTACCTTTCCTAAGGAAAAACCGGAACAGGAATACCAAAAGGCGCTGCAAAATATCGAGTCCATAAAAGAAATGCTTTCCCGGGATGTTGAACTTCCGGAAAAGAAGCCTTCAGGCCGATGGTCTGGATTCAAGAGCAATATGACCAAGGATTATTTTCTGGAATGTGTCCGGAAAAGCAAAAAGTATATTGAGGAAGGAGAAATCATTCAGGTTGTCCTGTCACAGAAATTTCAGGTCAAACTGGAAGGCGATGTGTTCGAAATCTATAAAGCCCTGAGAATAATCAATCCTTCCCCATACCTCTTTTTTATGAATTTTGATGACTTCTTCCTGATTGGTTCCTCTCCTGAAGTCATGGTGAAACTTCGTAACAGAGAGCTTTTAATTAAACCCATTGCGGGGACGCGGCCAAGAGGAGCCACTGTTTCTGAAGATGCTCAAATAGCAAGAGAGCTTTTGAGTGATGAGAAAGAGAAAGCAGAGCACATTATGCTCGTTGATTTAGCCAGAAATGACTTAGGAAGAGTTTCCAGGCCGGGAAGCGTTGAGGTTACGGATTTTATGAGTATTGAAAAGTACTCCCATGTCATGCACATCGTTTCTACGGTTAAATCCGAAATTGATGATTCTAAGGATGTTTTTGATGTGATAGCGGCAACTTTTCCGGCAGGTACCCTTACCGGAGCTCCTAAAATAAGAGCTATGGAAATAATTCACGAACTGGAGCCGGAAAGAAGGGGAGTGTATGGAGGAATGGTTTTTTATCTTGGATTTAACGGCAACATGGATTCCTGTATTACTATCAGAACAATGCTCATCAAAAAAGGCCTGGCTGAGGTCCAGGCAGGGGCTGGTATTGTGGCGGATTCTGTTCCGGAAAAAGAATACCAGGAATCCTGTGACAAAGCCAAAGCCCTCTTGAAAGCCATTGAGAAAGCTTGTCAGAGGAGGACTCCATGATTATTCTCATTGATAATTACGACTCTTTCACCTTCAATATTTATCAGTCAGTTAGAAAAATGAGATACGATGTTATGGTCAAAAGAAACGACACCATCAGCCTTGACGATATTGAAAAACTGGCTCCTTCTCATATCATTATCTCGCCCGGCCCGGGCAGGCCCGAAAATGCGGGTATCTGTGTTGAGCTCATTAAAAGATTTGCCGGGAAGATTCCAATTCTGGGGATTTGCTTAGGACACCAGGCCATTGCTGTTGCTTTTGGAGCAAAAATCGGTAAGGCCTCAAAAATCTTTCATGGAAAGTCTTCAGATATTTACCATGATGGAAAAGGAATATTTGCCAGAATTAAAAATCCTTTTTCAGCCATTCGCTATCATTCGCTACTTGTTGACCGGACACGCTTACCCGAAGAACTGGAGGTTTCCGCCTGGACAGAAGACAACGAAATTATGGGAGTGCAGCATAAGCTCTATTCTATAGAAGGTTTGCAATTTCATCCGGAGTCCGTGGGCACAGAAAGCGGGTGTGAGCTTCTTCTTAATTTCCTGAATCCTGAACCTGAACCCAGTATCATTCAGTCGGCCATAAAGAAAATTTCAAGCGGCATTGACCTAAGTGAAGCTGAGGCTGAAAATGCCATGAATGAAATAACCTCAGGTTCGACCACTCCTGCGCAGATTGCATCCTTCCTGACTTCCTTAGCCATAAAAGGTGAATCAGCTTCAGAAATTACCGGATTTGTCAGAGTTATGAGAAAAAAAGCTGTTTCAATCAACAAACCGGATGGAAAAATACTTGTCGATACCTGCGGCACAGGGGGAGACAGGAGCGGAACTTTCAACATATCGACCTGTGCTGCCTTTGTTATTGCCGGGGCCGGTGTTTGTGTGGCCAAACACGGAAACCGCTCCATTACTTCAAGATGCGGCAGCGCTGATTTAATGGAAGCCCTTGGGATAAACCTTGCTCCCGGTCATGAAATTATTGAAAAAGCACTTAAGACCGTGGGAATTGCCTTTCTTTTTGCTCCAAAGCTGCATCTATCCATGAAGCATGCTGTTCCTGTAAGGGTGGAAATGGGAATCAGGACGGTTTTTAATATGCTGGGTCCGCTGACCAATCCAGCCGGAGCCGACTGTCAGATTATAGGCGTTTTTGATGATTCCATCATGGAAAAAATAGCCAAAACGCTGGTATCACTGGGAACAGGCAGAGCTATGGTAGTCCATGGAAGCGACGGCCTGGATGAGATTACTCTCACCGGAAAAACAAGAATAATCGAGATTAACCAAGGGTGGATGAAATATATGATTTTTGACCCTAACGATTACGGTTTTACCTATTGTCATGAAAATGACTTGAAAGGAGGAGACCTTAAAACAAACTGCGACATTGTTCTTTCTATTCTCGGTGGAGAAAAAGGAGCGCGAAGGGATATAGTGGTGCTTAATGCTGCCGCAGCTATTTACTTGGCAGGCGGAGCGAAATCAATAGAAGAAGCCATTGCTAAAGCTGAGTCTTCCTTAGATTCAGGCGCAGCTATGCAAAAGCTGGAGGAATTAATCAGGATTACAAACATATGAATACCATTCTTCAAAAAATTATCGGCCGCATTTTAGAGGAAGAGAAAAAAACCTTTGATTCATTCTGTCCTGATTCCTTTAATTTTGTAGAAAGAAAACCGCCTCTCGACGTCTTAAAGCTGATGGAGGCAGGCTTCTTTTTTATTGCTGAAGTGAAAAAGGCTTCTCCCTCCAAAGGAATGATTAAAGAAAGCCTCGACGTTCTTAATCTATCCAAACAATATGAGAAAGCAGGGGCTCGCGCAATTTCTGTTCTTACCGAAAAAAATTTCTTTCATGGCTCAAAAGAAGACTTGAGAGCAATTAAAAAAAGTGTTCAAATTCCCGTTCTTCGTAAAGACTTCCTCATTCATCCTTACCAGATTTATGAATCGTATAATCTCGGTGCAGATTTCATACTTCTCATTGCGGCCTGTCTAAATGAAGAAAGCCTGAAAATGCTTTATACAGAAGCATTGAATCTTAATCTTCAGGTGCTTCTTGAAATTCACAATGAAAAGGAGCTTTTCAGAGTTTTAAATCTCAATCCGAAAATTATCGGAATTAACAACAGAAACTTAGAAACTTTCGAGGTAGACAGAGAAACTTCGTTCAGGTTGAAAAAGCTTATTCCGGAAAACGTCAAAGTTATCAGTGAATCCGGGATTCATCATCCATCTCATATACGGGAACTGAAAGATGCCGGGTTTTCAGGAGCGCTGGTGGGAGAGGTTCTATGTTCTTCCTCCTCTCCTGGTAATACATTAAAGGAACTGATAAATGCTTAAAGTAAAAATCTGCGGAATAACCAATGTCGAAGATTACTTAGCCGCTGTTTCACTCGGAGCAGATTTTGTTGGTTTTGTTTTTTATGAACCGTCACCCCGCTCTGTTTCTCCTCAGTTTGTCCAAAATGCTTCAAGGCAGTTTTCTTTTCCTGTAAAAAAAATCGGCGTCTTTGTTAACGAATCCATAGAAAACATAAAAAAAATATTTGAAGAGACAGGACTTGATATTGTTCAACTCCATGGCGATGAATCGCCGGATTTCTGCCGGAATCTTGGCCTGCCTTACTGGAAAGTTATCAGGATTAGAGACAAAAAATCACTCGAGAAAATGAATTTCTATAACTGCCGGACGTTTCTTCTTGATACCTTCGTCAAAGATAAACCGGGTGGAACCTCTGTGTCCTTCGACTGGAAAATCGCTCAGGAAGCCGTTGAAAACAAGTTTCAGGTTGTAATTGCCGGAGGCATTAGCTCTGAAAATATTGAAGCAGTCTCTTCCATGGAGCCTTACGGGATTGATGTTTCAAGCTCTCTGGAAGAATATCCAGGC